>NZ_JBITFV010000009.1:0-202786 GCF_044456525.1 Promicromonospora sp. NPDC050880
CTCGACAACTCCACTCCACTACCGGAGGCCTTCCTCAGCCCCTAACCCCGAGCGCGTGTCGCCCGAATCCAGGAACAACCTCCCTGGACATCACACCTAGTGGTCGATCGCCACGTTGTACTCGATGGCCACGGCCCGCGCCGGCGCTGCGAAGACCATCGTCAGCAGCGTCAGCGCGCTCACAACTCCTCGTCTCATCATGAACGGAGCATGCTCCGCCACGCGGAGCGCCGGTTGCAGGAACCTGCACCTGGCTACCGCGCACTCAGCGCCCGCCGGTCCGCCTGCGCCACCGGGTCCGGGACCGGTGCCGCCGCGAGCAGCCGCCGGGTGTAGTCCTGCTCCGGCTGCCCCAGCACCCGCGTCCGCGGCCCCGACTCGACCAGCCGGCCCTGGTGCAGCACGGCGACGCGGTCGGCGAGCTCGTCCACCACCGCCAGGTCGTGGCTGATGAACAGGCAGGCGAACCCGAGCGACTGCTGCACCTCGCGGAACACCTCCAGCACCGTGGCCTGCACGGAGACGTCGAGGGCCGACGTCGGCTCGTCGGCGATGAGCAGCTCGGGGCCCAGCGAGATCGCGCGTGCGATGGACACGCGCTGGAGCTGCCCGCCGGACAGCTCGTGCGGATACCGCGACACCCAGGACGCCGGCAGCTCGACGCTCTCCAGCAGCTCCGCGGTGCGCCGTTCCAGCTCCGCACCGCGCAGTCCCGCGTGCACGGCCAGCGGCTCGGCGACCGACTCCCCGATCGAGTACCGCGGGTTCAGGGAAGCGGCCGGGTTCTGGAACACCACGCCGACCCGCGACCGGGCGGC
Organism: Promicromonospora sp. NPDC050880; assembly: GCF_044456525.1. Taxonomy (NCBI): domain Bacteria; kingdom Bacillati; phylum Actinomycetota; class Actinomycetes; order Micrococcales; family Promicromonosporaceae; genus Promicromonospora; species Promicromonospora sp. NPDC050880. The sequence goes on from NZ_JBITFV010000009.1 coordinate 819, forward strand.
GCGCACGGCCCGCGGCGGGTCCTGGCCGAGGCGCGTGCCGACCACGCTCACCGTGCCGGAGGACACGGGGGCCAGGCCCAGCGCGCAGCGGCCCATCGACGACTTCCCGGACCCCGACTCGCCGACCAGGGCGACGATCTCGCCGGGGCGAACGTCCAGCGTGACCCCGTCGACGGCGCGCACGGTCCGCCCGCGCCGGTCGCGGTACTCGACCACCAGGTCCTCGAACGCGAGGGCGGGCCGGTCCGTCCCGACGGCGCCGCTCGGCCGTTCGGGGGTCCCCACACGCGGCACGGCCGCCAGGAGCTGGCGGGTGTAGGCCGCCTCCGGCGCGGCGAAGAGCCGGCGCACGGGCGCCGTCTCGACCACCTCGCCGTGCCGCATGACCACCACGCGGTCGGCGAGGTCGGCCACGACGCCCATGTCGTGCGTGATCAGCACGATCGACGTGGACACCCGCTCGCGCAGCCGGCGCAGCACGTCGAGCACCTCGCGCTGGACGGTCACGTCGAGCGCGGTGGTGGGCTCGTCGGCGAGCAGCACCTCGGGGTCGCAGGCCAGCGCCATCGCGATCATCACCCGTTGCGCCTGACCGCCCGAGAGCTGGTGCGGGTAGAACCGCAGGCGCCCGGCCGGGTCGGGCAGCTCGACCATGCGCAGCAGCTCGACCGCACGGTCGCGGCGCTGCGCGCGGGTCAGGTCGGGCGCGTGCCGCCGCAGCATCTCGTCGAGCTGGAACCCGATGGTGAACACGGGGTCGAGCGCGTTCGACGAGTCCTGGAAGACCATCGCGACGCGCCGGCCGCGCACGTCCTGCAGGGCACGCCGGTCGAGGCCGATCAGCTCGGTGGGCTCCTGGCCCTCGCAGCCCAGGAGCGCGCTGCCGCCCACGGTGGCGTGCCGGCCGAGCAAGCCCAGCAGGGCGAGCGAGGTCACGCTCTTGCCGGAGCCGGACTCGCCGACGACGGCGAGTACCTCACCCGGCAGCACGTGGAAGGAGACACCTCGCACGGCGTGCACGTCGGGCGCGCGCCCGTCGTCGACGCGGAAGGTGACCGTCAGGTCGCGGACGGCGAGCACGGGCGCGAGCACGGGCGCAGGCGCGGGGGCGGCGTCGGTCACGGTTCTCCTGTTCCGTCGGCCGGCTGGGCGTCGCGGTACGCCTCCCAGTCGGCGAGCATCTTGCGGTGGTAGCCGGCGAGCCACTCCATGTAGTTGCGTGCGTTGACGAGCCGCTTGTGCGGGCCCTCGGCGTCGCCGGCGATCGCGAGGCCGTCGTCGATCACCCGGCCCAGGTGGCCGAGGTAGGCCCGCTCGCCCGCCAGGAAGCTGCCCCAGATGTCGTCCTCGACGCGGAAGTAGTGCTGCCGGTCGCCGAGTACCGAGTGCCGCTTGACGAACCCCGTCTCGACCAGCCGCCGGGTCCCGGTGGAGACCGCCCCGGCGCTCGCCTTGAGCAGGTGGGCGATCTGCTGCGAGGACAGGTAGGGCCGGTCCACGATCATCAGCAGGCCGACGATCCGGCCCTCCATGCGCGGGCTGTGCGAGGCGGTCCACGTCAGGGCGAACTGCTCCACGAAGTGCTCGGCGGCGGCGTCGAGGGTCGGCTCGTCGGCGGGCTGGTCAGCGGGGGTGTGGCTGGTCATGGGGCCACCCTAGGAGCCGGGTTCACGATCGACCCCTGGGGTCGAGGACGTCGCGCAGCACGTCACCCAGGGTGATCATCGCCAGCACGGTGACGGTGAGCACGACGCCGGGCGCCACGAGCATGTGCGGCGAGGTCTGGAAGTAGGACTGCGCGCTGGAGAGCTGCAGGCCCCACGAGATCGACGGCGCGTTCAGGCCGAGGCCCAGGAACGTCAGCGTGGACTCCGCGACGATGACGCCGCCCACCATCGTCGTGGCGACCGCCAGCACGGGGCCGAGCGCGTTCGGCAGCACGTACCGGGCCACGATCCGCCGGTCCGGCAGGCCCATGGCCCGCGCCGCCTCGACGTAGGGCGCGTCGCGCACCGCACGCACCGAGCCCCGGACGAGCCGGGCCATGGTGGGCCACGAGAACAGCGCGAGCACGAGCGCCACGGTGACGGCGGACCGGGTGCCGACCGACGTCAGCACCACCACCGCGCCGAGCAGGAACGGGAACCCGAGGAACACGTCGGTCAGCCGGGCGACCACCCGGTCCAGCACGCCGCCGTAGTACCCGGCCAGGGTGCCGACCACGAGCGCGACGAGCAGGGCGAGGGCGGTGCACAGCAGCCCGACGGTGAGGGACGCGCGGGTGCCGTACACGACGTTCGCCCACACGTCGCAGCCCTGCACGTCCGTGCCGAGCACGTGGCCGGCGCCGGGCGGCTGGGCGCTCGCGGCCAGGTCGCAGGCCCGCGGGTCGGGGTGGCCGAACCAGCCGGCGAACGCCGACGGGACCAGGGCGACCAGCGCGAGCACGACCAGCACGCCCGCGGCCACCCAGAACAGGGGCCGACGGCGCAGGGTGCGCCAGGCACCGCGGCGCACGGCGGCCGGCGCGTCCCCGGGAGCAGAGGGTTCGGTCAGGGGTTCACGCAGCGGTTCAGTCATGGCGGATCCTCGGGTCGAGGACGGAGGCGAGCAGGTCGACGAGCAGGTTGGTCAGCAGGAACACGAGGATCAGCGCCGTGGACACCCCGACGATGGTGGGTCCCTCGTGCGCGCGGATCGCCTGGAACAGGAGCTGCCCGACACCGGGCAGGTTGAACACGCCCTCCACGACGACGGTGCCGCCCAGCAGGTAGCCGAGGTCGATCGCGAGGAAGGTGAGCACGGGGATCGACGAGCTGCGCAGCACGTGCACCCCGACCACCTGGCGCTCGCGCAGGCCCTTGGCCCGCAGCGTGCGCACGAAGTCGGTGCGGAGCGTCTCCATGACGGAGCCACGCATGAGCCGGGCCACGGAGGCGAGCCCGAACACGGCGACGACCGCGGCGGGCAGCAGGTACGCCGTCGGCCAGCCCTCGCCGGTGCCCGCGACGGGGAACCAGCCGAGCTCCACGCCGAGCCAGAGCTGCGCGGACACGGCCAGCACGAACACGGGGATCGAGGTGGCCACCACGGTGCCGGCCAGCACGAGGCGGTCGCCGGCGGTGCCAGCCCGCAGACCGGCGAACAGGCCGAGCAGCACGCCGAGGAGCACCTCGATGCCCCAGGCGGTCAGGGCCAGCGTGATGGTGACGGGCCAGCGCAGCGCCATCCGGTCGGCCACGGACTGGCCCTGGAACGTGGTGCCGAGGTCGCCCTGGAGCAGCCCGCCGAGGTAGCGCAGGTACTGCTGGAGCACGGGTTCGTCCAGGTGGTACCGCTCGCGCAGCTCGGCCACCACGTTCGGTGCCAGGGGCCGGTCCCCGCCGAGCGCGGCGATCGGGTCCCCGGGCAGGGCGAACACCATGAGGTAGATGATCAGCGTCACGCCGAGGAAGACCACGAGCAGGTCCACCAGACGCCGGGCGATGCGCCGGGTCATCGGCGTCCGCCCCCGGTGCCCGCCCGGCCGTCCCGGGCGGCGAGCACGTGCGACACGGCGAGCGTGGCGCCGTACTGCACGCCCACGAGCCGCTCGACCGGCAGCACCTCCAGGCCGGTCACGGCCTGTGCGTCGGCGAGCCACGCGTCGTAGACCGCCCGGGCCCGGGTGTGCACGCGGCGCAGCCGGGCCGTGGCGAGACCGGCCCCGGCCTGTGCCTCCAGCGCGCGGACGAGCATGCCGCCGAACCGCAGCCGGAACATCCGCACCACCTCCTCGCTGCTGAACACCTCGGCGCCGGTCGCGGGTCGTGCCGGCAGCCGGGCGGCGCGGGCGAGCTCGCTGGTGCCGGACTGGGTCATCATCGGCACGAACGCCTCGCTGGCCCGCAGGAACGGGCTGCGCAGCGTGAGGTCGTCCCGGGCCTCGTCCAGGAGCCCCGTCAGGGTGGTGCCGAGCTCGACGAGCGCCTCGGCCTTGGCCCGGACGACGTCGGCGTAGTCGGCGGACGTCTCGCTCGTGTCGTCCGCCGACGGGTGCGACCAGTACGGCAGCTCGGCGATCAGGGTGACCGTGCCGTGCCGCCGGGCGTAGGCCGCCGACCCCTCGCCGCCGACCAGCGACGCGGCGTCGAGGCCGAGCGACTTCAGGTAGTCGTACTCGTCCCGGGTCGAGCCCGCGCGGTACACCGCCGGGGCGAGCAGCTCCAGCGCCGGCGACTCCGGCTCACCCGTGTCGAGCGGCAGGCCCAGCGCCGCGGGCACGGCGTGCAGCGGCCCGACGGCGTCGGGCAGGTCCTCGCTGAGGTAGTAGTACACGCCGCCGAGCTCCGCGTTGTGCAGGCTGACCATCAGCTCCGGGCGCAGCTCGTCGATCAGGCGCATGAGCGCCTGGGTCTCCGGGATCACGTCGTCGAAGTACGCGTCCTCGTAGGCGAACGGGAACGTCCACTCCACCTGTTCCGCCGGCGCGGGGCGGTAGAAGCCCCGCGCGTAGGCGGCCCGGTCGGCGGGGTCGCCGAACCAGGACTCGTTGAGCCGGGTGCCGTCCGGGTCGATGCAGGGCACGAGGTGCCACGTGGCGTCCGTGGCCGCGCGCAGCCCAGGGTCGGCCACCAGCTCGGCGGCCAGGTGCTGCAGCGTGCGGAACCCGATGGGCTCGTTGGGGTGCACGCCCGCGAACAGCAGGTGCGGCCGCGGCCCGTCGCCCACCGAGAACATCTCGATCGGCTCCCCGAGCCGCGACGTGCCCACGCGCCGCCGCCGGACGACCGCCGGGTGGTCGTCGGCCAGGGCCGCGAACCAGTCCAGCAAGGCGTCGACGGTGGGGAAGTCGGTGGTCGGGGGGACGGCGCGGGCCCGGTCGAGCACGTCGTCGAGCAGGCCCGCGTCGAGACCCCCGTCGGTCAGCGGGCGGCTCATGCGCCCTCGGCGAGCACGACGGCGGAGAACGTCGGGTTGCCGACCGCCGACGTCGGCAGCTCGGCGACCCGCTCGGAGGTGACGTAGGAGTACGTCTCGAAGAACAGCGGGGGCGCGGGGAAGTCCGCCAGGAGGCGCTCCTGCACCGCCGCGTACGCCTCGGCCGCCGCGTCCGGGTCCGCCTCGGCGTCGGCGGCCGCGATCAGGTCGGCCACGTCGTCCTCGTAGTAGGGGATGCAGTTGGGGCAGCCGCCGTTCTCGACGTAGAACGAGCGCAGCGTGTTCTGCTGGCTGGGGTAGAGAGCGCCCCAGCGGGAGAAGAACGGCCCGTCGATGTCGCCGGCCGTGCGCTTCTCGGAGAACTCGGCCCAGTCGGCGCTCGGCGTGGCGACGGCCTCGACGCCCAGGTTCTGCCGCAGCTGGTTGGCGATGGCCTTGTACAGCTCGTCGAGCCCGATGCCGCCCGGGAAGTAGATGTCGATGGTGCCGTCGAACCCGCCGGCCTCGTCCAGCAGCGCCTTGGCGGCGGTCGGGTCGTACTCGCAGAACTCGCCGCAGATGCCCTCGGGCGTGCCCGCCTCGACGGCCGGCGTGAACGCGGTGGCCGGTGTGTACAGGCCGCCGTAGACCACCTCGGAGATGGTGTCGCGGTCGATGGCCATGGAGATGGCCTGGCGCACCCGCACGTCGGAGTACCGCTCGTCCCACAGCGGCAGGCCGAGGTAGGAGATGCCCGGGGCGTCGAACGTGTACAGGCGGTCGCCGAAGTCGGCGGAGGCCTGCGGCAGGCGCGCCGCCGGAACGCTCGCGACGTCGATGTTGCCCGCCTGGACGTCGGTGTACGCGGTGGTGGCGTCGGCGTAGGGCACGAACGTGATGGCGTCGACCGTCGGCTCCGGGCCCTGGTAGTCCGCGTACGCCTCGGTCTCGATGGGCTCGTTCTCCACGTAGTCACCCACCACGGCGAACGGGCCGTTGCCCACGGGGTGCCGGTTGTAGGCGTCCATGTCCTCCAGGGCGGAGGCGGGCATCGGGTACATGGCGGTCTGCGCCTGGCTGACCTGCATCGGGAACTGGCCGTCCGGGCCCTCCAGCGTCACCGTGAAGGTCAGGTCGCCCGTCACCTCCAGGCCGGACATCTCGGTGGTCTTCGGCTCGCCCTCGGCGGGGTTCAGGTCGTCGTACCCCGTGATCCCGGCGAGCTGGCCCGAGTTCTCGAACGCGTCCGGCCCGTAGGCGACGGCGTTCCAGGAGTCGACGTACGACTGGGCGGTGACCGGCGTGCCGTCGTGGAACGTCCAGCCGTCGCGCAGCGTGACCGTCCAGGTGGTGGCGTCGTCCGACTCGATGGACTCGGCGGCCACGTAGGTGAGCTCACCGTCGGCGTCGACCCAGGTCAGGGGTGACCAGACGGCCATGTTCAGGTCGTAGGCCACGGTCTGGCGGGCGGGGATCGTCTGCAGCGGGTCGGTGACGGCGACGCTGATCGATCCGCCGCCGCCGGTGCCGGCGTCGTCGTCGGCTCCGGCCGTGCCGCAGGCGGACAGGGCCAGCGTCAGCGCGAGGACGGTCGCCAGAGGGGGGAGCGGCCGGTGTCTCGGGTTCATGGTTCCTCCACGGGTAGTGCGCTCTCGCGCACCGGGTCCAGCTCGGGTGCCGAACAGTTGAGCGCACCTCGCCGATCAAGGTCAATGAAGTTTCAGAAGGAAATGAAAGTTTTACGCGGCGGTCACACGTCCAGGCCCCCCGGGAGTGGTTCGATACCCCTGTGATCCACACGAGCGACTACGAGATCCAGGACGAGGCCCGCGTGCGCGACCTCGTCCGCGACCACGGCTGGGCCACCCTCGTCTCCGTGGCCGACGACGGCGCCCCGGTCGCCTCCCACCTGCCCGTGCTGCTGGAGGAGACGGCGCCGGGCGAGCCGATGAGCCTGCTCACCCACGTCGGCCGGCCCGACGAGGTGCTCCACTCGCTCGACAGCGGCCGCGAGTCGCTGCTGGTCGTCCAGGGCCCGCACGGCTACGTCTCGCCCGGCTGGTACGCGATGACGCCGGCCGTACCCACCTGGGACTACCTCGCGGTGCACCTGTACTGCACCGTCGAGCTGCTCGGGCCGCAGGAGACGTACGCCGTGCTGTCCGACACCGTCGACCGGTACGAGTCCGTCATGCCCGAGCCCGTGCGGCTCCCCGCCGTCGAGGAGTACGCGCACCGCATCGCCAAGGGCGCCGCCGGGTTCCGCCTGCGCGTCGTCCGCTGGCAGGGCAAGGCCAAGCTGAGCCAGGACAAGCCGCGCGAGGTGGTGGAACGGGTCGTGGCGGCGCTGGAGACGGACCCGCACTACGCGCAGCCGGCGCTCGCGGACGAGGTCCGCGCGGAGCTGGCCCGCCGCCCGGCGGACGCGCCATGACGGCTCTGCTCCTGACGAACGCCCGCCTGGTGGGGGACGGCCCCGCGGACGGGCTCGTGGACGTGCTGGTCCGGGACGGGGTGGTTGCGGGTGTCGCGGCGGCCGGACGGCCGGGTGACAGCGGGGTGGAGCGGGTCGATCTCGGCGGGCGGTTCGTCCTGCCCGGCCTGTGGGACGCGCACGTGCACCTCACCCAGTGGGCGCTGGTGCGGCGCCGGCTCGACCTGTCGGGCGCGGGATCGGCGGCTGAGGTCGTCGCGCTGGTGCGCGACCGGCTCGCGCAGCGGCCGCCCGAGCCCGGCACGGCGCTGGTCGGCTACGGGTTCCGGGACGCGCTGTGGCCCGACGTCCCCACCGCCGCGCTGCTCGACGAGGCGGTGGGCGAGGTGCCCGTCGTGCTCGTGTCCGGCGACCTGCACTGCGCCTGGCTCAGCACGGCCGGGCTGCGGTTCGTGGGTGTCGGGACCCACCCGACCGGGGTCCTGCGCGAGGCCGAGTGGCTGCCGCTGGCCGCCGCCGTGGACCGGGTGCCGGACCACCTCGCGGACGCCTGGGTGGCCGACGCCGCCGCGGCAGCGGCCGCACGTGGCGTGGTCGGCGTCGTCGACCTGGAGATCACCGACAACCTGACGGCCTGGCGGCGCCGGTTCCGTGCCGGGTTCGACGGCCTGCGCGTGCGCGCCGGTGTCTGGACGTCCTGGCTGGACGACGTGCTCGCGGAGGGACTGCGCACCGGCGACGTGCTGCCCGGTACCGGCGGGCTGCTGGAGCAGGGGCCGTACAAGGTGGTGACCGACGGCTCGCTCAACACCCGCACCGCCTACTGCCACGATCCCTACCCGGGCCTGACCGGGCCCGAGGCGCACGGGATCCTCTCCGTGCCGCCGGCCGAGCTGGTCCCGCTCATGCGGCGCGCCCACGCCGGCGGCCTGCGCTGTGCCATCCACGCGATCGGCGACCACGCCAACACCCTCGCCCTGGACGCCTTCGCCGCCTCGGGGGCACGCGGCTCGGTCGAGCACGCGCAGCTCCTCGACGACGCCGACCTGGCGCGCTTCGCCGAGCTCGGCGTCGTCGCGTCCGTCCAGCCCGAGCACGCCCTGGACGACCGCGACGTCGCCGACCGGCACTGGGCCGGCCGCACCGGCCGCGCCTTCCCGTACGGCGCCCTGGCCGGCGCCGGGGCCGTGCTGGCTCTCGGCTCGGACGCGCCGGTGGCACCCCTCGACCCGTGGATCGCGGTCGCGGCGGCCGTGCGCCGCACGCGCGACGGCCGTCCGGCCTGGCACCCCGAGCAGCGAATCGGCCTGGCGACCGCCCTGGCGGCCTCCACCGACGGCCGCGGCCTGCGCCCGACGGCGGGAGCACCCGCCGACCTGGTGGTGCTGGACGCCGACCCGCTGACGGCCGGTGCGGAGACTGCCGCGGTGGCGCTCCGGGAGATGCCGGTGGCGGGCACGCTCCTGTCGGGCCGCTGGACGCACCGGGCGCTCTGACCTCGGGGCCGGCCTCTTCACGGGCTGCTGTGGCGGGTCGGCAGGGCCCGACGGACGATGGGCGGGCCGGCCGAGCCCGGTCCGGCGTCCCCTGCCCGAAGGTACCGATGAGCGATCCCGAAACCGGCTCGGAGCGCGAGCAGCCGGCCGTCACCCGCCGGCTGCTCGACACCCTGGAACGAGCAGTCGCCCCCACGGAGGTCCGCACCCTCGTCCTGATCTGCGACGACCGCCCGGTCGTCCTGGGCCGCCGCGTCCGGGAGCGCTACCCCGGTGCGGACCTCACGGTCCTGTCCGAGGGGTGGCTGCCCGACGTGCGGAACCCGGCCTTCGGTCTGCTGCGGTTCGACGACGACCACGACGTGCTGCTCGCCCTCGCCGGCCTGGTGCCGGCCGACCTTGTCGTCGACCTGCGTGCCGGCCGGCCGGAGGCCGTCCGCGCCACGTTCCACCGCGCGTTCCTCACCCTGGCCGACGGCGGCCGGTACGTCACGCGCCAGGAGCCCGGGCACCGGCCCGAGGACGGCGACCTGGTCGACGAGGTCCGCGAGCTCGCCCGCCGCCGGGCCCTGCCGACGCCGCGGCGGCGCGCCCTGAGCACGGCCCTCGAGCTGGGCCTCGGGCGCGCGCTGGCGGGCGTCGCCGTCGACGAGGAGCTGCTCGTGCTGCGCAAGAGCGGGGAGCACGTGATCAAGCTCGGCGTGGACGACACCCGGGTGGCTCTCGCGGCCCGGGGCGTCGAACCGCGGGTGATCGCGCGCGTCGCGCCGGAACGGCACGAGTCCGCGTCGACCGTCTGGTCCAGCGACGCCGGGCTCGCCGCCGAGCGCCTGAGCGGGACCATCGAGGTGGGCGAGCTCACCTGCACGGCCTACGACCACGTGCTGGTGGCCCCGCAGCAGGTCGCGGTGCTGGAGCGGCTGCTGCTGCCCACGTCCTACTTCCTGCCCTGGCAGCCGGCGCGCAAGACGTTCGGCATGCGGTACCACGGTCACGACTTCTCCGCGCTCGAGGCGGACGACGGCGCGCCCGCCGACCTGCCGGGCACCTACTACCACCTGGACAACCAGGTGCCCGGCCACTACGGGCACGTCATCACGCACGACCTGTCCAAGCTGTGGGCCTGGGACGCGGCGCTGGCCGAGTACCCCGACCTCAAGGTGCTCCTCAGCCCGAGCACGGAGACCGGCGAGGTGCCCGGCTACACGTACGAGCTCCTGGCGGCGTTCGGCATCGGTCCCGAACGGGTCCACGTGATCACCGGCCCGGTCCGTGCCGAGCGGCTGGTCACGGCGACCCAGGCGTTCCAGCAGCCGCAGTTCCTCAGCCCGGTGGCGCGTGACGTCTGGGCGCGGGTGGTGGCCGGCCTGCTGCCGCGGGCGGGGGACGACCCCCTGCCGCAGCGGGTGTTCGTCTCGCGGCGTGCCGCGGCGCGCCGGCGCTGCCTCAACGGCGACGAGGTGGAGCGGCGGTTCCGCAAGGCCGGCTTCACGGTGGTCTACCCCGAGGACCTCACGCTGCCCGACCAGGCCCGGCTGTTCTCGACCGTGACCACGATCGCCGGGTATGCCGGCTCGGGACTGATCAACACGGTGTTCTCGGCGGGCCCGGCCACGCGCGTCGTGCTGGCCTCCAAGAGCTACTGGGCCACGAACGAGTACCACATCGCGGCCCTGTACGGGGGCGACCTGCACTACTTCTGGTGCGACCCCGTGCCCCCCGGGGAGGGCGAGGACGGCGCGGACGGCCCGGCCCCGGCCTACAACCCGTTCCACGCGGACTACGTGTTCGACGTGGAACGGGACGGCCCGGCGCTCGACGCCCTGCTGCGGTCGCTCGCGCCCCGGCGGATGTTCGGGCTGAGCCGGTCAGGCGGTCGCTGACCGCCGGGCCACCTCGGCCGCCACCTCGGGGTCGGAGCTCGGCGTCGTGACGCCGTACCGCAGCAGGTACCCGATGCGGGACTCCCGCACGTGCGCGGCCATGAGCTCGGCGGCCCGCTCGCCGTCGCCGGCGTCGATGGCGCCCACGATCACGCGGTGGTCGGGCCAGAGGCGCTTGCCCCGTGACTGCATGTCCGCGGCGTAGAGCCACTCGATCTTCCACGAGAGCTGGCGCAGCAGCCGCGTCAGGGTGGCGCTGCCGCTGAGCTCGGAGATCGCGATGTGGATCTGGTCGTTGATCGCGACCAGCGGGTCCAGGTCGTCGGCCGCCACGTGCGCGTCCCCGGCGTCGAGCAGGCCGGCGATCTCCCGGCGGATGCGCCACCAGTCCTCGGGGCTCTCGTCGCCCGAGTACAGCGCCGCCGCCCGGCGGGCGGCCCCGCGCGCGGTGGCCACCTCCAGCGCCTCGCGCACCGCGAAGAGGTCGTCGGCGTCGCCCGCCGGGATGGGCGCGACCCGGGAACCGACGTGCGGGCGGGAGTCGATGAACCCCTCGCTCTCCAGCCCCCGCAGCGCCTCCCGGACCGGGACCCGGGAGACGTCGTACCGCTGGGCCAGCGAGGCCTCGGTGACCCGGGCGCCGGGCGTCAGCACGCCCGCGATGATGTCGCGCCGGATCGCGTCCTGGACCGACACCGGCCTCACGGGCCCGGCGGGCCCGGCAGGTTCGGCAGGGACGGCGAGCGCGGGCTCATCGGGCGAAGGCGGCACCGGGGATGGCTCCTAGCAGGTCTCGGGTGTAGTCGGCACGCGGTGCGTGGAACACGTCGTCGACGGACCCCTGCTCCTCGACGCGGCCTTGCCGCAGTACCACCACATTATCCGCTATGCCGCGCACCACCGCGAGGTCGTGGCTGATGAACAGGTACGACACGCCGAGCCGTTCCTGCAGGTCAGCCAGCAGGTCCAGGATCTGCTCCTGGACCAGCACGTCGAGCGCCGAGACGGCCTCGTCGAGCACCAGCAGCTCCGGCCCGGGGGCCAGCGCCCGCGCGATGGCCACCCGCTGGCGCTGCCCTCCGGACAGCGCGCCCGGGTGCCGCTGGGCGACGTCGCGCGGCAGCGCCACCTGGTCCAGCAGCTCGGCGACCCGCGCCGCGCGGGACGCCCGGTCCCCGATGCCGAAGATCCGCAGGGGCTCGTCGATCACCCGCTCCACGGTGTGCGTCGGGTCGAGCGACGCGTACGGGTCCTGGAAGACCGGCTGCACCCGGCGCCGCAGCTCCCGCCGCTGCGCGCGCGACGCCCCGGCGATGCTGCGCCCCTCGGCGCCCCGCACGTGCACCAGGGCCTCGCCCGAGGTCGGCGTCTCCAGGCCGAGCAGGATGCGTGAGACGGTCGTCTTGCCCGAGCCCGACTCGCCCACCAGTGCCGTCGTGCCGCCGCGGGGTACCGCGAACGTCACGTGGTCGGCGGCGCGCAGCACTCCGCCGCGCCCGCGCACCCGGTACTCCTTGACCAGGTCGCGCACGGTGACCACGGCGTCGTCCTCGCCCCGGTCGCCCACGCCCCCGGCCGGCGCCGTCCGCTCCTCGGTGCGGGCGACGACGGCGGGCGCCGCGGCGACGAGCCGCCGGGTGTACTCGTGCTGCGGGGCACGCAGCACCTGCTCGGGCGTGCCCTGCTCGACGATCCGCCCGTCGAGCATGACGATCACCCGGTCCGCGCGGTCGGCGGCCAGCCCCAGGTCGTGCGTGACCAGCACCATCGCCGTGCCGTGCGCCTCGGCGAGCGCCACCAGGTGGTCGAGGATGCGCCGCTGCACGGTGACGTCCAGGGCGGAGGTCGGCTCGTCCGCCAGCAGCAGCTCCGGGGCGCGCGCGAGCGCCGTCGCGATGAGCACCCGCTGCCGCATGCCGCCGGAGAACTCGTGCGGGAACTGCCGGGCACGCCGCTCCGGCTCGGGCACGCCGGCCTCGTCGAGCAGCTCGACCACGCGCCGGCGCACGGCGGCGCCCCGCAGGCCGTCGGCCCGCAGCGCGTCGGCCACCTGGTCGCCCACGCGCATGGCCGGGTTGAGGTTGGTCCCCGGGTCCTGCGGCACCAGCGCGATCCGGCTGCCGCGGACGGTGCGCATGCGCGCCTCGCCGGCCGCGGCGAGGTCCTCGCCGTCGAGCTGGATCGTGCCGCCCGTGATGCGGCCTGCACCGGGCAGCAGCCGCAGGAGCGCGGCGACCACCGTGGACTTGCCCGAGCCGGACTGGCCCACGATCGCCACCCGCTCGCCGCGGGGGGCGGGGGGGGGGGCGGCGCGCCCCGCCCCCGCGGGGGGGGGGGGCCCCCCCCGCCCCCCCCCCCCGGGCGGCCGGGGGGGGGGCGCCCCCCGCGGCCGCGCGCGCGGGGCCCGCGGGCGCCCCCCCCCCCCGCCCCCGCCCCCGCCCCCCCCCCCCCCCCCCCCCCCCCCCCCCCCCCCCCCCCGCCCCCCCCCCCCCCCCCCCCCACGACCGGCGTGTCGCCGTAGGACACGTTCAGTCCGCGGACGGACAGGAGCGGTGCGGCGTCAACGTCCTGCGGCATAGCCCTGTGCCCCTCTCGGGTTGGCGGCGGCCCCCAGGAGGCCGGTGGCGGGGTCCCGCGTGACGGCGGACAGGCGGCCGAGCGCCCAGTCCCCGGCGCGGGTCACGACGTGGCCGCGGCGCTCCAGGCCCGCGATGACGTCGTCGCCCAGCCGGTCCTCGACCACGGCGCCGCCCGGCGTCCACGTGCGGGGCCAGAAGGAACCGGGGAACGACGTCGTGTGCAGGGCGGGCGCGTCGATCGCCTGCTGTGGCGTGTACCCGCCCACCAGCACGCGGAGCAGGAACAGGAGCTGCCACTGGTCCTGCTGGTCGCCGCCGGGGGAGCCGAGCGCGATCAGCGGCTCGCCGTCGCGCAGCACGAGCGTGGGCGTCAGCGTGGTGCGCGGCCGCCGCCCGGGCGTCAGGGCCGACGGCGACGCCTCGTCCAGCCACGTCATCTGGAGCCGCGTGCCCAGGCAGAAGCCGAGGCCGGGCACCGTGGGGGAGGACTGCAGCCAGCCGCCCGACGGCGTGGCCGAGACCATGTTGCCCCAGCGGTCCACGACGTCGATGTGACAGGTGTCGCCGCGGGTGGCGCCGGTGTGCTCGGGGGAGTCGGGCTCCGCGCCGCGGGCCGGGTCCGTCGAGACCTCCACCGTCGGCTCGCCCACTCCTGCGGCCGCCCCGCCGCCCGGCGCACCCGGCAGCGACCCGGCAGGCGCGCTCGTGGCGTACTCGGTGCGCAGCACCGGCACGGGCGGCGTCGGGCGGCCCGGCACGTCACCCGGACGCACCTCGTGGCTCGCGGTGTCCGCGATCAGCGCCCGGCGCCGCGCCGCGTACTCCTCGCTCAGCAGGTATGCCAGCGGCACGTCGTCGGCCGCCGGGTCGCCGTACCAGACGTCGCGGTCGGCCATCGCGAGCTTCTGCGCCTCCAGGACCGTGTGGGCGCCGAGCTCCGTGGACGGGTCCAGGGCGGCGTCGTCCATCCCCTCCAGGATCTTCAGCGTGGCCAGCAGCGCGGGGCCCTGGCCCCACGCGCCGGTCTTGGCGATCGTGTACCCGCGGAAGGTCACGGTGGTCGCGTCCTCGTAGGACGCCTCGAACGCCGCCACGTCAGCGGCGGTCATGACGCCCGCGTGGTCGGCGCCGTCGGCGTGCCGGTGCGGCGTGGCGACGAACTCCTCGACGGCCGCGCCCACGCGCTCGCGCCAGGCGGCGCGCGCCAGGTCGATGGCCTCGGCCCGGTCCGTGGCCCCGGAACCGGCGGCGACCACGGCGTCCAGCAGGTCGGCGTACTCCGGGTTGGTGACGATCGTTCCCGGGGCGGGTACCTCGCCGTCGGGCAGCCAGCGGGCGGCCGAGGTGGGCCAGTGGTCGCGGAACAGGTCGGCGACCAGGGCGACGGTCGCGCTGACCCGGCCGAGCACCGGGTGCCCGTCGCGGGCGTACCCGATCGCGTAGGCCAGCACGTCGCCCAGGTCCCACGTGCCGTGGTCGCGCAGGAGCAGCAGCCAGGCGTCCACGCTGCCCGGCACCGCCGCGGCCAGCGCCCCCGAGCCGGGCACCAGGTCGAGGCCCTCGGACCGGTAGTGCTCGATGGTCGCGCCGGCGGGTGCCGGGCCCTGGCCCACCAGCACCCGCGGGTGCGCCGGCTCGTCCGCCGTCACGAAGACGCCGGTCATGTCACCGCCGGGCCCGTTCAGGTGCGGCTCCACGACATGGAGCACGAAGGCGCCCGCGACCGCGGCGTCGAAGGCGTTGCCGCCGCGCTCCAGGACGGCCTGGGCGCTCGCCGTGGCGATCCAGTGCGTGGACCCCACCATCCCGAAGGTGCCCTTGAGATCGGGTCGGGTGGCGGCGGCTGCGGGCGGGGTGAAGGACGTCATGACGCTCACTTACGGTCGGTGGTCGGGTCGAGGGCGTCGCGCAGGGCGTCCCCGAGGAGGTTGAAGCCGAGGCACAGCGCCACGATCGCGAGACCGGGGAACAGCGCCGCGGTGGGCGCGCGGCCCAGGTACTGCTGCGCGTCCGAGAGCATGATGCCCAGGCTCGGCGTGGGCGGCTGGATGCCGAGCCCCAGGAACGAGAGCACGGCCTCGCCCAGCACCGCCGTCGGCATGATGACCGTGGCCTGGACGATGATCGCGGACAGGCAGTTGGGCAGGATGTGCTGGGCCAGGATCCGCGGACCGGACGCGTCCATCGCGGTGGCGGCCAGCACGAACGGGCTCTCCGCCAGCCGCAGCGTCTCCGCCCGCACCACGCGCACCATGGTGGGCACCTGCGCGATGCCGAGCGAGATCGCGGCCCCGGCCAGGCTCGGCCCGTTGATGGCGGCCAGCCCCACCGCGAGGATGAGGAACGGGAACGCCAGGGTCACGTCGGTCAGGCGGGAGACGGGCCCGTCCAGCCACCGCCAGTACCCGGCGGCCAGCCCGAGCGGCGTGCCGACGACGACGGCGAGGCCCACCGCCACGACCCCCACCATGAGCGAGGCCCGGATGCCGTACATCATCCGGGACAGGATGTCGCGGCCCAGGTCGTCGGTGCCGAGCGCGTAACCCACCGTGCCGGGCACCTGGAACGGTGCGTCGAAGTGCACCTCGGCGGGTCCGTGCGGCGCCAGCAGGGGCGCGAGCAGCCCGGCCAGCACGACGACGGCGAGCATCGCGGCGCCCGTGATCGCCTGCGGCGTGCGCAGCCGGGACAGCAGGCGTCGCGGGCCGACGACGGCGGGCGCCGGCTCGGGCGCGAGATCGCTGTGCTCGATAACGGTCATGAGCGGCCTCCCACCCGGATCCGGGGGTCGATGACGGAGTACAGGACGTCCACGGCCAGGTTGACCAGCACGTATCCCACCGTGGTGAGCACGACGACGGCCTGGATGACCGGGTAGTCACGCTGGAAGACGGCGTCGAGCGTGAGCTTGCCGAAGCCGGGCAGGGCGAAGATCTGCTCGGTCACCACGGCCCCGGAGATGAGCCCGCCGAGCTGGAGCCCGGCGATCGTCACCACGACGATCAGGGAGTTGCGCAGCCCGTACCGCAGCAGCACCCGGGAGCGGCCCAGGCCCTTGGCGCGGGCGGTGCGCACGTAGTCGGTGCGCATGGCCTCGATCATGGACGCGCGGGTCTGCCGCATGATGACGGCGGCCAGCCCGGTGCCGAGGATCAGGGCGGGCAAGGTGAGGTGCAGCAGCCAGCCCAGCGGGTCCTGCATCAACGGCACATAGCCCGACGCCGGGAACAGCCCCAGACCCACGCACAGGTACAGGATGGCGAGCATGCCGAGCCAGAAGTTCGGCACGGACAGGCTGGTCAGGGCCGCTGCGTTCGCCATCCACTCGGGCCAGCGCCCGCGGTAGCGCTCCGCGAGCAGACCGAGCGCGACGCCGGTCACGACGGCGACGACGATCGCGTACAGGGACAGCCAGAGGGTCACGGGCAGCGTGGCACCGATCATGTCGGCGACCGAGGCCCCGGTACGGGTGGACTCGCCGAGGTCGCCCGAGGCGACCTCGGCGAGGAACCTCCCGTACTGCACCCAGACCGGCTGGTCCAGGCCCAGGTCGGCGCGGATCATCGCGAGCCGTTCCGGCGTGGCCTCCTCGCCCGCCATCGCGAGCGCGGGGTCGCCGGGCAGCAGGCGCACGCCCAGGAAGATGACCATCGACGCCAGCAGGAGCGTGACCGCCGACTGGCCGAGGCGGACGAGGAGGTAACGACGCATCCTCAGCCTTCGCCTGCCTCGACGAACGCGGCGTGGCTGAGCCGCACCACGCCGTCGGCGTAGGTGGAGATGCCCGCGACCTCGTCGGCGTGGCCGGTCAGGTTGCGCGTCCGGTAGAGGTAGATGATCGGGGCGTCCTCCTGGACCTGGGTGACGACCTGCCCGTACAGGTCGGCGCGCTCGGCCGGGTCGATCACGGTGGCCGCCTCGGTGAGCAGGTCGTCGACCTCGGGGTTGCTGTACCCGGAGTAGTTGTTGCCGGCGCCCGTGGACAGGAAGTTGTACATGTTGCCGTGCGGGTCCACGCGGCCCGACCAGCCGAGCTGCAGCAGGTCGAAGTCGCCCTGCTCCTGGACCTCCAGCAGCGAGGAGTACTCGACGGGCACGATCGTCAGCTCGAAGCCGCCGTCGGCCACCGACGCCTGGACGGCCTGCGCGAGGCGCAGGGTGTCGGGGGTGTTGGTCACCTTCATCTCGATCTCGTACGGCACCTCCACGCCCGCCTCCTCCAGGAGCGCCCTGGCACCCTCAGGGTCGTGCTCCGGGCAGGCCTCGCTCGCGTCGGTGCTGAACGGCGACGCGGGGGAGATGGGGGAGCAGGCCGGGTCGAACCGGTCGTTGAAGACCGACTTCACGAGCTGCTCGCGGTCCACCGCCATCGACAGCGCCTGGCGCACGCGCGGGTCCGTGGCGATCGGCGTGTCGATCTGGCCGGGCGGGTTGCCGACGCCGTCGGTGTTGCCCACGTTGACCGTCATCGCCTGGTAGCCCAGCGAGCCGACCTCCAGGAGCCCGACGTTCTCGTCGTTCTCCAGCTCGCCGAGGTCCTGGGTCGAGATCGTGTCGGCCACCTGCACGTCGCCGGAGCGCAGGTTCGCGGCGCGGATGCTCGCGTCCGTGATGATGCGGTAGGTGATCGAGTCCAGGTGCACGTTCTCGGCGTCGTAGTACAGGGGGTCGCGCTCGACGGTGATGGACGTCTGGGGCACGCGCTCGACGAACTTGAAGGCGCCCACGCACACGGGGTGCTCGCCGAAGTCGTCGCCGGCCTTCTCCAGCTCCGTGGGCGACATGATCATGCCGGCCCGGTCGGCCAGGACCGCGGTGAGCGGGGCGAACGGCGTCTCGTAGTCGATCTCGACGGTGTGCTCGTCCACGGCCGTCACCTCGGTGATCGGGCCGAGCTCGCTGCGCCGGGACGAGTCCTCCTTGGTGAGGTGGCGCTCGATCGAGGTCTTGACGGCGTCGGCGTCGAAGGGGGTGCCGTCGGCGAACTGCACGCCCTCCTTGAGCGGGAACGTGACCGTGAGACCGTCCTGCGAGACCTCCGGGAGCTCCGTGGCCAGCATCGGGACGATCTCGCCGGCCTCGTCGATGTCGTAGAGCTTCTCGCACATCGTCTCCATGACGTAGCGCGTGTAGAGCGACGAGGAGGTCGTGGGGTCGAGCACGTCGGGCTCGGCGGACAGCGCCATGACGAGGTCGCCGCCCTCGGTGATCGTGCGGCCCTCCAGGGAGGTGCCGGTGACGTCGGCCGTCTCCTGGGCGGGTCCGGTGCTGGTCTGCACCTCCTGGCACCCGGACAGGACGAGGGCCGCGGCCAGGAGACCGGCGGCGGGGGCGAGCGGGCCGCGCAGCCGCGGCGGAGGAGTGCGCACTGGGAGAATCCAATCCGGGTCTGACAGGGACGATTGCATACAATCACTCGTTGATTCAACTGTGTGTATGCAATGTGTTGCAGTCCTGTTAAACCTCGGTGACACGGTCCACGCCCTCGCGACGCGGCCGGGCGCAGGCTTTCCGGCGGGTGAATCCTCTGGGTAGAGTCACGCCATGGAAAAGGACAATGAGGTCACTTTGCGCCAAGGCGGCACGGAGGCGACGGCTGAGGCCGGGTACGAGGGCGCGGTCGAGAAGCCTCGCTGGCGGATCATCGGTCCCGGCCTCGTCGTGGCGGCGACCGGCATCGGCGCCGGTGACCTCGTCGCCACCATGGTCGCCGGCAGCAACTACGGGTACGCGCTGCTGTGGGCGGTGATCCTCGGCGTCGTCGTCAAGATCGCGCTGGTCGAGGGCGCGGGCCGCTGGACGCTCGCGACAGGCCGCACCATCTTCGACGGCTGGAAGTCGCTCGGCCTGTGGGCCGTCGTCTACTTCGGCGTCTACGTGGTGGTGTGGGGCTTCAGCTACGGCGCGGCGGCGATGTCCGGCGTCGGCCTGGCGCTGAACGGGCTGTTCCCCGGGGTCGAGGTGCGGTACTGGGCCATGCTGGCCGGCGTCGCCGGCCTGCTGCTGGTCTGGTTCGGCAAGTACAAGCCGTTCGAGAACGTCATGGCGGTCCTCATCGGCGTCATGTTCGTGACCGTCGTGGGCTCGGCGGTGCTGACCACGCCCAACCTGGGTGAGATCGCGGCCGGCCTCGTGCCGATCATCCCGGAGGGTGCCGTGCTGAACACGCTCGGCCTCGCGGGCGGCGTCGGCGGCACGATCACCCTGGCCGCCTACGGCTACTGGCTCACCGAGAAGGGCTGGGACACGCCACGGTGGATGCGCGTGATGCGCCTCGACAACGCCTGGGCGTACGTGATGTCCGGCGTCTTCGTGATCTCCATGCTGATCGTGGGCTCGGAGCTGCTGTACTCGGCCGGCCTGGCCGTGGCCGACGGCGAGCAGGGGCTGGTCGACGTCGCGGACGTGCTGGCCCAGCGGTACGGCGCCTTCATGGCGCCGCTGTTCCTGGTGGGCTTCTTCGCGGCGACGTTCTCGTCGGTGATCGGGGTCTGGCACGGCGTGTCGCTCATGTTCGCCGACTTCGTGGCCACCATGCGCAACCTGCCCGCCGACGACCGGCGCCGGGGCGCGGGCGGCACCTACTACCGCTGGTACATCCTGTGGCTCACGTTCCCGCCGATGCTGCTGCTGTTCCTGGACAAGCCGATCCTGCTCGTCGTGCTCTACGGCGCGCTCGGCTCCCTGTTCATGCCGTTCCTGGCGCTGACGCTCCTGTTCCTCATGAACTCGAAGGCCGTGCCGGCGCAGTGGCGCAACCGCTGGTGGGTCAACGTGATCCTGGTGCTGGTGGCGGCGATGTTCCTGGTCCTGGGCGGGAACGAGCTGATCAAGGCGGTGGCGCCGGTGTTCGGGGGCTGATCTCCGTCAGGCGGTGCCGCGCAGGTCGAGGAAGCCGGCGACCTGCCGGGCCACCGTGCCGGGCGTCTCGTAGTGCGTCAGGTGGCCGACGCCGGGAACGAGTACCTGGCGCGCGTCACGGAACAGGGCGAGCAGCTCCCGCTGGTCGCGCACCGGCGCCAGGTCGTCCCGGGAGCCGCCGACGAGGAGGGTGGGCACGTCGATGTCCGCCGCCCACTCGCGGACGCTGCCGGTGATCGAGGCGCGGAACGACTCCAGGAGCGAGCGTCGGGTCGCGAACCCGGCGAAGTACCGTCCGTGCTCCTCGTGGATCCAGCGGCGCAGCGCGCGGTCCGGCGTCCGAACCATGGCGACGCTCGCGACCCGGGTGAGCGCGGCGTGCCGCAGGAGGGCGGTACCGGTCGGTTCGGGCAGGGCCCCGGCCAGGTCGTGCAGGACGGCGGTCGCCCCCGTGCTCACCCGGCCTCGGCCTGACAGGGGCGGCCGGGGAATCGGGTTGATCAGCACGAGCTCCCGCGCCAGGTGTCCGGCGTCCGGTGCGTCATCGGCCACGGTCGCGCCGGACATCGCTGAGGCCGCGACGACCGAGCCGAACGAGTGGCCCATCAGCACCGACGTCCCGTCGGGAGCCACCTCTCGGAGCAGCTCGCGCGCCCAGGCGGCATAGGCGGGCACG
This sequence comes from Promicromonospora sp. NPDC050880, assembly GCF_044456525.1. NCBI lineage: Bacteria > Bacillati > Actinomycetota > Actinomycetes > Micrococcales > Promicromonosporaceae > Promicromonospora > Promicromonospora sp. NPDC050880. The sequence goes on from NZ_JBITFV010000009.1 coordinate 21,647, forward strand.
TCGTGCCGTCCCGGCAGCGCGGGTGACGCGCCGAACCCGGGCAGGTCGGGCACCGTGACCCGGAGGCCCGGGCGCTCCCGGAGCAGGTGCGCCACGATCGGCTCGAGCCCGTGGTGGTCCCCGCGGAACCCGTGCAGCGCCACCATGTGGTCGGTGGCGTCGTCGGGCCCGTACTGCCACACGTGCGTCGTGCCGCCGCGCAGCGCGAGCTGCGAGCGCGCCACGGGGGTCGCGGCGATCAGCGCCGCGTACGGGGAGGGGAGCGGTCGGCGTGCCATTCCCGAGAGCCTAGCCACCCGTGACGCCCCAGATCACGGGGATGACCGAGGCATTCACGAAAGCCGGGACGGCCCGGGGGTGAACCCGACGAAAAGGTCGGGGGTGAACCCCAGATGAATAGGGGGAGACCCCTATGGTTGGCGAGTGCCGGGCCGGTCAAGATGGAGCCCATGACGATCCTCGCCATCGGCCTCACGCTCGTCGGAGCGGTGTGCTTCGCGGTCGCCTCGGTGCTCCAGCACCACGCCGTGACGACCACCGAGCACCCCGACGTGCTGGACGGGACCCGCGGGGCCACGCGACCCGGCGAGCTCGCGGGGCGGCGGAACCTCAGCACCCGGCACCTCCTGGCGATCGTCCGGCGACGGCGCTGGCTCCAGGGCGCGGGGCTCGCCGGCATCGGGTCGCTCGTCAACGGTTTCGCCCTCCTGCTGGCTCCGCTGCGCGTGGTGCAGCCGGTCGGCGTCCTCGCCGTCCCTCTGGCCGTGCTGCTCTCGGCCGCACGAGCCCGCCGCAGGCCCTCGCGCGGTGTCCTGCTCGGCGCCGCACTGACCGTCGGGGGCGTGGTCGTCTTCGTCGTGGCGTCGGCGGGCTCGGCCACCACGCACACCCCGACCGCCGCGGCGACCGTCGTGGCCGGCCTCGTCGTCATGGGGCTCGTCGCCGTCCTCGCCGTCGCCGGGCTGTCCCGCAGCGGCCAGGGGCCTCTGCGCTGCCTCGCGCTCGCCAGCGCCGTCGCCGTCGCCTACGGCCTCCTCTCCGCGCTCGTCCGGGTCGCGGCGCAGGCCGCTGCCGACACCGGGATCCTGTCGCCGCTCGTGCTGGGGTGCGCCGCCGGCGCCCTCGTCGCGTTCGCTGTCGGTGCGTGGCTCGTGCAGCACGCCTACCACGCCGGTGCGCCGGAGATCGTCATCGCCTGCCTGACCGTCGTCGACCCGATCGTCGCCGTCCTGCTGGGTGCCGTCCTGCTCGGCGAGGGATCGTCGACCCCGGTCACGGCTTGGGTCATCCTCGGCGCTGCGGCCCTCACCGCGACGGTCGGAGTCCTTACCCTTGCCCACCATCACCCGGATGCGGTGGCCGCCCGCGCCGAGCGCGAGGACACCCTCGCCGTCGGAGCCTGAGCCGCCCAGAGCCTGACCTGAACGCCTGAACGCGCATCGTCCAGACCAGCCCCACCCGGGGCGGAATCATGGGAGTCCCTACAGTGAACATGCTCCGGATCCTCGTCGCCGCCGACACGTTCGCCCCCGACGTCAACGGCGCCGCACGCTTCGCGGACCGGCTCTCCGCCGGGCTGGCGGGCCGCGGCCACGAGGTGCACGTCGTCGCCCCCTCGCCCACGGGCGGCGCGGGCGTCGAGATGCGCGACGGCGTCGTCGTCCACCGCCTCGCCTCGCGGCGCATGCCCGGGCTCGACGCGATGCGGGTGTGCCTCCCCTGGGAGGTGTCCTCCGAGGTGAAGAAGGTCTTCGGGGACGTGCGCCCGGACGTCGTGCACACCAACGGGCACATGCTGCTCGGCCGTGCCGTCGTGCAGCAGGCGCTGCGCGAGGAGGTGCCGCTCGTCGCGACGAACCACCTCATGCCCGAGAACATCGTGGGCTACCTGCCGCTGTTCGGGCCGCTCCGCTCCGTCTTCGCCGAGTGGATGTACCGCGACCTCGGCCGCGTCTACTCGCGTGCCGACGCCGTCACAGCGCCCACCGCCCGCGCCGTCGAGCTCATCAACCGCCGCGCGGGACTGACCGCGGCCTTCCCCGTCTCCAACGGGATCGACGCGGAGTCCTACGACCAGGCCCGCGTCGCGGTGGCCGCGCGCCGGAACACGCCCGGCGGACCCGACACGCTGTACGAGCCGACCGTGCTGTTCGTCGGCCGCCTGGACCAGGAGAAGCGGGTCGACGAGCTGATCCGGGCGTTCGCCCGCATCGCCCCGGACGTGCCCGGCCGCCTGGAGGTCGTGGGCGACGGCGCGTGCCGTGCCACCTGGGAGGCGCTCGCGGACCGGCTGGGCGTGGCGCACCGGGTACGGTTCCTCGGCCGGGTGTCCGACGACGACCTGATGTCCGCCTACGCCACCGCCGACGTGTTCTGCATGCCCGGCGTCTCCGAGCTGCAGAGCATCGTCACCATGGAGGCGATGGCCGTGGGGCTGCCCGTGGTCGCGGCCGATGCGATGGCGCTGCCGCACCTGGTCCGGCCCGGCACCAACGGCGAGCTGTTCACGCCGGGCGACGTGGCCGGCCTGGCCGGCCACCTGAGGGCGCTGATGACCGACGTGACGCTCCGCGAGCGGTACGGCACCGCCGGCCGCGAGCTCATCGAGGCGCACGCGATGGGCGCCACCCTCGGGATCTTCGAGGCGCTCTACGAGAAGGTGATGAGCGGGACGCCGGTGGCCGCATGACCGTCGGCCCCCGGCGCGTCGCCGTGGTCTGCGACTACGCCCTGGACTACCTCGGCGGCGCGCAGACCGCCCTCGTCGAGCAGGTCGCGGCGCTCACGGCGCACGGAGCCGAGGTGGTGGTCGTCGCACCCTCGTCGGCCTCCGCCGCGGTGCGCGCCGGGCTGGGCGAGGGCGTGACCTACGACCGGGTGCCCGCACGCTGGGTGCTGCCCGGTCTGGCGCTGCCCGTGGTGCCGAACTCGGCGAGCCTGCGCCGCCGGCTGGCGGCCGTGCTCACCGAGCGCCGGATCGAGGTGGTCCAGCTCCACTCCGAGTTCGGCGTTGCCGCCGCCGCGGCCGCCGTGGCGGCCGACCTGGGGCTGCCGGTGGTGCACACCGTGCACACGTTCTTCTGGCAGACGGACCTGCGACCCCAGCGGATCGTCGCCGCGCTCGTGCGCGCGTTCCACCGTGGCATCACCGGACTGCGCCCGACCCGAGTACACCTGGCGGACCGGCCGGGCGACAGCGCGCTGCGCAACATGACCCTCGGCGTGGCCCGGCAGGCCGACCTGGTCGTCTCCCCCTCCGCCCACCAGGCGGCGCGCCTGCGGGCCGCCGGGCTGGAGCACGTGGCCGTGGTGCCGAACACCGTCACGCCGCCGGGCCCGGCGGCACAGCCGCTGGAGCAGGTCGACGGTCCGCTGCGCGTGGTCTGGATCGGCCGCTGCGAACCGGAGAAGCGGGTCCTGCCCTTCGTCCGGGCGCTCACCGGCGCACAGCGCCGGCTGGGTCCGGGCCGGCTGCACGGCGTGGTCGTGGGCGACGGGAGCCAGCTCGCCGCGGCACGCCAGGCCGCGGGCGACGCCGAGATCGAGTTCCTGGGCCGGCAGGAGCGTGACCGGATTCCGGGGCTGCTCGCCGGGGCGCACCTGGCGGCCCTGACCTCGTACGGGTTCGACAACCAGCCGATGACGATCGTCGAGGCCGTCACCGCGGGACGCGGGGTGCTGTACTGCGACCCCGCGCTCAGCGAGGGGCTGGCCGGACCGGGTATCCAGGTGCCGGTGGACGAGGAGGGGATGAGCGCGGCCCTGGTGGACCTCGCCGGGCGGCCCGACCTGGTCGTGGCCGCCTCGGGAGCCACCGAACGCGCGCGGGCCGAGTTCGCCCCGGCGACGCACGCCCGGCGGATGCTGGAGCTGTACACCGACGTGACCGTCCGGACCCGCGCTGCAACGGACGTTCGGGTAGGGTGATTTTTGACCGTTACCGTTCCGTGATCTAGGGTCGGCGGCGATGACCCGCCCAGACATTTCACCCAGCCTGCCCGACGCGACCGCGGGCACGGGTGGCCCGGGCCGGAAGAGCTCCGGGCGGCTCGTGGCCATGGACGGCCTGCGCTTCGCCGCCGCGGCGGCGGTGCTGCTCTACCACTTCACGGCCACCTCGACCGTGACCAGCTACTGGGGTGCCGACCCGGTCCACGCCTTCCCGCTGCTCAACGAGGTCACCCGCTACGGCTGGCTGGGCGTCGAGCTGTTCTTCATGATCTCCGGGTTCGTCATCCTGCTCAGCGCGGACGGCCGCGGCGTCGCCGGGTTCGTGGCCTCGCGCGTGGGCCGCCTGTTCCCCGCCTACTGGGCGTGCATCGTGCTGACCGCGGGGCTGCAGCAGTTCTGGTCCGGAGGGCGGCAGACCACGCTGGTGGAGACCCTGGTCAACCTGACGATGGTGCAGGACCTGTTCGAGGTGACGGGCGTGCAGGTGGTCTTCTGGACCCTGCTCGTGGAGCTCAAGTTCTACCTGCTGGTGCTGGTGGTGCTCGCGTTCGGCCCGCTCACGCGCAACCGGGTACTGGCCTTCGCGGCGCTGTGGCCGCTCGCGGGCTGGGCCGCGCAGGAGGCGGGCGCGCGCTGGCTCGCGGACTGGCTCGTGCCGGACTACGCGCCCTACTTCGCCGTCGGCATGCTGCTGTTCCTCGCCTACCGTGACGGGTTCGACGTGGTCACCAGCACGCTGCTCGCCGGCGGGCTCGTGCTGTGCGTGCTGCGCGTGCTGGACGCCGCCGGACGTGCCTCCGACCTCCAGGGCGTACCGGTCAACCCCGTCATCACGGTCATGGTGCTCCTGGCGAGCGTGGCCGCCGTCTGGGCCACGACGCTGCGGGGCCGGACGGCACCGCCCCGGCGGGTGACGGCGGTGCTCGGCACGGTCGGCGCGCTCACCTACCCCGTGTACCTGGTGCACACGCAGTTCGGGTACGCGGTGATCGACGTGCTGGCGCACGAGACCACACGGACCGTCGCGCTGTTCGCGGCCGGGGCCCTGAGCCTGGTCCTGGCGGTCGTCATCCACTACGGCGTCGAGCGCCCGACGTCGGCCCGGCTGCGCCGGGCGGTGCAGTCCGGTCTGGTGCGCGCCGGTGACGCCCTGCGCCCCCGCGGCCGGGTCCCGATACCACGGGCCTGACCCGGACGGTCGGCCGGGCGGGGAGTCGGCGGGGCGGGGATCAGCGCGGCGGGTCCGCCACCGCGAACGGGAGCCGGTGCAGCAGCTCGGCCTGCTCCTCGGCCCGGCGGCGCTCCCGCTGGCCGGCGGCGAGCTCGCGTTCCCGGCGCTCGGCGAGCACGGCGTGCAGGAAGGCCTCCGGGTGCGTCCCGGGCGGCGGCCCGGGGGCGACGTACGGCTCCACCCGGCCGGCGAGGTCGTCGGCCAGCCGCGCCCGGGACTCGGGCGCGAGGCGCGCCGCGCGCCCCAGAAGCTGGCGGGCGGCCAGCGCCAGCCCGTCCGGCAGCCGGCGCATGTCGGCGGTGTGCGCCCACGCCGCCAGCGACTGCGGCATCACCACGGGGGCCGACGGCGGCTTGCCGCCCCGCACCCGCACCGCGTAGGTGCCGGCGGCGAGGTCGCCCAGCCGCTTGCCCTTGGCGTTGGACAGGGAGACGATCGCGGCGATGCCGCCGAACGTCATCCACAGCTCGAACACGCCGATCAGCGCGCGGACCAGCGCGTGCCGGAACCGCACCGGGCCGCCGTCGTCGCGCACCACGCGGATGCCGCACGCGAGCTTGCCGACCGACCGGCCGCGCGTCAGCGTCTCGACGGTCACCGGCACGCCCACCACGATCACGGCGCTGGCCACCGAGTAGACGATGAGCGCCACGTCCTGGCTCGCCGTCGCGGTCTCTAGGAACCAGATGCCACCGACGACCAGCAGGAGGAAGACGACGACGCCGATGACGAGGAAGTCGAGCATGGCGCCCATGGCGCGCGTGATGAACGACGCCGGGCGCGCGTCCAGCACCACGCCCTCGCCGATGACGATGCCGTCCTGCACGGGTCCTCCGGTCGGGGTGCGATGGGTCGTGACTCCTGTGCGGCAGACTACCGTCGTGGACATCGACGCCTTCACCGCCGTGCACGCCGCCGAGTGGGACCGGCTCAAGGAGCTCTCCGGCCGGCGCCGTCTGGACGGCGCCGAGTCCGACGAGCTGGTGCGGCTGTACCAGTCGGTGGCCACGCACCTGTCGACCGTCCGGTCCACCGCGCCCGACCCGGCGCTGGTCACCCGCCTGTCCGACGTGCTGAACCGCGCCCGCACGCGGATCGCCGGTGCGCACGAACCCGCCTGGCGCGAGGTGGTGCGCTTCGCGGTGGTGTCGCTGCCCGCCGCGTTCTACCGGATCCGGTGGTGGTCGCACGCGGTGACGGCGGCCTGTCTGCTCGTGGGTGTCGTCGCCGGGGTCTACGTCGCCACCACCCCGGCCGCCCTCGACGCCATGATGACGCCGGCGCAGCAGGAGCAGTACGTCAACGACGCGTTCGCGTCCTACTACGACCCCGGCATCGAGTTCGCCGGTGTGGTGTGGACGAACAACGCGCGCATCGCCGCGCTGGCCGTGGCGGGCGGTATCACCGGCTTCTTCACGCTGCTCGTGCTGTGGCAGAACGCGGTGCAGGTGGGTGCCACCGGCGGCATGATGGCGGCCCACGACGAACTGGACCTGTTCCTCACGCTCATCGCCCCGCACGGGCTGCTGGAGCTCACCTGCATCTTCGTCGCGGGCGCGGCCGGCCTGCGGCTCTTCTGGACCCTGATCGACCCCGGCCACCGCAGGCGCACGGTCGCCCTGGCCGCCGAGGGCCGCGCCCTGATCACCACGGTCATCGGGCTCGCCGTGGCGCTCGGCGTGTCGGGCCTCGTCGAGGGCTTCGTCACCGGCTCGGAGCTGTACTGGTGGCTCAAGATCGTGATCGGTGCGATCGTGCTCGCCGCCTTCTGGGCCTACGTGTACGTGCTGGGCGGCCGCGCGGTGCGGGCCGGTGCCACCGGTGACCTCGCGGAGCACGAGTCCGGGGCCACCGTGGTCACGGCTGGGTGACGACCCCGGCGTCCGTGCCGGTCGCACGGCCCGCTGTCAGTTGCGCGTACTAGGGTTGCGGCGCAGGAACGACTCGAGACGACATCCGGAGCAGGCCCCATGACGACGCCCGAGAGCGCACCCGACCAGCCGGCGCAGCCCACGCCGCCGCAGCCCGGCGGGTCCCAGCCCACGGGCTGGGGCGAGCCGCCGCGGTACGGGCAGTACGCGCCCGGGTACGACCCGGCCGCCCCGCAGACTCCTGCCGCGCCCCAGTACGGCACCCCGCAGTACGGCACCGCACCGGGCACGCCCGCGGCCGGGCAGTACGGCCAGAGCCAGTACGGGCAGTACTCCCCGCCCACCGCCCAGGTCCCCGGCTACCGGCCCCCGGCCGACAAGCCCGGCATCGTCCCGCTGCGCCCCCTCAGCCTCGGGGAGCTGTACGACGGCGCGTTCGGCGCCGTCCGGCACAACCCGGCCGTCACCCTCGGCCTGACGGCGATCGTCGTGGTCGTGGCCGTCGCGATCGGCACCCTGCTCAGCATCCCGCTCACCACGTGGTTCACCGACCTGTTCGGCGGGCTGTTCGCCGAGGTCGAGAGCGACCCGACCATGCAGGACCTCGGATTCACCCAGGACATCCTCGGCGTGACCTACGGCTCGATGCTCGGCACCGGCCTGCTGCTCCTGCTCGCCACCCCGCTCGCCATGGGCGTCATGGCGGTCTCGGTGAGCGAGTCGGTGATCGGACGCAAGATCACCGTGTCCGAGGCCTGGCGGCGCGTCGGCAAGCGCGCCTGGTACCTCATCGGGTTCTCGCTCCTGAGCCTGCTCGCCTGGCTCGTCGCCTACGCCCTGCTCGTGGCCGTCGTCGCCGGGCTGTTCGCGGTCGACGTCACGCTCGGCGTGATCGGTATCTTCCTGGCGCTCGCGGCCGCCGTGGTGGGCGGCGTCTGGCTGTTCACCCGCGTCCTGCTCGCCGCACCCGCCCTCGCGGTCGAGGGCGGTGGCTTCTGGGCGACGGTGGCACGGGCCTGGCGCCTCACCCGCGGCACGTTCTGGCGGGTGCTGGGCATCTACCTGCTGACCTCGATCATCCTCAGCGTCATCGGCCAGATCGTGTCCATCCCGGTGAGCCTGCTGATGAGCGTGTTCATGGTGCAGTCCAACGACGTCGGCCTCGCCGTCAGCTACGGCATCACCTACGTGGTCAGCGGCGGCATGAGCGTGCTGTTCCTCGGCGGCGTGACCGCCCTGCTCTACATCGACACCCGGATGCGACGCGAGGGGCTGGACGTGCAGCTGCAGGCCGCGGCGGCCGTGGCGGACAAGTGACATGAGGGCCGACCTGCCCGTCGTCCCCGACCGGGACACCGCTCGCGAGCTGCTCGGCAGCGAGCTCCAGAAGCCCGAGTACGCCGAGCGCGAGTCCCTGCTCGTGCGCGCGATCACCTGGGTCATGGAGCGCCTGGACGAGATCGACTGGCCGGACGCGTCGATGTCCGGGGCGCAGCTCGGGATCGTGGTCGTGGTGGTCGTGGCGGTCATCGTGCTGATCGCCTGGCTGGTGGCCGGCCCGGTGCGGCTCGGGCGCGAGCGCACGCGGTCGGCGCAGGTGCTCGGCGCCGAGGACACGCGCACGGCGGCCCAGCTGCGCGCGTCGGCCGACGCCGCGGCGTCTGCGGGCGACTGGCGCACCGCGGTCGTGGAGCGCTTCCGCGCCGTCGTGCGCTCCCTGGAGGAACGGGTGGTCATCGAGCCACGACCGGGCCGCACGGCCCAGGAGGCCGCCGCCGACGCGGGCGCGCGGCTGGCCGCCCAGGCCGACGGCCTGCGCGCTGGCGCCGACGTGTTCGACGGCGTCGAGTACGGCGACCGGGTCGCCACGGCCGACGACGACGCGGCGCTGCGCGCCCTGGACGCCGAGGTCACCGCGGCCCGGCCGGAGGTCCCCGCATGACCCTGCCCGCCCCCGCGCCTCCGACACCACCCGCGGTGCTCGCCGCGCAGACCGGCCCCGCCGACGAGCCGCCCGTGGTCGTCGGCGACGACACCACCGGCCGGTCACGGGCCGCCCGCAGGTGGCGTCGCGCGCGCTGGCCGCTCACGGTGCTCGTGGCCGTCGCCCTCCTGGTCGGGTTCCTCGCCGTGGTGCGCCCGGCGACGTCCGCCGCCCCGTACGCCCCGGACAACCCGGAGCAGGGCGGTGCCATGGCGGTCGCCGAGGTGCTGCGGGACCAGGGGGTGCGCGTGACGCACGTGACCACCGTGGCGGAGGCCTCCGCGGCCGCCGGTCCGGACAGCACGCTCCTGATCACCCCCAACCCGTCCTTCTTCGCCGAGGACCAGATCTCGGCGCTGAACCGGACGGGCGCCGACCTCGTGGTGCTGCAGCCGGACTACAGCATGCTCGCGGGCCTGACCCGGGGCTCGGTCGACTCGACGTACGGCGAGTCCGCCGGTCCGGTCGACCCGGAGTGCGCCGACCCGGCCGCGCGTGCGGCGGGCCCGCTCCGGCTCCGGCCGGGCCTGTACGACAGCTCCGACGGCTCCGGCACCGTACGCCCCGTGCTGTGCTGGCCCGACGGTGTGGGCGCGTTCGCCTACGCCCGCCTGGACTACCCCGACCGGTCGGTCACCGTGGTCAGCGACCCGACGGTGATCCGTAACGACGCGGTGCTCCAGGACGGCAACGCGGCTCTCGCGCTGTGGATGCTGGGCGGGCACGAGGACCTGGTGTGGCTGGTGCCCGACCCGATGGACGTCAGCACCGTCGGCGACGAGCCCACGCCGGCCGAGCGCGGGCAGGTCGACGCGCTCATGCCGCCGGGCTCGGCGCCCGTCGCCCTCGTCGTGGTGCTCGCGGCCGTGCTGCTCACGCTGTGGCGTGCCCGCCGCCTGGGCCCCCTGGTCGTCGAGGACCTCCCCGTCCTGGTCCGGTCCGCCGAGGCCACGCGCGGCCGGGCGCGCCTGTACCGCGCCGCGCGTGCCCGCGGGCACGCCGCCGCCGGGCTGCGCGCCTCCGCGGCCGACCGGATCGCGTCCCGGCTGGGCCTGGCCCGCTCGTCCGACGCCAACACCGTGGTCGATGCCGTCGTGGCCGCGACCGACCGCCCGTCGCAGCAGGTGGCAGACCTGCTCTACGGTCCACCCCCCGCTGACGACGCCGCGCTCGCCGAGCTCGCGCGCCGACTCGACACCCTGGAGAGCGAGGTCCACCGCCCGTGACCGAACCAGACTTCCCCCAGCAGCCAGCCCTCGACACCGCGCAGCCGCGGGAGACGACCGCCCCGCCCGCCCCGTCGCAGGAGCTCCGCTCCGCCCTGGCGGCCGTCCGCACGGAGGTGGGCAAGGCCGTCGTCGGGCAGGACGCCGCGGTGACCAGCCTGCTCATCGCCCTGCTCTGCCAGGGGCACGTGCTCCTGGAGGGGGTGCCGGGCGTGGCCAAGACGCTCCTGGTGCGCACCCTCGCGGCCGCGCTCCGGCTCGACACCAAGCGCGTCCAGTTCACGCCGGACCTCATGCCGGGCGACGTGACCGGTTCGCTCGTGTACGACGCGCGGACCGCCGAGTTCTCCTTCCGCGAGGGCCCCGTCTTCACCAACCTGGTGCTGGCGGACGAGATCAACCGCACACCTCCCAAGACCCAGGCGTCGCTGCTGGAGGCGATGGAGGAGCGGCAGGTCTCGGTGGACGGCACGCCGCGCCCGCTGCCCGACCCGTTCCTGGTGATCGCCACCCAGAACCCTGTCGAGTACGAGGGCACCTACGCCCTGCCCGAGGCACAGCTCGACCGGTTCCTGCTCAAGCTCGTGCTGCCGCTGCCCGAGCGGGACCAGGAGGTGGAGGTGCTGGCGCGGCACGCCGCCGGCTTCGACCCCCGGGACCTGGCCGCGGCCGGCGTGACGCCGGTGGCCGACGCCGGCATCCTGGCGCGGGCCCGCGCCGAGGTGTCCCAGGTGCAGGTGTCGCGCGAGGTGCTCGGGTACGCGGTGGACGTGTGCCGGGCGACCCGGTTCTCGCCCTCGCTGTCGCTCGGCGTCTCGCCGCGTGGCGCGACGGCCCTGCTGCGCACCGCGCGGGCGTGGGCCTGGCTGTCGGGGCGCTCCTTCGTGACGCCGGACGACATCAAGGCCCTGGCGCACCCGACGCTGCGGCACCGCGTGCAGCTGCGCGCCGAGGCCGAGCTGGAGGGTGTCACCGCCGAGGGTGTGCTGGACACGGTGCTGGCCTCCGTGCCCGTGCCGCGCTGAGGCGGCCCGCATGGTCGTGACGTGGCGGGCCGCCGCCCTGATGGGGCTCGGCGTGATTCCCGTGCTCCTGCTCCCGGCGAACGGGACGGTGCTGGTGTGGGCGACGGTGGTGGTCCTGGCCTGCCTGGCGGACGTCGTGCTGGCGGCGTCGCCGCGGCGCGTCGCGGTGCAGCGCCGGGTACCCGGCTCGGTGCGCCTGCGCTCCGAGGCCGTCAGCGAGCTCGTGGTCCGCAACGTCTCCGGCCGGCGGCTGCGCGCCGTCGTCCGGGACGCGTGGGGGCCGTCGGCGGGCGCCGGCCCGGGCCGGGGGACGAGCGAGCGGGTGCGGCCGGCGTCGGGCGGCTCCGGCCGGCACCACGTCGACCTGCCCGACGGCGAGGCCGCGCGCCTGCCCACCACGCTCGTGCCGACGCGGCGCGGCGACCGGGCAGCCGGCGGCGTGACGATCCGCAGCCTGGGTCCGCTGGGCCTGGCCGGCCGTCAGGTGACCCTGCCGGTACCGGGCCGCCTGCGCGTGCTGCCGGAGTTCGCCAGCCGCAAGCACCTGCCCTCCCGCCTGGCGCGGCTGCGCGAGATGGACGGCCGCGCCGCGGTACAGATCCGTGGCGAGGGCACGGAGTTCGACTCGCTGCGCGAGTACGTGGTGGGCGACGACGTCCGCTCGATCGACTGGCGTGCCACCGCGCGGCGGCGCGAGGTCGTGGTGCGCACCTGGCGCCCCGAGCGGGACCGGCGCGTGCTGATCGTGCTGGACACGGGGCGTACGTCCGCCGCCCGGGTGGGGGCCGCGGACTCCACGGGGGCCCCGCGCCTGGACGCCAGCATCGAGGCGGCCCTGCTGCTCGCGGCGCTGGCGGGGCACGCGGGCGACCGGGTCGAGCTCGTCGCGTTCGACCGCACCGTGCGCTCGCGCGTGGCAGGGGCGGCCGGGCCGCGGCTCATGCCCGCGATGGCCGAGTCGCTGGCCACGGTGGAGCCCGCGCTCCTGGAGACGGACTGGCCCGGCGTGGTCACCCAGGTGCGGACCCGCATGACACAGCGTGCGCTCGTGGTGCTGCTGACCACCCTGGACCCCGCGGCCGTCGAGAACGGTCTGCTGCCCGTGGTGGACCAGCTCGCCCGTGACCACACCGTCGTCGTCGCCTCCGTGGCGGACGAGGAGGTGGCACGGCTGCGTGCCGGCCGCGAGACCGTGGCCGAGGTCTACGACGCCGCGGCCGCGGCTCGCGGCGACCTGGAGCGGACCGCGGTCACCACGATGCTGCGCCGCTACGGCGCGGACGTGGTGGAGGCGCTGCCCGACGACCTGGCCCCGCGCCTGGCCGACGAGTACCTGGCCCTGAAGGCAGCGGGCAGACTCTAGCCCGCTTCGCGCACTCAACGGCCCGGTGGCTAGACGCCCAGGTGGCGGAGCACCGCCAGGACACGGCGGTGGTCCGCGGCGTCCTGCGGCAGGTCGAGCTTGGTGAAGATGGCTGCCACGTTCTTCTCCACCGCCCCGTAGGACAGGTGGAGCAGGTCCGCGATCGCCCCGTTCGACCGGCCCTGCGCCATCAGCCCCAGCACCTCGCGCTCGCGGGCCGACAGGCGGTCCAGCCCGTCGTCCTGCCGGGCGGAGCCCATGAGCTGGGAGACCACCTCGGGGTCGAGCACCGTCGCGCCGCGGGCCACCCGGCCGAGCGCGTCGACGAAGTCCCGCACGTCGGCCACCCGGTCCTTGAGCAGGTAGCCGACGCCGCGCGCGTCGCCGGCGAGCAGCCGGCTCGCGTACCGGGTCTCCACGTACTGCGAGAAGAGCAGGACGGGCAGGTCCGGGTGCCGGCCGCGCAGGCCGAGCACCGCCCGCAGCCCCTCGTCGGTGAAGCTCGGCGGCATGCGGATGTCCGCCACGACGACGTCGGGCAGGGACCCCTCGCGGGCGAGCCGGGCGATCTCGTCCTCCAGCGCCGCACCGTCGCCGACCGCGGTCACGGCGTGGCCGCGGCGCGTCAGGAGGGCGGCGAGGCCGTCGCGGAGGATCGCCGAGTCCTCGGCCAGCACCACCCGCAGGCCCGGCGACGGGTCGTCCGGCCTGGTCATGCGGGTTCCGACGGGCTGGTGGCACTCGGCAGGGTCACGGTCACCACCGTAGGCCCGCCGACCGGGCTGGACAGGTCGAACGTGCCGTCCACCGAGCGCACCCGCTCGGCCAGGCCGGCCAGGCCGGAGCGCAGCCCCGAACCGTCGGGCGGCACCACGCGCGCGCCGCCGCGCCCGTCGTCGCGCACCCGGATGCGCACCATGCCGCCGACGGACTCGACCAGCACGTACACCCCGGCGGCCCGGGCGTGCTTGGCGGCGTTGGTGACGAGCTCGGCGACGCTGAAGTAGGCGATCGACTCGACGGCCGGCGCCAGGCGGCCGTGGGCCTCGACGCCGGCGTCGACGTCGACCGTGACCGGCAGGGGCGAGCGCGCCGCGAGGGTCTCGAGCGCGACGGTCAGGCCGCTGTCGAGCGCCGGCGGGTGGATGCCGCGGGCGAGCTCGCGCAGCTCGGTCAGCGCCTCCTTGGTTGAGGTGTGGGCGGTCTCCACGAGCTCGGCCGCCTGGGTCACGTCGCCGCCGTCGGCCAGGTGCTCGCGCGCCTCGCCGAGCTGCATCGCCACGGCGACCAGGCGGGCCTGCGTGCCGTCGTGCAGGTCCCGCTCGATGCTGCGCAGGCGGGCGTCGGCGTCGTCCACGGTGCCGGTGCGCGACCGCTCCAGCTCCGCGACCCGCAGGCTCGCTCGCGTGGGGCTCAGCAACCCGGCGGTCAGCACACGGAACAGCAGCGTGAACGCCCGGGTGATCCAGGGCCAGCAGAACAGGAGCACGAGACCGGCCAGCGCGGTCAGCGCGATGCGCGGGGGCGTGTCCACGAAGTACCCCGGGCCGAACTGCGCCCCGCGGTGCAGCTCACCGTCGGTGCCGAGCTGCTCGGGCAGGAACCGGTACCAGATGCCGTAGGTGAGCGCGCCCAGGCTGGTGGCCAGGAACGTGACGCTGACGACGAAGGACAGGACGGACAGCGGGAAGGTGACGACCATGAACAGCAGTGCCCGCCAGCCCGTGGCGTCACCGATCAGGGAACCGACGGTGCGCCAGAACCCGCGCGGTCGCACGTACGGTGCGGGCGCCTGGACGTCGACGTCGAGCAGGTCGCGGGCCAGGCCACGGTAGGCGCCGCCCCAGCCGCGTCCGCCGAGCACCACGCCGCCCGACACGACCAGGCCGACCACCGTGACGGCGATGCCCGCCGTGAGGCTCACCGCGAACACCGCGTAGGTGAAGGCGAAGGGGGCGAGGAGCAGCACGAGGGCGAGATAGCCCTGCTCGCGCCAGGTGCGGCTCGCGAACGGGGCCGTGAGGAAGCCCGGTTCCCGGTGCCCGGCGCGCCGGGTCGCGGTGCCGGCCGCGGGCCGGTCGAAGGTCATGGTCGTCATGGTGCCAGGTTCGCCCCGGCGGGGGTGCTCGGACCATGGTGCCGGCCGCCCGGTTCGGGCGGGGGTTGTCCCCCCTGCCGCCGGCCGGGTGCGGGTCCGCCGCACCGGGAGTGGTGCGTCCGACACGGGTGAACCTGGTGTCGCCGGACGCCGGAGACCGGCTTTGCTGGACCGGCCTGGCACACTGGAGGGCATGAAGGTACGAGTTCTCGTCGTCGACGACGACACAGCGCTGGCCGAGATGATCGGCATCGTCCTCAAGGGTGAGGGTATCGAGGCCATCTTCTGTGCCGACGGCGACTCCGCGCTGGGGATGTTCCGCACCCACCAGCCCGACCTCGTGCTGCTCGACCTCATGCTGCCGGGCAAGGACGGCGTGCAGGTGTGCCGCGAGATCCGCGCCGAGTCCGGCGTGCCGATCATCATGCTCACGGCCAAGTCCGACACGCTCGACGTCGTCGTGGGCCTGGAGTCGGGCGCCGACGACTACGTCTCCAAGCCCTTCAAGCCCAAGGAGCTCGTGGCCCGGATCAAGGCCCGGCTGCGGCGCAGCGAGGACCCGGGACCGGAGCGCCTGGTGGTGGGTGACGTCGAGATCGACGTCACCGGCCACACCGTGACGCGCGGGGGCGAGCGCATCGCGCTGACCCCGCTGGAGTTCGACCTGCTCGTGGCGCTGGCGCGCAAGCCCTGGCAGGTGTTCACGCGCGAGGTGCTGCTGGAGCGGGTCTGGGGCTACCGGCACAGTGCCGACACGCGCCTGGTCAACGTCCACGTCCAGCGCCTGCGCTCCAAGATCGAGCGCGACCCGGAGAACCCGGAGATCGTGCTCACGGTGCGCGGCGTCGGCTACAAGGCGGGCGCTACCCGCTGATGCGCTCCGGCCTGGCCACGCGGTTGCGCCGGGTGGTCGCACGGGCCCGGGTGGTCACGGTCCGCGGCACCCGCCGGGCGGTCGCGCAGTGGCGCTCCTCGCTCCAGCTCCGGGTGGTCGCCACGGCGCTCACCATCGGCCTGGCCGCGATCGTGGTGCTGGGCCTGTACCTGTCGACGTCGGTCCGGGACGGCATCTACGAACAGCGGATCGCGGCGATCGACCGCGAGACCGCGGCCTTGACGGCACAGGTGTCGGAGAGCTTCTCGACGGCGTCGACGACGTCCGAGGGCGAGCTGCAGACGCTCCTGCTGGACACGATCGCGACGCTCACCGTCACGAGCGGGTCCACGGCGCAGGACTACTTCCTGCTGCAGGTGCCGGGTGGCACCGCACAGGTGTCGAACGTGGCCTCCCGGGGTGACCTGACCGACGTGGTGATCAGCGACGAGCTGCGGCAGGCGAACATCGCCTCCGAGGACGACCAGGTGCTCCAGGCCGTGGCCATCCCGCCGCTGGACGGCACGAGCGAGGTGCGTCCCGGCGTCATCGTGGGTTCGACGGTGCAGGCGTCGCCGGACGCCACCTTCGAGATCTACTACCTCTACTCCATGGAGCCGGAGCAGGAGACGCTGTCGTTCGTGCACCGCGTGCTGCTCGCCGGCGGGTTCGGCATGCTGGCGCTGCTCGGCGTGGTGACCTGGACCATGGCGCGCCAGACCGTCACGCCGGTGACCCGGGCCGCCACCGTGGCCGAGCGTCTCGCCGAGGGGCACCTGTCCGAGCGGATGCCGGGCGCCCGCGGTACCGACGAGATGGCGAGCCTCGCGCGCTCCTTCAACGAGATGGCCGAGAGCCTGCAGGACCAGATCCGGCGCATGGAGGAGCTGTCCGCCATGCAGCGCCGGTTCGTCTCCGACGTCTCGCACGAGCTGCGCACCCCGCTGACGACCATCCGCATGGCCAGCGAGATCGTCCACGAGTCGCGCGACCAGCTCGACGAGGACGCCGCCCGCTCGGCCGAGCTGCTGCTGGGCCAGATCGACCGGTTCGAGTCCCTCCTGTCGGACCTGCTGGAGATCAGCCGCTTCGACGCGGGCGCCGCCGTGCTGGACGCCGAGCGCCGCGACCTGCGCGACCTCGTCATGTCGGTGGTGGAGCAGGCGTCGCCGCTGGCGGAGACGAAGGACGTGCGGGTCTCCGTGCGCCTGCCCGACGCCGACGCGGCCGCCGACTTCGACCCGCGCCGCATCGAGCGCATCCTGCGCAACCTGGTGGTCAACGCGATCGAGCACGCCGAGGAGCGCCCCGTCGAGGTGACCGTGGCGGAGGACGACCGGTCGGTCGCCGTCGTGGTGCGCGACTACGGCGTCGGCATGACCAAGCAGGAGGTGGAGCACGTGTTCGACCGGTTCTGGCGTGCCGACCCGGCGCGGGCCCGCACCACCGGTGGGTCCGGCCTGGGGCTGGCGATCGCCTTGGAGGACGCCCACCTGCACGCCGGGCGCCTCGACGCGTGGGGCCGGCCGGGGCAGGGTGCGAGCTTCCGCCTCACGCTGCCGCGCAGCGCCGGGGTGCAGATCGGCGAGCCGCCGATCACGCTCGCGCCCGCCTCGCACGAGTTCGGTGCGCAGACCGGGCAGGTCCCGGCGGTGCGTCCGCCCACGGGCCCGACACCGACGGCGATCCCGGACCTGTCCGGTGCCACGACGACGACGCCGTCCGACCGGCCGGCCGGCCGGACGACCGATGTGGAGGTGCGCTGATGCGCCGGGCGGTCCGCGCCGTTCTCGGCGCCGTCGTGGTGCTGGCCGCGGTCGCGGGAGTCGGGGCCTGTGCGCAGATCCCGATGTCCGGCCCGGTCCTGGAGGGCAACGCGGACGAGGACCCGCAGGTCGACATCGCGATACTGCCCGAGGGGCCGACCTCCGGTGCGGAGCCGCAGACGATCGTGTCCGGGTTCCTGCGTGCCGCGGCGGCCGCCGCGACGTCCCCGAAGGAGTTCCAGACCGCCCGTGAGTTCCTCACGGAGGACGTCTCCGTGGCCTGGGACGCCGAGGCGGCCGTGCGGGTGGTCCGCGAGGCGCCGCTGGCGCAGCTCACCGACCCCGGCGTGGAGATCGAGGGCGCGGACACCGTCGAGGTGGTGGTGCGCGCGACGACCATCGCCACCGTCGACAGCGTGGGGTCCTACACGGAGGTCGGGGACCCGCGCGAGCTCGGCTACCGGTTCACCCTGGTCCGGGTCGGCAACGAGTGGCGCATCTCCGTCCTGGACGACGGCGTGATCGTGCCCGCCAACCTGTTCGCGAACCAGTACCGGGCGACCCGGCTGTACTTCCCTGCCGCCACGGACGCGAAGAGCTTCGTGCCCGACCTGCGCTGGTTCCCGCGGCGTCAGTGGCGCAGCGTGGCGGTGCAGCAGGTGCTGGCCGGCCCGCCCGAGTGGCTGCAGGGCGCCACGCAGTCGCTCGTGCCCGAGGGCACCCAGCTCAGCTCGGCGTCGGTCCGGGAGTCCGATGGCGAGGAGGCCGTCGCGGTCCGGCTCAGCGAGCAGGTCAGCGCGGCCCCGGCCACGGACCGGGCGATCATCGCGGCGCAGCTGTCGGCGACCTTCTCCGAGGGCGCCGGCCGGACCGTGCCCGTGGACCTGTACAGCGGGACCAACCGCCTCGCGGTCGACGCGGCCGACGTGACCGTGCCCGGCACCGCCGGCCAGGCCCTGGCCGTGCAGGACGGCGAGATCAAGCTGGTGACCGACGGCGTGCTGGAGACGTACGAGACGACGGCGGACCTGTCCGCCGTCGGCGACCCGACGGCGTTCGCGGTCAGCCCCGCGGGCTCGCCGATCGTCGTGCGCGACGGCACGGACCGGATCGTGAGCCTCGGCGACGAGGGGGCCGTGGAGATGTTCGAGGGAGGCGACCTGGCGGCGCCGTCCGTCGACACGTTCGGCTACGTCTGGACCAGCGGCGGTACGGGCGCGCTACGCGTGCGCGACGAGGAGACGGACGAGTTCTCCCTGAAGCCCGACTGGCTCGCCGGCCGCAAGGTCATCAGCGTCTCGGTGGCGCCGGAGGGGTCGCGGGTGGCGGTCGTGAGCGAGGCGCCGTCGGGTACGCAGGTGCACGTGGCGGGCATCGTCCGCGACGAGGCCGACAAGCCGGTCAGCCTCACGCCGCGGCTGTCCGTCGCAGCACCGGTGGACGACATCGAGGAGGCCCGCTGGTCCGGGAGCACGACGCTCGCGCTCCTCACGCGGGCCGCGGACGGCACGTCCGGCGTCTGGACGGCGGGGGTCGGCGGGCTGGCCGGGACGGGTGGTGCGGCCCGGCAGCTCACGGGGCTCACCGACGTCGAGCAGCTCGCGGCCGGCGTGGCCGACCAGGGGATCCTGGTGATCACCGAGGGCGGCCACCTGGAGCACGAAGAGACGGGCGTCTGGCAGCCCTTCGCCGAGGACGTCGACCTCGTCGCCTACCCCGGCTGACCGGGCACGACCGACGCGGCGGAACCCGGGTGGGCTCCGCCGCGTCCGGGGATCACGTCAGGTCGGTGACCGGGGCGGCGCCGCAGGGGTTGTCGAGCTGGATCACGCCGAACGTCCAGCCCTTGCGCTTGTAGAGCACCGACGGACGAGACGTCTCCTTGTCGATGAACAGGTAGAAGTCGTGCCCGACCATCTCCATCTCGTAGACGGCGTCGTCGAGCGTCATCGGGTCGGCGTGGTGCAGCTTCTGCCGGATCACCACGGGGGAGTCGCCGATGGTGGTCTCCACGGAGTCGCCGGGCTCGGACAGCGCGGCGGGGGCCGAGATCTGCGGCTCGGGCTCGCTGCCGGACTCGTCGGTGAGGATCTCGTCGAGCGGCCGGACGTCCACAGGTGCGAGCACCTTGTTGTTCCGGTGGTCCTTGCGCCGGTCACGGGCGCGGCGCAGCCGCTCGTTCAGCTTGTCGATGGCGAGGTCCAGCGCGCCGAAGCGGTCGTCCGCCGCGGCCTCCGCGCGGATCACCGGACCCTTGGCGCGCAGCGTGAGCTCCACACGTTCCCGGTTCTCGGACAGCCGGGGGTTGTTCTCGTGCGTGATCTCCACGTCGACCCGACGTACGTAAGGAGAGAGCAGCTCTACCTTCGCGAGCTTCTCCTCGACGTGCTGGCGGAACCGGTCCGCCACCTCCGTGTGCCTGCCGACAACGACAATCTCCATGTGCGTCACTCCGCTCCGGGAATCTGGGCCACGCCGTCCCTTGCCGGCGGCGTGCACCCGTCTCTACTCGATGTGGCACCCCTGCTGCCGGGTGCCGGGCACGAACCACCTCCCCGTCGCGCGAGCCCTGCCGACGTCGCCGGGGCTCGGATCTTGCCGTGGAACGTTCAGGCTAACTCTCTCTCCTGGGTAACGACAGCCCCAACCATCGGTGAACAACCTGAGAGTTCTCTGTCAGACTTTCAGGTTCGGCACAGGCTCCGGATGCGCGCCGGACGCCGGTTCCGGTCGGTTCCCGCGGCGCTCGCCCGGGGCCGGCGTCGCAGCCAGCACAGTTGCTCCGAGCACGTCGTGCCCGCACCGTTCCAGCGTGCGTTCGACGGCGGCGAGGGTGGCCCCGGTCGTCAGGACGTCGTCCACGAGGAGGCACATGGCCCCTCGTCCCAGGGAGCGTGCCCCACGTCTCGTCATGCGGACCCCGCGCGCCAGGTTGCGACCGCGTGCCCGGGCGCCCAGCCCCACCTGGTCCCGTCCCCGTCCCCGGCGCACGAGGGCGGGCACCAGCACCGCGGGCACGCCGCCGTCCCGCAGGCCGCGGGTCACCGCCCGGGCCAGGACGGCGACGGGTTCGCGGCCCCGGGCCCGGCGTGCGGCCCCGGTCGAGGGCACGGGCACGACGGCGACCGGGCCCGCGGGCGGGTCGCCCGGCAGCCCGGAGAGCACGGGCGCGAGCGCCGGCCCGAGGCGTGCGGCGGCCCGCCGCAGGGCGGGTGCGAGGAGCCCGTCCAGGTCGGCCCGCCCCCGGTCCTTCCAGTGCACGACGACGTCGCGCACCGGCCCCGTGTACGCGGTGAGGGCCCAGACGGGTACGGGGGCGACGCCGTCCAGCCGGTCGAGCCGTGGTGCGCCCAGCTCCACCCGGCGGGGCGCACCGGACAGGAGGGCGGCGCAGCGCGCGCACCAGTGCACGTCGGGCTCGCCGCACGGGCAGGCGACGGGCAGCAGCAGACGGGCGAGCTCGCGGACGGGGCGCATCCCACCACCCTGCCCGCCGGCCCCGGGCGGCGCCGTCTGTCCACAGCCGTCGCCGGGGAGTGTCAGTGGTGCCGGGCAGGATGGGGGTGTGGAACCGATCTCGTTGTCACTCGACCAGGCCCGGCGCATCGCCGTCGCCGCGCAGGGACTGCACCGTGCGCGCACCGACGGGCCGCGCACCATGCGGCACGTGCAGGGCGTGATCGACCGGCTCGGCCTGCTCCAGATCGACTCGGTGAACGTCCTCGCGCGGGCGCACCTGCTACCGCTGTTCGCCCGGCTGGGACCGTACGACACCGACCTGCTGGACCGGGCGACGGCGTCGGGCCGGTACAGCCGCCGCACGAGCCGGGCGGCGGCCGCGGACCGTCGCCTCGTCGAGAGCTGGGCGCACGTCGCGGCCTACGTCCCGCCCGGGGTCTGGCCGCTGCTGGCCTTCCGCCGCCGGTGGTTCGCGCAGGAGTACGACTGGGGCGAGCTCGACGGCGTACGGCTGCCCGACGCGCCGCAGGTGGCCGAGGTGCGGGCCCTGGTGGCCGCGGAGGGCCCGGTGTCGGCCTCGCAGATCCACGACCGGTTCGTGTCCGAGGGGCGCTCCGTGCGCCGCAAGCGGGGCTCGTGGTGGGACTGGAGCACGGAGAAGCGCGTGGTCGAGCATCTCTTCTTCACGGGTGAGGTGGTCTCCGCGGGGCGCAACGCCCAGTTCGAGCGGCTCTACGACCTGCCGGAGCGGGTCCTGCCGGCGTCGGCCCTCGGGGAGGTGCCCGAGGCCGAGGCCAAGCGCACCCTGCTGGAGCTCGGCGCGCGGGCCCAGTGGATCGGGACGGCCCGGGCGATCAAGGACTACTACCGGCTGAAGGGGCCCGTCGCGGACCAGGCTCTGGCCGGCCTCGTGGCCGACGGCGTGCTCGTGCCCGCGCGCGTGGCGGGCGGCACCGAGCGGTGGTTCCTGCACCGGGACGCCGCGCGGCCCCGGCGGGCCACGGGCCAGGCGCTCCTGGCGCCGTTCGACCCGCTCGTGTGGGAGCGCGCGCGCCTGGAGCGGTTGTTCGGCATGCGGTACCGGATCGGCATCTACACACCGGCGGCCCAGCGCGTCGACGGGTACTACGTGCTGCCGTTCCTGGAGGACTCGCGGCTCACCGCGCGGGTCGACCTCAAGGCGGACCGCGCGGCCGGTGTGCTGCGGGTGCAGTCGGCGCACGCCGAACCGGAGCTCACCGCCGCCACCCCGGACCGGCTGGCGCACGAGCTGCGCGCGATGGCCCGGTGGCTGGGCCTGGACGGGGTG
The DNA here is from genome assembly GCF_044456525.1 of Promicromonospora sp. NPDC050880. Lineage (NCBI taxonomy): Bacteria > Bacillati > Actinomycetota > Actinomycetes > Micrococcales > Promicromonosporaceae > Promicromonospora > Promicromonospora sp. NPDC050880. The sequence continues at coordinate 43,804 of NZ_JBITFV010000009.1, forward strand.
TCGGTCGAGGCCAAGGGCACTCTTTCACCCGCGCTGCGGGCGGCCGTGACGACTCCCTGAAACACGCGACAACTAAACTCTGGTCATGGGGACCGCTGCGATCTTCCTGGTGGCCACGGTCGCGGCCGGGCTGGGCGCGGTGCTGCTCCGGCTGCCGCCGCTGGTCGGCTTCCTGGTGGCCGGGTTCGCCCTGCACGCGGCGGGCCTTGAGGCCCCGGGGTACCTCGAGACCATCGCGGACCTGGGCGTCACGCTGCTCCTGTTCGGCATCGGGCTCAAGCTCGACGTGAAGACGCTCCTGCGCAAGGACGTCTGGTTCACCACCGTGGCGCACCTGCTGGTCAGTATCGCCATCGCGGTCGGGTTCCTCGGCCTGCTCGGCGTGGTCGGGTTCTCGATGCTCGCGGGTGAGGGCCTGGGGGTCCTCGCGCTGCTCGGGCTGGCCCTGTCGTTCTCCTCGACGGTGTTCGTGGTCAAGGTGCTGGACGGCCGGTCCGACCAGTCCGCGCTCTACGGCCGGATCGCGATCGGTGTGCTGGTCATGCAGGACCTGATCGCCGTCGTCTTCCTGTCGGTGGCCTCCGACCACCCGCCGAGCCCGTGGGCGCTCGCCCTGGTGCTGCTCGTCCCCGGCGCCTGGCTGCTGCGCAGGATCTGGTCGCGCGTGGGCCACGGCGAGCTCCAGGCGCTGTTCGGCGTCGCGGTCGCGCTCGGTCCCGGGTACGCGCTGTTCGACGCGGTCGGGCTCAAGGGCGACCTCGGGGCGCTCGTGCTGGGCATGCTCCTGGCCGGCCACCCGGCGGCCACCGAGCTCTCCCGCAACCTGTTCACCGTCAAGGAGCTGCTGCTGGTCGGCTTCTTCGTCTCGATCGGCTTCTCCGGGCAGCTCACCTGGCAGGCCGGGATGATCGGCCTGCTCCTTCTGCTCATGCTGCCGCTGCAGGCGATCGTGACGGCGGTGCTGCTGCGGCTGATGCGGCTGCGCAAGCGCACGGCGATCCTGGCCGGGCTGGTCCTGGCCAACTACTCCGAGTTCGGCCTGATCGTCGTGGCGGTCGGCTCGGAGTCCGGCCTCCTGCAGGACGAGTGGCTCGTCGTGCTCGCGGTGGCCGTCGCCGCGAGCTTCGTGCTGTCCTCGGCCGTCAACACCCGCGGCAACGAGCTCGCGACGGCGCTCGCCCGGCGTTTCCCCTCCAAGCCCAACGAGTGGTTGCACCGCGAGGAACGGCTCATCGACGTCTCCGGCGCTGAGGCGCTGGTGCTCGGCATGGGCCGGGTGGGGCGCGGTGCGGTGCGCCAGCTCCGGCAGGACTACGGCATGAACGTGGTGGGTGTCGAGCACGACCCGGCGCGCGTGGCCGCGCTGCGCACCGAGGGCTTCACGGTGGTGCAGGCGGACGCGACGGACATCGAGTTCTGGGGCCGGGTCCGCAGCGCGGGTGCCGTGCGGCTCGCGATCCTCGCCATGCCGTTCCACGCGGCCAACCTCATCGCCCTGTCCCAGCTCCGTGCGAGCGGCTTCGAGGGCACGGTGGCCGCGGTCGCCCGGTACGACGACGACGCGGCTGAGCTCGCGCGGCACGGCGCCGACGCGGTGTTCCACCTGTACGGCACCGCCGGGCAGGCGCTGGCCGACGAGGCCGCCGAGGCGGCGCTCGGCTACGTCGCGGCCGAGCGGATGCGCGACGCACAGGCCGAACGCCGGGTGACGGCCACGGAGGCCCCGCGCACCGCGGCGGGCAGCGGGGGCAGGGCACACGGCCCGGACCACGAGCCGGCCACCGAGCAGGTGACCGGCACGACCTGAGCCCGCGCGACCTGAGCCCGCCCGTCGGATCAGGCGTCGTCCGCCGGGCGTCCGCCGGGCCGGGCGTCGTCGTAGACGAGCAGGGCCGGGTCCACCTTGCCGGTGCGCAGGCCCGCCCGGCCCACCATGTGCGCGGCCACGGGCGAGGTGAGCAGCTGGAACACCGCGACCAGCACGAGCATGCTCGCCGACCCGGTGTCCCGCAGCCGGAGCGCGACCCCCGCCAGGAGCAGCAGCAGGCCCAGGACCTGCGGTTTGGCCACGACGTGCAGGCGGGACAGCAGGCTGTCGAACCGCACGACACCCATCCCCGCGGAGAACGAGAAGAAGGCGCCCAGCAGCAGGCAGACGGCGGCCAGGGCATCGGTCACGACGGTCATGGCGTCTTCTCCTGCTGGTCGGGGTGGTCGCGGTCTGTGTGGTCCTTCTTGGGCGGCTCGACGGCGGCGAACCGGGAGATGGCCACGGAGCCGATGAACCCGACCATCGACAGCACCACCAGGATCGGCACGGACTCGGTGCGGCGGGACAGCGCGGCCTCGACCGCGACCGCGCCGACGAGCGCCGTCGTCAGCACGTCGAACGCCACCGTGCGGTCGAGCATCGAGGGTCCGCGCTCCATCCGGACGACGGCGAGCAGCGCCGCGCCGGCGAGCAGGACCGTGGCCACCACGGCGACGGCGATCATCATCGCTCTCCTCCCAGGGCCAGGCGGGCCAGCTCGTCGCCGGGGGCGAAGGCGAGCAGCAGCCGCTCCTCCAGAGCCTGCGTCTCCCGCCGGACGGCGTCCGGCCCGCCCGACCGTTCGAGGTCGAGCACGTGCAGCCGCAGCGTGCCGCGGTTCCGGTCCAGGTCGACCACCACGGTGCCGGGCACCATGGACGAGAGCCCTGCGGTGGTCGCGACGAACAGCTCCGAGGTCGCGCGGAGCGGGACGGTCACGAGCCCGCCACGCGGCGTCGGGCCCGGTGCGACCGCCCGCCAGGCCACCTGGAAGGAGGCGACCACGAGGTCCGCGACGAACCGGCCCGCCAGCCGAGCCAGCGGGCCCGGCCGGACGGTCGCCGACGTACCCACCGGGGGCAGGGGGAGGGCGACGGCCACCAGTGCGCCGAGTACGGCGCCGGACAGCAGGTTCGCCCAGGACAGGTCGCCCCACAGGAGCACCCAGAGCACGGCGCCGACGGCCGACGTGGGCCACGTCCTGCGCAGCCGCCGCGCCCAGCGGCGCCGCGGCCCCTCGGTGCCGGGGGCGGCCTGCGCCGCGACGGCCTCGTCCGTGCCGGTCCTGTTCGTACCGGTCATGTTTGTGCCGGTCATGGTGCGCCCTCCTCGACGTGGTCCCGCACCTCGTTGGACTCGCCCGTGCCCCGGGGCGCGCCGTCGGGGAACACCGACTCGACGTACGTGCGACCGTCCATGGCCATCTCGGCCGCCCGTTCCGCGTAGGCGTAGAGCGGCCCCGCCAGCACGGTGAGGCTCACGCCCACGGTGACCAGGGCAGCGGTCGGGCCGACCATGCCCCAGGGCAGGGGGGTCGCCGCCGGCAGGCTCTCCTTGTCGGGGCACGGCTGCCAGAACGCCTTGTTCCAGGCCCGGATCACCGCGTAGAGGGTCAGCAGGGACGTGACCACCGAACCGATCACCAGGGCCCAGGCGAGCATCGAGCCGTCCACCACGCCCGCCTCCAGGAGCCCGACCTTGCCCAGGAACCCGGACAGCGGCGGGATGCCGGCGAGGTTCATCGCGGGCACGAAGAACAGGATCGCCAGGCCGGGCGCCATCGTGGCCAGCCCACCCAGCCGTTCCAGCGACGTGGTGCCGCTGCGCCGTTCGATCAGCCCCACGACCAGGAACAGCGCGGTCTGCACGGTGATGTGGTGCACCACGTAGAAGATGGCCGCGGCGGTGCTCGCCTGGGTGGCCAGCGCCACGCCGAAGATCATGTAGCCGATATGGCTGACCAGCGTGAACGACAGGAGACGTTTGACGTCGTCCTGTGCCACGGCGCCCAGGATCCCGACGAGCATCGTGGCGAGCGCCAGCACCAGGAGTACCGCCTCCAGCTTCTCGTTCTGCGGGAACAGCACGGTCTGCGTGCGCAGGATGGCGTAGACGCCCACCTTCGTGAGCAGGCCCGCGAAGACGGCGGTGACGGGCGCGGGCGCCGTCGGGTAGGAGTCGGGGAGCCAGGCCGACAGCGGGAAGATGGCCGCCTTGATCCCGAAGGCGAGCAGCAGCAGCGCCTGGATGCCCAGCCGCACCCCCGGGTCGACGTCGGGCAGCCGCTCGGCGAGCTGGGCCATGTTCACGGTCCCGGTCGACGCGTAGACGAGGCCGACCGCGAGCAGGAAGACGATCGAGCTGAGCAGGGCGACGACCACGTAGACGCTGCCCGCGCGGATCCGCTCGCTGGTGCCGCCGAGCGTGAGCAGCACGTAGGACGCGGCCAGCAGGATCTCGAAGCCGACGTAGAGGTTGAACAGGTCGCCGGCCAGGAAGGCGTCCGCCACGCCCGCCGCCAGGATCAGGAACGTCGGGTGGAAGATCGCGACCGGCAGGACGTCGCGGCGCCCCGACTCGTCGGCGTCCGCATCCTGTGCCTCGAGGGTGCGGCGCAGCGCCTCGGCGCCCTTGGCGGCGGGCGCCGTGCGGTCGTTGCCGTCCGCGATGCCCTGCGCCATCGAGTACAGCAGCACGCAGAGCAGCATGATGCTGCTGACCAGCAGCATCAGTGCGGCCAGCGGGTCGGCCACCAGGTTGACGCCCACCGGGGCGGCCCAGCCGCCGAGGTCGTTGACGACAGGGCCGTCCTGGGCCGCGACCACCAGGCCCGCGGCGGCGGCCGCGGCCACCGAGAGGGCCACCACCGAGATGATCCGCTGGGCCCGTTCGTGCCGGTGCAGGGCGAGCGCCAGGCCCGCGGCGAACAGCGGCACCAGCACGGGGAGCGGTACAAGGGTCTGCACGGTCCACAGGTTCACGCGTCGTCACCTCCACGAGGCCGCGGGTCGGTCACCGGGTCGGGCAGGGCGACCTCGTCGCGCGCCGTCACCGCCTCGTCGTCCAGCGTCGCGGCGGGCTCGTCGGCGTCGCTGTCCGCGTAGGACGGTGCGTCCTGGACCGCGAGCCGCGCGATACGGGTGTCCTCCAGGTCGTCCTGGACCTCGTCGTGGCCGTGGAGCTGCCAGGACCGGTACGCCATCGCCAGGACGAAGGCGACCAGGGCGAGGGTGATGACGATCGACGTCAGGATCATCGCCTGTGCCAGGGGGTCGCTCATGGGCTCGGTGGTCACACCGGTGATGGGCGGCGCACCCGCGCGCCCGCCGGCCAGCAGGAGCGCGAGGTTGGCCCCGTTGCCCAGCAGCACGAACCCGAGCAGCACGCGCGTGAGCGACCGCTCCAGCAGCAGGTAGACCCCGGCGGCGACCAGCACGCCGACAGCCACCAGGAGCGTCCCGGAGGGGACGTTGTCGAGCACGATCATGCGTCCTCCTCTCCCGTCCGCGCACGGGACCCGGCTCGGGACCCGGCCCGGGGACCGGACCGGGTGCCCGCGACGGCGAACGGCACGCGCTCGCGGGCGCCGCGCGCCGAGAACGGTTCGGCCTGCCGGTCCAGCTCGGCCCCGAAGGAGCGCAGGATGTCGATGACCAGGCCGACGACCACGAGGAACACTCCGATGTCGAAGAACAGGCTGGTGACCAGGTGCACGTCGCCCAGCACCGGCAGGTGCAGGTCGAGGATCGTGCTCTCGAGCGCGGCCTGCCCGGCGAGCAGCGCGACCAGCCCGACGCCGGCCGACAGGAACAACCCGGTGCCGAGCACGAGGCCGGGGTGCACGGGCGCCGCCTCGCCGAGCTCGTACCTGCCGCCGGCCAGGTAGCGGACCACCAGCGCGAGGCCGGCCACCAGCCCGGCGGCGAACCCGCCGCCAGGAGCGTTGTGCCCGCTGAACAGCAGGAACAGCGCGAACAGGATCATCGGGTAGAACAGCAGGCGGGTGACCACCTCGAACATCACCGACCGTGCGCCGGGGTCCAGGGTCGGCCCCGCGACCAGCCAGGTGCCCGGCCGCGTCTGCCGGGAGCGGGACCGCCCCGTCGGGTCGGCCGGCTCGTCGCCTCCCGGGTCGAGCCGCAGCACGTCGCCGCTGCGCTGGCGCAGGAAGACGAGGGACGCGACGCCGGTGGCCGCCACCAGCAGCACCGAGATCTCGCCCACGGTGTCCCAGGCGCGGATGTCGACGAGCGTCACGTTGACGACGTTGTGCCCGCCGCCGAACGTCTCGGCCTCCCCGGGGAAGTCGACCGAGATCGGCCCGTGCACGCGCACCAGCGGGGCCGCGGCGACGAACGCCATGACCACCAGGCCCGTGAGCACGCCGATCGCGAGCCGGACCCAGCGGCTGGCCGCCAGCGGCCGGTCCGAGAAGTGGGGTGGCAGGCGGCGGAGCACCAGCACCATCACGACGAGCGTCACCGTCTCGCACAGGACCTGGGTGAGGGCCAGGTCGGGTGCGCCGTGCAGCAGGAACAGCGCGGCGTTCCCGTAGCCCGCGACCCCGGCGAGGAAGACCGCCTTGAGCCGGCGCCGGGCCCGGGCCGTCAGCACGGCGGCCACCACGATCACGAGCACGACGGCGACCTGGGCGGGACCGTCCCACGGCACGATCGCGAAGGGGCCCAGCCGGAGCACGTCGGCGCGGTCGGCGGTGAGCGCCGCGCCGGGAAGGGCGTCCGCGCCGCTCGCGCCGACCAGGCCCGTGGCCAGGGCGACCCCGGGACCGACCGCCAGGACCACCAGGATGACGCCGAGGTAGAAGGGCAGGGAGCCGCGCTGGGTGCCCGCGGTGACGTCGCTGGCGAGCCGGTCCAGCTTGCGCATGATGCGCCGGTACACGACGTCGGCGCCGTCGGGGAACCAGAGCGCCGCCTGCAGCCGCTCGACGCGGTCGCGCTGCCAGAACGCGAGGGCGCCCACGGCGAGGACCGCGACGGTGAGCGCCAGGACGGGCGTGAACCCGTCCCAGAGGGTGAGGTGGCCGGGGTCGCCCGAGGGGTAGGTGTCGGCGTGGCGGCCCAGCAGCTCCTGGCCGACCTGGGGCACCAGCGCCACGGCGAGGCCACCGAGGGCGAGGACCAATGGCGGGGCCACCATCCAGAACGGCTGCGGGTGCACGGTCGTCGGTGCGCCGTCGTCGTCCGGGGTGCCGGGTGTGCCGGGTGTGCTCGCTGCGGGCAGCCGCGGCTTGAAGGCGCCCCAGAGGAAGCGGAGCCCGTAGGCGACGGTGAGCGCGGAGCCCACCGCGACCACGACGATCATGACGGTGCTCAGCGGATCGCCGTCGTGCGCCCAGGCCGCCAGCGCGGCCTCCTTGGCGACGTAGCCGGCGAAGGGCGGCAGGCCGATCATCGACGCCGTCGCGAGCGTCGCGGCCAGCGCGGTCACCGGGAGCCGGCGGGCGACGCCGGCGAGCTTGCGCAGGTCACGGGTGCCGGTGGCGGCGTCGACCACGCCGACCACCAGGAACAGGGAGGCCTTGAACAGCGCGTGCGCGCCGAGCAGGGCGAGCCCGGCGAGCGCGGTGGCGCGGGTGCCGTAGCCGAGCAGCATGGTCAGCAGGCCGAGCTGGGAGACGGTGCCGAACGCCAGGACCAGCTTGAGGTCGTGCTGGCGCAGCGCCCGGTACCCGCCCAGCAGGAGCGTGGCGCCGCCCAGCACGAGCACGACCACGCGCCAGGCCGGCAGGTCGGAGAACGCGGGCGCGAAGCGGGCGATCAGGTAGATGCCCGCCTTCACCATCGCAGCGGCGTGCAGGTAGGCGGAGACGGGGGTGGGGGCGGCCATCGCGGCGGGCAGCCAGAAGTGCGTCGGCACGAGCGCGGACTTGGTGGCGGCACCGGCCAGCAGGCAGACCACGGCCACGGTGACGGCGGGGCCCGACGGCGGGTCGGCCACGACGGCGGAGAGGCTCCAGGTGCCCGCGGTCACGCCGAGCACGACCACGCCGACCAGCATGGCCAGGCCCCCGGCGGTGGTGACGACGATGGCCTGCATGGCGGCCCGGCGGGACGAGGTGCGGTCCGCGTAGTGGCCGATCAGCAGGTAGGAGAAGACGGTGGTGAGCTCCCAGAACACGAAGAGGAGGAGCATGTCGTCGGCCACCACGAGGCCCGCCATCGAGCCGGCGAAGGCCACGAGGAACCCGCCGAACCGGCCCAGGCCGCGGGCCTCGCGGGAGAAGTAGGCGCCGCAGTAGAGCATCACCAGTGCGCCGACGCCGCCCACCACCAGGAGCATGACCCACGACAGGAGGTCCAGCCGGAGGTCGATGCCGAGACCGAGCGCGGGGATCCACGGCACGTGCTCGGTGGGGACGTCGCCGTCCAGCACGGCACGGGTCCGGGACAGGGCGTAGAGGGCGGCCGCCGCAGGGCCGAGGGCCAGCACCCAGAAGGCGCGCCGGCCCAGGGCTGCGACGAGTGCGGGGGCGGCGAGAGCCAGGGCCCCGTGGGCAAGCAGTACGAGGAGCACGTCCGTACCGTCCTGTCAGGGTTCGCGGGCGCCGGCCGTCGTGGCCTTGCCGGGGCGGAACCCCGAGGGAGAGCACGGTGCGGCCTGCCCCACGAGCGCGGGCGGGTGGGCGGTGCGACCCACTTTATCTGGTACCGCCGCATGGGGCGGACACCGGTCCGCCGGAACCGCGGGCTTCCCGTGATCGTTACCCCGAGAGCGAACCCCGCCGGTCCGCCTCCGGCTCTGGGCCACGGGCCCAGGTTTACGGCCTACCATGGGCGACGGCGAAACGTGACGACGAGCTGGGAGAACCCGCGTGTCCATCCTCGACAAGGTCCTGCGCATCGGCGAAGGACGTGTCCTGAAGAAGCTGCATTCCGTGGCTGAGCAGGTCAACCGCTTGGAGCCCAGCTTTGTCGAGCTGAGCGACACCGAGCTGCGTGAGGAGACCGCGCGCTTCCGGGAACGCCTGGAGCACGGCGCGACCCTGGACGAGCTCATGCCGGAGGCGTTCGCGGCGATCCGCGAGGCGGCGCACCGCACGCTCGGCCAGCGGCACTTCGACGTGCAGATCATGGGCGGCGCGGCGCTGCACCTCGGCAACATCGCCGAGATGCGCACCGGTGAGGGCAAGACGCTGGTGGCCACCACGGCCGCCTACCTCAACGCCCTGAGCGGCGACGGCGTGCACGTGATCACCACCAACGACTACCTGGCCAAGTACCAGGGTGACCTGATGGGCCGCGTCTTCCGGTTCATGGGCATGACCACGGGTGTCATCCTGTCCGGCCAGACGCCGGCGCAGCGCCGCGAGATGTACGCGGCCGACATCACCTACGGCACCAACAACGAGTTCGGCTTCGACTACCTGCGCGACAACATGGCGTGGTCCACCGACGACCTGGTCCAGCGCGGGCACAACTTCGCCATCGTCGACGAGGTGGACTCCATCCTCATCGACGAGGCCCGCACGCCGCTGATCATCTCCGGCCCCGCCGCCGGCGACGCGAACCGCTGGTACAACGAGTTCGCCAAGGTGGTGCGCCGCCTGGTCCCCACCGTCGACTACGAGGTCGACGAGAAGAAGCGGACCGTCGGCGTGCTCGAGCCGGGCATCGCGAAGATCGAGGACTACCTCGGCATCGACAACCTCTACGAGTCGCTGAACACGCCGCTGATCGGGTTCCTGAACAACGCCATCAAGGCGAAGGAGCTGTTCAAGCGCGACAAGGACTACGTCGTGCTGAACGGCGAGGTCATGATCGTCGACGAGCACACGGGCCGTATCCTCGCGGGCCGTCGCTACAACGAGGGCATGCACCAGGCCATCGAGGCGAAGGAGGGGGTGGAGATCAAGGCGGAGAACCAGACGCTCGCCACGATCACCCTCCAGAACTACTTCCGCCTCTACACCAAGCTGTCCGGCATGACCGGTACGGCCGAGACCGAGGCCGCCGAGTTCCAGGGCACGTACAAGCTGGGCGTGGTGCCGATCCCGACGAACAAGCCGCCGCAGCGCATCGACCAGCCCGACCTCGTGTACAAGAACGAGGAGGGTAAGTTCAACGCGGTGGTGGCCGACATCGTGGAGCGGCACGCCTACGGCCAGCCGGTCCTGGTGGGTACCACCAGCGTCGAGAAGTCGGAGCTCCTGAGCGCCAAGCTCAAGAAGGCCGGCGTGCCGCACAACGTGCTGAACGCCAAGGAGCACGAGCGTGAGGCCGCGGTCGTGGCCATGGCGGGCCGCAAGGGCGCCGTCACGGTCGCCACCAACATGGCCGGCCGCGGTACCGACATCATGCTCGGCGGCAACGCCGAGTACCTCGCGGTGGCCGAGCTCGCCGAGCGCGGCCTGGACCCGGTCGAGACCCCCGAGGAGTACGAGGCGGCCTGGCCGGAGGCCCTCGAGAAGGCCAAGGCGCGCGTGGCCGCCGAGCACGACGAGGTCAAGGAGGCCGGCGGCCTCTACGTGCTCGGCACGGAGCGGCACGAGTCCCGCCGCATCGACAACCAGCTCCGCGGCCGCTCCGGCCGTCAGGGCGACCCGGGTGAGTCCCGGTTCTACCTGTCGATGCAGGACGACCTGATGCGCCTGTTCAACTCGGGCCTTGCCGAGTCGATGATGAACCGCGCGGGCTTTCCGGACGACATGCCGCTGGAGTCCAAGATGGTCACGCGCGGCATCATGTCCGCGCAGGGCCAGGTGGAGTCCCGCAACTTCGAGATCCGCAAGAACGTCCTCAAGTACGACGACGTCCTCTCGCGCCAGCGCAGCGTCATCTACGCCGAGCGGCTGCGGGTGCTCCAGGGGGAGGACCTGCGCGAGCAGGTGCAGCACTTCCTGACCGACACCATCACCGACTACGTCACCAACGCGACGGCCGACGGCAGCACCGGTGAGCAGTGGGACCTCGACGCCCTGTGGACGGCGCTCAAGGCGGTCTACCCGGTGTCGCTGACCCCGGAGGAGATCGCGGAGGAGGCCGGCGGCCTCGACCGGCTCACGGGCGAGATGCTGCTGGAGGAGATCCTGTCCGACGCCCGCGTGGCCTACCAGGCGCGCGAGGACGAGCTGACGTCGCCCGCGATGCGCCAGCTCGAGCGCCGCGTGGTGCTCTCCGTGCTGGACCGCAAGTGGCGCGAGCACCTCTACGAGATGGACTACCTCAAGGAGGGCATCGGGCTGCGCGCCATGGCGCAGCGCGACCCGCTGGTCGAGTACCAGCGCGAGGGCTTCCAGCTCTTCCAGGCGATGACCGACGCCATCAAGGAGGAGTCGGTCGGGTTCCTGTTCAACCTCGAGGTCACGGTGCAGCAGCCCGACGCCGAGCAGGCCGACGGCGCCCCGGAGCTGCCCACCGTCGGCCCGGTGCCGCCGCGTGGCCGCCTGGGCACCGGACAGCCCGACGCGCCGCCCACGACCCAGATCCCCGCGGTGCAGCCGGCCGCGGCGGCACAGCAGGCACCGGCCCCCCGGCCGCGGCGTGCGGCGGGTGCGGCGACCGAGCCGATCCTGCTGGCCAAGGGCCTGGACACCCCGAACCGGCAGCAGCCGCTGACCTACTCGGCACCGAGCGAGGACGGCTCGGGCTCGGCGTTCATGCAGTCGTCCGACGGCGCCCGCCGGCGCGCTGCGCTGCACGGCGAGGCCAGCGCCGTCGCGAGCGACGGCCGGACGTTCCCCGGCACGCCGCGCAACGCGCAGTGCCCGTGCGGGTCGGGCAAGAAGTACAAGGTCTGCCACGGGGTCAACGAGGCCTGACGGCCCGCCGTCACCCTGTCCGTCCGCCGAGGCGGTCGCCCGCCCGCCGGGTGACCGCCTCGGCGTTCCCCGTGTGAGACAGCGGTCTCCGGTGTCGGACGGTCCGGTTACCCTGATCGCAACGGCCGGAGCTCTCCGTGCGGGCCCGCACCGGACCGGACCGCCCGCCTCGATGAGTCCCCCGACGAAAGCAGGATCGCCGTGCCCGTCCACGTCTCCGAGCCCGCGCGCGGGCTGCGTGTCGCTCTGCTCGGCTGCGGCGTCGTGGGCACCGAGGTGGCCCGGATCCTGCTGGAGCAGGGTGCCGACCTGGCCGCCCGCGCGGGTGCCCCGCTGGAGCTCGTGGGCATCGCCGTCCGCAGCACGGCCCAGCCCCGTGACCCGGCGATCCCGCGCGAGCTGCTGACGCAGGACGCGGAGTCGCTCGTGGACGGCGCGGACATCGTCGTCGAGGTGATCGGTGGTACCGAACCCGCGCGCGGCCTGCTGCTGCGGGCCATCGAGGGCGGCGCGGCCGTGGTCACGGCGAACAAGGCGCTGCTGGCGGCGGACGGGCCCACGCTCTACAAGGCGGCCGACTCCGCCGGCGTCGACATCTACTACGAGGCTGCCGTCGCGGGCGCCATCCCCATCGTGCGGCCCGTGCGGGAGTCCCTGGCGGGCGACCACGTGCGCCGCGTGCTCGGCATCGTCAACGGCACCACCAACTACGTGCTGGACCAGATGGCCACGAGCGGGCTGGACCTCGACGCGGCGGTGAAGCAGGCCCAGGAGCTCGGCTACGCCGAGGCGGACCCGACCGCCGACGTGGACGGGTACGACGCCGCGGCGAAGGCCGCGATCCTCGCCAGCCTGGCCTTCCACACCCGGGTCTCGGCGGACGACGTGGCCCGTGAGGGCATCCGCGGCATCACGTCCGACGACGTCGCGTGGGCGGCCCGGACCGGGCACGCCGTGAAGCTGCTGGCCATCGCCGAGCAGACCGGTGAGGGCGTCTCCGTCCGGGTGCACCCGGCGCTCGTCCCGCTGGACCACCCGCTGGCGGGCGTGAAGGGTGCCTTCAACGCGGTCTTCGTCGAGGCGGACGCCGCAGGCCCGCTCATGTTCTACGGGCAGGGCGCCGGAGGGCGCCCCACGGCGTCGGCCGTCGTCGGCGACGTCGTCTCGGCGGCGCGCCACCGTGTGCTCGGCGGCAAGGGCCCGCAGGAGTCCACCTATGCGGCCCGCCCGCTGCTCCCGCCCGACGCCGCGGTGACGCGTTACCAGGTCCGCCTGCTGGTGGCCGACCTGCCGGGGGTGCTGGCCCAGGTCGCCGGGGTCGTGGGCGACCACGGCGTGTCGATCGACACCGTGCGCCAGACCGGACCCTCCGAGGGCACCGCCGAGCTGCTCCTGACCACCCACGCGGCCCGCGAGGCGTCGCTGGCCGCCACCATCGCGGCGGTCCGCACGCTCGAACCGGTCCGCGAGATCACGTCCGTCCTGAGAGTCGAAGGCTGAACCGTGCCCGTGCTGCCCGCTGAACCGAACCTCCCGTCCGCCGCTCCCGGCGCACCCACCTCACGCCTGTGGCGTGGCGTGATCGCCGAGTACGCCGACCGCCTGCCCGCCCACCTGCAGCAGAAGATCGTGACGCTCGGCGAGGGCGGCACGCCGCTCGTCCCCGCTCCCGCGCTGTCGGAGCGCACGGGCGCCGACGTGTACGTCAAGGTCGAGGGCATGAACCCCACCGGCTCCTTCAAGGACCGGGGGATGACCACCGCGATCTCGGCGGCCGCCGGGCGGGGCGCCCGGGTCGTGGTGTGCGCGTCGACCGGCAACACGTCGGCGTCGGCCGCCGCGTACGCGACGCGGGCCGGGATGGTCTGCGCCGTGCTCGTGCCGGACGGCAAGATCGCGATGGGCAAGCTGAGCCAGGCCGTCGCGCACGGCGCGCGCCTGCTCCAGGTGGACGGCAACTTCGACGACTGCCTGGTGGCCGCGCGCAAGCTCGCCGACACCCACCCGGTCGAGCTCGTGAACTCGGTGAACCCGGACCGGATCGAGGGCCAGAAGACGGCCGCGTTCGAGATCGTGGACGCGCTGGGCGACGCCCCGGACATCCACGTGCTGCCCGTCGGCAACGCCGGGAATATCACGGCCTACTGGAAGGGTTTCACCGAGTACGCCGAGGCGGGTGTCGCGAGCCGTACGCCGGCCATGTGGGGCTTCCAGGCCGCCGGCGCCGCCCCGATCGTCAAGGGGCACCCGGTCGACGAGCCGGACACCATCGCGACCGCCATCCGGATCGGCAACCCCGCCTCGTGGGAGCAGGCCGAGCAGGCCCGCGACACGTCCGGCGGCGTCATCGAGGCGGTGACCGACGAGCAGATCCTCGCGGCGCACCGCATCCTCTCGGCCGAGGTCGGTGTGTTCGTCGAGCCGGCCTCCGCGGCCGGCGTCGCGGGCCTCCTGGCACGCCACGAGCGTGGCCTGGTGCCCGCGGGGGCGCGCATCACCATCACGGTGACCGGTCACGGGCTCAAGGACCCGGGCTGGGCGCTGCGCACGCCCGACGGCGGCGAGGTGGAGCCCGTACGGGTCTCCGCCGACGTCGTGTCGATCGCCGACGCCCTGTCGCTCTGATGCAGCTCGGCGCCGACCACGTGCGGGTCCGGGTGCCCGCCACCAGCGCGAACCTCGGCCCGGGGTTCGACGCGCTGGGCCTGGCCCTCGCGCTGTACGACGAGGTCGAGGTACGGCTCGTCGCGAGCGACGAGGTGCTCGTCGAGGTCGAGGGCGAGGGGGCGGGCGAGGTCACGCTGGGGGAGGACCACCTGGTGGTCCGTGCGCTGCGCCGCACCATGGACCTGGCCGGGGCCGTCCCGACCGGCATCCACATGACGTGCCACAACGTGATCCCGCACGGACGGGGGCTCGGCTCGTCGTCGGCCGCGGTCGTGGCCGGGATCGTCGCGGCGCGTGCGCTGCTAGCCGACCCGCGCGCGATCGACGCCACCACGGTGCTCGCGCTGGCCACCGAGTTCGAGGGGCACCCCGACAACGCGGCCCCGGCCATCCAGGGCGGGGCCACGGTCGCCTGGACCACGGACGACGGCCCGCGCGCCGTCGGCCTGGACGTGGATCCCACGATCGAGGCCACCGTGCTGGTGCCGGACGCCCGGCTGGCGACGGCCCGGGCCCGGGCGGCCCTGCCGGCCCGTGTGTCGCACGGCGACGCCGCGTTCACCGCGGGCCGCGCGGCACTCCTCGTCGAGGCGCTCGCCCGGCGGCCGGAGCTGCTGTTCGACGCCACGGAGGACCGGCTGCACCAGTCCTACCGGGCGCCCGTCCTGGGGGCGTCCAGCGAGCTGCTGCGGGCGCTGCGGGAGGCCGGCGTACCGGCCACGGTCTCGGGCGCCGGGCCCACCGTCCTGGTGCTCGCCGGGCCGGAGCACAGGGCCCGTCGTGACGCGGTCCTGGCGGAGCTGGTGGACGAGTCGGCGGGTTGGCGACGGTTGAGTCCGGGAATCGACATGACCGGTGCACGCGCACGGAGAGTTTCCGGAAACACGGGTGCGCTATCGTCCGGCTCGGCAGGTGCGACGGGTCGTCCGGGAACGCACCGTGTCGGGCCATGATCACGGGCAGTACGGGGTGGTAGTATGCAGTGAACCTTCGGGATCGCACGTCCTGAGCCATGGTGGCGGGAGCCCGGAATCTTCTCGGTTCCTCACCGCCTGATCGGCAGAGTTCTGATCCAGTGAACCTCGGCTGCTCAGCCGTGCCCGTTGCAGGCCGTGACCCACGGCTACCGCATCTCGCGAGAAGGCAGACAACGCCCCCGTCCGCCGTCGTCGTCGTACCACTGATGCGAGGTTTTTCGCGCCTCGGCCATCTCGTGCCGGACGCCCACTATCCCGCGGCCCGCGATCACGCGATCAGCCGCAGTTCGAGGGGGAAGGGTCCTTCGTGACAGACACCACCGATAACGCTCAGGAAGCCGCCGGCCGTACCGCCGGAGCGCTGAGCAGCATGCGCCTCGCCGAGCTCCAGGCACTCGCCGGAGACCTGGGCGTGAAGGGCACCTCCAGGATGCGCAAGAGCGACCTCGTGGAGACCATCCGCGAGAAGACGGGCGGCGCGACGAAGCGTCCGAGCCGTGCCGCTGCCACCGTGGAGCAGCCCACCACCGACAAGCCCGCCCGCGCCGAGACGCCGGTCGCCGCCGCCGAGGTCGCCACCTCGGGTGTGCGCGCCGACGCCAGCACGGAGGCCGAGAAGGCCGCCCGCCTGGCCCAGCTCGCCGAGGCCGTGGCCGCTCCGCGCGAGCAGGGCGGCCGTCGTTCCGGCCGCGGCCAGGGTGCCGCCGAGCAGAACGGCGACAAGACTTCCGAGACCCGTAACGGCCAGTCCGGCAGCGGCCGGCAGGGCTCCCGCAACGACCGCTCCGGTGAGCGTGGCGGCGAGCGCGGCGCCGACCGGAACGAGCGCGGCAGCAACCGTGGCGGCGAGCGGAACAACGACCGCAACGCCGACCGGAACAACGACCTCGACGACGAGCGCGGTTCGCGCCGCCGCCGCGGCCGGGACCGGGGCCGGGACCGCAAGCGCGGCCGCGGCCGCCAGGGTCCGGACGTCGCGGGCCTCGAGAACGTCGAGGTGCGCGAGGACGACGTGCTGCTGCCCGTCGCCGGCATCCTCGACATCCTCGACAACTACGCGTTCGTGCGGACGTCGGGCTACCTGCCGGGCAACAACGACGTGTACGTGTCGCTGAACCAGGTCAAGAAGGCCGGCCTGCGCCGCGGTGACGCCGTCGTCGGCGCCGTCCGCCAGCCGCGCGAGGGCGAGGAGCCGCCCCAGCAGCCGACCGGGCGCAACGCCAAGGTGAACAAGTTCAACGCCCTGGTGCGCCTGGACACCGTGAACGGCATGACGCCGGAGGAGGCGCGGGAGCGCCCCGAGTTCACCAAGCTGACGCCGCTGTACCCGCAGGAGCGTCTGCGCCTGGAGAACCCCGAGGCGACCAAGCTGACGCCGCGCGTGATCGACATCGTCGCGCCGATCGGCAAGGGCCAGCGCGGCCTCATCGTCGCGCCGCCCAAGGCCGGCAAGACGCTGATGATGCAGCAGATCGCCAACGCGATCACCACGAACAACCCTGAGGTCCACCTCATGGTCGTGCTGGTGGACGAGCGCCCGGAAGAGGTCACCGACTTCGAGCGCTCGGTCAAGGGCGAGGTCATCTCCTCGACCTTCGACCGCCACGCCTCCGACCACACGCTGGTCGCCGAGCTCGCCATCGAGCGGGCCAAGCGCCTCGTGGAGCTGGGTCAGGACGTCGTGGTGCTGCTCGACGGCATCACCCGCCTGTCGCGCGCCTACAACCTGGCCGCCCCGGCGTCGGGCCGCATCCTGTCGGGTGGTGTGGACGCCGCGGCGCTCTACCCGCCCAAGAAGTTCTTCGGTGCCGCCCGCAACATCGAGGACGGCGGCTCGCTGACCATCCTCGCCACCGCGCTGGTGGAGACCGGCTCGAAGATGGACGAGGTGATCTTCGAGGAGTTCAAGGGCACCGGCAACATGGAGCTGCGCCTGTCGCGGTCCCTGGCCGAGAAGCGCATCTTCCCGGCGATCGACGTCAACGGCTCGAGCACCCGGCGCGAGGAGATCCTCATGTCGAAGGACGAGCTCGCGATCGTCTACAAGCTGCGCCGTGTCATGGGCGCGCTCGACCAGACGCAGGCGGCCGAGCTGCTGCTCGGTCAGCTCAAGAAGACCAAGACCAACGTCGAGTTCCTGCTGCACGTGCAGAAGACGACGCCGGGTGGTCTGACCGAGGACGACAACGTCGGCGAGACCGTCTGATCCGGACGGTCCACGTCACACCCCGCTGCCTCGCCCGTCCGGGCGAGGTAGTGGCAGAATGACTGGCTGGCTCGCTGGTTCACGCGCCTGCGGTTCTGCAGGGCGACCCAGCGGCATCACAACCAAGGAGCACCATGAGGGCTGGAATCCACCCCGAGTACGTCGTCACCCAGGTCACCTGCACCTGTGGCAACACCTTCACGACGCGTAGCACCGAGACGTCCGGCAAGATCAGCGCCGACGTCTGCAGCGCCTGCCACCCGTTCTACACGGGCAAGCAGAAGATCATGGACACCGGTGGCCGCGTGGCCCGGTTCCAGGCGCGCTACGGCAAGAAGGCCGCCGACAAGTAGCGACTCCGCAGCGCCGGTGGTCCGGTCCGACAACCTCTCCAGGGGCAGTCGGGCACCGGACCACCGGCGCTGTTGCTTTGCCCGACCCCACCATCCCCGCTGAGTGCGGGACATTCGCCCTTCCGCGGCTCCGGAAAGGGCGAAGAGCCAGCACTCAACGGGGCGGCAGCTGTACCGAGGAGAGATCGTGACCGAAGCGTTTGCCGGTGTCGGGCCGCTGCTCAGCGAGCACGCCGAGATCGAGACGGCACTGGCGGACCCCGCCGTGCACGCGGACCCCGGCCGCGCCCGGACCCTCGGCCGGCGGTATGCCGAGCTGAACCAGGTGGTGGGCGCCTACAAGGCGTGGGAGCAGGCCCACGACGACGCCGAGGCCGCCGCCGAGCTGGCCGCCGAGGACGCGTCGTTCGCCGAGGAGCTGCCGGGCCTGCGCGAGGCGGAGGCGGCGGCCGAGGAGCGGCTGCGCCGTGTGCTCGTCCCGCGCGACCCCGACGACGGCCGCGACGTCATCCTCGAGATCAAGGCGGGCGAGGGCGGCGAGGAGTCGGCGCTGTTCGCGGGCGACCTGCTGCGCATGTACCTGCGGTACGCGGAGCAGCGCGGCTGGTCCACGCAGGTCCTGGAGGCCACCGAGTCCGACCTGGGCGGCTACAAGGACGTCCAGGTGGCGATCAAGGCCAAGAGCGTGCAGGGCCCCGAGGACGGCGTCTGGCACAGCCTCAAGTACGAGGGCGGCGTGCACCGCGTGCAGCGGGTGCCCGTCACGGAGTCGCAGGGCCGCATCCACACCTCGGCGGCGGGCGTGCTCGTGTTCCCCGAGGTGGACGACCCGGGTGAGCTCGAGATCGACCAGAACGACCTGCGCATCGACGTCTACCGGTCCTCGGGTCCGGGCGGGCAGTCCGTCAACACCACGGACTCCGCGGTGCGCATCACCCACCTGCCCACCGGCATCGTGGTCTCGATGCAGAACGAGAAGTCGCAGCTGCAGAACCGGGAGCAGGCCATGCGCGTGCTGCGCGCCCGCCTCCTGGCGGCGCAGGCGGAGGCCGCCGCCGCCGAGTCCGCCGAGCTGCGCCGCTCGCAGGTGCGCACCGTGGACCGCTCCGAGCGGATCCGCACGTACAACTTCCCCGAGAACCGCATCGCCGACCACCGCACCGGCTACAAGGCCTACAACCTCGACCAGGTGCTGGACGGCGACCTGGGCCCGGTGGTGCGGTCCGCGATCGACGCCGACGAGGCGGCACGGCTCGCGGAGGCGGCAGGTGCCTGAGCCCGGAGGCCGGGGCACGACGGCCGTCCCCGCCGGACGGATCACGGCGGGTCTGGCGCCGTCCGGTGCGGTCGGGCAGGCTCGTGCCGTGGCCGGAGGAGTGCGATGAGCGCGCAGCTGCTGAAGTGGGCGCAGGAGGAGCTGGCCGACGCCGGGGTCGCGTCGCCGCGCGCCGATGCCGAGGCGCTGCTGGCGCACGCGCTCGGCGTGGACCGGTCCGAGGTGCGCCGGCTGGCGGTGCTGGGCCGCGAGGTGCCCGACGACGCGGTGCGTGCGTTCGAGGCCCTCGTCGCGCGCCGGGCCGCCCGCGAACCCCTGCAGCACCTCACCGGGCGTGCCGCGTTCCGGCACCTGGAGCTCGCGGTGGGCCCCGGCGTGTTCGTGCCCCGCCCCGAGACCGAGGAGGTGGCCCAGGTCGCCGTCGACGAGGCGGCCAAGGTCACGGCCGAGCGCGCGGGTGCGGGCGCCGTCGTCGTGGACCTGTGCACCGGGTCCGGAGCCATCGCCCTGGCGGTGGCCACCGAGGTGCCCGGAGCGCGCGTGCACGCCGTCGAGCTGGACAAGGACGCGCACGCCTGGGCGGAGCGCAACGTCGACGCGCTGAGCGCGGTCGCCGCCGGCCGGACGCCTGCGGACGGCGGTGCGCCCGGAGCCGGCACGACGCCGGACGACCCGCCCGAGCGGATCGTCCGCCTGGTCAAGGGGGATGCCCGCACCGCGCTGTACGGGATCGACGGGACGGCCGACGTCGTCGTCTCGAACCCGCCGTACGTGCCCTCGGACGCCGTGCCGGTGGACCCGGAGGTCGCGGAGCACGATCCGGCCGTCGCGCTGTACGGGCTCGGCCCCGACGGCCTGGAGGTGCCCCGCGGCATCACGGCGGCCGCCGCGCGCCTGCTGCGACCGGGCGGGCTCTACGTCATGGAGCACGCCGAGGTCCAGGCGGAGGCGGCTCGTGCCATGGTCGCGGCGACGACGGACGCCGAGGGGCGGCCGGCCTTCGAGGAGCCCGAGACCCGCAAGGACCTGACGGGACGGCCCCGGATGGTGGTCGCACGCCGTGCGGCTCCACCGGAGTCCCGGATCGTGAAAGACTGGTCCGCGTGAGTGTGCCTGTGCAGCCCGTGCTCGACGCCACCGACCCCCAGACCTGGGGCCCCGCGATCGACGAGGCAGTGAATGCGATCTCCCGGGGCGGCCTCGTGGTCCTGCCCACCGACACCGTGTACGGCATCGGTGCCGACGCGTTCGACAAGGAGGCGGTGGCCGCGCTCCTGGCGGCCAAGGGCCGCGGCCGGCAGATGCCGCCGCCCGTCCTGGTGGGGGAGGTGGCCACCCTCGACGGCCTGGCCACCGACGTGCCCGAGGACGCCCGCCGCCTGGTCGACGCCTTCTGGCCCGGCGGGTTCACCGTGATCCTGCGCGCGCAGCCGTCGCTGCAGTGGGACCTCGGCGACACGGGCGGCACGGTGGCGCTGCGCATGCCGGACCACCCGGCGGCGCTGGCCCTGCTCAAGCGCACCGGCCCGCTGGCCGTCTCCAGCGCCAACAAGTCCGGCAGCCCGGCCGCGCAGGACGTGGCCGACGCGGAGCGTCAGCTCGGTGCGTCCGTGGCGGTCTACCTGGACGGCGGCGAGGCGCCCGGCGGCGTCGCCTCCACGATCGTGGACGCCACCGGCCCCACGCTGCGCGTCGTGCGCGAGGGCGCGGTCTCGCTCGACGAGCTGCGCCGGGTGGCCGACGTCGAGGGTCTTCAGGCGACGCCCGAGGAGGGACCGGAGCCTGCCGCGGCAGGTGAGCCGGAGGACGACGAGTGAGGGTGTACCTGCTCCTGATGCTCGTGGCCGCCGCGGTCACGTTCCTGACGACGCCCTTTGCCCGGTGGGTGGCGCTGAGGACCTCGGCCATCTCGGCCGTCCGGGCCCGCGACGTGCACCTCGTGCCGACCCCGCGCCTGGGCGGGCTGGCCATGCTGATCGGCATCGTGGTCGCCGTGCTGCTGGCCTCCCAGATGCCGTTCCTCTCCGGGGTGTTCGACGCCCGGCAGGTCTCGCAGGTGTGGGGCATCGTGGGCGGCGCGGCGATCGTGTGCGCCCTGGGCTGGGCCGACGACAAGTGGGACCTCGACTGGGTGACCAAGCTGGCCGGCCAGGTGCTGGCGGCGGGGTTCATGGCGCTGCAGGGCGTACAGCTCATCACGCTGCCGATCGCGGGGACGACCATCCCGTCCTCGCGCATGTCGCTCGCGGCGACGGTCCTCGTGGTCGTGGTCGCGATGAACGCCGTGAACTTCGTGGACGGGCTCGACGGGCTGGCCGCCGGCATCATCGCCATCGGCGGGACCGCCTTCTTCCTCTACACCTACCGGCTGACGGCGGAGGCCACGCCGGACGACTTCGCGAGCCTCGCCTCGCTCATGCTGGCCGTGCTCGTCGGTGCCTGTGTCGGGTTCCTGCCCCACAACTTCTTCCCGTCACGCATCTTCATGGGCGACGCCGGCTCCATGCTCATCGGCCTCGTCATGGCCGGCGCCGCGATCACCGTGACGGGCAACGTCCAGCCGGAGGTCATGACCGGCGCGCAGGCCCTGCCGGCGTTCATCCCGCTGCTGCTGCCGGTGGCGGTGCTGATGCTCCCGCTGCTCGACATGGGGCTGGCCGTGATCCGGCGGCTGGCCGCGGGCAAGTCGCCCATGGCACCCGACCGCATGCACCTGCACCACCGCATGCTGGCCCTCGGCCACTCGCACCGCCGCGCCGTGGTGATCCTGTACGTCTGGACCGCCGTGTTCGCGTTCAGCGCCGCGGCGCTGGTGCTGTGGGACTGGGAGATCGTGCTCGTCTGGACCGGCGTGTTCGTGGTGCTGGCGCTGCTGGCCACGCTCGGCCCGCTGCGCCACCGGGGCCGCTTCCTGGACGACGACGTCGCGCTGTCCGGCCAGGTCCCCAAGGTCCCGGCCGGGGTCGGGGCCGGGACCCCCGTGACCGCGCAGTCCGCACCGCAGGGCGGCGTCCGCCCCGGTGCCACCACCATCAAGGAGACCATCGAATGACCGAGCACGTACCCGACGCCCCCCACGCCGCACGCGGCGCCGAGCAGGCGATGCTGCGCACCGCCCTGCGCGACAGCCTCGTCCTGGTGGCCGGGCTCGCCGTGCTGGGGTCGCTCGCGGGTCTGCTGATCGCGGGCCTGCCGGGTCTCTGGGGCGGGCTGATCGGCGCCGCCCTGGCCGCGTTCTTCTGCGGCGCCACGGTGCTGTCGATGCTCTGGACCGTGGGCAAGGGCGCGGTCACGATGGGCGCCGTCGTGATGGGCGGCTGGATCGCCAAGATGGTCGTGCTCGTCGTGGTCATGGCGGTGCTGACGCGCTTCGACTTCTACGATCGCATCGTCCTGTTCGTGGTGCTCCTGCTGGGTGCCGTGGGCTCGGCGCTGCTCGACTACCGGGCGGTCAGGAACGCCCGCGTCCCCTACGTCGAGCCGGGCGCGAGCGCCTGACGGGCCGTCGTGGGGCGCAGCGGACCGGTCCCGAGGTTGCGCAATAAGTCACAAGGGGCCGTGCCATGCCGTTCCGCGGCCAGATTCACGCGGGACATAGGTTAGGCTTACGACGAATCCATGACGGCCAGGCCCGATGGCGCGCCCGTTCCGCCCCTTTGCGGTGACGCGCGCAGGGCCTAATGACCACCTGGGAGTCCTCCTGTCCACGTATGCGACGTCCGTAATCCTCGCCGCCACAGAAGGCCACGAGGGTGAGGGCGGCTTCCACACGCCGTCGATCGCCGACTTCTTCCCGTCGGGCATCCTCTTCGAGGGCACCATCTTCCAGATCGACCGCATCTGGATCATCCGCATCATCGCCACGCTGGTGCTGCTGTCGGTCTTCGTGATCGCCGCGCGCCGCGCCAAGGTGGTGCCGGGCCGCTTCCAGGCCGGTGTCGAGTTCCTCCTGGACTTCGTCCGGGTGCAGATCGGCGAAGAGATCCTGGGCAAGGAGAACGCCCGGCGTTTCGTGCCCATGCTCACCACTATCTTCCTGACCATCCTGGCGTTCAACGTCACGAGCGTGATACCGGGCCTGAACCTGGCCGGTACCTCCCGGATCGGCGTCCCGCTGCTCCTCGCGCTCTGGGTGTTCGTCACCTACTGGGCGGTCGGCATCCGCAAGCACGGCCTGGGCGGGTACCTCAAGGCGAACCTCTTCCCGCCGGGGGTCCCGTGGCCGATCTACTTCATCCTGACGCCGATCGAGCTGCTGCAGCTCCTGGTCATCCGGCCGGGTTCGCTGGCGGTCCGACTGGTGGCCAACATGGTCGCGGGCCACATCATGCTCGTGCTCTGCTTCGCGGCCACCCAGTTCTTCCTGATCGACTCGGCCGGCTCCGGCCTGATGGCGTTCGGGGTGCTGACCCTCCCGGCAGGCATCTTCGTGACCCTGTTCGAGCTTCTGGTCGCGTTCCTGCAGGCGTACATCTTCGCCCTGCTGGCCGCGGTCTACATCAACATGTCGCTGGAGGAGGAGCACTGACGGTGCTCGTTCCTCCGGGCGGCGCTGCATAGCTTCACCTGGAAAACCCGCGACGGGCGCACCAGCGCCTTCGCACACCACGCGACGCCGGACCACACCGGTCCGGCGCCCAACGGAAGGAAGACGTACGTGGACGCCATCACTCTCGCCGAGGTCACCGGTAACCTGAACGCTGTCGGCTACGGCCTCGCCGCCACCGGCCCGGGTATCGGTCTCGGCATCCTGATCGGCAAGACCATCGAGGGCATGGCTCGCCAGCCCGAGGTCGCCGGCCAGCTCCGCGCCACCATGTTCCTCGGTGTCGCCTTCGTCGAGGTGCTCGCGCTTCTCGGCCTGGTTGCCGGCTTCCTCTTCCCCGCCGCGTGATGGCTGCGCTCCCGAGCGCTGCCGCCGTCATGGCAGCAGAAGAGGAGCCCGCGGGCATCGACCTGTTCCTGCCCGCCGGCTACGACCTGCTCTGGTCGGCCGTGATCCTCGTGGTCATCGCCGCCGTGTTCTACAAGCTCGTGCTGCCCCGCATGAACGCGGTGCTCGACGAGCGTGCCGCCCTCATCGAGGGTGGCATCGAGAAGGCCGAGGCCGCGCAGAAGCAGGCCGACGAGGCGCTGGCGCAGCAGCAGCAGCTGCTCGCCGAGGCTCGGGCCGACGCCGCGCAGGTCCGTGAGGAGGCGCGTGCCGAGGGCACGGCCATCGTCAAGGAGCTGCGGGCCAAGGCGAACGAGGAGGCGGAGCGCATCACGGAGACGGCGCACCGCCAGATCGAGGCCGAGCGGCAGTCCGCCGTGGTCTCCCTGCGCACCGAGGTCGGGTCGCTCGCGACCGAGCTCGCGTCGAAGATCGTGGGCGAGTCCCTCGAGGACTCGGCCCGGCAGTCCCGTGTGGTGGACCGCTTCCTCGACGAGCTCGAGGCGAGCCAGTCCGTCGCGAGCAGCAGCCCGGCAAGCAAGGAGGCGTGATGCGGGGAACGAGCGGGGCATCGCTGAAGGAGGCGCAGGAGCGCTTCGAGCCGGTGCTGCGTGCCGCGGGTGCGGACGCGCTGAACCTGGGCGAGCAGCTGCTCACCCTGGTGTCCGCGCTGGACGACTCGGCCGCGCTGCGCCGCTCGCTCGCCGATCCGTCGCGTGAGGGCGAGGCCAAGGCCGGCCTGGTGGCCAACCTGCTGAACGGCTTCGACGAGCGCGTGGTCGACCTGGTGTCCGGCATGGTCCGGGCCCGCTGGGCGGGCGACGCGGACCTGGCCGACGCCGTCGAGCGCCTCGGCCTGGACGCCGTGCTGGCGTCCGCCGAGGCGCGCGGCACGCTGGAGACCGTGGAGGACGAGCTGTTCCGTCTCACGCGGGCCCTGGACGGTCAGCGGGAGGCCAAGCAGGCTCTCTCGGACGGCACCACGGCGCCCGAGCGCCGGGTGGCTCTCGTGGACGCGCTGGTCGCCGGCAAGGTGGACACCGTGACCCAGAGCCTGGCCCGGCGGGCGACGTCGTCGCTGCGCGGCCGGCGCTTCGTGCAGACGCTCGGCTGGTTCGGCGACATCGCGGCGGAACGCCGCAAGCGGCTCGTCGCCACCGTGACCAGCGCGACGGTCCTGACCCGCGAGCAGGAGCAGCGCCTCGGCGCGGTGCTCGAGCGCTCGTACGGCCGGCCGGTGCAGCTGAACGTCACGGTGGACCCGGCCATCGTCGGGGGCATGCGCATCCAGGTCGGCGCGGACGTCGTCGACTCCACCGTCCTGTCGCGCCTTGCTGACGCGTCGCGTCGTCTGGCCGGCTGAAAACGTGAACAAGAACCTTCCGCCGCGGCTCTCGCGGCCACGACAGGAGAAGAGCAATGGCTGAGCTGACGATCCGGCCGGACGAGGTCCGCGCCGCACTGGACAGCTTCGTGAAGGCCTACGAGCCCCAGGAAGCTGCCGCCGAGGAGGTGGGCCGCGTCGCGTACGCCGCGGACGGCATCGCCCGCGTCGAGGGCCTCCCGGGCGTGATGGCCAACGAGCTGCTGCGCTTCGAGGACGGCACGCTCGGCCTCGCGCAGAACCTGGACGTCCGGGAGATCGGTGTCGTCGTCCTCGGCGAGTTCACCGGTATCGAGGAGGGCCAGGAGGTCCGCCGCACGGGTGACGTGCTGTCGGTGCCGGTGGGCGAGGGCTACCTCGGCCGCGTCGTCGACCCGCTGGGCAACCCGGTGGACGGCCTCGGCGCCATCGAGACCGAGGGCACGCGTGCCCTGGAGCTGCAGGCGCCGGGCGTCATGCAGCGCAAGTCGGTGCACGAGCCCCTGCAGACGGGCATCAAGGCGATCGACTCGATGATCCCGATCGGCCGTGGTCAGCGTCAGCTGATCATCGGCGACCGCCAGACCGGCAAGACGGCGATCGCGGTCGACACCATCATCAACCAGAAGGCGAACTGGGAGAGCGGCGACCCGACCAAGCAGGTCCGCTGCATCTACGTCGCCGTCGGCCAGAAGGGCTCGACCATCGCCTCGGTGCGTGGCGCGCTCGAGGAGGCCGGCGCCCTGGAGTACACGACGATCGTCGCGGCTCCGGCGTCCGACCCGGCCGGCTTCAAGTACCTGGCCCCGTACACCGGCTCGGCCATCGGCCAGCACTGGATGTACTCGGGCAAGCACGTCCTGATCATCTTCGACGACCTGTCGAAGCAGGCCGAGGCCTACCGTGCCGTGTCGCTGCTGCTGCGCCGCCCGCCGGGCCGCGAGGCGTACCCGGGTGACGTCTTCTACCTGCACTCCCGCCTGCTGGAGCGTTGCGCCAAGCTGAGCGACGAGCTGGGTGCGGGTTCGATGACCGGTCTGCCGATCATCGAGACCAAGGCGAACGACGTGTCGGCGTACATCCCGACGAACGTCATCTCCATCACCGACGGTCAGATCTTCCTGCAGTCCGACCTGTTCAACGCCGACCAGCGTCCCGCCGTGGACGTCGGTATCTCGGTGTCGCGAGTCGGTGGTGACGCGCAGATCAAGGCGATGAAGAAGGTCTCCGGCACGCTGAAGCTGGAGCTCGCGCAGTTCCGGTCGCTCGAGGCGTTCGCGATGTTCGCGTCCGACCTGGACGCGTCCTCGCGTGCCCAGCTGCAGCGCGGCGCCGTGCTGACCGAGCTGCTCAAGCAGCCGCAGTACACGCCGTACGCGGTCGAGGACCAGGTCGCCATGGTGTGGGCCGGGACCAAGGGCAAGCTCGACGACGTCCCGGTCGAGGACGTGCGGCGCTTCGAGTCCGAGCTGCTGGACCACCTGCGGCGCAAGACCGACGTGCTGCCGACCATCCTGGAGACGGGCAAGCTGGAGGCGGACACGGAGGAGGCGCTCGGCGCCGCCGTGGACGACTTCCGGGCCGGATTCCAGCGCGGTGACGGCACGGCGCTCGTCGGCGGCGACGTCGAGGGCGATGTGGACGTCCAGCAGGAGCAGATCGTCGTCAAGAAGAAGGCCTGACCGTGGCCGGTGGAGCTCAGCGCGTCTACAAGGCGCGGATCAAGTCGACGCAGTCGCTGAAGAAGATCTTCCGCGCGCGCGAGCTGATCGCGGCTTCCCGCATCGGCAAGGCCCGGGCGGCGGCCGCGGCGGCGGCACCGTACGCGCAGGCGATCACCCGTGCGGTGTCCGCCGTGGCGTCGCACACCGACGTCGACCACCCGCTCACGCGGGAGGAGGGCGGCAACCGCGTCGCCGTGCTCGTGGTGTCCTCGGACTCCGGCATGGCCGGCTCGTACCCGATGGCGATCGTCCGTGAGGCCGAGAAGCTCGTCGGGCAGCTCACGTCCGAGGGCAAGGAGGTCCTGCTCTACGTGGCCGGCCGCCGTGCCATCGCGTACTACGCCTTCCGCGGGCGGGAGCTGACCAAGACCTGGTCCTACGGGTCGGAGAAGCCGACGCCGGAGGCCGCCGAGGACATCGCCGAGACGCTGCTGGAGGTGTTCCTCGCGGACGAGCCGGAGGGTGGCGTCAGCGAGCTGCACGTGGTCTCCACGCAGTTCGTCAACATGGTGACCCAGCGGACCCGGGTGGTGCGCATGCTGCCGCTCGAGGTGGTCGAGGGTGTGAGCGAGGCCGACGAGCACGAGGCCCTGCCGCTCTACGACTTCGAGCCGTCTCCCGAGGCGGTCCTCGACGAGCTGCTCCCGCGGTACGTGCAGCAGCGCATCTACGCGATGCTGCTCGACGCCGCGGCCTCCGAGCTCGCCGCCCGCCAGCGTGCCATGCACACGGCGACGGACAACGCCGAGGACCTGATCCGCACCTACACCCGACTGGCCAACCAGGCCCGCCAGGCCGACATCACCCAGGAGATCAGCGAGATCGTCTCCGGTGCCGACGCCCTGGCGTCCTGAACAGACCGAACAGACTCCCCGCCGGAGGACCCTCCGGCCCACCGAAGCGAGGCAAGTATGACCGCCACCACCGTGGAAGCCACGGTCGAGCACACGAGCGGCCCCGGCACCGGCCGGGTCGCCCGGGTGATCGGCCCTGTCGTGGACATCGAGTTCCCCGAGGACGCGATTCCCGACATCTACAACGCGCTCACCGTCGAGATCGACCTGTCGAACCAGGGCGAGAGCGAGAACAAGTTCACGCTGACCCTCGAGGTCGAGCAGCACCTGGGCGACTCCCTGGTGCGCGCCATCGCGCTCAAGCCGACCGACGGCCTGGTCCGCGGCGCCGTGGTGACCGACACGGGCGCTCCCATCTCCGTGCCCGTCGGTGACATCACCAAGGGCAAGGTCTTCAACGTCACCGGTGAGGTGCTGAACCTCGCCGAGGGCGAGCGCTTCGAGGTCACCGAGCGCTGGCCGATCCACCGCAAGCCGCCGGCCTTCGACCAGCTCGAGTCGAAGACCCAGATGTTCGAGACGGGCATCAAGTCCATCGACCTGCTGACCCCGTACGTGCAGGGTGGCAAGATCGGCCTCTTCGGTGGTGCGGGCGTCGGCAAGACGGTCCTCATCCAGGAGATGATCCAGCGCGTGGCGCAGGACCACGGTGGTGTGTCGGTGTTCGCCGGTGTCGGCGAGCGCACCCGTGAGGGCAACGACCTCATCGGCGAGATGGAGGAGGCGGGCGTCTTCGACAAGACGGCGCTCGTGTTCGGCCAGATGGACGAGCCGCCGGGCACGCGTCTGCGCGTCGCCCTGTCGGCGCTGACGATGGCGGAGTACTTCCGCGACGTGCAGCAGCAGGACGTGCTGCTGTTCATCGACAACATCTTCCGCTTCACGCAGGCCGGTTCCGAGGTCTCCACGCTGCTCGGCCGCATGCCGTCCGCCGTGGGCTACCAGCCGAACCTGGCCGACGAGATGGGCCTCCTCCAGGAGCGCATCACCTCGACGCGTGGTCACTCCATCACGTCGCTGCAGGCCATCTACGTGCCCGCCGACGACTACACCGACCCGGCCCCGGCCACGACGTTCGCCCACCTGGACGCCACGACCGAGCTCTCGCGCGAGATCGCGTCGAAGGGTCTGTACCCGGCGATCGACCCGCTGGCCTCGACGTCCCGCATCCTCGACCCGCGCTACGTGGGCCAGGAGCACTACGACGTCGCGACCCGCGTGAAGTCGATCCTGCAGCGCAACAAGGAGCTGCAGGACATCATCGCCATCCTCGGTGTGGACGAGCTCTCGGAAGAGGACAAGACGGTCGTCGCGCGTGCGCGTCGCATCGAGCAGTTCCTCTCCCAGAACACCTACATGGCCGAGAAGTTCACGGGTGTGGTGGGCTCGACGGTGCCTCTGTCGGAGACCATCGAGGCATTCAAGAAGATCGCGGACGGCGAGTTCGACCACATCGCCGAGCAGGCCTTCTACAACATCGGTGGACTCGAGATGCTCGAGGAGAACTGGGCCCGTATCCAGAAGGAGTACGGGGCCTGACGCCTCGGACGTTCCCGGTGCGTGACGCCGCCCTCCGGGGCACCCCCGCGGGGGCGGCGTCACGCCCGCTACATCGGAAGGAGCTCTCGTGGCAGAGCTGAGCGTGGACCTCGTGTCCCGCGACCGTAAGGTCTGGAGCGGTGCGGCGGTCCAGGTGAGCGCACCGTCCGCGGACGGTCAGGTGGGCATCCTGGCGAACCACACGCCGCTGCTCGCCGTGCTGCGCCCGGGCACGGTCAAGGTGGAGACGACGTCGGGGACGGCCCTGGAGGCCCAGGTCACCGGCGGTTTCGTCTCCGTGGACGACAACCTCGTCACCCTCGTGGTCGACGAGATCTCCCTGGTCTGAGGGAGGGGCGCGAGTGCCGGGCGTCATATGGATCGCGATAGCGGTGCTCGGCGCGCTCGCGCTCGTGCTCGCGGCGGGCATCTCCCGGCTGCGGGCGCTCTCCCGCAGGGTGGGCTCGTTCAGCTGCAACGCCCGGCCGGCCGGTAACCCCGAGGGTTCCTGGACGCCGGGCATCGCCCAGTACGCGGTGGGCCGGATCGAGTGGTGGCGGTGCTGGTCGCTGGCGCCCCGTCCGGCCCGCACGTGGTACCGCGAGCGGCTGACGGTCACGGGCCGTACCCCGCTGGACCCCGACGAGCGTGGTCAGGGCGACCACTACCTCGTGCAGTGCCGGTACGACGGGCTCGACTTCGAGCTCGACCTCGCCGCCGGCGACTACTTCGGCCTCGCCTCCTGGCTCGAGGCCGCCCCTCCCGGACGACAGGATCTGGTTCTCTGATGCGGCTGGTCGTCGCCGACTGCTCCGCCCTCTACACGGGCCGCCTGACCGCGATGCTGCCACAGGCGACGCGCCTGCTCGTGGTCAAGGCCGACGGAAGCGTGCTCATCCACTCCGACGGCGGCTCGTACAAGCCGCTGAACTGGATGAGCCCGCCCTGCACGCTCGCGGTGCGCGAGCCCTCCGCGGAGGCCGTCGAACGCGGCGTCACCGAGGTGTGGACCGTGCAGCACGCCAAGTCGGACGACCGCCTCGAGGTGGAGCTGTTCACCGTGCACCACGACTCGGCCCACGACCTGGGTATCGACCCGGGCCTCGTGAAGGACGGCGTGGAGGCGCACCTCCAGGAGCTGCTCGCCGAGCAGATCGCGCTGCTCGGCGACGGCCACACCCTGGTGCGCCGCGAGTACCCGACCGCCATCGGTCCCGTGGACATCCTCGCGCGCGACGCCGACGGCGCCACGGTCGCGGTGGAGATCAAGCGCCGCGGCGACATCGACGGCGTCGAGCAGCTCACGCGCTACCTGGACCTGCTGAACCGCGACCCGCTGCTGGCGCCGGTCCGCGGCGTCTACGCGGCCCAGGAGATCAAGCCGCAGGCGCGGGTCCTGGCCAAGGACCGCGGTATCGCGACCCTCCTGCTGGACTACGACGCCATGCGCGGCGTCGACGACCCGACCTCGCGCCTCTTCTGACCCGTGCCGGCTGCTCCTGATCCGCGCCAGCGGCATCTGACCCGTGCCGGCCGCTCCTGATCGGCGCCGGCGGCTTCTGATCCGTGCCGGCCGCTTCTGATCCGCGACCGCGGCTTCTGATCCGTGCCGGCGGCTTCTGACTCGCGACCGCGGCCGGACGTGCGGCCGGAGGCCTGAGGTGAGGGGAGCCCGAAGGTGCCCCGCGGAGGTGTGTTGCAGACAGTAGACAACGTCTACACGGGGCAACACGCCTCCGCGGGGCACCTTCTCCCCGACCCCGACCCCGGCCACGGCCACGGCCACGGCCCGGCCTGGCTTCGGCCCGGCTTCGGCCCGGCCTGGCTTCGGCGCGGCCCGGCCTGGCTTGGGCCCGGGACGGTTTCGGCCCGGGACGGCTGGCGAGGCGAGGCCTCCCCGAACCGGGCACCGTGACCGGCACGGGGACGATCTCGCACGACGCGCACGGAACCGTGTCGGTCAGCCCGCGGGCAGCGGTTCCACCGTCCACGTGGCACCCGGCGCCTCGCGGACGACGGCGTACCCGCCCGGCGCGACGACGACGCCCTGCTCGGTCGAGGTGCCGGACACGAGGTCGTGCCCCGCCCCGGTGACCCGTAGCGGCCGCTCCCCGTGGTGCAGCAGGAAGAGGTAGGTGGCCGCCGCGCCGCGCCGCCGGACGGCCTCCAGCCCGGTGCCGACCGCCTCGGGTACGACCGCGCGCACGTCCCGCTCGGCCAGCACCGCCGCGACGAACGTGTCCCACGACTCCTGGACGAGCCCCGCCGAGACGTACACGGCGGCCCCGTCCCCGACGGCGTGGCGGGTGACCGCGGGCGAGCCGGCGAGCGGGCCCTCGGCGTACCGCGCCACGACGTCCGCGCCGGTCGCCTCCGTCCGCTCGGTCCACTGGGCGACGATCGAGCCGTCGTCCAGCTCCTGGGTGTCTCCGGGCGCCAGCGGCAGGTGCTCGGTGACGCGGACGCCCAGCAGGTCCCGCAGCAGCCCGGGGTAGCCGCCGGGGACCACGCGCTGGTGCTCGTCCGCGACGCCGGTGAACCGGCCGACGACCAGGTGCCCGCCGTTCTCGGCGTACCGGGTCAGCCAGGCCGCGGTCGCGGCGTCCAGCGCCATGAGGGTCGGTACGAACAGCACCCGGTACCGCGCGACGTCGGCCCCGGACCGCACGAAGTCCACGGCCACCCCGGCGCGCCAGAGCGCCCGGTGGGTGGCCCGGACCTCCGCCGCGTAGTCGAGGTCGTCGTTCGGCAGGTGCGGCGTCTCGAGCGACCACCAGCCCTCGGCGTCCCACAGGATCGCGACGTCGGCGGCCACGACCGGCCCGTCGTCGGGCGGCGTCGCGATCTCCTGGAGGCGGCCCAGCACGGTGCCCAGCTCGACGACGCCCTCGTACGTGCGGCTGCGCGGCCCGGCGTGGGGCACCATCGCGCTGTGCCACGTCTCGGAGCCACCGGCCGACGCCCGCCACTGGAAGAACAGCGCGCCCTGGGACCCGCGCGCGACGTAGCCGAGCGAGTTGCGGATCATGCGGTCGGGGTCCTTGAACACCTGCCGCTGCCCCTGCCGGATACCGGAGGCGCTCTGCTCCATCAGCAGCCACGGGCCCCGCCCCCAGGAGCGGGTCAGGTCGGCGCCGTAGGCGACGTGCGCCTCGCCGTCGGGGCCCGGTGTGTCGAGGTAGTGGTCCACGGAGACGAGGTCGAGCCGGTCGCTCCAGTCCCACTGGTCGAGGTGGTTCCACGTGGGCAGCATGAAGTTCGTCGTGACGGGCGCGGTGGAGCCGGCCGCACGGATCTCGTCGCGCTGCTCGGTGAAGGCGGCGAGCATCTCGGCGGAGCAGAACCGCTTGAAGTCCACGAGCTGGGCCGGGTTGTGCAGGTACTGCGTGGCGCGGGGCGGCACGATCTCGTCCCAGTCGTCGTACCGCTGGGACCAGAAGACTGTGTACCAGGCGTCGTTCAGGGCCTCGAGCGTGCCGTACCGGGCGCGCAGCCAGCGCCGGAAGGCGACTGCCGCGTGCGGGCCGTGGTCGATCGTGCCGTACTCGTTGTGCACGTGCCAGCCCCGCAGCCGCGGGTGGTCGCCGTACCGCTCCGCGAGGAACCGGGCCACGCGCCGTGCGGCCTCACGGTAGGCGGGAGCGCTGATCGCGTAGGTGTCGCGCGACCCGTGCCAGAGCCGCGTGCCGTCGGCGCGCACCGGCAGCGCGTCGGGGTGGGCGCGGGTGAACCACGGCGGCGGGGAGGCGGTGGGCGTGGCCAGGAAGAACCCGATCTCGTTCGTGTCCAGGAGCGCCACCACGTCGTCCAGCCAGCCGGGCTCGAACTCGCCCTCCCGGGGCTCCAGGGCGGCCCAGGAGAACACCCCGATGGTCACCGTGTTCACGCCCGCCCGGCGCATCAGGGCCATGTCCTGCGCCCAGACGTCCCGCGGCCACTGCTCGGGGTTGTAGTCGCCGCCGAACAGCAGGCGCGCGGGGTCGAAGGGGGCCGTCATGGTCGCTCCTCGGGTCGGTGGTGCGCGGCGGTGCTCATCCCTTGAGCCCGCCGCTGATCAGGTCGAGACGCCAGTAGCGCTGCAGCACGAGCATCATCACCACCAGCGGGATGATCGCCACGGCCGAGCCGATGATCGCGAGGGTGTAGAGCGACGGCGTCCCGGACCCCTTGGACAGCAGCGTGTACAGGCCCACGGTCAGCGGGTACATCCGCTCGTCGGACAGCATGATGAACGGCAGCAGGAAGTTGTTCCAGATGCCGACGAACTGCAGCAGGAAGACCGTCACCATGCCCGGGACCATCATCGGCAGGGCCACGGAGGTGAAGATCCGGGCGTCTCCGGCGCCGTCGATCCGGGCCGCCTCCATCGTCTCCGTGGGCACCGCCGACGCGGCGTAGACGCGGGCGAGAAAGATGCCGAAGGGGGAGATGAGGCACGGCAGGAGCACCGACCAGTAGGTGCCGGCCAGGCCGATCTTCGACATCAGCAGGTACTGTGGCACCGCCAGCGTGATGCCCGGCAGCAGCACGCCGCCGAGGATCGCGTAGAACGCGGCCTGCCGTCCCGGGAAGTCGTACTTGGCGAGCGCGTACCCCGCCATCGTCGAGACGAGCGTGCACGCGGCGGCGCCGACCCCCGCGAACAGGAGGCTGTTCAGGGCCCACTGCGCGTACTGGCCGTCGCCGTAGGCGAACAGGTCGCGCAGGTTGTCGAGGAGCCCGGTGCCCGGCAGGAAGGTGAAGGTCGAGAAGAGCTCGGAGCTGGACTTGGTCGAGGCGACCAGCACCCAGACCACGGGCACGAGGCAGTACAGCGCGCCGAGGAACAGGGCGATGCTCGGCAGCACGGCCCCGCGGCGTCCGGCACGCGGACGGTCGGCGGCGAGCGGCCGGGTGCCCACGGGCCGGGGTGCGGTGACGGTGCTCATCAGGACTCCCCGAACGAACGCTTCTGCGTCATGCGCAGCAGGACGAGCGACACGACCAGCGTGCCGAGGGCGAGGGCGACCGACGACGCCGCGGCCAGCGACAGGTCGTCCCGGGTGAAGGCGTCGCGGTAGATCAGCATGAGCGGCACCCAGGTCTGCGAGATCTCGCTCGTCATCGGCCGCAGCGTGGTGGGCTCGCCGTACACCTGGAGCGTGCCGATGAGGGCGAACAGACCGGTCAGGACCAGGGCCGGCCCGACGAGCGGGATCTTGATCCGGAAGGCGATGTCCCACTCGCCGGCACCGTCGAGGCGGGCGGCCTCGTACACGTCCGCGGGGATCCCCCGCAGGGACGTGTACAGGATGATCATGTTGAACCCGACCCCGCCCCAGATCGCGATGTTCGCGATCGAGGGGAACAGCATCCCGCCGTGCAGCGCGTCCACGCCCGGCAGGCCGAGCCGGTCGAGGATCCAGTTGCCGGGACTCGTGGAGGGCAGGTAGAGGAAGCCCCACAGGAGCGTCGCCACGACACCCGGCACGGCGTACGGGATGAAGATCGCGGTACGGCTGAACCGCGCGCCCCGCACGCGGGGCAGGTCGAGCAGCAGCGCGAACGTGAGCGCGAGCCCGAGGGTGAGGGGTACGGCGATGATCCCGTAGATCCCGAGCCGGCCGAACCCCGCGAGGAGCTCGGGGTCGGTGAACGCGGTGACGTAGTTGTCCAGCCCCACCCAGGACTCCTGGCGGACGCCGAAGGGCCCGCCGCCCGAGACCCGCATGCCGCGGAAGCTCAGGTAGACGGCGTAGCCGATCGGGATCGCGAGGAACGCGACGAACAGCACCGCGGCGGGCAGGAGGAAGAGGGCCGGGGCTCCCCAGCGCCTGCGCACGGCGGTCACTTCTGCGTGACCTCGAAGCCGGTGGTGGTCATGTCGTCGACCACCTCGGCCTCGGTCGCGGTCAGGGCGTCGCGCAGCGGCGTGCCGTCCGTGACGGCCGCCGACATCGCGTCCTGGAAGGCGCTCGAGGCGACGTTCACGTTGGGGCCCCAGCTGATCTCCGGGATCGTGTCCCGCGTGATCCGGGCGGCGGTCTGCCAGTAGTCGTCCTGCTCGGGCATGAGCAGCGGCGGGTCGCTCTCGAGCGTCAGCTCCTGCCCGGCCAGGGACGCCGGGTACTGGCCCTGCTCGATCTGCGCCGCGGAGGCCTCGTCGGCGGTGCCCATCCACCGGGCGAACTCGGCGGCCGCCTCGGCGTGCTCGGTGGACGTCGTCACCACGACCGCGGACCCGCCCTGGAACCCGACGGCCGGGTCGCCCTCCGTCCACTGCGGCAGCGGGGCCATCGCCCAGTCGCCCGCGCTCTCCTCGGCGACGCCGTAGAGCACCCCGGCGGCCCAGAGGCCGGCCGGCCAGGAGAGCACCTGACCCTTGTTGACCTGGGCGTTCCACTCGGGGGTCAGGAGCGGCTCGGCCAGCACGAGGTCCCGGTCGATCAGGTCCTGCCAGTAGTCGGCGACCGCCACCGAGGCCTCGTCGTCGAAGTCCACCGTCCATGCGTCGCCGTCGACCGACCACCACTCGGCGCCGGCCTGCTGCGCCAGCCCGGCGAACCCGCCGAACTCCGCAGGGGCGAACGTCGTGAGGTACGTGTCGGGGTCGGCCTCGTGGACCTGCTCGGCGGCCTCGGCGAACTCGTCCCACGTGGTCGGCACCTCGATGCCGAGCTCCTCGAACCGCGCCTTGTTGTAGGTGAGAGCCTGCGGGCCGGCGTCCTGCGGCACCCCGTAGGTGGCGCCGTCGAACGTGACCTGGCTCCACACGCCCGGGGCGAACTCCTGGTCGAGCCCGTCCACGTGCTCGGAGATGTCGGCGGCGACGCCCGCGACGATCATCGCCGGCAGGGTGTTGTACTCGACGATGGCGACGTCGGGGGCGTTGCCGCCGCGGGTCGCGGTCACGAGCTTGGCGGAGGAGTCGGTCCCGCCGCCCGCGTCGGTCCGCTTCACCTGGATGTCGGGGTGGGCGGCGTTCCAGGCGTCGACCATGGGTTGCTGTGCGGTGCCCCACGCCCAGTACTCGAGGGTGACGGGGCCGTCGTCACCGGCGTCGCCGCCGGAGGCCGCGCCCGACGAGCAGGCGGCGAGGGTGAGGGCGAGGGCCGAGACGGTGGCCGCGAGCGAGACAGTCCTTCGCATCATTCACATCTTCCTTGACGTGTCCGACGAACCACCGCGCCGTCATGGCGAAGCGCTTCGATGATGGGCGTCATCATTTCCGGACGAAACTCGGCCTGTCAAGGCTTGGTAAAACAGGGGAACCTGGGTGGTGAGCATTCGGGCCTTGCTTCAGGTGTGACTATTGCAGGCCGGTTCAGTCGAAGCGGTTCCGCCCGGCAGTGGCGTCCCGCCGCAGATCGCGGCGGCTGGGGAGCACCCGCCGGACGCTGGCAGGATGTTCCGCATGACTGAACCCCTCGTCGTACGTGGCCGCCTGGTCCAGCCGTCCGCGGTGGTGGACGACGGCGTCGTCGTCGCCTCGGGCGGACGCGTCACGTTCGCCGGCTCGATGGCCGAGGCCACGGCTGCGGGCCTCGGGCCCGATGTCGACCGGGTGCCGCCCGCCCCCGGGACGTACGTGCTGCCGGGGCTCGTGGACCTGCACAACCACGGCGGTGGCGGCGCCTCGTTCCCCGACGCCGGCTCGGCCGACGAGGCGATGGCGGGCGTGCTGGAACACCGGCGCCACGGCACCACGACGCTGCTCGCGTCGCTCGTGACGGCCCAGCCGGACGTGCTGCTGCGCCGCGCGGCGGTGCTGGCCGAGCTGGCCACGGCCGGCGAGATCGAGGGGATCCACGCCGAAGGGCCGTTCCTCTCCCACCGGCGCCGAGGCGCGCACAACCCGGCTGACCTGCAAGAAGGCAGCGTCGACCTGGTCCGCGACCTGGTCCGGGCGGCCCGCGGCAGCCTGCGCACCATGACCGTGGCTCCCGAGGTGCCCGGGGTGACCGGCCCCGGCGGCGTGGCCGAGGCACTGACCGCGGCCGGCGTGCTGCCGTCCCTCGGGCACACCGACGGCAGCACCGAGCAGGCCGAAGCGCTGATCAAGCAGGTGACGGCGGCGCTCGCGGGCGGTACCCGGGGCCCGATGACGGCCACGCACCTGTTCAACGGAATGCGCCCCCTGCACCACCGGGTGCCGGGACCGATCGCCGCGTGCCTGGCGGCGGCGGCCCGGGGCGACATGGTGGTCGAGCTCATCGGTGACGGCGTGCACCTCGACGCCGCCACCGTGCGCTCGGTGTTCGACATGGTGGGTGCGGACCACGTGGCGCTCGTGACCGACGCGATGGCGGCGGCCGGGGTGGCCGACGGCCGGTACGAGCTGGGGCCGATGTCGGTGGAGGTGCGCGAGGGCGTCGCCCGCGTCGTCACGGAGACCCAGGCCGCTCCTGAGGAGGGGCCGATCGCGGGCGGCACCGCCCACCTGGTCGACGTGGTGCGGTGCGCCGTGCGGGGCGGCGTCCCGCTCGTGGACGCCGTGCGGTCCGCCACCGTGGTGCCCGCCGGCGTGCTGGGGCTGGCCGGCGAGGTCGGCACCCTGGTGCCGGGCGCCCGCGCCGACGTGCTGGTCACCGACGCCGGCCTGCGCCCGGTACGCGTGCTGCGGCACGGTACGGACGTGGCTGATGTGGCCGACCGGACAGCAGGCGTTGACATCGATGTCGCCGGCCTGTAACGCCCCGCTGCTAGCGTTCTGAACCATGACGCCTCCCGTGTTCCAGCCCGGCCAGACCGTCGTGCGCCGCGAGATCATGCGGGGCGAGCCGTGGATCGCGATCCCGCAGGTCTGCGTCCAGGACGACGGCGACCTGCTGGTCACCTACACGCCCGGCGGCACCCCGATGGTGTACCCGGGCTCCGGCACGTTCCCGGTGGGGGAGCACCCCTGGAAGCTCGCGGGCAGCACCCACTGGCGGGGCCACGGGCGGCTGGAGCTGCACTGGGCCGGCGTGGAGCACTCCCTCTTCCTGTTCTGGGACGGCCCGCAGCGTGCCTTCCAGGGCTGGTACTTCAACCTGGAGGACGCGCCCCGGCGGACCCCGATGGGGTTCGACACGCTCGACCACGAGCTGGACGTCTGGTGGGGTGCCGACGCCGAGACCTACGAGTTCAAGGACGTCGCCGAGTTCGAGGAGACGGGCCCCGCGCGCTACCCCGGCCGGATGGAGCAGATCCGCGCGGAGGGTGCCCGGATCGCCGGGCTGCTGGATGCCGGCGAGCTCTGGTGGGACAAGGCCTGGGCCGACTGGACGCCGGACCCGGCGTGGCAGCCGCGCGAGGTGCCCGAGGGCTGGGAGGGCGTGCCGTTCGAGGTGCGCTGAGCGGCCGGCCCCGGGCGGCGGCGTCGGCCCGGCGATATCGCGCAATTCTGGTGGCAGCCGGGTCGCCGGGCGCTACGGTCGGAGCGTGCCTTCTTCCGCGTCCGTCCCCAGACCTGCCGCACCTGGCTCCCGTCCCGCCGGTACCGGCCTCCGCGCCGAACCGGCCTGGCCCCTGACCACCGACCGTCTGCTGCTCCGTCCGGTCCGGCCGGAGGACGCCGAGGCGTTCTTCGTCTGGCGCTCCCGCCCCGACGTCGTGCGCTACATGTACCAGCCGCCGTGGGACCGCGCCGCGGCCGAGCAGAAGCTCCGGGCCTGGTCGCGCGCCCCGTTCGACGACGTGGGCGACGTCATCGTGCTGGCCGTCGAGCTGGACGGCGCCGTCGTCGGCGAGACGATGCTGAAGTGGGCCGCCGGGCCGCAGCAGGCCGAGCTCGGCTACGCCCTGCGGCCCGACACCGCAGGCCGTGGCCTCGCCACCGAGGCCGCGCGCGCCACCCTCGCCCTCGCCTTCGGCACGTACGGCTTCCACCGCGTCTACGCGCGCATCGACGAGGAGAACGGCGCCTCGGTCCGGGTGGCGCAGCGGCTGGGCATGCGGCAGGAGGCCCGCCTGGTCGAGAGCGACGTGCGCGACGGCGAGTGGTCCACCGAGGTGGTCTACGCGATCCTCGACCGGGAGTTCGACGCCTAGCGTGCCGCGCCCGGCCCCGGTCCGGGGGCCGAGCTCTCCCGCTCGGTGAGGACCGGGGCGAGCAGCCTGGTCTCGGAGGGCTGCTCGCCTCCGAGCCGGGCCATCACCATGTCGACGGCCACCTTGCCGATGTCCTCGGCGGGCAGGTCGATGCTGGTCATCGGGATCCGCTGCGCCAGCGCGACGTCCGTGGGGCACACCGCCACGACCGACATGTCGGTGCCCACGGTCGCACCGCGCTCGGCCAGGCGGGCGAGCACGTGGGGCAGGGCGGCCTCGTTGTGCACGATGATCCCCGTGGTCTCCGGCGCGGTCGCCAGCAGGGTGTCCACGGCCTGCACCGCCCCCGACGGCGTGGCGTCGCACGGCTCGACCGTGACCGTCACGCCGGAGCCCCGGGCCTGGTCACGCAGCCCCCGCATCAGCCGCTCGGCGTAGGACGTGTGCCGCCGCAGCACCTCGGGCGGGGAGCCGATGAGTGCGACGTCGGTGTGCCCGGCCTGCGCCAGGTGCCGCACCGCGAGCCGGCCCGCGGCCTCGAAGTCGAGGTCCACGCAGCTCAGCCCCTCCGGGTCCTGGGGCAGGCCGATGAGCACGGTGGGCTGCTTGGCGGCCGCGACCAGGGGGACGCGCGGGTCGTCCGCCTCGATGTCCATCATCACCAGGGCGTCGACCATGGAGCCGCTGAGCACGCGGTCGAGGCCGCTGACGTCGTCCTGCGTCAGGAGCAGCACGTCGTGCTCGAAGTCCCGGGCCCGTGTGACCACGCCCGCGACGAACTGCATGATCACGGGCACGTTCACGCCGACACGGAGCGGTGCCATGAGAGCGATCACGGTGGTGCGGGCGGACGCCAGCGCCCGCGCTCCCGCGTGCGGCCGGTAGCCCAGCCTGTCGATCGCCCGCTCGACCCGCGCCCGGGTGGGCGCGGAGATGGGTCGCTTGCCGGACAGCACGTAGGAGACGGTCGAGACCGAGACCCCTGCCGCCTTTGCCACGTCGTCGATCGTTGCCATGGTGCCTCTCACTCGGTCTGGTAGCAGTGTGCCTCACGGGAGCAAGCGCTTCGACAAGATAGCCCATGGCGGCCCCAAGAGAGGGGCTAGACATTAGTGATACCAACGAGCTAGCGTGTTGAACCGCTTCGACAACCCGATCGCAGAGGTTCGGGGGCGGCCCGTGACGACGCTGGGCCGGCCGGCGTCGAGCACCGAACATCGAGGAGATGCGATGAAGCACCAGCGGACGACGGCCGTCGCGGCGGCCGTGCTCACCGGAGCCCTGGCTCTGACCGGATGCACCGGTCAGAGCGCCGGCGGCGGCGACACCGACGACAGCACGCTCACCATCTGGCACTACGAGAACGACGACTCGGCGATGGGCAAGGCCTGGGCCAAGGCCATCGAGATCTTCGAGGAGGAGAACCCCGACGTCACCGTCGACGTCCAGAAGCAGACGTTCGAGCAGATCCAGAAGAACGCCAAGATCGTGCTCACGGGCGACGACGTGCCCGACGTCATGGAGTTCAACAAGGGCAACGCCACCGCGGGGCAGCTCGCCGCGCAGGGCCTGCTGACCCCGCTGACCGACGCCGCCACCGAGCGCGGCTGGGACGAGAAGCTGTCCGGCTCGCTCGCCACCACGGCCACCTACGACGAGCAGGGCCTCATGGGCTCCGGCGAGTGGTACGGCGTGCCCAACTACGGCGAGTTCGTGGGCGTCTACTACAACAAGGACATGTTCGCCGAGCACGACCTGGAGGTGCCGACCACCCTCGACGAGTTCGAGGACGTCCTGGCCGCCTTCAAGGAGGAGGGCATCACGCCCCTGGCCGAGGCGGGGGCCGAGTACCCGCTGGGCCAGCTCTGGTACGAGCTCGTGCTCGCCTACGGCGACCGTCAGCTCGTGGACGACTACCAGCTCTTCGCGAACGACGTCGACTTCCACAACGACGCGATGACCCAGGCCACCACGAGGCTCGACGAGTGGATCGAGAAGGGCTACATCGCCTCCGACTCCGCGGCCCTCACGGCCGAGGACATGGGCGTGTCGTTCATCGACGGCACCTACCCGCTCATGGTCAGCGGCTCCTGGTGGTTCGGCCGCCTGGCCACCGAGGTCGAGGCCGACTGGGGCCAGTTCAACTTCCCGGGCAACTCGCTGCACACCGGCTCGTCGGGCAACCTCTGGGTGGTCCCCGCCAACGCCGACTCCCCGAGCCTGGCCGAGGAGTTCATCGACATCACGCTGCGCCCCGAGGTGCAGAACGTGCTGGCCACCGAGGGCGGCCTGCCCGTGGCCGGTGACGCCTCCGTCATCGAGGACGAGCGCACCCGCGAGCTCACCGAGAACTTCCAGGCGATCCTCGACGAGGACGGCCTCGCGTACTACCCCGACTGGCCCGTGGCCGGCTACTACGACGTGATCGTCAGCGAGCTGCAGTCCCTGGTCAACCGGTCCAAGACGCCGGCCGAGGTGCTCGACGGGCTGCAGAGCTCGTACGACGAGGGCAAGGCCGACCTGCTCGATGGCTGACACCGCCCTGACCGACCGGCGCTCGCGGGCGGACCTCCGCCCGCGCGCGCCGCGCGGGACGCGCCGCCGTCGGGCGGAGTGGGTGGCGTACCTGCCCTACCTGCTGCCCGGCGCGGTCGCGTTCGGCGTGGTGATCGGCTACCCGCTGCTGACCAACGTGTACTTCAGCCTGTTCAAGTGGCGCGGCGGGATGGCGCCGCTGCGCTGGTACGGGCTGGGCAACTACGCGGACCTGCTGGGCGACGACAAGTTCTGGACGTCGTTCGGCAACTCGCTCGCGATGATCGTCGCGATGGTGCTCGTGCCCACGCTGCTGGGCCTGGTGCTCGCGGCGGTCCTGTTCGACTACCTCGGGCGGCGGTTCGGCGAGCGTGTCTCCTCCGTGCTGCGCGCCACGTACTACCTGCCGCAGATCCTGCCCGTCGCCGTGGCGGGCGTGCTGTGGAACTGGATCCTGAACTCCCAGACCGGCGCGCTCAACGTGATCCTGCGCGGGATCGGCGTCGAGACGCCGCCCAACTGGCTGGGCGATCCCGACACGGCCCTGCCCTCGGTGATGCTCGTGCTCATCTGGGTGCAGATGGGCTACCCGGTGGTCATCTTCATGGCGGCCCTGCAGCGTGTGGACCCGGAGCTCTACGAGGCGGCCGAGCTGGACGGTGCCGGCTGGTGGGACCGGTTCCGGGCCATCACCGTGCCGCAGATCCGCCCGGAGACGTTCGTGGTGACGCTGACCTGCACCGTGGCGGCGCTCAAGGTGTTCGGACCCATCTACGTGCTGACGCGCGGCGGGCCCGAGAGCTCGACCCTGGTGCCGAGCTACTACTCGTACCTGAACTTCTTCGACAAGTCCCAGGTGGGCTACGGGTCCGCGATCGCCACGGTGCTCACGCTCGTGATCGTGGTCGTCGCGCTGGTGATCCTCGGCCTGCAGAACCGGGCCGAACGACGTGAGAGGGAGGGGATCTGACATGGCCGTCGTCGCAACGGACCCGCGGCCCGCGCAGGTGCGCGCCACCGCCGTCGACTCCCGGTACCGCCGGGGCGCCGGCCGCTGGCTCGTCCTGGCCGCCGCGGTCCTCGTGGGGCTCGCGGTGCTCGCACCGTTCGGGATCATGCTGCTCAACGCGTTCAAGTCGCCGCAGGACTACGCGGCCAACGGACCGCTGTCGTGGCCGTCCTCGCTGTACCTGGACGGCGTGGTCGCGTTCTGGGAGCGCACCGACTTCCCGGTCAAGCTCTGGAACTCGGTGTTCATCTCGGCCCTCGTGGCCGTGGGGGGCGCGCTGCTGTCGCTGCTGAACGCGTACGCGATCGGCATCGGCCGGGTGAAGGGGCGCCTGTGGATCATCGCGCTGTTCCTGCTGGCGAACATGCTGCCGCAGGAGGCGCTGATCTACCCGCTGTTCACGATGGCGCAGTCGGTGGGCCTGTCGAACTCGCAGTGGTCGGTGATCATCATCTTCACCGTCATCCAGTCGGCGTTCGGCACCTACCTGCTGTCGTCCGTGCTCGGCACGTTCCCGCCCGCGCTGCTGGAGGCGGCCGCGCTGGACGGCGCGA
This sequence comes from Promicromonospora sp. NPDC050880, assembly GCF_044456525.1. Classification (NCBI taxonomy): domain Bacteria; kingdom Bacillati; phylum Actinomycetota; class Actinomycetes; order Micrococcales; family Promicromonosporaceae; genus Promicromonospora; species Promicromonospora sp. NPDC050880. The sequence goes on from NZ_JBITFV010000009.1 coordinate 87,396, forward strand.
GCCGCTGGCGCATCCTCTGGCAGGTCGTGTTCCCGATCGTGCGGCCCACGCTCTCGGTGCTGATGATCTTCTTCTTCATCTGGACCTGGAACGAGTTCTTCATCCCGCTGGTCATGCTGACCAGCAACGACACCCAGACCATCCCCATCGCCCTGGCATCCCTGCAGGGCGACCGCATGATGGATGCACCGACGATCAACGCGGGCTCGCTCGTGTCGCTGGTGCCGGCCGTCATCTTCTTCCTGATCTTCCAGCGCACCCTGACCCGGGGCGTGACCGCCGGGGCGGTCAAGTGACGACGCCCCACCGAGCAGTGACGAGGTCCCACGCATGAGATTCACCGACGGTTACTGGCAGTTCCGCCCCGGCGTCGAGGTGCTGCGCCCCCGCGACATCGACTCCGTCGAGGCGGGCGACGGGACGCTCACCGTGTACGCGCCCACCGCGCCCATCACCAAGCGCGGCGACACCCTGAACCGCCCGGTCGTGACCGTCACGTTCGACGCTCCTGCGGACGACGTGATCGGGGTGCGCATCGAGCACCACCAGGGCCGCCGCGACCCCGGGCCGCACTTCGCGGTCAACCGGGAGCCGGGCGTGGTCAAGGTCGTGACGCCGGCCGCTCCGGGCGAGGGCCCCGCCGAGCTCACCTCGGGCGGCCTCACGGCGCGGGTGTCGACCGACGGCGAGTGGCGCGTCGACTTCGTGGCCGGCGGCGAGGTGCTCACCACGTCGTCCGCCCGGAGTGTCGGGCTGGCGAGCACGCCCGACGGCGACTTCGTGCACGAGCAGCTCGGGCTCTCCGTGGGTGAGCACGTCTACGGGCTGGGCGAGCGGTTCGGCGCGTTCGTCAAGAACGGCCAGAGCGTCGACATCTGGAACGAGGACGGCGGCACCGCCAGCGAGCAGGCCTACAAGAACGTGCCGTTCTACCTCACCGACCGCGGCTACGGAGTCTTCGTGGCACACCCCGAGCACGTCTCGTTCGAGGTGGGTTCCGAGGTGGTCAGCCGCACCCAGTTCTCCGTACCGGGGCAGTCGCTGCAGTACTACGTGATCCACGGGCCCACCCCGGCCGAGATCCTGCGCCGGTACACGGCCCTGACGGGGCGGCCCGCCGTCGTCCCCGCGTGGTCGTACGGGCTGTGGCTGTCCACGTCGTTCACCACGGACTACTCCGAGTCCACGGTCATGAGCTTCGTCGACGGCATGGCCGAGCGGGACCTCCCGCTGTCGGTCTTCCACTTCGACTGCTTCTGGATGCGGCAGTTCCACTGGTGCGACTTCGTGTGGGACCCGGCCACGTTCCCGGACCCCGAGGGCATGCTGACCCGGCTGCACGAGCGGGGCCTGAAGGTCTGCGTGTGGATCAACCCGTACATCGCACAGCGGTCCCACCTGTTCCGCGAGGGTCAGGAGAAGGGGTACCTGGTCAAGACGCCGGAAGGCGACGTCTGGCAGTGGGACAAGTGGCAGGCCGGCATGGCGCTGGTCGACTTCACCAACCCCGAGGCCGCCGCCTGGTACCAGGACAAGCTGCGCGTGCTGCTGGACCAGGGTGTCGACTGCTTCAAGACGGACTTCGGGGAGCGCATCCCCACCGACGTCGTCTGGCACGACGGGTCCGACCCGCAGCGCATGCACAACTTCTACGCCTCCCTGTACAACAAGACGGTGTTCGACCTGCTGGAGCAGGAGCGGGGCACCGGCGAGGCCGTCCTGTTCGCCCGGTCCGCGACGGCGGGCACCCAGGCTTTCCCCGTGCACTGGGGCGGCGACTGCGAGTCCACCTTCGTGTCCATGGCGGAGTCCCTGCGCGGCGGCCTGTCGCTCTCGCTGTCCGGGTTCGGCTACTGGAGCCACGACATCGGCGGCTTCGAGGGCACACCCGACCCGGCCGTCTTCAAGCGGTGGACGGCGTTCGGCCTGCTGTCCTCGCACTCCCGCCTGCACGGGTCCAGCTCGTACCGCGTGCCGTGGGCGTTCGACGACGAGGCCGTCGACGTGACGCGCAAGTTCACCCGGCTGAAGATGCGGCTGATGCCGTACCTCGGCCGACTCGGCCACGTCGCGGCGGCCGAGGGCGTGCCGGTCATGCGGCCGATGGTGCTGGAGTTCCCGGGGGACCGGACCGCGGCCGTCGTCGACACCCAGTACATGCTGGGGCCGTCGCTGCTGGTCGCGCCCGTGTTCGGCGAGTCGCACACCGAGTACTACCTGCCGCCGGGGGAGTGGACCCGGCTCGCGGAGGTCGCCGCGGACGGTCTGGCGGAGACGGTCCCCGGGAGCCGCTGGGTCGCCGAGGAGCACGGCTTCGACACCCTGCCCGTGCTCGTGCGGCCGGGTACCGTGCTGCCGGTCGGCGCGCGCGACGACCGGCCCGACTACGCGTGGGCCGAGGGCGTGACGTTACGCTGCACCCGTCTGCCCGAAGGGTTCGACGAAGAGATCCTGGTCCCCGGTGGCACCGGCGCCCCGGCGACGTTCCGTGTGCGGTACGAGGCCGGCGTCGTGCACGTGACCAGCGCTGACGCTCCTGGCGAATGGAGCGTCGAGAACGAAGGCAAGACCGTTCGGGCCACCGGCCCGGGAGAGGTGGCACTGTGAGTGCACGGAGTTTCCCTGCTGACTTCCTCTGGGGATCGGCGACCGCGTCGTACCAGATCGAGGGCGGCGCGACCGAGGGAGGGCGCGGGCCGTCCATCTGGGACACGTTCTCGCACACCCCCGGCAAGACGCTGAACGGTGACACGGGAGACGTCGCGGACGACCACTTCCACCGCTGGCAGGAGGACGTCGAGCACATCAAGAACCTGGGCCTGGGTGCCTACCGGTTCTCGATCGCGTGGCCGCGGGTGCAGCCGGGCGGTTCCGGCGAGTTCAACGCCGAGGGCATCCGGTTCTACTCGGACCTCGTGGACGGCCTGATCGCCGCGGGCGTCAAGCCCGTCGTCACGCTCTACCACTGGGACCTCCCGCAGGAGCTGGAGGACGCCGGCGGCTGGACCAACCGCGAGACCGCCTACGCGTTCGCGCGGTACGCCCGCAGGATGGCCGAGGAGCTGGGCGACCGGATCGACGTCTGGACCACGCTCAACGAGCCGTGGTGCACGGCCTACCTGGGCTACGGCTCCGGCGTGCACGCGCCGGGCCGCACCGAGCCCCTGGCCGCGCTCCAGGCGGTGCACCACCTCAACCTGGCGCACGGCCTCGCCGTGCAGCAGATCCGGGAGGTGCTCGGCGACGCCGCCAAGACCTCGATCACGCTGAACCTGCACGTGTTCCGGCCGGACGACCCGTCGTCGGAGGCCGACCAGGCCGCCGTCCGCCAGGTCGACGCGCTGGCCAACCGGGCCTTCCTCGGGCCGGTGCTGGACGGCGCCTACCCGGCCGACCTGCTGGAGAACACCGCCTCGGTGACCGACTGGTCGTTCGTGCAGGACGGTGACCTGGAGATCGCCCGGCAGCCGCTCGACGTCCTGGGCGTGAACTACTACTCGACGGCACGCGTGCGGCACTACTCCGGCGAGGGGGAGCGGCAGCAGGCCGACGGGCACAAGGACTCCGCGGGCACCCCGTGGATCGCGGCCGACGACGTCGAGTTCCTGCCCCAGCCCGGCCCGTACACCGCCATGGGCTGGAACATCGAGCCCGCCGGTCTCACGGACCTGCTGGTCTCGCTCCGGGACACCTACCCCGACCAGCCGCTCATGGTCACCGAGAACGGCGCCGCGTTCGCGGACACCGTCGTGGTCGAGGACGGCGTGGCGCGCGTGCACGACGTGGAGCGCGTCTCCTACCTGCACGACCACGTCGAGGCACTCGGGCTCGCCCGGGACCAGGGTGTGGACGTGCGCGGCTACTTCGCGTGGTCGCTGCTCGACAACTTCGAGTGGGCCTACGGGTACGACCGCCGGTTCGGCATCATCCGCGTGGACTACGAGACGCATGTGCGCACGTGGAAGGACTCGGCGCACTGGTACCGCCGGCTGGCCACGACGAACGTGCTGCCGTCCGTCGACGAGGTGGCCCCGGCCTGACGCCCTGACCTGACCCGGCGCCGCCGGTCCGGTCCGTCGAACGCAGGGATCGTCGGTGCACGCGTGCGTGTGCGCCGACGATTCCTGCGTTCGTGCACGAGGCCCGCGGGCGCCGGTGATGACGGCGCCGGCGACGGGATACCTTCTGGCCATGAACGAGCTCCGTGACGTGCTGACCGGCTGGCTGGAGCGGACGCGGGCGGCCGGGCGGGTGCCGGCACTGTCGGCGGCCGTCGGGCGCGGGGGCGAGGTGCTGTGGGCGGACGCCGTCGCGGCCCCCGCCTCGGCGGGCCGCGCACCGGGCGACGGGCCGACGCCGGACCACGCCTTCCGCATCGGTTCCGTGACCAAGACGATGCTCGCCGTGGCGGTGCTGCGGCTCGTCGAGGACGGCGAGGTCACGTTGCACGACCCCGTCGGCGCGCACGTGCCCGACGCCCCGGCGGCGGACGCCACCGTGGCCGAGCTGCTCAGCCACAGTGCCGGCCTGCCCGCCGAGCCCGCGGGTCCCTGGTGGGAACGGGCCGGGGGCTCGACCTGGGGGCAGATCGTGGCCTCGGGCCTGCCACGGCTCGCCGCACCCGGCACCCGGTACCACTACTCGAACGTGGGCTACGCGGTGCTCGGCCGCCTCGTGGAGGACGTGCGCGGCCGGGCCTGGGACGAGGTGCTCCGCGACGAGGTGTGGAGGCCGCTCGGCATGACCTCGACCGGTCGCGCGCCCGTGGGGCCGCACGTCACGGGCTACGCCGTGCACCCCCACGCCGACCTGGTGCACGCCGAGCCCGTGCCCGCCTACCTGGCCATGGGGCCGGCCGGCGAGCTGTGGTCCACGCCGTCGGACCTGGTGCGCTTCGGGACGTGGCTGGCCTGCCACGACACGCTGGGCACCGCGGGCGACGCCGTGCTGCCCGTGGCCGCCCGCCGGCTCATGACGACGCCGCGCGTGGTGGTGGACGAGCCCGGCGCGGCCTGGACCGGTGCGTACGGCCTGGGCGTCCGGGTGCGCAAGGACGTGCTGGACGGGGAGCTCGTGCGCACCGTGGGCCACTCCGGGTCGGTCCCGGGCTTCACCGCCGACCTGCGGGTGGACCTCGCGACGGGCGACGCCGTGGCGGTGGTCGGGTCGAGCACCGCCGGGTTCGGCGACGGGACCGGGCTCCTGGCCGCGTGGCGCGGCCTGGGCTCCCGGGCGTCGGACGACGGCGGAGCCGGCGCGGGTGCCGGTCGTGCCGGTGCGGGTGCCGCTGCCGCTTCGGCGCCCGGCGCCGCGGCGCTCGCGGGCGACTGGTACTGGGGGCCGGTGCCGTACACGCTGACCGCCGTGGGCGGGCGGCTGGCCCTGGCCGGTGTGTCCAGCGGGCGCGGTACCGAGTTCGAGCCCGGTGCCGAGCCCGGCACCTGGGTGGGTGTGACGGCCGGGTACTGGCAGGGAGAGACGCTCCGCGGCGTGGAACGGGAGGGACGTGTGGTCGCGCTGGACGTGGGGACGTTCTGCCTGACGCGCACGCCGTACGCCGCGGACGCGGACCTCCCGGGTGGTCACGACGAGGCGGGTTGGCACGCGCTGTGACATTTCGCACCGCGTGCCGCTCGGGCCGGCGCGACACGCCCAAGCGGTCGCGACACGCCGTCGTCCGGATCTGATTTTCGGACCCCTCCGAGCCCCGCGAGGTGCGTCTTCGCGCGCCCCGGAGGGGCCTCCCGGAACCGCCCGGGAAAGCCCGGCGTGCCGCCTGCCGTGCAGTGTCAGAGGCTCGTGGCAGCATGGTCCCTGAGCGTTCCGGGCGGCTGTGCCGTAGTGCGCCGTTCGTCACCAACCACAACATGTCGTAAGCGAGCGAGCGTCAGACACTAGGTGTAGTGTTTGGTTCAGCGGGAGACGCAGACCCGCGAACAAAGCACACCGACGTAAGTTCACGGGTGTTCTTCGAGGTCAGAGGAGGCGGACATGAGCGTCACGGTCTACAGCAAGCCGGCATGCGTGCAGTGCGACGCGACGTACCGGGCACTGGATCGCAAGGGTGTCGAGTACACGGTCGTGGACATCACGCAGGACGCCGAGGCGCTCGAGATGGTTCGCGGCCTCGGCTACCTCCAGGCACCGGTCGTCGTGGCCGGTGACACCCACTGGTCGGGCTTTCGCCCCGACCAGATCAGCGCGGTCGCCGCGCTCCAGGCCGCTTCGGCCTGACCAGCACCACAGCTACGTCGGCAAGGGGGCGTGACGTGGGTTCTCTCGTCTACTTCTCCAGCGTGTCCGAGAACACGCACCGGTTCGTCCAGAAGCTCGCGCTCGACGAGCTGGGGATGCCGGTGCACCGGATACCGCTCCGCCCGGCCGACGGCTTCCTGCGCGTGGACGAGCCCTACGTCCTCATGGCCCCCACCTACGGTGGCGGCAACGAGGGCGGGGCCGTCCCGCGGCAGGTGAGGAAGTTCCTCAACGACGAACACAACCGGTCGCTCATCCGCGGCGTCATCGCCGCGGGGAACACCAACTTCGGGGCTGCGTACTGCATCACCGGGGACATCATCGCTGCGAAGTGTGATGTCCCCTATCTTTACGCCTTCGAACTACTGGGAACGGCGCAGGACGTCACGCGCGTCCGCAACGGATTGGGACGATTTTGGCAGCAACAACCACTGAGTCTCTCAGCCTGACTGAGGGCCTGAGCGAGATCCCGCTGGAGTCTCTCCAGCTCGACTACCACGCGCTCAACGCCATGCTCAACCTCTACGGTCCGGACGGGAAGATCCAGTTCGAGAAGGACCGTGAGGCGGCCCGCCAGTACTTCCTGCAGCACGTCAACCCGAACACCGTCGAGTTCGACACGCTGGACGCGAAGCTCGACCACCTCGTCGAGGCCCAGTACTACGACCCGACCGTGCTGGCGAAGTACTCCCGCGCGTTCGTCAAGGAGCTGTTCCAGCTCGCGTACTCGAAGAAGTTCCGCTTCGAGACGTTCCTCGGCGCCTTCAAGTACTACACGTCGTACACGCTCAAGACGTTCGACGGCAAGAAGTACCTGGAGCGCTTCGAGGACCGCGTCGCGATGGTCGCCCTCGGCCTGGCCGACGGTGACGAGCAGACGGCGCGCGACATCGTCGAGGAGGTCATCTCCGGGCGCTTCCAGCCGGCGACGCCGACCTTCCTCAATGTCGGCAAGGCGCAGCGCGGCGAGCCCGTGTCCTGCTTCCTGCTGCGCATCGAGGACAACATGGAGTCCATCGCGCGCGGCATCAACTCCGCACTGCAGCTCTCCAAGCGCGGTGGCGGCGTGGCGCTGCTGCTGAGCAACATCCGCGAGCACGGCGCGCCGATCAAGCACATCGAGAACCAGTCCTCGGGCGTCATCCCCGTGATGAAGCTCCTGGAGGACTCCTTCTCCTACGCGAACCAGCTCGGTGCGCGCCAGGGTGCGGGCGCGGTGTACCTGCACGCGCACCACCCCGACATCATGCGGTTCCTCGACACCAAGCGGGAGAACGCGGACGAGAAGATCCGCATCAAGACCCTCTCGCTGGGCGTGGTCATCCCGGACATCACGTTCGAGCTGGCCAAGAAGAACGCGGACATGCACCTGTTCAGCCCGTACGACGTCGAGCGTGTCTACGGCAAGCCGTTCGCCGACATCTCGATCACCGAGAAGTACGACGAGCTCGTCGCCGACGACCGCATCCGCAAGACCACGATCAGCGCCCGCGACTTCTTCCAGACGCTCGCGGAGCTGCAGTTCGAGTCGGGCTACCCGTACATCATGTTCGAGGACACGGTGAACAAGGCGAACCCGATCAAGGGCCGCATCACCCACTCGAACCTGTGCTCCGAGATCCTCCAGGTCTCGACCCCGTCGACGTTCAAGGAGGACCTCTCCTACGACACGGTCGGCCGGGACATCTCCTGCAACCTGGGCTCGCTGAACATCGCCAAGGCGATGGACTCGCCGGACTTCGGCCGCACCATCGACACGGCGATCCGCGCGCTGACCGCGGTGAGCGACCAGACCTCGATCGAGTCGGTGCCGTCGATCAAGCTGGCCAACGAGCAGGGGCACGCCATCGGCCTCGGCCAGATGAACCTGCACGGCTACCTCGCCCGCGAGCACATCTACTACGGCTCGGAGGAGGGTGTCGACTTCACGAACATCTACTTCTACACCGTGGCCTACCACGCGATCGCGGCGTCCAACCGTCTCTCGATCGAGCGCAAGCAGAAGTTCGGCGGGTTCGAGGACTCGAAGTACGCGACGGGCGAGTACTTCGACAAGTACGTCCAGCAGGAGTGGAAGCCGGCCACGGCGCGGGTCGCGCAGCTCTTCGCGGACGCCGGCGTGGCGATCCCGACGCAGGACGACTGGCGTGCGCTCAAGGCCTCGGTCATGGAGCACGGCATCTACAACCAGAACCTCCAGGCCGTGCCGCCCACGGGTTCGATCAGCTACATCAACAACTCGACGTCGTCCATCCACCCGGTCCCGGCCAAGATCGAGATCCGCAAGGAAGGCAAGCTCGGCCGCGTCTACTACCCGGCGCCGTACATGACGAACGACAACCTGGACTACTACCAGGACGCGTACGAGATCGGCTACGAGAAGATCATCGACACGTACGCCGCGGCGACGCAGCACGTGGACCAGGGCCTCTCGCTGACCCTGTTCTTCCCGGACACGGTGACCACGCGCGACGTGAACAAGGCGCAGATCTACGCCTGGCGCAAGGGCATCAAGACGCTCTACTACATCCGCCTGCGCCAGCTCGCGCTGGAGGGTACCGAGGTGGACAACTGCGTCTCCTGCATGCTGTGACGCGCACCCTCTGCCAGATCCCCGCCGACCGTAGTCTCTGAAGGAACTCCCATGTCGCCAACCGGCAAGCTCAAGCTCATCGATCGCGTGACGGCGATCAACTGGAACCGCCTCGAGGACGAGAAGGACCTCGAGGTCTGGGACCGTCTGGTCGGTAACTTCTGGCTGCCGGAGAAGGTGCCGGTGTCCAACGACATCCAGTCGTGGAACACGCTCTCGGAGCACGAGAAGACGATGACCTCGCGGGTCTTCACCGGCCTGACCCTCCTGGACACCATCCAGGGCACGGTCGGCGCGGTGTCGCTGATCCCGGACGCGCTCACCCCGCACGAGGAGGCGGTGTACACCAACATCGCCTTCATGGAGAGCGTGCACGCGAAGAGCTACTCCTCGATCTTCTCGACGCTCCTGTCGACGCCGGAGATCGACGCGGCCTTCGAGTGGTCCGAGAACAACGAGCACCTGCAGAAGAAGGCGGAGATCGTCCTCGACTACTACCGGGGCGACGACCCGCTGAAGCGCAAGGTCGCCTCGACGATGCTCGAGTCGTTCCTGTTCTACTCCGGCTTCTACGCGCCGATGTACTGGTCCTCGCGGGCCAAGCTCACGAACACGGCAGACCTGATCCGCCTCATCATCCGTGACGAGGCAGTGCACGGGTACTACATCGGCTACAAGTACCAGAAGGGCCTCGCGAAGCTGACGCAGCCCGAGCAGGACGACCTCAAGGCGTACACGTTCGACCTGCTGTTCGAGCTGTACGAGAACGAGGTCGAGTACACCGACTCGCTCTACGGCGAGCTGGGGCTGACCGAGGACGTCAAGAAGTTCCTGCGGTACAACGGCAACAAGGCCCTGATGAACCTGGGCTACGAGGCGCTGTTCCCCAAGGAGGACACCGACGTCAACCCCGCGATCCTCGCGGCGCTGTCGCCGAACGCGGACGAGAACCACGACTTCTTCTCGGGGTCTGGCTCGTCGTACGTGATCGGCAAGGCCGTGGAGACCGAGGACGACGACTGGGACTTCTGACACCACGTCGGAGCTCGTCGCGCACCGCCTGAGCAGAGGCCCGGAACCGCAGATTCCTGCGGCTCCGGGCCTCTTCATGTGTGGCAACCGGCTGCGGCGTGATACATCGGCAACGCCAGTTTCGGGTTCTTCCGAAGTATGTCGCCGGCCTGGTCGTTCGGCTCGTAGGTTCGCCGTGCTCCGCGCGACGCCGGGCACCGGGTCCGGACCGGGTGCGGGGCAGGACGGAAACTCAGATGACAGTCAAGAAGCGATGGCTCGCCACGCTGTCGGGGGTACTGGTGGTGCTGGTGTGCGCCGTCGGTGGCACACAGGCAGCGCAGGCCTACGACAGCAACGTGATCCACCCCGACGGTACCCGGGTCACCGAGACCGACGGCGCGAGCGCCGGCGACAGGGCGGCCGCAGCCTGGAGGCCCGACATCACCCCGCTCCATACCAGCAACAACGAAGCCGTGTTCCGGAACCAGACCACGTTCTGGCGCAACGCCCTCCTGAACGGGTGCAAGGCCGGCCGTGCGTGCATCGCGGTCGGGCAGGGGGACGGCCTCCATACCGTGTTCGTTCTTTATCAGTGCGACACGCGCACCCTGACCAACTTCATCGACGCCGGAGCGATCAACAACAACCAGTCGGACGACGCCGTCGTGGTGTTCACCGGCCCCGGCGCCATCGGCAGGCACTACCCGGACGGCGAGGTCCACGGGTTCAACCCGCTCCCGTACGACCGCGTCGACCCGTGCTGACCGTCGCGTTCTGCGCCTAGGTTCGTACGCACGTCGTGCGGGATCCGGTGCGGTGTCCCGTCATCAGCCGGGGCATTGCACCGGATCCGCCGTCATGCCGGGAGTGCGACGTTCAGCCGGAAGCCCTGTGGCGCGTGCTCGGCGTGCACGTCGCCGCCGTGCGCCTGGACGATGCCGCGCACGATCGCCAGCCCGAGCCCTGCGCCCGGCGACCCGGCGTCGGTCTCCGGGGTCCGGGCGGAACAGGCCCGCCAGCCGACCTCGAACATCCGGCTCAGGTCCTCGGCATCGACGCCGCTGCCCTGGTCGAGCACCGACAGCACGAGACGGTCGTTCTGGCGCTCGGCGGAGACGGTGACCTCCGACCCGCGCGGGGCGTGCCGGATGCTGTTCGTGAGCAGGTTCACCACCACGCGCGTGAGCTTGTGCGGGTCGGCCAGGAGCATCCGGCCCTCGATGTCGGTGTGCACGATCCGGACGTCCTTCGCGGACGCGAGCTGGTGCACGTCGGCGACGGCGTCCGACACGACGTCCAGCAGCTCGATGTTCTCCGGTCGCAGCTGCAGGCCCCCGCTGTGGATCTGGGAGAGCGCGAACAGGTCGTCGACCAGCCGGCTCATCGTCGTGACCTGCATGCGGATGCGTCGCACGTAGTCGGCCGGGTCGTCCACGACGCCGTCGTCCAGTGCCTCGGCCAGGGCGCTGACGCCGGTCAGCGGGGTGCGCAGGTCGTGCGAGATCCACGCGAAGAACTGCCGCCGGGAGGCGTCGAGCTGCTCGATCTCCGTGCGTGCCGCCGCGAGGCGGGCGGAGGTCTCGGCGAGCTGAGCGGAGAGGTCGGTGAACTCCTTGCCCGCGTGGTCCTGCGCGTCCACGACGGCGCCGTCGCCCACGCGCTCGACGGTGTACCGCAGGCTGGCGAACGCCCTGCTGGCGGCGCGTGCGGTGAGCAGCGTCGCGGCCACGCTGAGCACCGCGGACGCAGCCGTGACCCACAGGAGCACCAGCAGGTCGTGCCCGGAGAGATACATCAGGGCGGAGACCGCCACGACGGAGCAGACGATGGACGCGATGGCGGTGACCACGACCACGGTGAACTGGAACGTGATGGAGCGCGGTGGGCACAGCCGCAGGATCAGGAGGGCGGCGGCCGTGATCGCGGTGGTGCAGCCGAGCGCGATGGACAGGAGCAGGATCAGGTCACCCGGGGTGAGCGTCATGCGACCCCCTCGACGGTGAACCGGTATCCCTGGCCCCACTCGGTGAGCAGGTACCGGGGGAAGCGGGGCTCGGGCTCGATCTTCTCCCGCAGCCGGCGGACGTGGACCGTCACCGTCGAGGTCTCGCCGAAGCTCCACCCCCACACCTCGCGCAGGATGTCGTCGCGGGTCAGCAGACGGTCAGGGTTCTGCAGCAGGAACAGGAAGAGCTCGTACTCGCGGTTGGTCAGCGTCATCTCGTTGTCCCGGAGCCAGATCCGCCGGTGTGCGGGCTGGACCCGGAACGGCCCGAGGGTGAACGGCCCCGGGGAGACGTGCTTGCCGCGGCTACGGCGCAGCAGGGCGTCGATCCGCAGGCGGAGCTCGCGCAGCGCGAACGGCTTGGCGATGTAGTCGTCGGCGCCGTGCTCCAGCCCGTCGATCCGGTCCTCGACCGCGCCCAGGGCGGTGAGCATGATGATCGACGTCTGCGGCGCCGTCCGGCGCACCTCGCGGCACAGCTCGTCGCCGCTGACCCCGGGCAGCATCCGGTCCAGGACCAGCACGTCCGGTCGCGCGGTGCGCAGCGCCCGGCGCGCCGCGGTCCCGTCGTCGTGCTCGGTGACCTGGTAGCCGCGTCCTCGCAGGTAGTCGGAGACGACGGCCAGGACCGTGGCATCGTCCTCCACGACCATGATCTCCGCCGTCGTCTCCATGCCGGCCAGCCTAACCAGGGCGGTCGCCGGCACCCGCAGTTCTTACGCCGCTGAAAGACTTTCCGTGCCGGACACCCGCCGTGGCTACGTTGTGCGAGGTCGGCGGCATGTCCGATGCCTCTCGCATGTCGCCGGCTGCCCGGCAGCGCCGGGCGCACCCCGCACACCGCACCCGACCGAACGGCGGACATGTTTCCTCACGTCGATATCACCAAGCAGTTCCCCAGCGCCCGCGACGCGTACCTCGCGTTCGGCAAGGAGGTCCAGGCGGCGGCGACGTCCGCCGGCCTGTCGACCATCCTCGTGGAGCTGATCAGGATCCGCGTCGCACAGCTCAACGGCTGCGCGTACTGCCTCCGCGCGCACACCCGGGCCGCCGTCGCAGCCGGCGAGTCCGCCGACCGGCTCGCCGTGCTGCCCGCCTGGTGGGAGTCGCAGTACTTCACCGAGCAGGAGCAGGCGGCACTGTCCCTGGCCGAGCGGGTGACGCGGGTCGCGGACGAGCACACCGCGCCGCCCGCCGGGATCGACGTCGCACAGGTGCTCACGCCGGCGCAGGTCGCCGCGGTGACCTGGATCGCGATCGAGATCGGCGGCTGGAACCGGATCGCGGTGACCAGTCACCTCCCCGTGGGATCCTGACCGTGGCGACCGCGGAGCACGAGCTCGACGACCCGGTCCTGCGCTCGCTCACGGGCCGGCACCGCGACCTCGCGTTGCTGGACGGCCGAGCCGCGCGTTTCCGTCCCGAGGTCGGGCCCTTCATGGCGGTCCCGGACGACGCCGACGACGAGGACTGGCAGGCCCTGGCCCGCCTGTCCCACGGCGTGCCGGGCCTGCTGTTCCGGCCGGCGGCGGACCTGCCCGCCGGCTGGTCCGTGCTGCACCGGATCGAGGGGGTGCAGATGGTCGGGGTCCGGACGAAGGCCTGGACCGCGGACGACGTCGTCGTGCTCGGACCTGCGGACGTGCCCGAGATGCGCGCCCTCGCCGCGGTGGCCGAGCCGGGCCCGTTCGGCGCCCGGACGGCCGAGACGGGGACGTACCTCGGGATCCGGAAGGAGGGCCGGCTCGTCGCCATGGCGGGCGAGCGGCTGCAGACCGACCACTGGGTCGAGGTCAGTGCGGTGTGCACGCACCCGGACTGGCGTGGTCGCGGGTACGCGACGATGGTGGTCGCAGCCCTGGCCGACCACGTACGGCGACAGGGCAGAGAGGTCTTCGGGCACGTCGTCGGGGCGAACACGAGCGCTCTGCGGCTCTACGAGGAGCTCGGGTGCGAGGTCCGGCGCAGCGTGCAGGCCACCGAAGCGGTGGCGGTGGGTCCGGCGCTACCTGGGTGAGCGCTGCCCGGAGACTCTGGCAGGTCTCCCTGGACCTGGCCGGGTCCGGGGGCGCACCGGGACGGCGGTGATGAGACCCGGGCGGCCGCTGAACCGGCCGCCCGGGTGCCTCGCCGTCGGCTCAGCTCAGGTGGGTGTGGCCGAAGGCGTCGGGCAGCTTCAGGCCGGCGCCGATCGCGCGGTCGAAGGCGGTGTGGAAGGCCCAGGCGCAGGCGAGCAACCCGCACCAGGAGGACACCGCGGGGGAGGACGTGGCGGTGAGCAGGGCGACCGTCGCCGCGATCGCGGGCCAGGTGTTGTGCACGGCATTGTAGGAAGCCGCTCCGGCCGCCGGGGAACGGAGGTAGCCCAGCATCGACAGGTCGAAGGCGAGGAACACAGCCAGGACCATCCACCACCGGTCGGGATACAGGACCAGGGCGGCGACGAGCGCGAGCGCGGCGATGACCACCGACTCGATGCGCTGGACGGGGATCGGGCCGGTGAGGCCGCCAGGACGCGGAGGGTCCTGGGCAGGGCGGGGAGAACTCACTGTCTTCCTTTCGCGCAGTGGCGGGGGTCAGCGGACGAGCAGCTCTTCCGGGATCATCTCGTGCGCCGCCAACGGTGCGGCCAGGATCGTCTGGCCGGCTGCCTCGGACGCCCGGGTCAGCGCGTCGAACGGTACCTCCCAGCCGTCCGGACGTGGCAGGCGCACGTCACGCCCGGCCGCGCGGTAGAAGGCCTCTGCCCCGCCGGGTGTGGTGACCGTCAGGGTCTCGGCGTCGGCGGTGATGCGATGGGCAGTGGGGACCCCGCGGGGGATGACGACGACCCCGCCGGGCGACAGCTCGTAGCGGTGGTCGCCGACCCAGTAGGTGCCGCTCCCGGACAGCATGACGACGATCTCGTCCTCGTGGTGTTGCACGTAGACCGGGGACGCCGACCCTGCGGGCGCGTCGGTCGAGCGGAACAGGGAGAGCCGGCCGCCCGTGTGCTCCTCGTCGAGCAGCACGTGGATCCGGCTGCCGCCGAGCCACTCGAGGATCTCGTGCTGGTCGGCTCGTGCCACGTGCGGGGCCAGGTCCGGGGTTCCGGAGTACGCGGGCAGCAGGTCGTCGGGACACAGCGGGGGGCCGAGGACGACCTGCCCGTTGCCGGCCGCCGCCTCGCCCATGGTCTGCGGTGTGATCTCCCAGCCCTTCGGCCGGGGCGTGCGGGCGTCCCGGCCGGCCCCGCGGAAGAAGCCCTCCAGGCCGGCGGGCGTGCTCAGCGCCAGCAGGTCGGCTTCCGCGGTGATGCGGTAGGCGTGCGGGACCCCGCGGGGCAGGAACGCGACACCGCCCGCGTCCAGCTCGAACCGCTCGGCACCCACCCAGATGATCGCGCTGCCGCGCAGCAGCACGAAGATCTCGTCCTCCCGCGTGTGCAGGTGCGCGGGCGATGCCGCACCGGCCGGAGCGGCAGACCGGAACATCGCGAGCCGTCCGTCGGTCCGGGTGCCGTCCAGGAGCACCTGCATCATGCCGCCGCCGAGCCACTCCAGCATCTCGTGGTCAGCAGCGGTC
This sequence comes from Promicromonospora sp. NPDC050880, assembly GCF_044456525.1. Taxonomy (NCBI): domain Bacteria; kingdom Bacillati; phylum Actinomycetota; class Actinomycetes; order Micrococcales; family Promicromonosporaceae; genus Promicromonospora; species Promicromonospora sp. NPDC050880. The sequence continues at coordinate 102,827 of NZ_JBITFV010000009.1, forward strand.
GCCGCGTAGGGGGTTGCCATCTTCCGTCCTTCCGGTGGGGGTGCGCGCCGGACCGGTGCGTCGAGGTGCGGTCCGTCGGCGGGCGTGCGCGCGCCGACGGACCGTCCAGGCACCCGCCGACACTTCCAGGTCCGGCCCGGTACCCGAGGACTGCGCCAGGAGCATCGTGCAGGGTTGCGCATCCCCTTCGGGGAGTTCTAACGAACCCGGAAGAAATCGCCCGAGGCTCGCTGCGGCGAGACGGCCTACGGCGTCCGGCCGGCCGCGGAGCGTCCCTGGTGGATCGCCCAGGCGGCGTTGACCAGGCCGATGTGGCTGAAGGCCTGCGGAAAGTTGCCGATCAGCTCCCCGCCGGCAACCTCCTCGGCGAGCAGGCCGAGGTCGTTGGCGTACCGGACCGCCCGGCGGAAGGTGGCCTCGGCCTGCTCCAGCCGCCCGGCCTGGGCCTGCGCCTGCGCCAGCCAGAAGGTGCAGAGCAGGAAGCTGCCCTCCTCGCCGGCCAGCCCGTCCACCCCCGTGGCGGTCCGGTAGCGGTAGACCAGGCCCCGGTCGTCGGTGAGCCGCCCGGCGATCGCGTCGATCGTGGCCAGCACCTGGGGATCGTCCGCGGGCAGGAACCCCACGATCGGGATCATCAGGGCGGACGCGTCGAGGTCGGGTGAGCCGAACGACTGCGTGAAGGCGCCGGCCTCGGCGTTCCAGCCCTGCTCCAGGATCGCCGACCGGATCCGCGCGGCGACCGCGCGCCAGCGCCCGGCCCGGTCCCTGGCGCGCAGCTGGCTCGCCAGTGCCGCCGCACGGTCCAGCGCGACCCAGCACATCAGCTTGGAGAACAGGAACTGCCGCGGTGCGCCGCGGATCTCCCAGATGCCGTTGTCGGGCTGCTCCCACACCGCGGCGGCGGTGTCGGCCAGACCGACCAGGAAGTCGCGTGTCGCCTCCGCCGGCTCCCCGATCTGGTGACGCAGCCGGTGCGCGGAGGCCAGGAGCTCCCCGTACACGTCGAGCTGCGGCTGCGTCCACGCGGCGTTGCCCACCCGGACCGGGCGGCTGTCCCGCCAGCCGGAAAGGTGGGGCAACGTCCGCTCCGTCAGGTCGTGCTCACCACCCACGCCGAACATGATCTGCAGCGTCCCGCCGGGACCGTGCGCCGCCGCGGCGGCCATGAAGTCGAAGAACTCGTCCGCCTCGTGCGGGCAGGCCGCGACCCACAGGGCGTCCATGGTGAGGCTCGCGTCGCGGACCCACGCGTAGCGGTAGTCCCAGTTCCGTTCGCCTCCGATCTCCTCGGGGAGCGACGTGGTCGCGGCGGCGACGATCGCCCCGGACGGCTGGTAGCTCAGCCCCTGCAGCACCAGTCCGGACCGGAGCACCAGGTCACGCCACGGCCCGTCGTAGGTCTGGTGCGCGGCCGACCAGGCCTGCCACGCGTCCGTCGTGGCCCGCAGGGACGCCGCGATCTGCTCGGGCGAGGAGGGCCGTAGCGGCGGGTCGGCGAGCTGCGCGTGCTGGAGCGCGAAACCTGCAGTCCGGCCGGCGACGATCCGGACGCTGGCCCGAGCCTCCCCGCCACCGAGCTCCCAGTCCACGGTGGACGACAGCAGCAGGCGGCTCGCACCTCCGGAGCAGCCGACGACGCCGTCCGCCTGCGTCAGCAGCGGCACGATCAACCCGTACTCCGGGCGCGGCCGCACCACGACCTCCAGATCGACCGCACCGCTGATCCCGCGCAGCCGCCGGAGCAGGGTGTGCGGGGCGTGCTCACCGAGCCGGTGCGGATCCTCCGCCGGGTCGTCGGTTCCGGTCCGGGCGTCCGTGAGGGCGAGTGCGTCGGTCAGCTCGACCGAGCCGGTCGGCGTGGTGAAGACCGTCCGCAGCACCAGGGTGCCGGGCACGTACTCCCGACGGACCTGGACGGCGCCGGCGTCGACGCCGGCCGGCCGGATCGTCCACGTGCCGGCGCCGTCGTCGAGCAGCCGGCCGAACACGGACGGGCTGTCGAAGCGCGGGAACCCGAGCCAGTCGACCGAGCCGTCGCGGCCGACCAGGGCCGCGGAGTGCCGGTCGGACAGCAGCCCGTAGTCGGCGATCGGTTGCCGGCTCATGGCGCCGGGACCTCGGGGCGGGTCATCGCCGCCCCCTGTCGTCGTCCGGCGTCGTCCGGTCGGAACGTCTCCACGAAGGGCCTCGCTTCCGTCACGGGTGCGCGGGACCGCGAAGCTCCCGGCACCCTCAGGTCTACCAGCCGAGCGGAACGACGGCCTCGGCGCCGGTCCTCTCGCACGGTAGGCGAGGGGGGACCACGGGGGAGGTTTCTTGCACCGTCGTAAGGATTCCCCGACGGGCCGCACCGGTTCGTCATCGATCTCCTGCCCGACCGCGACGCGACCGCGCGGGACCTCGGCGTCATCTCGTTCGGGCAGAGCACCGCCAGGCCGCGGGACCGGCCGTCGCGGTGCTCCCCGTCCGGCGGGGCGGCTGAGCCCCGGCGGTTGAACCGGTCGGTGGCGTGCCGTTGAATCGTCCGCATGAGTACGGAGACCAGCCCGCTGACCGCCGCCGACCTCGAGTTCCTCGGGCGCCCGCTGTACGGCTTCCTGTCCGTGGCCGGTGCGGCGGAGCCGCCGGAACCCCGGCCGGTGTGGTTCGAGGCCACCGCCGAGGGCACCGTCCAGCTCTTCACCGAGGCGGGCTCGGTGAAGGTGCGACGCCTGGCGCGCGACCCGCGCGCCTCGCTGGTCGTCGCGGCCCCCGTGGGGGAGCGCGAACGGTGGGTGTCCGTCGCCGGCCCGGCCACCGTCGAGGCCGACGGCGCGCACGACCTCGCCTCGCGCCTCGCCGCGCGGTACTGGGACCTGGACGACCCGGCACGGGCCGGCGACCTCGCCTCGATCCTGGCCGGGGAGCTGCTCCGCGTCGTCATCCACCCGGAGCGGGTGCGCCGGTACACGTACTGAACCGGCTGCAGGGCCGCCGTTACCAGGCGGCGGCCTGGGCCGCGATGAGTGCCGCCTCCACCCGGTTCCGCGCACCGGTGGTCCGCAGGATCGAGGTGACGTGCACCTTCACGGTGCCCTCGGCGAGGTGGAGCCGCCGAGCGATCTCGGCGTTCGAGAGGCCGTCGCCGACCAGAGCCAGGACCTCCTGCTCACGCGGTGTCAGCCGCTCGAAGCGCTCCCGGGCATGCTGCCGTGCGATGAAACGGGTGCCCATACCGGTCTGCAGCAGGCGACGCGAGACCGCCGGGGAGAAGTAGGCGCCGCCCTCCGCAGCCGCGTGCACTGCGAGCAGCAGTTCGCGGGGGTCACCGGACTTCAGCACGAACCCGTCGGCGCCCAGCCGGATCGCCTCGGCGACGTACTCGTCCTCACCGAACGTGGTGACCATGAGGCACGACGGAGAGCCGGTGGTGCGCCGGATCTCCGCCAGAGTGTCCAGACCGCTCATCGGCCCCATGCGGACGTCCAGGAGCACGACGTCCGGACGGTTCGCCCGGACAGCCGCCAGCGTCTCCTCACCGGAGGAAACCTCCGCGACGACACGGACCGAGTCGTCGGTCCCGAGGATTCCGGCGAGGCCTGCGCGCACCAGGGGCTCGTCGTCAGCGAGGAGGACCCGGAGCGGTGCGGTCCGGGGTACCGCACTCACTGCGCGACTCCGACCACGACGTCGGCCGACGTGACGTGGTGCTCCGCCCAGCAGATCCGATAGGCGTCACCCGACGCATCGTCGAGCGGGTCGGCGGTCACGGCGTAGTAGTCGCAGGCCGGGTCGGCACCGGGCGGCGGATCGAGGGTCGTACCAGGCAACAGCGGCTGGACGTCGGCCCGGGCGTCGCCGACGTCGATCCTGGCGAACGCCGCCGGGCCGAGCATCGCACGCCGGGCGTCGAGGTTGTCCGCGAGCTGGATCGCTGTCGCGACTGCCACCAGCGCGGCCGACGGCGCCAGCACCGCGGCCAGCAGCAGCGCTCCGCCTCGCCGCCGGGCGCGGGCCAGGCCGTCGGTGACCGCGCGGGCATCCCGCGGCGACCTGGCTCGGGGGCCGGGCTCGTGGCCTGCCGGCCGCGCGCCGTCCTCAGGCACGCCGCCGGACGACCGCCCTTCCGGCACGGGGTGCAGCTCGGCGGTCAGCACATAGGTGCCCGACCGGGGGCCTGCCTCGAAAGATCCGCCGGTCCTGCGCACGTGCTCGGCGAGCGAGCGGAGCCCGGTGCCGCCGTCGGACGCCGCTCGTTCGTGATCGCGCTCCACCGGACCGGTGGACGGCGGCAGCGGGTTGCTCACGGTCACGACGAGCCGGCGTGCCGCCGCCTCGCCGGGCGCGGGGGAGACCTGCGACGCCCCGGGGACCAGCGTGACCCGGACCGGCCGGCCCGGGGCGTGCCTGAGGGCGTTGGTCAGCCCTTCCCGGACCACACGGGTCACCGCCGGGTCGTAGGCCGAGACGAGATCGTCGCCGGGCGGCGCGGTGAGCACGACGTCGGCGCCGGCTCGGCGCGCCTCCTGCACGAGCGCCTCCACGTCGGCCTGCCCGCCCGGCGAAGGTCGCGCGTCGGCCCGCCCCGTGCGCAGCGTCTGGACGGACGCGCCCAGCCGGGCGACGGCATCGGAGACCTGACGCCGCGCGAGCGAGACCGACTCCTGCACGGAGGTGGCCGGGTCGGCAGCACCTGACGGCCGAGGGGCGCTCGTGCCACGCTCCAGCTCCAGCTCCAGCCGGCCCAGGTTGACGGCAACCAGGCTGAGCGCGTGCCCGAGGTCGTCGTGCAGGCTCTCGGCGAGCTGCAGGCGTTGCCGGGCGAGGTCGGTCTCGGCGCGCAGCCGTTCCGTGTCCTGCTCGCGGACGAGGGCCGACGCCGCGTCGGCCTCGGCGTTCCGGCGTGCCCGCCATGCCAGGGCCACCGCCCACGGGAGCACACCGGTCACGACGCCGCGGGCCGTGGCGACCAGCGCGTCACGGAGGTCGGCCCACCCGGCCAGCACGGCGCCTGCGCCTGCGGCGGCCCCGACAGCCATGGCCACGACCCCGAGCCGTCCTCCGCCGCGCAGCAGCCCGAGGAGGGCGGCGACCGCGGCCAGCGGGACCATCCACCAGGGACTCACCCCGGCGAGGACCAGCAGCGCGGCGAAGGCTGCCGCAGCGACGAGCAGGGCGAGGCCCCGCACGGGCAGGTGCGCGGGGGAGTGCTCGACGTCGCGCGTCCAGGGCTCGTGGGTCACCGCACCATCGTCGCCGACGCCCCGCATCCTCCGCCTCCGGCCCCGGTCTGATCTTCGGGCCGGCCCACTACCACCAAGGTCATAGCTGGTTCCTGACCCAGGCCAGATCCGCACGGCATCGCCGATTCCTAGCGTTCTCGACATGTCCACAACACGCCATGCCCCGGCCCGCTCCGCGGTGTCGGTCCGAGGGCCGGTCCCACGGTCCGTGCTGCCCTTCTCGCTGGGCACCTTCCTGGTGCTGGCCGCCGTCGCCACGCTGGCCTGGCCCGCACGCGAACGTCTCTTCGAGGCCGTCGCCGGTGCGACCGCCGCCTCACCTCTCGCCGGCCTCGCGGGCCTTGTCGCCGACAAGGGGCTGCTGCTCCTCGTCGGAGTCACGGCCTGCCTCGCGCTCGTCACCTGGCGCCGCGACCGGCCCGCCTTCTGGCTGCTCGTCGCCGCCGGAGCCGGCACCGTCACCGCATACGCGACGAGCGAGGCGGTGAAGGTCCTCGTCGCAGAGGAGCGACCGTGCCGCACGGTCGACGTCGCCACCGTGCTGGACTGTCCCGTGCCGGGCGACTGGTCCTGGCCCAGCAACCACGCGACGATCGCGGGGGCGCTCGCGGTCGCCTGCCTGCTGGTGGCGCCGCGTCTGTGGCCCGCGGTCGTACCGCTCGCACTGGCCGTCGCCGGGGCCCGGGTGGCCGCGGGCGTCCACTACGTGCACGACGTCGCGTCCGGTCTGGCCCTCGCAGTCCTCCTCACCGTCCTGGTGAGCCTGGCGGTTCATGCCGCCGGTCGGCGCCTCGCGTCCCGGAGGTGGCCGACCCCGGCGGGGCCGGCCACGCCCGTCACGCCTCGATCGACCGCGCGCCCGTCACGGGCGGCTCGGCGGACCACGGGAAGGTGATCCACAGATCGGTGTCCTTCCACGAGTAGTCGGGCTGGATGATCGTGCGCGGCTTGGTGAACAGCACGGCCGAGCGGGCCTCGGCGCCCTGCTTGGCCAGGAGGTCCATGACCAGCGCCAGGGTGCGGCCGGAGTCGGCGACGTCGTCGACCACCAGGACCTTCGCGCCGGGGAGGTCGGAGGTGTCCATGAGGGGCGGCAGCACGCGCGGGTCGTCGAGCGTCTTGCCGATGTCGGTGTAGAACTCGATGTTCAGCGTGCCGACACCCTTGGTGCCGAGCGCGTACGCCATCGCACCGCCGGGTACCAGGCCGCCGCGCGCCACGGCGATCACCACGTCCGGCACGAATCCGCTGTCCACCACCTGGTGGGCCAGGTCGCGGACCGCGTCGGGGAAGGTCTCCCAGGTGAGCACCTCGCGCTCCGGCGGCGTCACGGGCTCGGGGGCGGGCAGTTCAGTCGACGTCATGGGACGACCCTACGAGACGTGGCGGGCACCCGGTTCGGGTGCCCGCCACGTCTCGGTCTTGACCAGCGAGGATGCGCAGGCTGCGTGCGGCACGTCTCACGTCACGAGGCAGCGCCCGGTGACGCGAGGGTGCCGCGACGGAGCGGCCGTCGGGTCAGGCCGCCTTGGCCTCGAGGATGTCGACGACGAAGACCAGCGTCGAGTTCGCCGGGATGGCGCCGTTCTCCTGGTCGCCGTAGCCCTGGTCGGCCGGGACGACGAGCAGCACCTGGCTGCCCACCTTCTGGCCGGCGATCCCGTTGGTCCAGCCGGGGATCACGCCGTTGAGCGGGAACGACGTCGGCGTGCCGCGGCTCCACGAGGAGTCGAACGACGTGCCGTCGAGCAGGCAGCCCGCGTACTGCACGGTGACGGTCTGGTCCTTGGTGACCTCGGCGCCGTCGCCCTGGACCAGGGGCTGCACGACCAGGTCGGTCGGCGCCTCGTAGCCCTCGGGGATGGTGACGGTCGGCTGGCCGTCGTCGGCGAGCTCGACGGTGGGCAGGCCTGCCTCGGGCTCGACGGCGGTGCCCTCGGCGCGGGTCGGGATGTCCTTGACGCCGGAGACCTCGACGACGGTGACCTGGACGGTCTGGTCCATCGCGGTGCTCGCCATGGCGATGCGCGCGCCGACCTTCTGGCCGATCAGGCGGTCGTTGAGCAGGTCGTACTGCGGGTCGCCCAGCGTGAACGACTCGGGCTTCTTGGTCTCCCACGTGGAGTAGGTCTGCTTGCCGTCCTTGCCACCCAGGACCACGTAGTCGATGGTGGCCTGCGCGCCCTCGGCGAGCTCGTCGCCGGTGCCCTCGTCGACCACACGGGACGACGGGGTGCTGACCTCCAGCGGGGTCTTGAACGAGACCTCCGGGGCCTTGCCGACGGGGCCGGAGACCTCGATCCCCTCCACCGCCTTGACGTCCTCCTCGGACGGGCTCGGCGCGGGCGAGGGCGCGGCGGCCGGGGTCACCTCGCAGACGTTGCCGTCGGAGGCGGCGCCGCCGTCCGCGGCGTCGTCGCCGCTTGCGCAGCCGGTGAGGGCGATGGATGCCAGCGCGACGGCCGCCAGGCCGGCGGTGGTGCGGTGCTTCACGAGTAGTCCTTCGGTCGGTGTGCGCCTTGCTGGGGACCGCCACACTCTAGCGGGCTCGGATGAGTGAGGCTTTCAGGCTGCGGGCAGGTTCGGGCGGGGGTCGAGCCATCCGCCCCACCCTGCGGAAGAATAGATGCCATGCCGTCGAAGCGCCGCTCCAGCAAGCGTCCGTACGCCGCGGGCCACGTCCCCCTCGACGTGGACCGCGCGACGGGCGGCCGCCGCAGCGAGTCCGCCGCCGACGGCGAGTGGGTGGTGCAGCACATCCGCTCGTCCGACAAGACCTATGTCTGCCCGGCCTGCCGCCAGGAGGTCACCCCGGGGACGGCGCACGTGGTCGCGTGGCGGACCGACGGGTTCGGCGGCCCCGACGCCGGCCTGGACGCCCGCCGGCACTGGCACACGAGCTGCTGGCAGCGCCGCGCGAACCTGCGGTGACGCGCGCTCGTCGGACGTGCGGGCCGAGGGGGAGAGAATGGGACCGATGACTTCCGAAGCCAAGCCCGCGGCCCACCAGATCCGTTCGCTCACCGTGCTGCCCGCGCAGCGCGAGGACGTCGAGCTGCACACCGCCGACGACCTCACCCTGGTCGGCGAGCTCGCCCTGCCCGCGGACGCCGAGCCTGCCGCCACCCTGCTGACGTTCCACCCGCTGCCCACCCACGGCGGCTTCATGGACTCCCACGTGTACCGCAAGGCGGCCTGGCGCCTGCCCGCGCTGGCCGACCTCGCGGTCCTGCGGTTCAACACCCGGGGCACCTCCTCGCCGCGCGGGACGAGCGAGGGCGCCTTCGACGGCGGCGACGCCGAACGGTACGACGTCGCCGCCGCCATCGAGCTGGCCGAGTTCCGCGGCCTGCCCCGGCCGTGGCTGGTCGGCTGGTCGTTCGGCACGGAGCTGGTGCTCAAGCACGGCGCCGACCCCGCCGTCGAGGGCGCGATCCTGCTGTCCCCGCCACTGCACCGCGCGACGGACGAGGACCTGGACCGCTGGGCCGCGTTCGGCAAGCCGCTCGTGGTCCTGGTGCCGGAGCTCGACGACTACCTCCGGCCCGAGGAGGCGCGCCGCCGCTTCGCGCGGGTGCCGCAGGCCGAGGTGATCGGGGTCGACGGGGCGAAGCACCTGTGGGTCGGCGAGCCCGCCGTCGCGCGCGTGCTGAACGAGATCGTCGCCCACGTGCTGCCCGGCCACCCGCTCCCGCTGCCCACGCACTGGGACGGGCCGCTGGGCACGTCCTGAGCGCGCGTACCGGGCGGCATCGACGCACCATGGCAGCAACGACCACAGGAGGACGACGATGACCTCATCCCACGGAACCCTGGCGACCTATCCGCTGCACGAGGGCGGGGGCCTTCCGCTCGTGCTGCTGCACGGCTTCCCCCTCGACCACCGCATGTGGGCCACCTGCGCGCAGCACCTGCCGCCCGGTACGCGGGCGATCGGCGTGGACCTGCCGGGCGCAGGGCACAGCGACCTGGACGGGTACGCCCCGAGCATCGAGCACGCCGCGGACTGCGTCTACCGGACCATGGTCGAGCAGGGCGAGGGCAACGCCGTCGTCGTCGGGCACTCCATGGGCGGGTACGTGGCTCTCGCGCTGGCCGAACGGCACCCGGGGTTCGTGGCCGGACTCGGCCTGGTCGGCACCAAGTCCACCGCAGACACCGACGAGGCCCGAGCCAAGCGGCTCCGGATCGCCGCCGCGGCGGACGACAGCCAGACCGTGGACGCCGTGCTCGGCATGCCCGCCGCCCTGGTCGGCACCACGACGACCGAGCACCGCCGGCAGCTCTTCCCCGTGCTCGACTCGTGGATCCGGGCGCAGTCCCCGGCGGGGGTCGCCTGGGCCCAGCGCGCCATGGCGGCGCGTCCCGACCGGACGGCGGTGCTCGAACGCTTCGACGCGCCGGTCGCGGTGGTGGTGGGCACCGAGGACACGATCACACCGCTCGCCGAGGCCGAGCACATGGTGCGGGCCGCGGCCGGTTCCCCCTCGGGGGCCACCACGGGCGACGCCGCCCTCACCGTGGTGCCCGGCGTCGGCCACATGAGTGTGGTCGAGGACCCGCAGGCGGTCGCCGCGGCCCTGGCCCTGCTGCACAACCAGGTGGTCGCCCACCACCACCACTGAGCGCCCGTACGACGAACGGCGGCCCTCCCGCACGGGAGGGCCGCCGTTCGTCGTACGAGACGGGCGTCAGCTGGAGGCGCCGGCCTTCTCGGCCACCGGCTCCTCGGCGTCCTCGCTCTCGGCGGGGGACGAGGCCGAGTCGGCCGCGCTCTGGCCGGCCTTCGTGCTGGCCTTCGTGCCCTTGACCGACGGGATCACGACGGTGGCGTTGCCGACGGGCACCGGCGTCGGGTTGCTCGGCGGGATCGAGGCCGGCATGGACCCGGTGTCGGTCGAGACCTCGGGCTCGGCCTCGGTGCCGTCGCCGACGACCGCGAACCGTGCCTGCTGCGCCGGGGTGGCCCCGGACAGACCCTTCGGCTTGGCCGGCAGCGCGGGCTTGGCCGGAGCGGCGTCGCCCGGCGTGCCGAGCATGCCACGCAGCTCGTCCAGGTAGGAGTTGATCGAGTCGTGCTGACGCGTGAGGTCCTCGAGCTGGTGCTGCGCGGCGGACCGGCTGGACTCGGCCTCGGCGCGGGCGTCGTCGATGGTCTGCTCCGCGAACTCGCGGGCCTCCGCGACGATCCGGTCGGCGGACTTGCGGGCGTCGGCCACGAGGTCCTTGACGTAGACGTCGGACTCCGAGCGGATCTTCTCCGCCTGCTCCAGCGCCACGGCCACGCGCTTCTCCGCCTCGGCGGCGTGCTCCTCGGCCGTCGCGACGAGCTTCGCCGTCTCGGCCTTGGCCGTCTCGTGCCGCTCGGCAAGCTCCTTCTCCACGGCCTCCTTGCGGGTCGCGATGTCGAGCTCCGCCTGGGCGAGCGCCGCACGCGCCTGCTCGCGCAGGTCCTCCATCTCGGTGGTGACGGCGTTGGACGCCTCGGCGGCCTGGCGGCGCGCCTCCGAGAGGATCTGCTCGGCCTCGGCCCGGGCGCTCGCCAGCATGGCGGACGAGTCGCGCTCGGCGGTCTCGCGCTGCTCGGTGGTCTCGGCGTTGACCTTGGCGCGCAGCGCGGCGGTCTCGCGCTCCGTGTTCACGCGCAGCTCGGTGGTCTCGCGCTCCACGGTCGAGCGCAGGGTGCCGAGCTCGCGCTCCAGGCTGGCGCGGCGCTCGCTCTCCTCGGCGCTGATCGCGCTGGCGATCTGCGCGGACTCGCGCTCGGCGGAACCCACGAGCTCCTCGGCCCGGCGCTGCGCGGCGAGCAGGTGGCCCTCGGCCTCGGCGGCCGTCGTGGTGCGGATCTCCTCGGCCTCGCGGCGGGCGCTGGCGAGCATCTCGGCAACCTCGGACTCGGCGCGCGACCGCACCTGCCCGCCGGACAGCTTCGCCCGTGCCATGATGTCCGCGGCCTGCTGGTTGGCCTGGTTGATGATGTCGGTCGACTGGTCCTCCGCGGAGCGAAGCAGCAGCTCGATCCGCGAGCCGAGGCCGGCGTACGACGGCTTCTCGGTCTCGCGGAGGTTGCGCTTGGCGTCGTTGAGGTCCTGCGTGAGCTGCATGGCGCGGCTGTCGGAGGCCTCGACCTGTCGACGTGCCTCTTCGAGGGCATGGTTCAGCCGGTCCAGGTGCGCGTGCACCTGGTCGCGGTCGTACCCGCGCATGGCAGTCGGAAAGAGCGAGCGCTCGTCGGACACGGTGCAGACCTCCAGTGTCGGGACTTGGTGAGGCGCGGGTCAGGCTCCCCCCTGTGGGACGCCGTTCGTTACGGCCCGTCCGGCGCCCAGGATACGTGTGTTGTGCTGATGTGGATACACCACTACCGGATGCAATGTACGGATTGCATGGAATACTCACGGCGGCCCGCGCGGCCCCGGTCGCGACCTGGTGGTTCCGTCGCCCCGGTGAAGGAAGGGTGAGGATCCCGGCCGAACCGCACAAGCACGACCGTCATTGGACAGTCGTCCGTGATCGGTCCTTATGCTGGATCACCCACCTGATCGACGGGCACGCGCCCAAAATTCGAAGGGAATCGGTGGTGCAACGCTTTCTGGCGACTCTCCTGATCCTCGCCGGCCTCGGCGGGATCGGTTACGGGGTCGCGACGGCGACCGTCCTGCGCGAGTCCGACACCGTCGTCGCGACCGCGACCCCCAGCGGTGACGGAACCATGGTCGTGACGGAGCCCGGTGTGCTGGGGCTCGTCGACGACCAGGTGACCGTGCGGGCCACCGTGCCCGAAGGACAGAAGGTCACGCTCGCGCTCGGGTCCGACGTCGACGTGCTCGGCTGGGTCGGCACCGACCCCTACGACTCGGTGACCGGCCTGTCGTCCTGGGAGACGCTGAGCGTCGTCCCGGGCACCGGCCCCGCCACCGACGAGGCAGCGGACGGCGAGTCCGAGGCCCCGGCCGACGAGGCCCCGGCCGAGAAGCCGAGCACCGGCCCCGACCCCGCCGGGTCGGACATGTGGCTGTCCGAGGTGAGCGGCGAGACCACCGTCTCGATGCGCTGGACCGAGGAGCCGGGCCGCGTCGTGCTGCTGGCGGCCGGCGTCGGCAAGGACGCCGTGGCACCGACGCTCGAGCTGACCTGGCCGCGTCCGGTGACCACCCCCTACCTGTGGCCCGGCGTGCTCGGCGGTGGCTTCGCCCTGATCCTGGGCATCTTCATGGCCATCGGCGCGCGCCGCGGCAAGGGTGGCAAGAGCAAGAGCAAGAAGGCGAGCAAGGGCCGGACGCCCTCGACGGTCCGTACCCGCACGCCCGACTCCGACCTGCCGCGCCGCGACGTCTTCGGCGTGGACGGCGAGCAGCCGGGCACGCACGGCGCCGAGCCGGGTGGATTCCCGCCCGCGCAGCCCGATCCCGCCGCCGGCGGCACCAGCGTCTTCCCGCCCGCCTCGGGAGAACCGGCGCAGGAGCACACGGCGACGTTCCCGCCCGCTGCCCCGGAGCCGGTCGGGAGCGGTGCGGCCGGGTTCTCGCCGGCGCGCCGGCTCCGGCCGGGGCGTGGCGCGCCGGAGCCCGCCGCACCGCAGACCGAGCCCGAACCGGCCCCGGCCTGGGGTCCGCCCGCCCCGTTCGGCGGGGCCGGGGGAGCAGCGCCGATCACGCCGCCGCCCGCGCCGGAACCCGTCGCGGCGCCGGCCGCCTCGATCCGCGGCCTGCGGCGCAGCCGGCGGGCACAGCCGGGCAGCGCTCCCGCTGCGGCGCCGGTCCAGCCCGCGTCGCTCGGCGGGGTCGCCCCGGAGCAGGCTCCCGCGGCGCCCGAGGCGACCGAGCAGACGGCGTCGGGCCGGCCGATGACGCGGCGTGAGATGCGCATGCGGGAGCAGGCGCAGCGCCGGGCGGCGACGGGTGCGATGCCCGCCGTGCCCGCGGCCGCGCCGGAGCCCGAGCCCGAGCCCGAGGAACAGCAGACACCGAACAGCCGTGCTGCCGCATGGCGCCAGACCTGGGGAGTCACCGGGTCCGACGACGGAGGCAACCGATGAGCCGCACGACCAGCCGCACGCACAAGGTACGAACCCGATCCGCGGCCGTGGTCGCGGCCCTTGCCGTCGCCGGCCTGCTCACCGGCTGCGCCGAGGAGCTGCCCACCCCGAAGCCGGAGGCGCCGGTCGCCGCGGCCGTCGTCACGCAGGCGCAGGAGCGCGAGATCCTGGACAAGGTGGCGGGTGTCGTCGAGAAGGTGACCAAGTCCAGCCAGGCCGAGGACCTCGCCGGCCGCCTGTCCGGTCCGGCGCTCGACATCCGCGAGACGCAGCTCAAGGTGGCCGCGGCCCGCAAGGACCAGGAACCGCTCACGGACCTGTCGATGCAGATGCAGCAGGTGATCCTGCCGTCCGACCAGGAGTGGCCGCGCAACAGCTTCGCCATCACGGTGCAGCCCAAGGACCTGACCACCCCCGTGCTCATGACCTTCGAGCAGGCGAGCGCCCGCGACCAGTACAAGCTGTGGGGCTGGGTCCGCCTGCTGCCGGGCGTCACCATGCCGCGTTTCGCGGAGGCGGACCTGGGCAGCGCCGCGGTCGCGGCGGACGACGAGAGCCTCAAGACGACGCCGACGGACGCGATCAAGCAGTACGCGTCGGTGCTCACCGTCGACAAGGACTCCAAGTACGCGGGCAACTTCGCGGACGACGACCTGCGCCAGTTCTTCCGGGACTACGGCAAGCTGCAGGTCGACGCGATCAACAAGGAGGAGTGCAAGGGCGCCTTCGAGGTCGCGTACGAGCCCACGAAGGACCCGGTCAAGTCCGTCCGCACGGCGGACGGCGGCGCGCTCGTCATGGCGGCGATGATCAGCAAGGAGACCATCACCGCGAAGGAGGAGGGCTGCGAGATCGGCCCGCCGACCAAGACCACCCAGGCCCTGTGGGGCGACGCCGACGTGACCAACGTCGTCGAGGTGAACTACCAGGACATGGTGGCGATGTACGTGCCGCCGAAGGGCTCGGACGACCAGATCAGCCTGGTCGGTTACGAGCACGTGCCGATGTCGGTCTCGAACGGCTGACCGTCTCGGCACCCGCCGCTAGGGTGGCCCCCGTGAATCCACGGAGGCCACCCTTGCTGCGTTCCGGAGCACGTTCGCGGGCAGTCATCGCCCTGATGGGGATCGGTACGACGGTGGCGTTGCTCGCCGGCTGCTCGGCCGAGCCGCCCGTCCCGGAACCCGAGGCGCCGGTGGTCGCGGCGGTGGTCAGCGAGCCGCAGGAACGCGAGATCCTCCAGAGCGTCGCGACCGTCCTGGAGGGCGCCGGGCAGGGTGGTGCTCCGCTGGCCTCGCGCCTGACCGGACCCGCGCTCACGATGCGCGAGGCCGAGCTGAAGGTCGCCGACGCGGCCGACGATCCCCGCGGCCTGACCGACCTGTCGATGCAGATGCAGCAGGTGATCCTGCCCTCGGACCAGGGGTGGCCCCGCAGCAGCTTCGCCGTCACGGAGCAGCCCGACGCCCGGACGACGCCCGTGCTCATGGCCTTCGAGCAGGCCGGCGCCCGCGACCAGTACAAGCTGTGGGCCTACGTCCAGCTGGCGTCCCTGGTGACCATGCCGCGGTTCGCCGAGCCAGGCTTCGGCAGCGCCACCGTCCCGGCGGACGACACGAGCCTCCTGGTGCCGCCCGGCGTCGTGGCAGGCCAGTACGCGTCCGTGCTGACGGTCGGGGACCGGTCGAAGCACGCGGGCACCTTCGCCGCGGACGACGCACTCCGGCAGCGGCTGCGCGAAGACGGCCGCGAGCAGGTCGCCCAGATCGAGGAGCAGGACGGCGAGGGCCGGTTCAGCACCGCGTTCGAGCCGGTCGAGGGCGCGGTCAAGGCGGTCCGGACCGTCGACGGCGGCGCCATGGTGCTGGCCGCGCTCCGGGGTCAGGAGACGCTCCGGGCCGAGGAAGGCTGGCAGCTCGCACCCGTCTCGTCGTCGGCCGCCGCGCTGTGGGGCGGCGGCGCCGGGAACGACGTCCTGAAGACCTCCTACCACTACACCGTGGCGTGGTACGTGCCGCCGGCCGGATCGGCCGCCACGGTGAGCCTGCTCGGCTTCCACCGCGTGCCCTACGCCGTCTCGGGAGGCTGACCTCCGGGCGTCGGCTGTGGGCGGACCGCCCGGTCCCGGACAACCCGCCCCGGGCTGCCGGCGCGCCGGGGTGACCGGCGAGTGATCGCCCAGAGCGGAGTCGGCGGGTGAGTCGCGCGCCGTTCATTAGGATTGCGCCCATGAGCAGTGCCACCCCTCAGCCCGGTCCCGCCCGGAGCGCGCAGCCCGAGTTCGCGGTGCGCGGCGCGGTCGACCTGTCCGCCCTCAACCGTCCCCAGGCGCCGCCGCCCGGCGAGCCCGGCGGTGCGCCCGAAGCCGGCGGCTTCGTCGTGGACGTGAGCGAGGCGAACTTCGAGCAGCTCGTCCGCGACTCGGCCACCTACCCGGTGGTGATCCTGCTGTGGATCCCGACCGACCAGGCGAACGCCGACCTCGGTGCGACGCTCGGCCGCCTCGCGCAGGAGTACGGCGGCCGGTTCCTGCTCGGCCGCGTCGACGCGCAGGCGTCCCCGCAGGTCGCCGCGGCGTTCCAGGTGCAGGGCGTGCCCACGGTCGTCGCGGTGCTGCAGGGGCAGCCCCTGCCGCTGTTCCAGGGCGCCGCCGACGAGCAGCAGATCCGCGGCGTGCTGGACCAGGTGCTGGCCGCCGCCGAGCAGAACGGCGTCACCGGCCGGGCGCCCGGTGCGGCGGCCGCGAACGGCGAGCCGGAGCCCGAGCCGGAGAAGCCGCTGCCGCCCCTGCACCAGGAGGCGTACGACGCCATCGAGCGTGACGACCTCGGTGCCGCGGCGGCCGCCTACGAGAAGGCGCTCCGGCAGGACCCGAAGGACACCGACGCGACCGCGGGCCTGGCGCAGGTGCACCTCATGCAGCGCACCCACGACGCCGACCTCGCAGCGGTCCGGAAGGCCGCGGCGGACGCCCCGGCCGACGTCGACGCGGCGCTCGCCGTCGCCGACATGGACATGCTGGGCGGCAAGGTCGACGACGCGTTCGCCCGCCTGCTGGACCTGCTCCCGGGCGCCGACGCCGACGGCAAGGAGAAGATCCGGGTCCGCCTGCTGGAGCTCTTCGAGGTGGCCGGCACCACGGACCCGCGCGTGAGCAAGGCCCGCAAGCGCCTGGCCATCAGCCTGTACTGACGACCGTTGAGTGCGGGACATTCGCCCTTCTGTTCGGGTCAGAAGGGCGAATATCCCGCACTCAACGAGGTTCTGGGGTCAGGATGAGAGCGCCCAGCGGGGGGACGCGGATCTCGGCCGACCAGCGTCGGCCGTGGTGCGGCACCCGCTCCGCCCGGACGCGGCCCATGTTGCCCACGCCCGAACCGCCGTAGACGGTCGCGTCGGTGTTCAGCACCTCGAGCCACACGTGGCCCTCGTCCGCGTCGCCGACGATGTCGACCAGCGGCGTCGGCGACGGGCGGACCGACGTCTCGACCGGCTCGGCGGGCGGCAGGGCCTCGACGGCTCCTGGCCCGGGGCCGGCCGGGCGCGGCACGTCCGGCAGCGGCAGGCGGTACCCCTCGTGCGGGATGCCCGCGAAGTTCACGACCACCACCACCGGGTCGCCGGACCGGGACCGGCGCACGTAGGCGAGCACGTTGTGGTCGGCGTCGTCGGACTCCAGCCACTCGAAGCCCGCCGGGTCGAAGTCGAGCTCCCACAGCGCGGGTGTCGCACGGTAGAGCGCGTTCAGGTCCCGGACCACGTGCTGCACGCCCGCGTGCCCGGCGTCGCCGAGCAGGTCCCAGCGCAGGCCCTCCGACTCGGCCCACTCGGTGTCCTGCGCGAACTCGCACCCCATGAACAGGAGCTGCTTGCCGGGGTGCGTCCACTGGTAGGTCAGGAACGACCGCACGCCCGCGAGCTGCTGCCACCGGTCGCCAGGCATCTTGCGCAGCAGCGACCCCTTGCCGTGCACCACCTCGTCGTGGCTGATCGGCAGCACGAACTGCTCCGTGTACGCGTACACGAGGGAGAAGGTGAGCTCGCCGTGGTGGTAGCGGCGGTTGTACGGGTCCTCGGCCAGGTAGCGGAGGGTGTCGTTCATCCAGCCCATGTTCCACTTCAGGCCGAACCCCAGGCCGCCGCTGGAGGTCGGCCCGGTGACCTGCGGAAAGGCCGTGGACTCCTCGGCGATCATCATGACGCCGGGCGTGCGCCGGTACGCGGTCGCGTTCGCCTCCTGCAGGAACGCGATGGCCTCCAGGTTCTCCCGCCCGCCGTGCACGTTGGGCGTCCACTCGCCCTCCTTGCGGGAGTAGTCGAGGTAGAGCATGGAGGCGACGGCGTCCACGCGCAGCGCGTCGGCGTGGAACTCCTCGAACCAGTAGGTCGCGTTCGCCACCAGGAAGTTGCGCACCTCGCGGCGGCCGAAGTCGAAGATCAGCGTGCCCCAGTCCTGCTGCTCACCGCGCCGGGGGTCGGGGTGCTCGTACAGGGGCCCGCCGTCGAACCGGGCCAGGGCGAACTCGTCGCGCGGGAAGTGCGCGGGCACCCAGTCCAGGATGACGCCGATCCCCGCCTGGTGGAGCCGGTCGACGAGGTACCGGAAGTCGTCGGGCGAGCCGAACCGTGAGGTCGGCGCGTAGTAGCTGGTGACCTGGTAGCCCCACGAGCCGCCGTACGGGTGCTCCGCGACGGGCAGCAGCTCCACGTGCGTGAAGCCCTGCTCCGTGACGTAGGTCGCGAGCTGCTCCGCCAGCTCCCGGTAGCCGAGGCCGGGACGCCAGGAACCCAGGTGCACCTCGTACACGCTCAGGGGCGCGGAGTGCGGGTCGGTGGCGGCCCGGGCGGCGAGCCACGCGTCGTCGTGCCACTCGTGCGTCGAGGACGTGACCACGCTCGCGGTGGCGGGCGGGTGCTCCGTCGCCTTGGCCAGCGGGTCCGCCTTGGCGCGCCAGACGCCGTCGGCCCCCAGGATCTCGAACTTGTACCGCAGGCCGGGGCCGACGTCCGGGACGAACAGCTCCCAGACGCCCGTGGAACCCAGCGACCGCATGGGGTGCGTGCCGCCCCAGCCGTTGTGGTCGCCCACGAGCCGCACGCCGCGCGCGTTCGGTGCCCAGACGGCGAACGCGACGCCCGCGATGTCGCCGTCCGCGCTCGGGTAGCGGTGCAGGTTGGCGCCGAGCACCTGCCAGAGCTGCTCGTGGCGGCCCTCGCCGATCAGGTGCAGATCGACCTCGCCCAGCGTGGGCAGGAACCGGTAGGGATCGTCGGACACCCACGTGTCCGTGCCCGAGCGGGTGCGGATGCGGTAGTCGGGGGCGTGCCGGGACCCGTCCGGCTCCTCGGCGGCCGGGACGACGGCGGCCCAGACCCCCGCGCCCTGGTGGGTCGCGGACACCTCGCCGTCCGGTGTGGTCACCACGACCTCGTCCGCGAGCGGGCGCAGCGCGCGCACGACGGCCCACGGGCCGTCGAGCAGGTGCGGGCCGAGCACGGTGTGCGGGTCGTGGTGGGTCCCGGACGCGATGGCGGTCAGGAGCTCGAGGTCGACGTCGGGCAGGTCAGCCATGGGTTTACCTTTCCATGCCAGGTGCCCGGCGTGCGACACGTCACAGGTTCATGAGACGCACGGCCCGAGTGGGCGGTTGGCTTCGGTCTCGTGCACAGCGGCTGGTTCGACTTCGGTCGGTTGCGCTGAGATCGGTCATTTGATTGACCGATCTCGGCGCAACCGACCGAAGTCAGGTGTCTGCGCGGCGCAACCAACCGAAGTCAACGGTCCTGCAGGACGCGTTCCACTGCCGCCAGCGGGATGTGCATCCAGGCGGGCCGGTGCCGGAACTCGTAGACCACCTCGTAGAGCGCCTTGTCCACGGTCAGGGCGCGCAGGAGCAGCTCGGCGGTGGCGACGTCGAGCTCGCTGCCCGACGTCGCGGCACCGGGCACCGGGCGGACCGTGCCCTCGTGCGCCTCGCCGCTGGCCTGCCGGTACCCCTCGAGGAAGCCGATCTGGGCGTGGGACACCCACTGCGGGTCGGTGGCCCGGCCGACGGCGCCCGCGTAGTCGAGGGAGCGCAGCATCCCCGCGACGTCGCGCAGGGGCAGGTCGGGCGCGGTGCGCTCGGCCACGGGGCGCTGCGGCTCGCCCTCGAAGTCGAGCACCTTCCAGCCGTCGGGCGAGTACAGGGCCTGGCCGAGGTGCAGGTCGCCGTGGATGGACTGGAGCCGCACGATGCTCCCGGCGCGCTCGCCGACGGCGGCCAGCCGGGCGCTCACGGCGTCGTACAGGGCGGTGACGCCCGCGCGCTGCGGGGCCAGGTCCGGCACGTCCGCGAACGCCTCGGCGGCCCGGCGGCGCAGCACGCCCATGAAGCCCGCCGGTTCGAGCGCCGGCCCCGGGCCGAGCGCCTCGCGCAGCGTCGTGTGCAGGTGTGCGACGACCGCGCCGAGCTCGGCCGCACGCTCCCCGAAGTCCTCGTCGCGTGCCGCGTACGCGCAGGCCAGCTCGAACCCGTCGGTCGCGTCGTGGACGAGCTCGGACAGCACGGCGAGGTGGGCGAGCGGCGCGGGGGCCGGGTCGCCGGAGGCCGTGCCGGTGCCGCCCTGGCCGGCGGGTACCGGTAGCGGCACCGCCCCGAGGAACCGGGGCACACCGTCCCAGCCGGCCCGCGTCAGAGCCTCGGGGATCACGACGTCGGGGTGCGGGCCGAGCGCGACCGTCCGCAGGATCTTGAGCATGCCGCCCCGGCCCGTCGCGTGCGGCAGGGCCGGCAGCACGACCGACGTGTTCGACTGCTCCCCGGAGATGCGCCGCGCCCCGCGCAGCTCCGCGCAGTCCTCTGGTTCGCACGCGGCGGGCAGCGCGGCGGTGAAGTAGGCGTGCCAGGCCGCGGGGTGCACGCCGCCGTCGTGCACGGTGGCCGTGCCCGACGCCGTGGTCACGGTGCCGATCAGCCCGGCCGCCTCGGTGTCGGCGGTGTCGGCCTCGGGCTCCGCCGTCGGGGTCAGCACGAGCGGGACCTGGACGACGAGCGACTCGTCGCCGGTCGCGAGCCCGGGCCCCGCCAGCCGCAGCAGCGCGACCACGACGTCGGCCACCCCCGCGAAGGTGACGGTGAGCCACGGCTCGTGCACCACGCCCTCGGCGGGCACGGGGTACCACCGCTGCCGGGGCAGCCACGTGTCGAGCAGCCGCAGCACCTCCGGGGCGAGGTGCGCGGCTCCGGGGGAGACGTGGACGGGGCGCGCCGGGCTCACACCTCTCGCGCCTGCCCGCCGGTCTCCGCCTGGCCTGCCGGGGCCGGCTGATCCGCCGGGGTCGCCCGTTCCGCGGGCGCCGCCTGTGCCGGTGCCGGCGGGGCCAGCACGAGCCAGTAGAAGTCGCGGGCGCCCCACGTCATCGTCAGCACGCCGTCGTCACCCACGCACGGGAACCCGGCCCCGCCGAACACGTCGGTGAGCGTCCAGCCCGCGTACCCGGGGAGCTTGATGGTGGAGGAGCGGGCGGTGGCCGACAGGTTCGCGGCGATCAGCAGGGTCTCCTCCGCCGAGGAGCGGGTGAACGCGATGACCGACTCGTCGTTGCAGTCCAGCGCCGTGAAGTCGCCCGTGCCGAACGTGGGGTGCAGCCGGCGGAAGGCCAGCATGTTGTGCATCCAGTGCAGCAGCGACGTGGGCTGCGCGAGCTGGGCCTCGACGTTGGTGTGCTGGTAGTGGTGCACCAGCGACTGGATCAGCGGCAGGTAGAGCTTGCCCGGGTCGGCGGTGGAGAAGCCGGCGTTGCGGTCCGGCGTCCACTGCATCGGGGTGCGCACCGCATCGCGGTCGGGCAGCCAGATGTTGTCGCCCATGCCGATCTCGTCGCCGTAGTACAGGCACGGCGTGCCCGGCAGCGACAGCAGGAGGGCGTTGGCCAGCTCGATCTCCTTGCGGGAGTTGTCGAGCAGCGGCGCGAGCCGCCGCCGGATGCCCACGTTGGCGCGCATCCGGGGGTCGGGGGCGTACCAGCCGTACATGCTGGCGCGTTCCTCCGTCGACACCATCTCCAGCGTGAGCTCGTCGTGGTTGCGCAGGAACGTGCTCCACTGCGCGTGCGGCGGGATGGCCGGGGTGTCCGCGAGGATCTCCAGGAGCTGGCGGGCCCGCTGGTCGCGGATCGCGTAGAAGATGCGCGGCATCACCGGGAAGTGGAAGCACATGTGGCACTCGGGATCGTCCTCCGTGCCGAAGTACTCCACCACGTCCGCGGGCCACTGGTTGGCCTCGGCCAGGAGGATCCGGCCCGGGAACTCCGTGTCGACCATGCGCCGGACCCGGCGCAGGAACCGGTGCGTCTCGGGCAGGTTCTCGCTGTTGGTGCCCTCCTCCTCGAACAGGTACGGCACGGCGTCGAGCCGGAAGCCGTCCACGCCGAGCTGCAGCCAGAACCGCGCGACGTCGAGCATCGCCTCGCCCACGCGCGGGTTCTCGAAGTTGAGGTCGGGCTGGTGGTTGAAGAACCGGTGCCAGAAGTACTGCCGGCGCACCGGGTCGAACGTCCAGTTCGACGTCTCGGTGTCGACGAAGATGATGCGCGCGTCCTCGTACCGCGTCGGGTCGTCGCTCCAGACGTAGAAGTCGCCGTACGGGCCCTCGGGGTCGGCCCGCGAGGCCTGGAACCACGGGTGGGCGTCGCTGGTGTGGTTCATGACCAGGTCGATCACCACGCGGATGCCGCGCTCGTGCGCCGCGGCGACCAGGTCGCTGAAGTCCGAGATCGTGCCGTACTGCGGTGCGACGGCGGTGAAGTCGGCGACGTCGTACCCGCCGTCGCGCAGCGGGGACGGGAAGAACGGGGGCAGCCAGAGGCAGTCGACGCCCAGCCACTCCAGGTAGTCCAGGCGTTCGACCAGGCCCCGCAGGTCGCCCGTGCCGTTGTCCCCGGAGTCGGAGAACGAGCGGATCATGACCTCGTAGAAGACGGCCTTCTTGTACCACTCGGGGTCGTCGACGAGGCCCTTGCGGCGCGCGTCGAGCCGCGGCTGCCGGCGTGGCGGCAGCGCCTGGACGGGCACCGGGACGGACGGCGGGTTGGGCATGCTGGGCCGCTCGGGCTGCGGCCGGGCAGCAGGCTGCTCGGCCGGCAGCGCGGCCTGCTCACCGGAGTGCTCCGGCGGCCCGACGGCGGGGCCTCCCGGCCCGAACGTCGTCATGCCGGCCCCACCTGGAGGACGTGGGCCACCCGGACCTGCGGGTCGAGCCGGACCCAGGGATGGGCGCCCCAGCCGTAGGTCTCGCCCGAGAGCAGGTCGTGGGCCACGAAGAACGGGGCGTTGTCATCGCCCTCGGGTGCACTGAGGCCGAGGGCGGAGAGGTCCAGATGCACTACTGACTCCTGTGCGTTCCGGGGGTCCAGGTTCAGCACGACCACGATCACGTCGTCGTGTCGCGGGGCACGTCGACCGTTGCCCCCGGTACCCATGGTGCGGCCCGGGGGCGTCGCTGTCGCGCCCGACGCGTGATCGGCCGAGATCCGGCGCGAGTACGCGACCACCTGCCCGTTCGTGGTGGGGTGGACGGTCAGGTTGCGCAGCTGCCGCAGCGCGGGGTGCGCACGGCGGATGGCGTTCAGCTCGCCGAGCAGCAGGGCGATCCCGTACTCGTCGGCGCGGGCCCAGTCGCGGGGGCGGTACTCGTACTTCTCGTTGTCGATCTGCTCCTCGACGCCGGGGCGGGGGGTGCTCTCCACGAGCTCGTAGCCCGAGTAGATGCCCCAGGTCGGCGAGCCGGTCGCGGCCAGGACGGCCCGCGCGGCGAAGGCCGCCACCCCGCCGTGGGTCAGGTAGGGCGGCAGGATGTCGTGCGTGGTGGGCCAGAAGGAGGGGCGCAGCACCGAGCCGGCCGGACCGCTCACCTCGGCCAGGTACTCCTCCACCTCCTCCTTCGTGTTGCGCCAGGTGAAGTACGTGTACGACTGGTGGAACCCGATCCGGGCCAGCGTCAGCATCATCGCCGGCCTGGTGAACGCCTCCGAGAGGAAGATGACCTCGGGGTTGGTCGCGTGCACCTGCGCCAGCAGCCACTCCCAGAAGTCCAGCGGCTTGGTGTGCGGGTTGTCGACGCGGAACAGCGTGACCCCCCGGTCGATCCACGTGCGGATCACGTCCAGCACCGCCTGGTACAGGCCCTCGGGGTCCGTGTCGAAGCTGAGCGGGTAGATGTCCTGGTACTTCTTGGGCGGGTTCTCCGCGTACGCGATCGACCCGTCGGCCCGCACCACGAACCACTCCGGGTGCTCGGTCACCCACGGGTGGTCGGGGGAGCACTGCAGCGCGATGTCGAGCGCCACCTCCAGGCCCTCCGCCCGGGCGGCGGCGACGAACGCCCGGAAGTCGTCCTCGGTGCCCAGGTCGGGGTGGATGGCGTCGTGCCCGCCGTCCGCCGAGCCGATCGCGTACGGGCTGCCCGGGTCGCCCGGCTGCGCCTCCAGCGTGTTGTTGCGGCCCTTGCGGAACGTGGTGCCGATGGGGGAGACCGGCGTCAGGTACACGACGTCGAAGCCCATCGCCGCGATAGCCGGCAGCCGCTCGGCCGCCGTCGCGAACGTGCCCGACACCCACGTGCCGTCCTTCTTCTGGTACGCCCCCTCGGAGCGCGGGAACATCTCGTACCAGGAGCCCGCGAGCGCGAGCTGCCGCGACACCCGCAGCGGGTACGCCTCGGACGCCGAGACCAGCTCGCGCAGGGGCGCGCGCCGCAGCGCGGTGGTCACCTCGGGAGCGGTGGCGGCGGCGAACCGGGCCTCGGCCGGCCGCGTGGCGTCGGACAGCGCACGGCGGGCCGCGGCGAGCGCCCGGGCGTCGCGGGTCGTGCGGCCGGGTCCGACCAGCGGGTCCTTCGGGACGTCCCGGCAGATGCGCTCGAACAGGCGCACGCCCTCGGCCAGCATCAGGTCCACGTCGATGCCCGCGCCGATCTTGATCCCGGCGTCGTGCACCCACGTGGCGTACGGGTCCGACCACGCCTCGACGCGGAAGGTCCAGTCACCCTCGGCGTCGGGCTGCACCTCCCCGCGGAACCGGTCGAGCCCGGGCGCGACGTCGGCCATCGGCGCCCACGAGTGGTCCGACCCGTCGGGGGCGACGAGCACGGCGGTGGCGGACACGGCGTCGTGCCCCTCGCGGAAGACCGTGGCCTCGACCGGGACCACCTCGCCGACCACCGCCTTCGCAGGCCAGCGGCCCGCCTCGACGACAGGGGCGACCTCGAGGACGGGGATGCGGCCGATCCGGCCGGGACGCGTGTGCGGGCTCACCGGACCACGCTATCGACCGGTCCGGGTGACTCGCCTGCGGGGCACGCCGAGGTCCGGTGAACGTCGTCGGACGGGTCGGTGAAGCCCTCGGCAACAGGTGTGCTCGCCCCGAGGAGTGCGTAGTGTTCTGCCGGTGAGAGCGATCCGCAGATTCACCGTCCGCACGGTCCTCCCCGAGCAGCTCGCGGCGCTCGACGAGCTGGCCCAGAACCTCCGCTGGTCCTGGCACGCGCCCACGCGCGAGCTGTTCGCGAGCATCGACCCGGACCTCTGGTCCGACGTCCGCGGGGATCCCGTGGCGCTGCTCGCGGCCCTCGGCTCCGAGCGGCTGGAGGCGCTCGCGGCCTCCGAGGAGTTCACGGGCCGCGTGCGCGCGGCGTCCGACGACCTGCACCGCTACCTGCACGACCCGCGGTGGTACCAGCAGCAGCCCTCGGGCGCCGGGCTGCCGCGGGCGATCGCCTACTTCTCGCCCGAGTTCGGCATCACCTCGGTGCTGCCGCAGTACTCCGGCGGTCTGGGCATCCTGGCGGGCGACCACCTCAAGAGCGCGTCCGACATGGGCGTGCCCATCGTGGGCGTGGGCCTGCTGTACGGCGCCGGGTACTTCCGGCAGTCGCTCACCCGGGACGCCTGGCAGGTGGAGACCTACCCGCTGCTCGACCCGGACGGTCTGCCGCTCGCGGTGCTGCGCGAGGACGACGGCACGCCCGCCGTCGTCTCGCTCGACCTGCCCGGGGGCCGCACGCTCCACGCGCACGTCTGGGTGGCCGCCGTCGGCCGGGTGCCGCTGCTGCTGCTCGACTCGAACGTGCCCGAGAACGACGACGCGGCCCGCAAGGTGACCGACCGCCTGTACGGCGGCGGCGGCGAGCACCGCCTGCAGCAGGAGCTCCTGCTCGGCGTGGGCGGCGTGCGCGCGCTGCGTGCCTGGTCGCGCCTGACGGGGGCGCCCGAGCCGGAGGTGTACCACACCAACGAGGGCCACGCCGGCTTCCTCGGGGTCGAGCGGATCCGCGAGCTGGTCGGTGCCGGGCTCAGCGTCGGCGAGGCCCACGAGGCGGTCCGCGCGGCCACGGTCTTCACCACGCACACGCCGGTGCCGGCAGGCATCGACCGGTTCCCCAAGGAGCTGGTCAGCGCGTACTTCGGCGGCGACAACGAGATGCCCGGCGTGCCGGCCCAGACCGTGCTCGCGCTCGGCTCGGAGGACTACGACGGCGGCGACCCCACCGTGTTCAACATGGCCGTGATGGGCCTGCGGCTGGGCGGTCGCGCGAACGGCGTCTCGCTGCTGCACGGCCAGGTCTCCCGCGAGATGTTCGAGGGCCTGTGGCCCGGGTTCGACGCGCGCGAGGTGCCGATCACGTCCGTCACCAACGGCGTGCACTCGCCCACCTGGGTGGCGCCGCGGCTGGCCGCCGTCGAGGCGGAGCGGCTGGGCCTGGACGAGATCACGGCGCCCGAGGCGTCGGGCGGCTGGCTGGACGCGGGCCGCGTGTCCGACGCCGAGCTGTGGGCCCTGCGCGGTGAGATGCGCGCTGAGCTCGTGGCCGAGGCGCGGCGCCGGGTGCGCAAGTCCTGGCGCGAGCGCGGGGCGTCCCCGGCCGAGCTCGGCTGGGTCGACGACGTGCTGTCGCCCGACGTGCTCACCATCGGCTTCGCCCGCCGTGTGCCCACGTACAAGCGGCTCACGCTCATGCTGCGCGACCCGGAGCGGCTCAAGGCGCTCCTGCTGCACCCCGAGCGCCCGGTCCAGCTCATCGTGGCCGGCAAGTCGCACCCGGCCGACGACTCGGGCAAGCGGCTCATCCAGCAGCTCGTCCGGTTCGCCGACGACCCCGAGGTGCGGCACCGCATCGTCTTCCTGCCGAACTACGACATCGGCATGGCGCAGTCGCTGTACCCGGGCTGCGACGTCTGGCTGAACAACCCGCTGCGGCCCCTGGAGGCGTCGGGCACGTCCGGCATGAAGTCGGCGCTCAACGGCGGGCTGAACCTCTCCATCGAGGACGGCTGGTGGGCCGAGTGGTACGACGGCGAGAACGGCTGGGGCATCCCCACGGCCGACGGCGTCGAGGACGCCGACCGCCGCGACGACCTGGAGGCCGCCGCGCTGTACGACCTCGTGGAGTCGCAGGTGGCGCCCGCCTTCTACGACCGCACCGACGGCGTGCCGGGCCGCTGGCTGGAGATGGTGCGGCACACGCTGGCCACCCTGGGCCCCAAGGTCCAGGCCACGCGCATGGTCTCGGAGTACGTGCACGGGCTGTACGCCCCGGCCGCCGAGGCGGGCCGGGCGCTCGCCGCCGACGGGTTCGCCGCCGCCAAGGACCTCGCGGGCTGGAAGGCCCACGTGCGCGGCTCGTGGTCGCAGGTGCGCGTGGACCACGTCGAGTCGGCGGGCATCGGCGAGGCCGTCCGGGTGGGCGACCGCCTCACGGTGCGGGCGTACGTCTCGCTCGGCTCCCTGTCGCCCGACGACGTGGACGTGCAGGTGGTCCACGGGCGGGTGACCGAGGCCGACGTGATCGACGAGTTCACCGCCGAGCCCCTGGCCCTCGCCGAGTCCTACGAGGCCGGGCGGCACGCGTTCGGCGGCGAGGTCGAGCTGGAGACGTCGGGCCCCTTCGGCTACACGGTGCGCATCGTGCCGAGGCACCGGCACCTGACGAGCGTCGCGGAGCTGGGGCTGGTGGCCAACGCCTGAGCGGCGAGGGCTTGGGCCATGGGGCCGCTGCTTCGGTCAGCTCGGCCTCGGGGCTGTGGCTTCGGTCAGTTGCTTGGCTACGGGGCTGTGGCTTCGGTCAGCTGCTAGGCCACGAGGCTGTTACTTCGGTCAGCTGCTAGGCCACGGGGCCGCTGCTTCGGTCAGTTGCTTGGCCACGAGGCTGCTGCTTCGGTCAGCTGCTCGGCCTCGGGACTCGACTTCGGTCGCCTGCCTCCAGATCGGTCCCCTGATTGACCGAACTCGAGGCAAGGGACCGAAGTCGATCCGATTCGCGGGCATGTGACCGAGGTCAGGTTTTCCGCGGGCGGCGGGTGGGCCGCGGGGGGATCGGCTTGGCGGCTGCTATCTCCGCCGCGGCCACCTCCACCTCCGTCGGTTCGGCGCGCCCGGGTACCGGGTCGGTGCGCAGGCGCAGCCCCGCGTCCGAGACCTCGACGACGAAGCCGATCAGGTCGGTCCAGCGGTGGGCCGAGCCGCCGTCGGAGACGACCGGTCCGTCGGGCGTGAGGCGGCGTCGGACCACCACCCGCGTACCGGGTCGCAGGGCGCGCCAGCCACCCGCGGCGTCCGGCGGTGTAGCGAATGTCACGTGCGTTCTCTTTCCGCTGCGTGAGACCGGTCGGGATCTGCGGGTCTCCCGGGAGATACTAGGATCGCGCGGCAGGGCCGCCCACGCGGCCCGCGCAGTGCATGCCCCCCAGTCCGGAAGTGGAAGGACACCCTCGAAGTGACCTACGTGATCGCTCAGCCGTGCGTCGACGTCAAGGACCGGGCGTGCATCGAGGAGTGTCCCGTGGACTGCATCTACGAGGGCAGCCGCTCCCTCTACATCCACCCGGACGAGTGCGTGGACTGCGGCGCCTGCGAGCCGGTGTGCCCGGTCGAGGCCATCTACTACGAGGACGACGTCCCCGACGAGTGGAAGGACTACTACCGCGCGAACGTGGAGTTCTTCGACGACCTGGGTTCGCCCGGCGGCGCCGCGAAGATGGGCGTCATCGAGAAGGACGACCCGATGATCGCGGCCCTCCCGCCGCAGGCCTGACCTCGCACGCATGGGCCTGCACGACATCTCCGACCTGCCCTTCGCCTGGGACTCGCTCGACGACCTCACGGCGACGGCGAAGGCCCACCCCGGCGGCCTGATCAACCTCTCCATGGGCACGCCCGTGGACCCGACGCCGGACGTCGTGCGGCATGCGCTGGAGGCGGCGTCGAACGCGCCGGGCTACCCGCTGACGGCGGGGACGCCGGCGCTGCGGCAGTCGGTCGCGGACTGGTTCGCCCGGCGCCGTGGCGTGCCGGACCTCGACCCCGCCGCCGTGGTACCGACCATCGGCTCCAAGGAGCTCGTGGGCCTGCTGCCCGCCCTGCTGCACCTGGGTCCCGGTGACGTGGTGGTGCACCCGGCCGTGGCCTACCCGACCTACGTGGCGGGCATCCGGGCCGCCGGCGCCACGCCGCTCGCAGCCCACGACGTGGCCGACTGGGCGGGCCGCGACGACGTGCGCATGGTGTGGGTCAACTCACCCGGCAACCCGACGGGCCGCGTGCTCGACGTCGCGGCGCTGCGCGCCGTGGTCGAGGCGGCGCGGGCGATCGGCGCCGTGGTCGTCTCGGACGAGTGCTATGCCGAGCTGGCGTGGGACACGCCGTCGGGCAGCGTCCCGTCGATCCTGGACCCGCGCGTGTGCGGGGGATCGCACGAGGGTCTGCTGGCGGCGTACTCCCTGTCCAAGCAGTCCAACATCGCGGGCTACCGGGCGGCGTTCCTGGCGGGCGACCGTGCCCTGGTGACCGATCTCACGCAGACCCGCAAGCACCTGGGTCTCATCGTGCCCGCCCCGGTGCAGGCCGCGATGACGGCGGCCCTGTCGGACGACGAGCACGTCGCCGTTCAGCGCGACCTCTACGGGGCCCGGCGGGAGGCGCTGGCCGCGGCCGTCGTCGCGGCGGGGCTCGTCGTCGACGACTCGGAGGCCGGCCTGTACCTGTGGGTGGCCGCCCCGGACGGCCGATCCGGGCTCCAGGTCGCACAATGGTTCGCGGAGCGTGGCCTCCTCACCACGCCCGGGTACCTCTACGGCGACGACCGGCACACGCGCGTGGCACTGACCTCGACTGACGCGCAGATTGCCGATGCTGTGTCGCGCCTCACACAGGCTTGACCGACGGATTGGAAAAACGAGAGCTGGGCACGATACTGTCGTGGCCCCAGGTCGACGCTGCCCCGACTGCTTTCTTCGCCGCAGTGTCCCTCGTGCGCTCTTCAGGAAGGAAGACATGACCTCCACACCGGTGGACGGCTCGAGCCGCGTCGAGCTCGCCGTCAACGGAACCACTCACCCCCTGCCTGTCGTCGCCGCGAGCGAGGGCAACGACGGCATCGTGGTGTCGTCGCTGCTCAAGGACACGGGCCTGGTCACGGTCGATCCGGGTTTCATGAACACGGCGTCGTGCGAGTCGACGATCACCTACATCGACGGTGACGCCGGCATCCTGCGCTACCGCGGGTACCCCATCGACCAGCTCGCCTCGGGCTCGACCTTCCTCGAGGTCGCGTACCTGCTCATCTACGGCGAGCTGCCGAGCGCGGCCGACCTGGACTCCTTCACCGAGCGGGTCAACCGGCACACCCTGGTGCACGAGGACTTCCGTACGTTCATGGGAACGTTCCCTCGCAACG
Source organism: Promicromonospora sp. NPDC050880 (assembly GCF_044456525.1). NCBI lineage: Bacteria > Bacillati > Actinomycetota > Actinomycetes > Micrococcales > Promicromonosporaceae > Promicromonospora > Promicromonospora sp. NPDC050880. The sequence continues at coordinate 132,800 of NZ_JBITFV010000009.1, forward strand.
CGCACCCGATGGCGGTGCTGGCCTCCGCGGTGAACGCCCTGTCCACGTTCTACCCGGAGTCGCTCGACCCGACCGACGACGAGCAGGTCGACCTGGCCACCGTGCTGCTGCTGGCCAAGACCCGGACCATCACGTCCTACCTGCACCGGCGCCGCGTGGGCGAGCCGCTGCTGTACCCGGACTACTCGCGGGGCTACGTCGAGGACTTCCTGCGGATGACGTTCGCGACGCCGTACGAGGCCTACGAGGCCGACCCGGTGGTCGTGGACGCGCTGGAGAAGCTGCTGGTGCTGCACGCGGACCACGAGCAGAACTGCTCCACGTCCACGGTGCGCGTGGTCGGCTCCTCGAACGCGACGCTGTACGCGTCGGTGGCCGCGGGCGTCAACGCCCTGTCGGGCCCGGCGCACGGCGGGGCCAACGAGGCCGTGCTGACCATGCTGGAGAAGATCCGCTCGGGCGGCGAGACCGTCGAGACCTTCATGAACAAGGTCAAGAACAAGCAGGACGGCGTGCGCCTGATGGGCTTCGGCCACCGCGTGTACAAGTCCTACGACCCGCGCGCCGCGATCGTGAAGAAGTCGGCCGACGAGGTGCTCGACAAGCTCGGCGCCAAGGACGAGCTGCTGGACATCGCGCGCGGCCTGGAGGAGATCGCCCTCTCGGACGACTACTTCGTGGAGCGCAAGCTCTACCCGAACGTCGACTTCTACACGGGCCTCATCTACAAGGCCATGGGCTTCGAGCCGGCGATGTTCACGCCGCTGTTCGCGCTGGGCCGCATGCCCGGCTGGATCGCCCAGTGGCGCGAGATGATCAAGGACCCGCAGACCAAGATCGGCCGCCCGCGCCAGGTCTACACGGGTGCCACGGAGCGTCCGTACGTGCCGGTGGCGTCGCGCTAGTCCGCCTCTTCCGGGCCCCCGCCAGGCGAGGAAGTCCCGGGACCGCTGTGTCCCGGGACGTCCTCGCCGGACGGGGGCCCGCGTCGTGGCCGGCGTGACCTGATCGTTGCCCGCGGCGCCGGCTTTTTCGTCGTCCGTGTCACCGGCCCCGGCTAGTTTGGGCCCGTGAGTCGAGCCACCCTCCTAGCCCGCCGGTCGACGGCGCACCGCGGGCTGCTCGCGCTCGTCTGGCTGCTGGTCGCGGTGCTGACCGGGGCGCTGGGCGTGACGGTCGGCTGGACGCAGGCCGCCGCCACCGCGAGCGCCCGCGACGGGCTGCTGGCCGCCGAGCCGTCCGGTCGTGCGCTCCAGCTCTCCACCCGTCTCGCGGACGACGACGAGGCGGCCGCGCAGGACGCCCGCGTCCGGGAGGTGCTCGCCGGCCTGCTGGAGGGCGTGCCGCACCACGTCGCCTACGACGTGCGGACCGAGCCCCAGTACACGCGGGGCGCCGACGGCCGGGACCTGGGCCGCTGGTCGCTCGCGTTGCTGCCCGCCGCCACCCGGGACGCCGCCCTCGCCGGTGCGGGCGCCGACGGCGTCACGCTGGTCGACGGCGCCTGGCCCGTCGCGGCGGACGAGGCGGCGGTGCAGGCGGACGCCGCACGGGCCGCCGGGCTGGCCGTCGGGGACACGCTGCGCGTGGGTGTCGACCCGGACGAGCCGACGGCCACCGGCACGCCCGTCACCGTCGCGGCGACGTGGCGCGTGACCGACCCGGACGACGCCGTCTGGCTCGGCGACCCCACCGTGCTCACCGGGACGGACGGGGCCTACCCCGGTCCCGTCGTGGTGAGCGAGCAGGTCGTCGCGGAGCTGGGCACCGACCCGTTCGCGCGCTGGACCGTGGTGCCCGACGTCGCCGCGCTCACCCCCGCGCACCTGCCCGCCCTGGCGCGGCTCACCGGCCAGGCACAGGGCGTCCTGGGCGAGGACTCCGACGTCGCGCCCCGTGGGCTGACCGTCGCGGGCACCCTGGAGGTGACGGCCACCGACCTCGCGGACGCCCTGCGCGCGGCGGACGCCGTCGCCCTGGTGCCGCTGTGCCTGCTGGCGCTCGTCGGGCTGGTGGCCCTGGTGCAGGTCGCGCGGCTCCTGGCCGCCACCCGCGAGGGCGAGGTGTCGTTGCTCGTCTCCCGCGGGGCCGCGCCGGGCACGGTCACGGCGGCCGCGGCCGTCGAGGGCGTGCTGCTGGCGCTGACCGCCGCGGCGGCGGGCGGCGCGGCCGCGTGGGCGGCCCTGCTGCTCGTGGCCCGGGCGGACGCCGGTGCGGCGGTCTCCCTGGCGACGCCGCTGGTCGTCGCCCTGGTCGTGGCGGTCGCGGCGTCGCTGGTGCTCGTGCTCGTCGCGGCGCTCCAGGCCCAGGCGGCGGTGCGGCGGCAGGTGACCGACCGGTCGGGCCGGGTACGTCAGGTGGCCGCCCTGGGCACGGTCGTGCTGACGGTGGCCGCTGCCGCGGTGAGCCTGACGCAGCTTCTGCGGTACGGGTCCCCGCTGGTCACGACCCCCGGCGGCGCGACCACCGATCCGGCCGCGGCCGCCGCCCCGGCCCTCGTCCTGGCCGCGCTCGCGGTGGTGGCGATGGCGGTGCTCGGACCCGCCACGCGGCTGTGGGCCGGTCTGGCGGGGCGGTCGCGGGGCGTCGTCGGCCCGCTGGCCGCGTGGCAGGTGGCCCGGCGGATCGTGGTCTACGTGGTGCCCGTGGTCCTGCTCGTCCTGGCCGGCGGGTCGGCCGGCCTGGCCGGCGGGTACACGGGGACCGCCGAACGCCTGCGCGCCGACGTCGACGTGCTGGCGGTCGGTGCCGACGTGCGCGTGACCGCGCCGGAGAGCGGCCGTCTCGACGCCGTGCCGTACCTGCCGGGTGGCTCGGGCCCCGGTGACTCGGCCGTCGCGTCGGCGCCCGCGCTGTCCGCCACCGCGTACGCCGACAGCAAGCCGGTCACCCTGCTCGCGCTGCCCGCCGCCGCGTTGCCGCAGGTGGTCCGGGCTCCGGGCGACGTGCTCGACGTGCAGCGGCTGGCCACAAACCTGTCGACCGACGCCTTCGCCGACGCACCGGCCCTGCCGGACGGCGTCCGCGACGTCACCCTCACCGTGCGCGGCAGCATCCGGCCGCTCGACGGCTGGACCGAGCAGCCCGGACCGCCGCACGAGCTCGACGCGGCGCTCGTGCTCGCCACGCCCGACGGGACGCTCGCCACGGTCCCGCTCGGGCAGCTGACCGCGGGCGACGGGACCGCCGGCACCCTGGGCGAGGCCGAGACCGAGCACGCGCTGACCGGCGACGTCCCGCCCGCGCCCGCGGGGCAGGCGTGGCGGGTGGCCGGCCTGGACCTGGACACCCGGCCCGGCTGGTCCGCGGCGGAGCTGACCCTGTCGGTGGCCGGCCTGGTGGCGGACGGGACACCCGTGGCGGACGCCGCATGGACGCCGTCGGAGACCCTCGACGGTGCGGGCCTGGAGCTGAGCCCGGACGCGCCGCCCGGGACCGCGGAGCTGACCATGCCGCTCGGCGGCGCCGCGACCGGCGCGAGCCGCCTGCGCCTCCTGACCACGCCTGATCCCGGGCCGGTGCCCCTGCTCGCCTCGACCTCCCTGACGGACACGCTGGGCATCGCGCCGGGGGACACGTTCGAGCTGACCCTGGGCGGCACGCGGCTGCCGGTGGTCGCGGCGGCGTCGGCGGGCACGGTGCCCGGGGCGCTCGACCTGTACGCCGCGCTGCTGGACCGAGGTGCGCTGGCCACCCTGCTCGTGCGCGACGTGAGCGACCCGCTGCTGACCAGCGAGGTCTGGCTCGCCGCCGGACCGCCGGGCGGCCCCGCACCCGCGGCCGCCGTGACCCGACTGGCCGACGAGGCGACGGCCGAGGCGGGCAGGTCCGCGGGCCGCGAGCAGCCCGGCGTCCTGACCCCCGGTTCCGGGGCCGCGGACGCGGCCGTACCGGTGCGCGTCTCGTTCTGGCTCGCTGCCGCCGGTGCGACGGTGCTGGCCCTGGCCGGCGTGCTCGCGGTGGCCGTCGCCACCCTGCGCGAGCGGCGTGGTGAGGTGGTCGTGCTGCGTGCCGTCGGGCTCGGTCCCGTCGCCCAGGCCCGGTCGCGGGTCACGGAGCTGGTGACGGTCGGCCTGGCGGCGCTCGTCGTGGGCGCCGTCGCGGGCTGGGCCGTGGCGCGCCTGCTGGCCGGGGGCCTCGCCGCCGCGACCCTCACCGGCATCGGCACGGCCCCGCCCGCCCGGTTCGTCCTCGAGACGACCGGGACCGGTCTGGTGCTGGCGGCCGCCGTGGCCGGGCTCGTGCTGGTCGCCACCGGCGTGGGCGCGCGCGTGGCCGCACAGGCTCGTGACACCACCTACCGCGAGGAGGTCCGCTGATGGGGGCACTGTCCGGGCTGGGCCTGCTCGCGCGGCGCCAGCTACGCACCTCCTGGGGCGCGACGGCGACGCTCGGCCTGGTCGCGTTCCTCGCGGCGGGTGTGCTCTCGACGGCACCCCGGGCCGTCTCGGCGATGCACGCCGACCAGGTGGTCTACGAGACGGCCGCGGCGTCGGGACCGGCGCGTGACGTGATCTCCGTGGTCGGGGCCGTCCCCGGTCAGCCGATGAGCGGCATGTTCTACGACCCGGGCCAGGCCGGGTCCGGTGTGCCGGACGAGCCGGACTGGGCGCCCTTCACCGAGAACCTGGACGCGGTGCGTGCCGAGACGCCCGAGCCGTTGCGTTCGGCGATGGGGGCCCCGCGCTTCCACGTCACCTCGACGGACCCCGCCTACACCCGCCCGGTGCCCCGGTCGGAGCTGGCCGAGGCCAAGGTCTTCCTCCGCGCCGCCACCGACGTGGACCAGCACGCCGAGCTCGTCGAGGGACGCTGGCCGGCCGCCACCGCGGAACCCGTCGTCGACGGCGAGGACCAGCCCCTGGGACAGCCCACCCGCCCGGCCCCGCCGGTCGAGGTGGCGGTCTCGCGCGCCGTGGCCGACACCTACGGCTGGGAGCTGGGCGGCCGGTACGACAACCTCGCCGGCGTCGGTGTGGTCGCCCTGGCCGACCGCTACCCGTCGCTCGTGGTGACGGGCATCTTCGAGACCGGCGACCCGGACGCCGACTACTGGCTGCACCACGCCCTCGCGGCCCGTGCCTCGGTCGTCGCCGACCCCAACCGCGGGCTGCTCGGCACGGCCACGGCCTACGTGAACCCGGCCATGATCACACCGGTCACGCTCGGCATGGCCGAGACCCGGGTGTGGTACCCGGTGGACACCGACGGCGTGACCGCCGCCGCCGTGCCGGAGCTCCTGGCGCAGGTCAACGGCCAGTCGGCGCAGACGTTCCTCGTGCCGGCCGGTCCGGACGACCCGGCGCCCCTCCAGCTGCGGCCCGCGAGCCGGCTGGGCGAGATCCTGGAGCGCCTGCTCGCGCAGCGCACCGGCGTCGACGCCATCGTGGCCGTCCTCGCCGTCGGGCCGCTCGGGGCCACGCTCGCCGTGCTCGCCCTGGGGGCGCGCCTCGTCGTGGACCGGCGGCGCCCGGCGCTCGCCCTGCTGCGGGCGCGCGGCGCCTCCGGCACGCAGCTCCGTCTGCTCATGGGCGGCGAGGGGCTCGTCGTGGGTCTCGGCTGCGCCGCCCTCGGGTTCGCGGCCGGGCTGGCCGTCACGACGGCCGCGGGCGTGACCTCGCCCGTCACGGTGAGCCAGGTGGGGCTCGCGCTCGCGGCGGGACTCGCCCCCGCGCTCGCCCTTGCGCTGGCGACCTCGCCCGCGGGCCTGCGCCCGACCCGGAGCGATCTCGCGCCGCGCTCCCGCAGCCGGGTGCGCTGGGTGCTGGAGCTGCTCGTGGTCGCCGGGGCCGTGCTGGCCAGCTGGCTGCTGCTGTCCCGGGGCGTCGTCGCGGGAGCAGGCGGCGGCTCCGGCGTCGACCCGCTGGTCGCGGCGGCCCCGCTGCTGGTGTCCCTCGCGCTGACCCTGCTCGCGGTGCGGGCCTACCCGTGGCTGGCCCTCGCGGTCGAGCGGGCGCTCGCGCCGCGTCGCGACCTGGTCCCGTTCCTGGGCGCGGCACGAGCCACGCGCGACCCGGCGGGCGGGCCGGTGCCGGCGGTCGCCCTCGTGCTGGCCGTGGCGGTCGCCGCCACCTCGGCGGTGCTGTACTCCACCGTGTCGGGTGGCATCGTCCGCGAGGCGTGGAGCGCGACCGGGGCCGACCTGCGGGTCTCCGGGCCCATCGTCGACGAGAGCGGCGCCGGCCAGATCGCCGCGCTCGACGGCGTCGACGCGGTCACCCCGGTCGCCGACGTGGGCGACGCCGTGCTGCAGGGCGAGGGGTCGGCGCCCCGCGCGCGGGTGTACACGGTGGACGCGGAACGGCTCGCGCAGGTCCAGCAGGACGTCGCGGGCAGTCCTGAGACGCTCGCGGCGCTCACCGGGCCGGACGGCCCGGACGCAGCGGTACCCGTCATCCTCACCCGCGGTGCCGCCGGCCCCGGCGTCGCCCCGGGGACCACGGGGATCACGCTGGCGACCCAGGAGGGGAGCGTGCCCGTCGTGGTGGTCGACGTGGTCGACGAGCTGCCCGGCCTGCCCGCCGGCCGCGCGCTGGTGCTCGCCGACACCGAGCGTCTGGAGCTGGGCACCGGCGACAGCTCCTTCGCCCGCCTCGCGCTGGTCGGCCTGTCCGACGACGCCGACCGCGCGGCCGTGACCGCCGAGATCTCGCGGCTGCTGCCGTCGGCAGTGGTCGAGGACCCGGACCAGGAGGCCGACGCCCTGCGCGCGGCCCCGGTCTCGGCCGGGCTGGTGGCCGCGTTCGTGCTGGCCGTGGTGCTGGCGGCCCTGCTCTGCGTGGCCGCGGTCGTGATGACCCTGATGCTCGCGGCCCCGGCGCGGGCCCGGTTGCTCGCCGTGCTGCAGACGCTCGGCATGTCGTCGCGCCAGGGGCGCGGGCTCGTGGGGTGGGAGATCGGGCCGTGGGCCGTGATCGCGCTCCTGGTGGGCGCGGTGCTCGGGGTGGCGGTGCCGTCGCTCGTGCTGGCGGCGGTGGACGTCACCGCCCTGACCGGCGGGGTGACCCAGCCGAGGCCGGAGTACGACCCGGTGCTGCTCGGCGCGGCGGCCGCGGGCTTCCTTGTCGCCGTGCTGGCCGCGGTCGGTGTCGCCGCCGCGCTCGGCCGGCGCGGCGAGGTGGCGGCCCAGCTCCGGATGGGAAGCAATGACTGAGGAGGGAGACGCGATGAGCACGACCATCGAGCTGACCGGCGGCGCCCCGGCGTCGGCCGCCCGTGCGGGTGGGGGCGAGATCCGGTGCGGCGACCTGGTGCGGATCTTCGCCACCGACGGCGTCGAGGTCCAGGCGCTGCAGGGCCTGACCCTGAGCGTCGACCCGGGCGAGATCGTGGCCGTCGTGGGCGCGTCCGGCTCCGGCAAGTCCACGCTGCTGACCATCCTCTCCGGCCTGGACACACCGACGGGCGGGTCCGCGGTGGTGGCGGGGACCGACCTGCTCACCATGGGACACGCCGAACGGGTGCGGTACCAGCGGTCGACCGTGGGTTTCGTGTGGCAGCAGACCTCCCGCAACCTGCTGCCGTACCTCACGGCGAGCGAGAACGTGCGGCTCCCGCTGGAGCTGGCCGGCACGCTGCCCCGGCGCGACCGCGCGCGTCGCGTCGAGGATCTGCTCGAGCTGCTGGAGGTGGGCCACGTGGCCGGGCGGCGACCGGGCGAGATGTCCGGTGGTGAGCAGCAGCGCACCGCCATCGCGGTCGCGGTGGCCAACGACCCGCGCGTGCTGCTGGCCGACGAGCCCACGGGTGAGCTCGACGAGGCGACCTCGGTCGAGGTGCTGGAGGCCCTGCGCGGCGTGAACCGGGAGACGGGCGTGACCACGCTGATCGTCACCCACGACCCGACGGTGTCCGAGCACGTGGCGCGCACCGTCCAGATCCGCGACGGCCGGACGTCCACGGAGACGCTGCGCCGCACGGAGGTGGACGAACACGGCACCGAACGGCACGTCGCCGAGGAGTTCGCGGTGGTCGACCGGGTGGGGCGCCTGCAGCTCCCGCAGGACTTCGTGCACGCGCTCGACCTGCGTGACCGCGTGCGGCTGGCCCTGGAGCCGGACCACGTCGGGGTGTGGCCGGCGGCGCCGGGTGCCACCACCGGGCGGACAGAGGCCGGGCGCACGGAGACCGGACGTACGGAGACCGGACGTACAGAGGCCGGACGTACAGAGGCCGGACGTACAGAGGCCGGACGTACAGAGGCCGGACGCACCGGGACCGAGGAGGACCGATGACCACGACGACGTCCGCGCGCACCGTGCTGCGCGCCGAGGGGCTCACCCGGGTGTTCGGTACCGGCGCGGGCGAGGTGCACGCCCTGACGGACGCGTCGGTGGAGGTCGCCGCCGGTGAGCTGCTGGTGGTGCGCGGCCCGTCGGGCTCGGGCAAGACCACGCTGCTGAACCTGCTCGGGGGACTGGACCGGCCCACGTCGGGTGGCGTGTGGCTGGGCGACGCGGAGCTGACGGCGCTGGGGGAGAAGGCGGTGCTCGCCGCGCGGCGCGACCGGATCGGCTACGTGTTCCAGTCGTTCGGGCTGGTGCCGGTGCTCTCGGCGGCCGAGAACGTGGAGGTGCCCCTGCGTCTGCGGCGGACGGCCCCGGCCGAGCGCGCCCGGCGGGTGGCCGAGGCCCTTGCGGCCGTGGGCCTGAGCGGGCACGCGAAGCAGCGTCCGTACGAGCTGTCGGGCGGGCAGCAGCAGCGGGTGGGTATCGCGCGGGCACTCGTGGCCGAACCCGAGGTGCTGCTCGCCGACGAGCCCACCGGACAGCTCGACTCCGCCACCGCGGCGGTCGTGATGGACCTGCTGGCCCGGGTGGTGCACGAACGCGGGGTGGCGGCCGTCGTCTCCACGCACGACCCCGAGCTGATGGCGCGGGCGGACCGGGTGGTGGAACTGCACGACGGGCGGGTGAAACCAGCCGCTGACGGGTGAAATTCCTGGTGGACGGCCTCACGGCGGCTTTGTTACGGGTGTGAGAACCACCTGGTCAGAACTGTTACCCGGTGTTACCCGTGCATACCGAGATGGTCACAACTCGGTGGCGTTTCCCCGGTGGTGGTCATCACCATTCGCGCGGAGCGGTTACGTTAGGTCGTGATACCACGGGGCGCAACGAAGCGCCCGCATCACTCCGGACGGCACCCGCCGGACCGGGGTGTACTGCTACCCAGGAGGACACGTGACACCTCGAAAGCGACTTGTGGGGCTCGGCGCGTTCGCGCTCGCCTCGTCGCTCGTGCTGACCGCTTGCGGCGGTGGCGGCGGCGATGACACCGGCGACGGCGGCGCCAGCACCGGCATCGTGACGGTCGGCAACGGTGAACCGCAGAACCCGATCATCCCCACCATGACCAACGAGACCTTCGGGTCCAAGGTCACGAGCAACATCTTCGCCGGTCTCGTCTACTACGACGCCGAGGGCGTCGTGCACAACGAGGTCGCGGAGTCGATCGAGTCGGACGACAACCAGGTCTGGACGATCACGCTCAAGGACGGCTGGGAGTTCTCGGACGGCACGCCGGTCACGGCACAGAGCTTCGTGGACGCCTGGAACTACGGCGCCTACGGCCCCAACGCGCAGAACCTGAGCTACTTCTTCGAGCCCATCGAGGGCTTCGCGGACGTCCAGGTCCCCACGGACGACGCCGGTGAGCCCACCGGTGAGGACCCCGCCGCCGACACGCTGTCGGGCCTCGAGGTCGTCAGCGACACCGAGTTCACGGCGACGCTCTCGCAGCCGGAGTCCGACTTCCCGCTGCGGCTGGGCTACTCGGCCTTCTACCCGCTGCCCGAGTCGTTCTTCGACGACCCGGAGGCGTTCGGCGAGGACCCGATCGGCAACGGCCCCTACGTCCTGGAGAACTGGGAGCACAACTCGCTGATCGAGCTGCGCCCGAACGAGACGTACGCGGGCGAGCGCGAGGTCCAGAACGGTGGTGTCGACCTGGTCGCCTACACCGACGAGGACTCGGCGTACAACGACCTGCTCGACGGCAACCTGGACATCGTCACCAACGTCCCGGCCTCCGCCTTCGGCACGTTCGAGGACGAGCTGGGCGACCGCGCCGTCAACCAGCCGGCCGCCGTCATCCAGGTCATCAACGTCCCGGAGTACAACGAGAAGCTCGCCGGCGAGGCCGGCCTGCTGCGCCGTCAGGCCATCTCGATGGCGATCGACCGTGAGGCCATCACCGAGACGGTGTTCTCCGGCTCGCGCACCCCGGCCACCGACTTCACCTCGCCGGTGATCAACGGCTGGAGCGAGGACCTCGAGGGCAACGAGGTGCTCGACTACAACCCGGAGGAGGCCAAGGCGCTCTGGGACCAGGCCGAGGAGATCGAGCCGTGGGGTGACGAGCCCCTGTACATCGCGTCCAACGCGGACAGCGACCACCAGTCGTGGATCGACCCGACCTGCAACGGTATCCGCGACACGCTCGGCATCGACTGCGAGTTCGACGCCTACCCCACGTTCGACGAGTTCCTCGACGCGCGTGACAACGAGGAGATCAAGGGTCTCTTCCGCGGCGGCTGGCAGGCCGACTACCCGGCCATGAGCAACTTCCTCGGCCCGATCTACGGCACGGGCGCCGGCTCGAACGACATGGGCTACTCGTCCGAGGAGTTCGACGCCAAGATGACCGAGGCGAACGGCGAGTCCGACCCGGACACCGCCATCGAGCTCTACAAGGAGGCCCAGACGATCCTGTTCCAGGACCTGCCGGGTATCCCGCTCTGGTACAACAACGCGACCGGCGGCTGGTCCGAGGCCGTGGACAACGTCGTGTTCGGCTGGGACAGCGACCCGATCCTGTACCAGGTGACCAAGTCGGAGTGAGCCTGATCACGACCGGACCCCCGGTGTGACGCTCCGCTCCAGGTGAGGCGGGGTACGCGCGACGCGTACCCCGCCTTCCACTGTGCTGTGGCGCACCACCGCGGAGTTGTCCGGGAGAATGGTTCGCTGACACCGCCCAAGGAGAATTCTCGATGCTTTGGTATCTCGGACGCCGGCTGCTGCAGGTGATCCCTGTGTTTCTCGGCGCCACCCTCTTGCTGTACGCGCTGGTGTTCCTGCGTCCCGGTGACCCCGTGGCGGGCCTGGGCGGTGAGCGCGGGCTGCCCGAGGCCGTGCAGCAGCAGATCCGCGCCCAGTTCCACCTGGACCAGCCGTTCATCGTGCAGTACCTGTACTTCCTGAAGGGCATCTTCACCTTCGACCTCGGCAACACCTTCACCGGCCGCCCTGTGGCGGAGGTCGTGGCGGAGGCGCTGCCCATCACGTTCCAGCTCGCGATCATGGCGCTCGCGATCGAGACGATCTTCGGCATCGGCTTCGGCCTCTTCGCCGGCCTGCGCAAGGGCAAGCTCTTCGACTCGACGGTGCTGGTGTTCAGCCTGCTGCTCATCGCCCTGCCGACGTTCGTCACCGGCCTGGTGCTGCAGATCGTCGTGGGTGTCCAGCTCGACTGGCTGCCCGTCACCGCCGGACGAGATCCCGACTTCGTCAGCCTGCTGATGCCCGCCATCGTGCTGGCCACCACGTCGTTCGCCCAGATCCTGCGTCTGACCCGCACCTCGGTGATCGAGAACGTCACCGCCGACTTCGTGCGCACCGCGCGGGCCAAGGGCCTGTCGCGCGGCAAGGTGGTCAACCGGCACGTGCTGCGCAACTCGCTGATCCCCGTCGTCACCTTCATCGGCGTGGACCTGGGCAACCTGATGACCGGCTCGATCGTCACCGAGGGCATCTTCAACATCCGCGGCGTCGGCGGCACGCTGTTCGAGGCGATCGCGCGCGGGGAGTCGGTCACGATCGTGACGATGTCCACCGTGATCGTGCTCGTCTACATCGTCGCCAACCTGCTCGTGGACCTGCTCTACGCCGTCCTGGACCCGAGGATCCGTTATGCCTGAGAACCGCTACGACAAGGCCCCGCGTCCGGGCCAGGGCCGCTACGTGGCCGCACCGGAGGACGTCAAGGTCGGCGTGGTCGACGCCGTCTCGACCGACGAGGCGCCGTCGAGCATGTGGCGCGAGGCGTGGCGCGAGATGAGCCACCGGCCGCTGTTCTGGGTGTCCATCACCATGATCGTGATCGTCATCGTGGTCTCGATCGCGCCGGGCCTGTTCACCTCCCAGCTCCCGCGCGACAACTGCGTGCTGTCGAACTCGCTGCTCCCTCCGTCGGGCGAGCACTTCTTCGGTACCGACAAGAACGGCTGTGACATCTACACGCGCACGTTGTTCGGCGCGCGGGCATCGGTGCTCGTCGGCCTGCTCACCACGGCTTTCGTCGTCGTGCTCGGCACGGCCATCGGCGCCATCGCCGGCTACTACGGCGGCTGGACCGACACCATCCTGTCGCGCATCACGGACATCTTCTTCGCCGTGCCGTTCGTGCTCGCCGCGATCGTGATCCTGAGCATCGTGCCCTCGCGCAGCGCGTTGGCCGTGGCGCTCGTGCTGGCGTCCTTCGGCTGGACCACGATCGCCCGCATCACGCGTGGCGCCGTGCTCAGCGTGAAGAACAACGAGTTCGTCACCGCGTCGAAGGCGCTCGGCATGAGCCGCGGCGCGATCCTCTGGCAGCACGTGCTGCCGAACTCCGCGGCGCCGATCATCGTGTACTCCACGGTGGCGCTCGGTACGTTCATCGTGGCCGAGGCCACGCTGACGTTCCTCGGCATCGGCCTCGACCCGTCGACGGTCTCGTGGGGCGGTGACCTCTCCAACGGGCGGTCCTCGATCCGCACCAACCCGGAGATCATGTTCTACCCGGCCGCCGCACTCGCCTTCACCGTGCTCGGCTTCATCATGCTGGGCGACGTCGTGCGCGACGCCCTCGACCCGAAGGCGAGGAAGCGATGACCACCACGATCACCCTCACCGACGGTTCCACCGAGGACGCCCCGGTGCCCGCCGAGAAGCGCGACGACAACACCCCGCTGCTCGAGATCAAGGATCTGCAGATCTCGTTCACCACGGCGACCGGCGTCGTCGACGCCGTGCGCGGCGTGGACCTCACCGTCTACCCGGGCCAGTCCGTGGCCATCGTGGGCGAGTCGGGTTCCGGCAAGTCCACCACCGCGCACGCGATCATCGACCTGCTGCCGGGCACCGGCAAGGTGACCGGCGGGTCCATCACGTTCGGCGGCCGCGAGCTCGTGGGGCTCAAGCGCCGGCAGGTCGAGGACATCCGCGGCCGCGAGATCGGCCTGGTCCCGCAGGACCCGATGTCCAACCTGAACCCGGTGTGGCGCATCGGCACGCAGATCGACGAGGCACTGGTGGCCAACGGCTTCCAGGGCAGCAAGGCGGAGCGCACCGCGCGCGTCGCCGAGCTGCTCGGCGAGGCCGGCCTGCCCGACGCCGAGCGCCGGGCCCGCCAGTTCCCGCACGAGTTCTCCGGCGGCATGCGGCAGCGTGCGCTCATCGCGATCGGCCTGGCCTCGCGGCCCAAGCTGCTCATCGCGGACGAGCCGACGTCCGCCCTCGACGTGACGGTCCAGAAGAAGATCCTGGACCACCTGGAGGGCCTCACCGCCGAGCTCGGTACGGCCGTCCTGTTCATCACGCACGACCTGGGTCTGGCCGCCGAGCGCGCCGAGCACCTCGTGGTGATGTACAAGGGCAAGGTCGTCGAGTCGGGCCCGGCGCTGCAGATCCTCCAGGACCCGCAGCACGAGTACACCAAGCGGCTCGTGGCCTCGGCCCCGTCGCTGGCGTCGCGTCGCATCCAGTCCGCGCACGCGCGCGGCCAGGAGTCCGAGGACCTGCTCGCCGAGCACGCCGACGAGGCCGCCACGACGGCGCCCGACGTCGTCGTGGCGAAGGACCTGACCAAGGTGTTCCACATCCGTGGCTCCCGGCCGGGTACGCACACCGACTTCACGGCGGTGGACGGTATCGACTTCACGCTGCCCAAGGGTCACACGCTGGCCCTGGTGGGGGAGTCGGGCTCCGGCAAGTCGACGGCGGCCAACATGGTGCTGGGACTGCTCGAACCGACGTCGGGCACGGTGATGTTCGACGGCAAGGACGTGGCGAAGATGTCCGCGAAGGAGCAGTTCGCGCTGCGCCGTCGCGTGCAGCCGGTGTTCCAGAACCCGTACGGGTCGCTCGACCCGACGTACTCGATCTACCGCTCGATCGAGGAGCCGCTCGTCCTGCACAAGGTGGGCGACCGCAAGTCCCGCGAGGCGCGCGTGCGCGAGCTGCTCGACATGGTGTCGCTGCCGCAGGCCACCATGCGCCGGTTCCCGAACGAGCTGTCGGGCGGGCAGCGGCAGCGCATCGCCATCGCGCGTGCGCTGGCGCTCAAGCCCGAGGTGCTGGTGCTCGACGAGGCCGTCTCGGCGCTCGACGTGCTGGTCCAGGCGCAGATCCTGACGCTGCTCAACGACCTGCAGGCCGAGCTGGGGCTGTCCTTCCTGTTCATCACGCACGACCTCGCGGTGGTCCGGCAGATCGCCGACCTCGTCGCGGTGATGAAGGACGGCAGCATCGTGGAGCACGCGACCACCGACGAGGTGTTCGACAACCCGCAGCAGGAGTACACGCGCGACCTCCTGGCGGCCATCCCGGGCGCGAGCCTGGAGATCGGCGGCTGACCGCTTCCTCCGCGCACGTGTCAGGCCCTCAGGTCGCTCCGGCGGCCTGAGGGCCTGACGCATTCGGTGTGTTCACCGCGCAGTGACACGGTCGACACCTGGGGATTTCGATTCGCGGGTAAGATGGGTGGTGCTGCGAGACCGGTCCCTTCGGGCCAGAGTCCGCGCCCCCTGACCTCCCTTCTGGAAATGAGTGCTCCGTGACCGTGCCTGCAACCGCGCCGACCTCGGCCCGTGCGACCCGTTCCGACCTGCGTAACGTCGCCATCGTGGCCCACGTCGACCACGGCAAGACCACGCTCGTGGACGCCATGCTGAAGCAGGCGGGCGCGTTCTCGGCGCACCAGCACGTGGACGACCGCGTGATGGACTCCGGCGACCTGGAGCGTGAGAAGGGCATCACGATCCTCGCCAAGAACACCGCGATCCGGTACGCCGGCCCCGCGGCCGCGGCGAGCGGTGAGCCCGACGGCATCACCATCAACGTGATCGACACCCCCGGCCACGCCGACTTCGGCGGCGAGGTCGAGCGCGGCCTGTCCATGGTCGACGGCGTCGTGCTGCTCGTCGACGCGTCCGAGGGCCCGCTGCCCCAGACGCGCTTCGTGCTGCGCAAGGCCCTGGCCGCCAAGCTGCCGGTCATCGTCGTCGTGAACAAGGTGGACCGGCCCGACGCCCGCATCAGCGAGGTCGTCGCCGAGACCACCGACCTGCTGCTCGGCCTGGCCGGCGACCTGTCGGACGAGGTCGAGGACCTCGACCTGGACGCCATCCTCGACGTGCCCGTCGTGTACGCGTCGGCCAAGGCCGGCCGCGCCTCCACCGACCAGCCCGCCGACGGCGGCCTGCCGGACAACGAGGACCTCGAGCCGCTGTTCGCCACGATCCTCGAGAAGATCCCCGCGCCGACCTACGAGGAGGGCGTGCCGCTGCAGGCGCACGTCACCAACCTCGACGCGTCGCCGTTCCTCGGCCGCCTCGCGCTGCTGCGCATCCACAACGGCACCCTGTCCAAGGGCCAGAACGTGGCGTGGGCCCGGCACGACGGCACGCTGCAGAGCGTGAAGATCACCGAGCTGCTGGAGACCAAGGCGCTCGACCGCGTGCCGACCGACAAGGCCGGCCCCGGCGAGATCGTCGCCGTCGCGGGCATCGCCGACATCATGATCGGCGAGACCCTCACCGACATCGACGACCCGCGCCCCCTGCCGCTCATCACGGTGGACGACCCGGCCATCTCGATGACCATCGGTATCAACACCTCGCCCCTGGCGGGCAAGGGTGGCAAGGGCCACAAGGTCACCGCGCGCCAGGTGAAGGACCGCCTCGACTCCGAGCTCATCGGTAACGTCTCGCTGAAGGTGCTGCCGACCGAGCGTCCGGACGCCTGGGAGGTGCAGGGCCGTGGTGAGCTCGCGCTGGCCATCCTGGTCGAGCAGATGCGCCGCGAGGGCTTCGAGCTCACGGTCGGCAAGCCGCAGGTGGTCACCAAGGAGATCGACGGCAAGCGCCACGAGCCCATGGAGCGCATGACCATCGACGTGCCCGAGGAGTACCTCGGCTCCGTCACGCAGCTCCTCGCGCAGCGCAAGGGCCGCATGGAGACCATGACGAACCACGGCACCGGCTGGGTCCGCATGGAGTTCATGGTGCCGGCGCGCGGCCTGATCGGGTTCCGCACCCAGTTCCTCACCGACACGCGCGGTACGGGTATCGCCGCGTCGATCTCCGAGGGCTACGAGCCGTGGCACGGCCCCATCGAGTCGCGCATGACCGGCTCGCTGGTCGCGGACCGCGCCGGCAAGGTCACGCCGTTCGCCATGATCAACCTCCAGGAGCGCGGCTCCTTCTTCGTGGACCCCACGCAGGAGGTGTACGAGGGCATGATCGTCGGCGAGAACTCGCGCAACGAGGACATGGACGTCAACATCACCAAGGAGAAGAAGCTGACGAACATGCGGTCCTCGACCGCCGACAACTTCGAGAACCTCATCCCGCCGCGCAAGCTCACGCTCGAGGAGTCGCTGGAGTTCGCGCAGGAGGACGAGTGCGTCGAGGTGACCCCTGAGGTCGTCCGCATCCGCAAGGTCGTGCTGAACGCCACGGACCGCGCCCGCGCCGCGGCCCGCGCCAAGCGCTCCTGACCACGCCCTGCCGTTGAGTGCTGGATCTTCGCCCTTGAGCAGCCGTTCCGAGGGTGAAGATCCAGCACTCAACGCTTTGTCCGGTGGGTTGGTGGCCGTGCATGCGCATCCCGACGACGAGACGCTGTCGACCGGCGGGCTGATCGCCACGTTCGCCGCGGCCGGGCTGCCCGTGTGCATCGTGACCTGCACGCGCGGCGAGCGGGGTGAGGTGATCGCCCTGCCCGGGACGACGTCGGAGGGGCTCGCCGGCCTCGAGGGCGACGGTCCTGCCCTGGGCGCCTACCGCGAGACGGAGCTGGCCGCGGCGCTGGAGCATCTGGCGGGCGATGCCGAGGGACCCGGCCGGATCGAGCATGTCTTCCTGGACATGCTGCCTGGTGTACCGGACACCGTCTCCGGTACGCCGGGCGCGGCGTCTGGGGTGTCCGGTGCGCCGCGTTTGCCCGCGGACGTCGCGCCGTTCGTCGCCGGCACCCCCGGTGCGGCGCGGTACGAGGACTCGGGCATGGCCTGGGTGGCACCGGGTGTCGCCGGCCCCGCACCCGACTCCCCGCCGACGGCGTTCGCCCGGGTGCCGCTCGACGAGCCCGCCGGGCGGCTCGCGGCGCTGCTCCGGGCGCGGCGTCCCGCCGTCGTCGCCACGTACGAGCCCGGAGGCGGTTACGGCCACCCCGACCACGTGCGCACGCACCAGGTGACCGTCCGTGCGCTCGATCTCGCGGCCGGTCCGGCCGTGCGGCAGGGAGAGCCGTGGGCCGGCCCGGAGCTGTGGCAGGCGGTCGCACCGGCCGCCGAGGTGCGCGCGGCGCGGGCGACCCTCGCCGCCCTTCCGGAGGCCCGGGAGCTCGCGACGACCCACGCCCTCACCCTCCCGGACCCGCACGAGCCCCTGCCCCCGCTGGCGAAGCCCACCCTGGACGCGTGCTGGTCGGCTCCAGAGCCTGCAGACCTGCAGCCGTGGTCGGCAGAAGGCCAGGTGATCGGCACCCCGGGGTATCGATCACCTGACGATCTGCCGATCACCCGGCTCGGCGGGGCGGCTGGTCTGGGCGCGGTGCGGGTCGATGCACGGCCCGTGCTGGGGCGGGTCGTCGCCGCGCTGCGGGCGCATGCGACCCAGGTGCAGCACGCGACGGCGCTGCCCCACGCGGCGGGGCCCGTCGTCGGCTGGTACGCCCTGTCGAACGGCGTGCTGGCGCCGCTCCTGCCCGACGAGACCTACCTGGTGGCCCGGCCGTTCCGCTGAGGGGGCTCAGCGCTCCTGGAGGGCGTCCAGCGCGATGGCCATGGCGGCCACGAGCCGGCGGTCGAGCTGCGGGTCGTGGATGTTCACGACGTACCGGTCGCGCAGGCCCCACTTCTTCTCCACGGAGAACGCCGGCCGGCCCTCGACCAGGAAGTCGAAGTGGTACGGCAGCCAGTCGACCTCGGCCAGCCGCCGGATGATCGCGACGGCGGTGCTGCGCTCGGAGCCGGTGGCCGTGGCGTAGCCCGGCTGCTCCAGGTGCCAGGTGCTGCGCAGCAGCGAGCGTGCGAAGTCCTTGCGGAACGAGCCGATGGGGGAGCCACCCGCGTCGACGACGTCGTAGGTGGCGCCGAGGTCGATGACCTGCCGCGCCTTGAAGCCGAGCACGGCCTCCTGCTTCTTCTCGTCCGTGTAGAGCGTCACCTGCTCACGGAACGCCATGCGCTTCTGCTGCGCGAAGGCGTAGAGGTCGCCCTCGGAGCCGTCGGGCCGGGCGCCGTGCACCTCGTACTGGTTGACCAGCATCCGGATGCGCTGTCGGACGATGAGCTGTGTCTGTGCCTGGAGCGTGTTCACCCGCGGGAGTGTTCCACATCCGCAGGACCCTCCCAGGTGAGTGCTGGACAATGGTCGGGTGAACTCACCCGGACGTCACCTCGGACGAACGATCGTGCGCACCCTGCTGGCCGTCCTGCTCGGCGTGGTGCTGGGCGCGCTCGGGACGGTGGTGCACAGGTACGGCGACGAGTCCTGGTACCTCGGTCTCGTGCTCGCCCTCGCCCTGACCGCCGCCGCGGGCGTCCTCGCGCGCGCCTGGGCGGGTTATGGCACGCTGCTGGGGTTCGGTGTGGGCTGGGTCGCCATGGTGCAGGCCCTGTCCCTGCCGGGTTCGGGGGGCGACGTCGTGGTGCCGGCGGGCCTGCTGGGCATGGTCTGGTCGTACGCCGGGGTGGCCGTGCTGGCCGTCGTGGCGTTCCTGCCGTCGTCGTGGTTCGCGGAGGTTCCGGCGCGCCGGAACCGGTCTGCCGCCTGAGGTCTGCGCGTCTGCGCGAAGTGCTTCAGGATGGTGGGCAGGATTGATACACAACCTCCACCTCGGGACGTCCGGTACGCGACCTTGAGTCGGATTCCTGCTCGATAGGATTCCCGGCAGGGCGGCCCCGTCCAGCGGATTCGCCGCAGTTTCGGTGCGCCCTGGGGGACGCGGAGGGCCCGCGTCTCGGGTAGTTGCACGGAGCGTGCCGATGGGTCAGCCGACCGAGCGTGACGAACCGCTCGAGCCGACGTCAGACGAGAACGCCGGGACGGAACCTGCCCCGGCGATGCCTCCCCGCCTGTCCCGAACGCGCCCCGGCAGCGTTCCCCGACAGGTTGCCACACCCCCCGCACGGCCGACCGACCCGGGAGCCGTGCAGTTCGCAGCACCGGCCGGTCGACCGACCGCACAGCCGGCTTCCCCGTCCCCAGAGAAAGCCCAGCCCGTGACCCCTCCGGAGCAGTCCGAGGCCCCGAAGGCCCGCCAGCCCGTCACCCCGCCGGTCACGCCCGCGCGCGCCCAGGAGGCAGCGGCGGGCGCCGCGCCGTCCGCAGCGTCACCGCACGAGCCCGCCGCGTCGCCGTCGGACGCCGGGAAGCCGGCTGCGACGTCGGGCGGCGCCAAGCCGGCTGCGACGTCGGACGGCGGTGCGACGACGGCCGACGCGGGGTCCGGTGCCTCGCCGGCCGGGGCCGACCGGCCGGAGGCGACACCCGTCGACGCCGGGCGGACCCCCGCTGCGTCGGCCGCCGGGGCTCCCGGACCGGGCGACGCCCAGCCGTCGGGTACACCGGCCGTCCCCGCGGGGTCCGCTCCGCGCGCCGGTGACGCCGCCCCGTCCGCGGGCGGGCAGGGTGCGTCGGCGCCGGGCGCGGCGTCGGCCCCGGCCGTTCCCGTGCGGAGCAAGCCGAGCCCGTCGGGGGACCAGCAGGGCTCGTCGTCCGCGACCCCGGCCGAGCCGCCGACCGCCGACAACCCGGACCAGGTGGCCGTGCTGCAGACGGTCGTCAACGAGCTCGCGACCCCGGCGACCAAGGCCACCACCACGCCGAAGAGCGGGTACACGCCGCGTGTCTTCGCGTTCGAACGGCCGCCCAAGCAGGCGCCGGGCGCGGGCAGCACCCCGAACGCCGCCCCTGGTGCGTCCGGCTCGGACGCGACGGCGGGCGCCGCCGCCGGTGCCGCTGCGGGTGCTGCGGCCGGTGCCGCTGCGGGTGCTCCGGCCGGTTCTGCTGCGAGGGCCGCCGGAGGTGCTGCCGCGGGTGCCGCCGCCGGAGACGCTACGCCGTCCGGCGACGCGTCTCCGTCCGCTGCTCCGGTGAGCAGGCCCGCAACGGAGAGTGCGCCGACCAACGCCTCGAAGGGCGCTGTGCCTGCCGGCCCCGCGTCCTCCGACACCTCGTCAGGCGGTGCATCCGCCGACACCCCGGCCGACGCATCGCCCGGCACATCGCCCGGCACATCGCCGGGCACGGCACCGGACAGGACGTCCGCCTCCGTCCCCGCGGGCCCGGCAGCCGCCGGCGCCCCGTCGCCCACCAAGGACACGGCAGCAGCCGTCGCGGCGAGCGCGGCCGCCGCCTCCGCCGCGGCGTCCGGCGTCACCCCCGCCGCCTCGGGCGGCACCGCGCCTGTCGCTGCCTCCGGCGTCACCCCGCTGGGCGTGGTGTCCGCCCCGTCCACCCCCGCGCCGGGCGTCGCCGCGTCCGCTCCCGCAGCCCCGCCGGCACCGGCGACCCCCGGTGCGCCGCCGTCGGTGCCGCCGCGTTCGCTCATCCCGCCGTCGGGCCCGGACTCCGCCGCACCGTCCGGCCCGGGTAGCGTGCCCGCTCCGGACGGCGGCCAGAACTCGTTCCTCAAGCCGCTGACCGGCGCGATCCAGCGTGTCTCGCGCTGGGCGCCGGTGAACCCCGGCGCCGCGTCCGCGTCCGCGCAGCAGCCGGCCGGACCTGCCGGTCCCGGCGGTGGACCGGGCGGACCCGGCGGACCCGGTGGGCCGGGCGCCCCGACCGCCCCGGGCAGCTTCTACGGGCTCGCCGGTGACGGCGCCCCGAGCCGCGGACCGAAGTTCGCGCTGTTCGCGGTGCTCGCCGCCGTCGTGCTGTTCGGCGTCTACTCGCTCGTGGCCTGGAGCCTGAGCGACCGGGTGCCGAAGGAGACCACGGTGGCCGGCGTCGACGTCGGCGGCATGACGCAGGGCGAGGCCGCCTCCGCGCTGACGGAGCAGCTCGGCCCGCGGCTCAAGGAGCCGATCGCGCTGACGGCGGGCGAGGGCAAGGCACAGCTCTCCCCGGAGCCGAGCGGCCTCGCGATCGACGCCGAGGCAACCGCGGCCCAGCTCACCGGCTTCTCGCTGAGCCCGGTGCGCATGTGGGCGCACATGTTCGGCGGCACCGAGGAGGAGCTGGTCCTGGACATCGACTCCGAGAAGTTCGACGCCGCCGTGGCGGGCCTCGAGGAGTCGCTCACCGTCGCGCCCGTGGACGGCACCGTGTCGTTCGTCGACGGGCAGCCGGCCAAGACCGACGCGAAGGACGGTTCACGGATCGTCACCAGCGAGACCTCCCGGATCATCCAGGAGCGCTGGCTGCACGACGAGGGGCCGTTCGACCTGCCGATCGAGACCGTCGAGCCGACGATCACGCAGCAGGAGACGGACGACAGCTTCGCGGTGGCGCAGAAGGTCGTCTCGGCACCCGTCACGGTGTCGGTGGGCGGGCAGAAGCCCGTGCTCACGCCCGCCGTCCTGGCCGGGCTGGTCCGGTTCGAGCAGCGGGACGAGACGCTGCGGACCATCGTGGACCGCGAGGCCGCCGTGGCGGCGATCGTGGAGGGCACGACCGACCTGCTGGAGGTCCCGGACGACGCGCACTTCGAGTTCGTGGGCGGTGCGCCGACGGTCGTCGAGGGCAAGACCGGCACCACCCTGGACCCGGCGGAGACCGGCAAGGCCGTGCGGATCGCCGCGACGAGCGACGACCGCGAGACGTCGGTCGAGCTGGTCGAGCAGGACCCGAAGGAGACCGTCGAGTCGCTGGAGGCGCTGGGCGTCAAGGAGATCGTGTCCGAGTTCAGCACGCCGCTGACGAACGAGCCCGTGCGCACCCAGAACCTGGTGCGGGGCGCCGAGATGGTCACGGGCAACCTGGTCAAGCCGGGCGAGACCTTCTCGCTGCTGGAGGCCCTGGCGCCGATCACCCTGGAGAACGGGTACTTCGACGCGGGCGTCGTCGAGAACGGCGAGCACGTGGAGGCGGTGGGCGGTGGTCTCTCGCAGATGGCCACCACCTCGTTCAACGCGGGCTTCTTCGCCGGGTTCGACGACATCGAGCACCACGCGCACTCCTACTGGTTCCCGCGCTACCCGGCGGGCCGCGAGGCCACGATCTACGTGGGCGCCAAGGACATGAAGTTCCGCAACGACACCCCGTACGGCGCGGTCATGCAGGCCTTCGTGGCGGACGGCAAGCTCACGGTCCGCATCTGGAGCACCAAGTACTACACGGTCCAGGAGAGCACCAGCCCCAAGCGGAACATCGTGCCGAAGACGACCATCCACGACTCCTCGGCGGACTGCCAGCCGTACCCGGGCGGTGAGGACGGCTTCTCGGTCACCATCTCCCGCAAGGTGCTCCACGAGGGCAAGGTGGTCAAGGAGAACTCGTTCAACCACTCCTACAACCCCGACAACCCCGTGGTCTGCGACGGACCGGGCGGCTCGGACGGCTGACGGGCGGTAGGTTGCGCACATGCTAGGACGGAGCGAGCGGGAGTCTCCCGCGCACGCGGTGCTCGCCGCGCGGATGGCGGGCTGGAACGACCCGGTGGAGCTGCTCGACCTCGGCACGACGGCGGACACGCTCGCCACCGTAGCGAGCATCGACGCGCTGGCCGCCGTGGTGCACCTGGGACACCCGGAGCACCCGGCGCCGGGCCTCGAGCGGGCCCTGCTGGAGGGCGACGCGTCGCTCATCGTGACGGCCGCCGTCGCGGTGCCCGGTCAGTGGGTCTGGGTCGGTTCGGGCGCCACGGGTGGTCAGGTGGTGATCGACGAGGCGGGCGTGCGGGACTGCGCCGCGGTGCTGCGCGGCCTGGGTGCGAGCCTGCGCCTGGTACCCACGCGGGCGACGGTGGCGGAGCGGATCGCGCTCGCCGGCGAGGGCGGCTCGCTCGTGATCGAACGGTCCCGGGTGCCCGCCGGGTTCACCGAGCTGCCGGACAGCGCGGCGCTGGCCGCGGGCGGACCCGTCTGGTACGGGCTCCTGGAGTCCCGGGCGGACTGGCCGCCGTTCACCGAGCCCGCGCAGGTGTGGCTGGCGTTCGGGCCGTCCGACGACCACCTGGGATCCCTCCAGCCCACGCTCGCCGTCATCGCCGACGCCGGTCTGGACCTGGTCCACCTGCGCAGCCAGCCCTCCTCGGGCGGTCCGCACGCGTTCTTCGCCTCGTTCTCGTGCCCCACGTCGGACGTGCTGAACGACCTCGTCGCCGCCCTCACGCAGCGCGGGGTCGCGCACCGCACGCTCGCGGTGCTGCCGGGCGACTCGTTCGTGCCCGGTCCGGACGCCCTGACGCCGCGGTGGGCATGACGGCGCCGGCCGGTCGCCCCGCCACCCGGGTCGCATACCTGGGTCCCGAGGGCACCTTCACCCACCAGGCGGCGCTCGACTGGGCCCGTCGGTACGCGCCCGACGGCGCGGTCGTCGCGGAACCGCTCGCCACGGTCAAGGACGTGCACGACGCCGTCGCGGCCGACTCTCCGGCCGGTCCTCCGACGGACGGGCCGGCGAGCCCCCGGTTCGGCGTCGTGGCCGTCGAGTCCTCGGTCGAGGGCTACGTGGTGCCGTCCCTGGACGCCCTGCTGTCCAGCGCGGACGTCGTGGCCGTCGACGAGGTGGCCATCGACGTGTCGTTCGACGCCTTCGTGCGCCCGGACCACGGCGAGCTGACCGAGGTGTCCGCGCACCCGCACGGCCTGGCGCAGTGCGCCGGCTTCGTGACGAGCACCGGGCTGGCGACGGCCCCGGCGTCGTCCAACGCGGCCGCGTGCCGCGACGCCGGGCCCGGGACCGTCGCCCTGGGACCCACGATCTGCGGCGAGCTGTACGGGCTGGACACCTACGCGACGGCGGTCGAGGACTTCCGCGGCGGACGGACCCGGTTCCTCGTCCTGACGCGGCGTGCCGTGGCCGGCGCGTACCTGGAGCGCACGCGGGCCGCCGGCGAGACCGCGTGGAAGACGATGCTCGCCATCACCCCGTCGGTGACCGGCCCCGGTGTGCTGGCGCGGATCACCGCCGCCTTCGGCGACCGCGGCGTGAACATGTCGAGCCTCATCACGCGGCCGCTCAAGGCGCAGGAGAGCCGGTACGTGTTCGTCGTGACGTTCGACGACGCCCCGTGGGCCCCGGCCGCCCGCGAGGTCCTCAGCGACCTGCTCGCCGCGGGGGACTCCCTCAAGACGCTCGGGCTGTTCCCCGCCGGGGCCGGGTTCCGGACCCTGGACGGCCCGCTCGACCCCGACCACGTGCCCGTCGGCTCGGTCTCCTCGGCCGACCCCGACCCGGCGCGGGCCCGGGGGCTGCTGTGGTGAGCGTCGGCGTCGTCGGCCTGGGGCTGGTCGGCGGGTCGATCGCCCGCGCCCTCCAGGCCGCGGCGGTGCCGGTCGTCGCGACCGACCCCGTCTCCGGCGGCGAGGCCCGCGCGGCGGGCCTCACGGTGGCCGACGACGTCGCCCGCCTGGCCGCCAACCGGCCCGACGTCGTGGTGCTCGCCGCACCGCTGCGCGCGATGCGGTCGGTCGCTGCCGAGCTGGCCGATGCGCTCGCGGGCGAGCCCGGCTGGGACCCGACGGTGACCGACGTGGGCTCGGTGAAGGGGCCGGTGCGGGAGGCGGTCGCCGAGGCCGGCCTGGGGGAGCGGTACGTCGGTGCACACCCGATGTCCGGTACCGAGCACAGCGGTTTCGCGGCGTCGTCGGCGGAGCTGATGCAGGGCGTCCCGTGGGCGGTGACGGTGGGGCCCGGTACGGACCCGGACCGGCTCGTGCAGGTGCTGACCCTGGTGACCGGGCCGCTGGGCGGCACGGCCGCGGTGCTCACCGACGAGCTGCACGACGAGGCGGTGGCGCTGGTGTCGCACGTGCCCCACGTGCTGGCCACCCAGCTCCTCGGCGCCGTGGCAGGGGCGCCGGTGCGCGACCTCGCCCTGGGGCTGGCCGCGGGCTCGTTCCGGGACGGGACCCGCGTGGGCCTCACCGACCCGCGCCGCACCGAGGCGATGGTGACCGAGAACGGCACCTGGGTGGCCCCCGCGCTCCGGCTGGCCGCCCGGGACCTGGAGCGCCTCGCGGACGCGCTCGACTCCAACGCGCCGACGCACTGGTTCTTCGACCGGCCCGACCCGGTGCGCGCGCGGCTCGGCCGGGCGCGGAGCAGCCGCGTGACCGGGCTGCGCCCGGGGGACGGTGCCGGTGCCGGTGCCGACGAGACGGTGGAGACCGTGCGGCTGACGGACGACTGGCCCACGGAGCTGGTGACCCGCTGCGCCCAGGGCGCCGTGGTGATCAGCCTGGAGGACGGCCAGGCCCTGCTGCGGTAGCGGGAGACGGCACCGCCCGGCCGACCCGGCCGACGCGCGCAGCCGGGCCAGCCGGGTTCAGAGCGACTCCGCCAGGGCCCGGCCCGTCGTCCGCCCCGTGAAGAGGCAGCCGCCGAGGAACGTCCCCTCCAGGGCGCGGTGCCCGTGCACGCCGCCGCCCCCGAAGCCCGCGGCCTCGCCCACGGCCCACAGGCCGTCCAGCACCTCGCCGTCCGGCGTCAGGGCCCGGCCCGTCTCGTCGCACCACAGGCCGCCCAGGGTCTTGCGGGTCAGCACCGACAGGCGCACCGCGAGCAGCGGTCCGTCCTGCGGGTCGGTCAGCGCGCGCGGCGGCGCCACCCGGATCGCCTTGTCCACGATGAAGTGCCGCGCCGCCGACGTCGCCACGACCTGCGGGTCCTTGCCCAGCCCCGTGGCGACCTGGGCGTCCCGGGCGGCGACGAGCCGGGCCAGGGCCTCGGCGTCGACGTGCCCGCTCGATCCGGGCGTCGCCTCCGTCAGCGCGTTCATCTTCGCCGCGAGCTCGGCGGGGGTGTCGGCCCACAGGAACTCCTGCGACTGCTCGGCGAAGGTGCGCACCGGCACCGACCGGCCGCGCACGCGCTCCAGCAGCAGCGGCACCGACCTGCCGGTCAGGTCGGGGTTCTGCTCGGAGCCCGACAGTGCGAACTCCTTCTCCATGATGGTCTTGTTCAGCACGAACCACGAGTGGTCGTCGCCACGGGAGGTCACGTGCTGCAGGGCGCCGAGGGCGTCGAACCCGGGGAACAGCGGGCCCGGCAGCCGGTTGCCGTCGGCGTCCAGCCAGAGCGACGACGGGCCGGGCAGGATCCGGATGCCGTGCTTCGACCAGACCGGCGAGTGGTTCGCGATGCCCTCGGGGTAGTGCCACATCCGGCCCTCGTGCACCAGCGCCGCACCGGAGGCCGCGGCGACCCCCAGCATGAGTCCGTCGGTCGAGTCGGGCACGCCCGAGAGCATGCGCTCCGGGAGGCGCCCGGCGCTCGCGGACCACCGGGCGCGGGCCAGGTCGTGGTTGGCGCCGATGCCCCCGCTGGCGACGACGACGGCCTGGGCGGACAGCTCCACCTCGCCGGTCACGGTACGGCCGGACGGCTCGCCGCGCTCGGCGTCGTCGTCGGCCAGGACCTCGGCGCGGACGCCGGTGACGCGGCCGTCGGTGACCACGAGCGAGGTGACCCGGTGCCGGAAGCGCAGGTCGAGCAGCCCGGCCCGGTTCGCCTCGTGCGCCGCGGCGACGAACGGCGCGACGATCGCGGGCCCGGTGCCCCAGGTGACGTGGAAGCGGGGCACCGAGTTGCCGTGGCCGCCGGCCGGGTAGCCGCCGCGCTCCGCCCACTGCACCAGCGGGAACCAGCGCACCCCCTTGCCGTGCAGCCACGGCCGCATGCCGCCCGCGGCGAACTCGACGAACCCCTGCGCCCACCGGTACCCGAACCGGTCCGGACCCTCGCCGCGCTCCGCGCCGGGGTCGAACTGCGCGGAGCCCAGCCAGTCGGCGAACGCGAGCTCGGCGGAGTCGCGGACCTTGAGCCGGCGCTGCTCGGGCGAGTTCACCAGGAACAGCCCGCCGAACGACCACCACGCCTGACCGCCCAGCGACGCGGCCGGCTCCTGGTCGAGCAGGACCACGCGCCGGCCCGCCGCGGTCAGCTCGGTCGCGGTCACGAGACCCGACAGGCCCGCGCCGACGACGATCACGTCGGTGCTCCCCGCGGCGGCAACGTCGTTGTTGTGGACGGAGTCAGTCATGACCGCACTGTAGCCAGGTCGCGGGCGCCACGGTCAGCCCCCTCGGCCGTCCCCGGGGTGAACTACGTACGGCCCGGCGAGAGCAGCACCTGGATGCTGAGCGGGTCGAGGGTCGACGCCGTCCGCGGCCCGGCCTCGTCCTCGGGCACGCGCGGGGCGTCCCACCCGGAGTCCCAGACCAGCTCCCACGGTGCGTCGCCGTCCGCCCGGGCGGGCAGGGTCACCGCGACGTCACCGAAACCGCCGTTGAGCACCAGCAGCACGTCGGCGTCGCCCGCGCCGGGCCCGGGGCGCAGCATCTGCAGCACACGCCGCCCGGGCTCGTTCCAGGTGGCGGGCTCCATCAGCGCACCGGTCTCGGCGAACCACAGCAGGTCCGGGTCCGACTCGTGCGGCCGTGGCGAGCCCAGGTAGAACGAGTCGGCCCGCAGCGCGGCGTGCTCGCGCCGCAGTCGCAGCAGGTAGCGGGTGGTCTCCAGGAGGTCGGTGGCGGCGTCGTCGAGCGCCCACCGGATCCAGGACGTCTCGTTGTCCTGGACGTAGGCGTTGTTGTTGCCGCCCTGGCTGCGGCCCAGCTCGTCGCCCGCCGTCAGCATGGGGGTGCCCGCCGCCAGCAGCAGGGTGGCCAGCAGGTTGCGCTGCGACTTGCGACGCGGCGGCACGATGGCCTGCCAGGGGTCGGTCGTGGCGTCGTCGCCGGACGGCGTGTGGCCCTCGATGCCGTGGTTCCACGACAGGTTGTTGTCCGAGCCGTCGCGGTTGCCCTCGCCGTTGGCCTCGTTGTGCTTGTGGTCGTAGGCCACCAGGTCGGCGAGCGTGAAGCCGTCGTGCGCCGTCACGTAGTTGACCGACGCCACCGGCCCGCGCACCAGCGGCGGGTCACCGGGGCCGAACAGGTCCGCGCTCCCCGCCAGCCGCGTGGCCAGGTCGCGCAGGCCGAGCATCTCCTGCCCGCGCACGCCCTGCTTGGGCGCGTCGAGCCAGAACCCGCGCACGGCGTCCCGGAACCGGTCGTTCCACTCCGCCATCGGCGGCGGGAACGAGCCCGTCTGCCAGCCGCCCGGCCCCACGTCCCACGGCTCCGCGACCAGCTTGAGCCCCGACAGCACCGGATCCGTCTGGAGCGCCACGAGGAACGGGTGGTCCGGGTCGAAGCCGACGTTGCCGCGCCCCAGCGTCACGGCCAGGTCGAACCGGTAGCCGTCCACGCCCACCGTCTGCGCCCAGTAGCGCAGCGAGTCCAGGGCCATCTGGATCACCCGCGGGCGCCGGAAGTCGAGGGAGTTGCCGGTACCGGTGACGTCCGCCAGGGCGGCGGGCGAGGCGCCGTCGTGCAGGTAGTAGACCGGGTTGTCGAGGCCGCGCCACGCGAGGTGCAGGCCGTCGTCGCCACCCTCGCCGGTGTGGTTGTAGACCACGTCGAGCAGCACCTCGATGCCCGCCTCGTGCAGCAGGTGCACCATGCCGCGCACCTCGTCGAGCACGGCCTCCGCACCCTGCTCCTGCGCGGCGCGGGTCGCGTAGGCGGCGTTGGGCGCGAAGAACCCGAGCGTGTTGTAGCCCCAGTAGTTCGGCAGCCCGTGCGCGGCGAGGCGCGGTTCGGCCACGCTCTTGTGGATCGGCAGCAGCTCCAGCGTCGTGACACCGAGGCTCAGCAGGTGCTCGACGACGGCCGGGTGCGCCGCCCCCGCGTAGGTGCCCCGCAGCTCGGCGGGGATGTCCTCGCGGAGCATCGTCAGCCCGCGCACGTGCGCCTCGTAGATCACGGTGTCCGCCCAGGGCACGCGCGGCCGCGTCAGCGGCGGTGGCGGCGTCAGCGGCCCGACCACGACGGAGTGCGGCACGTACGGCAGCGAGTCGGTCCCGTCCGCCGCCCCGTACGGGTCGCCGAGCCACAGGCCGGGGCCGGGCCGGTCGTCCTGCCGCGCCGAGACCGAGCCGATCACCTCGGGCCCGTAGCGCAGGCGGCCCGCGAACCCCCGCGCGTACGGGTCCGCCAGCAGCTTGGCCGGGTTGTGCCGCAGCCCCGCGTGCGGGTCCCAGGGCCCGTGCACGCGGAAGCCGTAGCGCTGGCCCGGGGCGACGTCCGGCACGTGCGTGTGCCAGACGCCGTACACCGGACCCACCATCTCGACCCGCCGCTCGGTGTACCGGGCGGGATCGTGCTCGTCCAGGGCCGGGTCGGTGACGTCGATGAGGCACAGGTCGACGGCGGTCGCGTGCGACGCGAGCACCGCCGCGTCGATACCGCCGTCGGGCGTGACGTACACGCCCAGCGGCGGCACGTGGCTGCGCCGGGCCGTCGGCCGGATCAGCGGCCGCACGACCTGGCGGGGCGCCGGCTCGCCCGGCGCCCGTTGCGGTTCGACTCTTTCTGACTGCGCCATGTGATCAATCGTTGCAGGACTGTCGGCGGACACGATCCGTGCCACACCGCTCGGCGTCGTACCGTAACCCCATGCGCATCGTCGTCACCGTCAAGTACGTCCCGGACATCAACACCGAGCGCGGCTTCTCCGGTGGCCGGGTCGTCCGTGCGGCCGCGGAGGGCAGCCTGAACGAGCTCGACGAGAACGCGATCGAGGCCGCCCTGCGGCTGCTGGAGGCCGAGCGGGCCTCGGGCGCGATCGGCCCGGACGAGGGCGAGGTCGTGGTGGTCACCATGGCCGGCCCCGACGGCGACCTCGCCGTGCGCAAGGCCTTCCAGTTCGGCGTGGACCGCGGCATCCGCGTGTCCGGCGACGAGCTGGCCGGCTCGGACTACTTCGGCACCGCCGCGGTGCTCGCCGCCGCGATCCGCAGGCTCGGCCAGGAGTCGCCGGTGGACCTCGTGGTGACGGGCATGGCGGCGCTGGACGGCCTCGGCTCCGTGGTGCCGACGCTGCTCGGCGCCGAGCTCGGCCTGCCCACCCTGAACCTCGCCAAGAAGGTCGACCTCGCCGACGGCGTCCTGACGATCACGCGCGAGATCGACGACGCCACCGAGGTGCTGTCCGCGCCGCTGCCCGCCGTGCTGTCCGTGACCGACGGCGCCAACCAGCCGCGGTTCCCCGGCTTCAAGCTCATCATGGCGGCCCGCACCAAGGAGATCGAGGTGTGGTCGCCGGCCGACCTCGGGCTGGACACCGCCCTGGCCGGCGCCTCCGGGGCCCGCACCGAGGTGCTGGCCGCGGCCCCGCGCCCCGAGCGGGCCGAACCCGAGATCGTCACCGACAAGGGTGAGGGCGGCGTGGCCCTGGCCGGCTTCCTCATCCGCAACGACCTGGTCTGAGCCGGAGCGGAACCGGAGCCCCCAGACCGCACAGACAGCGCCTGACGAAAGGCACGTGATGACCAACCGCACCGTCCTGGTCCTGCTCGACCCGGCCACCGAGGTCCGCACCAGCGCCCTGGAGCTCCTCACCATCGCCCGCGGGCTCGGCCGCGTCGAGGCCGTCACCCTGGAGGCCCCGACCGTCGAGGTGCTCGCCCAGCTCGGCACCTACGGCGTCGAGACCGTGCACCAGGCCGAGCTGTCCCGGGACGGCGCCTGCGTGAGCGGCGACGAGCGGCACCTGCCCGCCGTCGTCGCGTCCGCGCTCGCCGCCGCCGTCCGGCTGACCGACGCCGACCTGGTGCTGCTGCCCACCTCGTTCGCCGCCAAGGAGGCCGCGGCGCTCGCGGCCCGCGACCTGGGCGCGGGCCTGGTCATCGACGCCGCCTCCGTGCGCGACGTGGACGGCCGGGTCGTGGCCGGCAAGCGCGTGTTCGCCGGGGCGTGGGACACCGAGTGCGCCGTGACCACCGACGTCGCCGTCGTGACCGTCCGGGCCAACTCCGCCGTGGCGCAGCCCGCGCAGGCCGCGGTCGAGCCGGTGACCGAGGGGTACGCCGTCGAGGTGGCACCGTCCCCGGTGACGCTCGTGTCGCGTGCGGTCAAGGCCGACACGAGCGGCCGCCCGCCGCTCGACCAGGCGGCGATCGTGGTGGCCGGCGGGCGCGGCACCGAGGGCGACTTCGGCCCCGTGGAGGACCTCGCGGACGCCCTGGGTGCCGCGGTGGGCGCGTCGCGTGACGCCGCGTTCGAGGGTTGGTGGGACACCTACGTGGGACAGACCGGCGTGACCGTCGCCCCGCGCGTCTACATCGGCGCCGGCATCTCGGGGGCGCCGCACCACCGGGGCGGCATGCAGGCGTCCCAGGTGATCGTGGCGGTGAACAGCGACCCGGAGGCGCCGATCTTCGAGATCTGCGACTTCGCGGTGGTCGGGCAGCTCGCCGACGTGCTCCCGCAGGCCGCGGCGGAGATCCGCCGGCACAAGGGCTGAGGCGCGGCGCACCGGGGTGGTGGGATGACGTGGTGGAGCCGATCATGACCCCCGCGGGCGGGCTCGGGCCCGCCGAGCGGCGACGGGCCGCCCGTCACCTGCTGCTCGACGGGTTCGGGGTGGCCGCGCAGGAGCGCCTGGCCGCGGCGCGGGTCGTCGTGGTCGGGGCCGGTGGCCTCGGGTCGCCGGTGCTCCAGTACCTCGCGGCGGCCGGCGTCGGCACGCTCGGCGTCATCGACGACGACGCCGTCGAGACGTCCAACCTGCAGCGCCAGGTGCTGCACACCGCGGCCGACGTGGGCCGCGCCAAGACCGACTCCGCCGCCGACGCGCTGCGTGCCCTGGCGCCCGAGGTCCGGGTGATCGCGCACCGGGACCGGCTGACCCGCGAGAACGCCGCGTCGATCCTGGCCGGCTACCACCTGGTGGTGGACGGGTCGGACACGTTCGAGACCCGGTACGCCGTGTCCGACGCCGCCGCGGCGCTGGGCCTGCCCGTCGTCTGGGGCACGGTGCTCGGCTGGGACGGCCAGGTGAGCGTCTTCTGGTCGGCCGCCCCGGACGGGCGCGCCATCACCTACCCGGACGTGTTCGGACCGCAGCCGCCCGAGGGCGAGTCGTGCGCGACGGTCGGCGTGCTGAGCCCGGCGTGCGGCGTCGTGGGCTCGACCATGGCGGTCGAGGCGGTCAAGGTGCTGACCGGGACGGGCGACCCGGCGCTGGGCCGGCTGCTGGCCTACGACGCGCGCACCTCGGGGTGGGACACGATCACGCTGGCGGCGCCGGGCGGGGCGGACGAGGGTGCCGGGGCGTCGTCCGAGGGTGGTGCGCCGGGTCACGCCGGGGGTGCCGTGGGGCTCACGGGCGATGAAGCGGATCCTGCGGGCTCCACGGACTCCGCGGGGGGTGCTGCGGCGTCCGGGGGAGACCCCGCGGCGCCGTCCGACGGCTCCGCCGTCGCACCCGGCCCCGGCGTCCTGCTCCTGGACGTCGGGCTGCGCCCGGGCGCCGTGCCCGGTGCCGTGTTCGCACGGCTGGAGGACCTGGCGGCCGGGAACTTCCCGGCGGAGCTGCTGGACCACCCCCTCGACGGCCCGGTGCTCGTGGTCTGCGAGCGCGGCCTGCGGTCGCGCGGCGCGGAGCAGCTCCTGCGCGCCGAGGGGTGGCGGGACGTCACCAGCCACGCGATCCTCGGGTGAGGAAAGCCCTCACCACCTGCCGGACATGTCCCGTTCACCTGCGCGTACCGGGGCTTTCGCGGCCGGGACACCGCCTGCTCCTAGGTTGACGACGTCCCACCCCCCTTTCGGACCGGAGAACCTCCGATGACGATCGCCCCTGAGAACCGCCCCCTGCTGACGGTGCACACGCACGCGCGTGGCAAGCGCAGCCCCGTGACCTGCCGCCTCAAGTGCAATGACGCGTGCCTTCACCCCGCTCCGAACGAGAGCGCCAACGAGTACTTCAAGGACGTCGTGAGCTCCGTGCTGTCGCGCCGCGCGATGCTCGGCACCATGGCGGTCGCCGCCGGTGCCGTGGTGATCGGCGCGCAGGCCGCCGGGGCGCCGTCCGCCACCGCGACGACGCTGGCCGAGGGCCGCCTGCCGGGGCACGGGGACGGTCGCGGCCTGGCCTTCGGTGCCATCGAGCCGCAGCCCGTCGACGTCGACGCGCTGGTCGTGCCCGAGGGCTACACCTGGGACCCGATCATCCGCTGGGGCGACCCGATCCTCCCGGGCGCCCGTACCTTCGACCCGGACAACCAGTCGCCCGAGCAGCAGGCCAAGCAGTTCGGCTACAACTGCGACTACCTCGACATCCTGCCGATCCGGCCGGGTGACAAGAGCCGCGGCACCCGAGGGCTCCTGGTGTCGAACCTCGAGTACACGAACGCCGAGATCATGTTCCCGCCCACGGAGAAGTACTGGGACACCGCCGCCGACGGCAGCCGCACCCAGAACGCCTACGCGCGTGCGATCGAGCGCGCCGCGCACGGCATGGCCGTGGTCGAGGTGCGCCGTCGTTCGACGGGCAAGCCGTGGGACTACCAGCGGATCAGCGTCTACAACCGGCGCATCCACCTGGGCACCGAGTTCGTGCTCGACGGCCCGGCGGCGGGCTCCGACCTGCTGAAGACCGCCGCGGACCCGACGGGTACCCGCGTGCTCGGCACCATGAACAACTGCGCGGGCGGCACCACGCCGTGGGGCACGGTGCTGTCCGGCGAGGAGAACTTCAACGGCTACTTCGTGGCCGCCGGCGCGAACCCGACCGCCGACGCCCGCTACGGCATCGGCTCCTCGACCAGCTACGGCTGGGAGAAGGACGAGGCCCGCTTCGCGCAGTCCGAGGGCTACGAGAACGAGGCCAACCGGTTCGGCTGGATCGTCGAGATCGACCCGTACGACCCGGACGCCAAGCCCGTGAAGCACACCGCCATGGGCCGGTTCAAGCACGAGGGCGCCAACGTCACGCTGTCCCGCTCGGGCCACGCCGTGGCCTACATGGGCGACGACCAGGCGTTCGACTACGTCTACAAGTTCGTCTCGAAGAACCGCGTCGCCAAGGGCGACTCCCGCTGGGCGCGCGCCCACAACAAGACCCTCCTGTCCGAGGGCGACCTGTTCGTCGCGAAGTTCACCGGCGACTCGCCGGCCGCCGAGATCGACGGCTCGGGCGCCCTGCCCTCCGACGGCGCCTTCGACGGCACCGGCGAGTGGATCCCGCTCGTCAAGGACGGCCGCAGCAAGGTGCCCGGCATGTCCCTCGAGGAGGTGCTGGTCTACACGCGCCTGGCCGCGGACAAGGTCGGCGCCACCAAGATGGACCGCCCGGAGGACGTCGAGATCAGCCCCGTCACGGGCCGCATCTACGTCGCGTGCACCAACAACTCCGGCCGCACCCCGACCAACACGGTCGAGGGCGCCACGGAGCCCAACCCGCGCACCCACAAGGTCGTGAACGGGGTCACCACCAACGGCAACCGGGACGGCCACGTGGTCGAGATCATCCCGTCCGGCGACCAGACCTCCACCCGGTTCACGTGGAACCTGCTGCTGGTGGCGGGCGACCCGGCCGTCGAGGGCACGTACTTCTCCGGCTACCCCAAGGACCGGGTCTCGCCGATCTCGTGCCCGGACAACCTGGCGTTCGACGCCGAGGGCAACCTCTGGATCTCCACCGACGGACAGCCGAGCTCCAGCGGCATCGCCAAGTGCGACGGCCTGTTCAAGGTGCCCGTCGCCGGCCGCGAGCGCGGTCACGTGCAGCAGTTCCTCTCGGTGCCCGCCGGCGCCGAGACCTGCGGCCCGCTGGTCGACTCGCGCGACGGCATGGTCTACGTCAACGTGCAGCACCCGGGCGAGAACGGTTCGTTCGACGCACCGGAGTCCTTCTTCCCGGACTACGTCGCGGCCGGCGTCCGCCCCGAGGCGGGCGACTTCCGCGGCCCGCGCCCCACGGTCGTCCAGGTCTACCGCGACCGCCGCTGACCCGAGCCGCTGACCCGAGCCGCTGAGTGCGGGACATTCGCCCTTCCGAACGCCTCGGGAGGTCGAATATCCCGCACTCAGCGGTCTTTGGTTCGCGTGGGGATCGCGGGGGTCACACCACGGGAAGCGTTGGCGGCCCCGAGACGTTCGTAGACTTGATGACCGTGACCACCCCGCCCCCCGAGCCCGAGCGCGCGCCCCTGACGGTGTCGCACGGCGAGGCGCCCCGCGAGCCGGACGGCGCCTACCTCGACCACGCCGCGACCACGCCCATGTCGGCCGCGGCGCTCGCGGCGTTCGTCGCCGAGGCGCAGCGCACCGGCAACGCGTCGTCGCTGCACTCCGCGGGCCGTACGTCGCGCCGTGCGGTCGAGGAGGCGCGCGAGACCCTCGCCCACGCCCTGGGCGCCCGGCCGAGCGAGGTCATCTTCACGTCCGGCGGCACCGAGGCGGACAACCTCGCGATCAAGGGCATCTTCTGGGGGCGCCGCGCCCAGGACACGCGCCGCACCCGCGTGCTCGTCTCCGCCGTCGAGCATCACGCGGTGCTCGACCCCGCGTTCTGGCTGGCCGGCCATGCGGGTGCCGAGATCGTGCTCCTGCCCGTGGACGGCGACGGCGTGCTCGACCTCGACGCCCTGCGCGCGGAGCTCGCCGCCCACGGCGACGAGACCGCGCTGATCAGCGTGATGTGGGCCAACAACGAGGTGGGCACCATCCAGCCGGTCCGTGACGTGGTGCGCGCCGCCCG
Source organism: Promicromonospora sp. NPDC050880 (assembly GCF_044456525.1). NCBI lineage: Bacteria > Bacillati > Actinomycetota > Actinomycetes > Micrococcales > Promicromonosporaceae > Promicromonospora > Promicromonospora sp. NPDC050880. The sequence goes on from NZ_JBITFV010000009.1 coordinate 168,768, forward strand.
GCCCTACGGCATCCCCGTGCACACCGACGCCGTGCAGGCGGTGGGTCAGACCGAGGTGGACTTCACGGCGTCCGGCGTGGACGCCATGACCGTGTCCGGGCACAAGTTCGGCGGCCCGGTCGGCGTCGGCGCGCTGCTGGCCCGGCGAGACCTGGCGCTCGACGCCGTGCTGCACGGCGGCGGCCAGGAGCGCGGCGTGCGATCCGGCACGCTGGACACCGCGTCGATCGCGGCCTTCGGCGTCGCCGCTCGGCACGCCGTCGACTGCCTGCCGCAGCGCGCGGCCCGTCTGTCCGCCCTGCGCGACGACCTCGTCGCCCGGGTGCGGGACGCCGCCCCGGACGCCGTGCTGCGCGGCGCGGACCCGGCGTCGGGCCTGCGCCTGCCGGGCAACGCCCACTTCACGTTCCCGGGCGCCGAGGGCGACTCGCTGCTCTACCTCCTCGACTCGGCGGGCGTCCAGGCCTCGACCGGTTCCGCGTGCCAGGCGGGCGTGCCGCAGCCGTCGCACGTGCTGCTGGCGATGGGCGTGCCCGAGACCGAGGCCCGCGGTGCCCTGCGGTTCACGCTCGGGTCGACGTCCGTCGAGTCCGACGTCGACCGGCTCGTGGCCGCGCTGCCCCAGGTGGTCGCCCGGGCCCAGGCCGCGGGCCTGGTGTCGGGCCGGGCGCTGGGCGGTGTCTCGTGAGGGTGCTGGCCGCCATGTCGGGCGGCGTCGACTCCGCCGTGGCCGCCGCGCTCGCCGTGGAGGCGGGGCACGACGTGGTGGGCGTGCACATGGCGCTGTCCCGCAACCGCGACCAGTTCCGCACGGGTTCGCGCGGCTGCTGCTCCATCGAGGACGCCGGCGACGCCCGCCGCGCGGCCGACGTGCTCGGCATTCCGTACTACGTGTGGGACCTGTCCGAGCGGTTCGAGGACACGGTCGTGGCCGACTTCCTCTCGGAGTACGAGGCCGGGCGCACCCCCAACCCGTGCGTGCGCTGCAACGAGCACATCAAGTTCGAGGCCCTGCTCGACAAGGCGACCGCCCTCGGCTTCGACGCCGTCGCGACGGGCCACTACGCGCAGATCGTCACGCGGGAGGTCGCCCTGCCCGACGGCGGCGCGCGCACCGTGCGCGAGCTGCACCGCTCGCCGAACGACGCCAAGGACCAGTCGTACGTGCTGGCCGTGGCGGGGCCCGAGCGGCTCGCCCGTGCGATGTTCCCGCTCGGCGGCTTCGCGTCCAAGGACGAGGTGCGCGCCGAGGCTGCGCGCCGCGGCCTGTCGGTCTCGGCCAAGCCCGACTCCTACGACATCTGCTTCGTGGCCGACGGCGACACCCGCGGCTTCCTGCGCGAGCGCCTGGGTTCGCGCCCGGGCGAGGTGGTCGACGTCGACGGCGAGGTGGTGGGCGAGCACGACGGCGCCTACGCGTTCACCGTGGGACAGCGGCGGGGCCTCGCGCTGGGACGTCCGGCGGCCGACGGCAGGGCGCGCTACGTGGTGGACGTGCAGCCCGCGACCAACACCGTGGTGGTGGGCCCGGCCGAGCTGCTGAGCGTGGACCGGATCGCGGGGGAGAAGGCCCTGTGGTTCGACGGGGTGCTGCCGGACGGCGCCGGGCCTGGGGCCGGGGCACCGGAGGGCGCCGTCGTGCCGGACGCGGACGGCTGGTTCGACGCCGAGGTGCAGGTGCGCGCGCACGGGGCACCCGTCGCGGCGCGCGTCCGCGCGGTGGCCGGGGTGGAGCCGGCTGGGGTCGGGGCCGGGGCTGGGTCGGTGTCCGCGGGTGAGTTGGTGTCCGCTGGTGGGTCGGTGTCCGCGGGTGAGTTGGCGACTGCGGGTGAGTCGGCGTCCGCGGGTGAGCTGGCGTCCGCGGGTGAGCTGGCGACCGCGGGCGGTCCGGCGACGCCGGGGATGGAGGTCGAGCTGACGGGCGGTACGCTGCGAGGCGTCGCGCCCGGTCAGTCCCTGGTCGTGTACCGAGGGACGCGGGTGCTGGGCCAGGCAACGGTGTCCCACGCCGGACGCTCCCGGGCGCGAAGCTGACGCGGCCCGCCCGGCACTGACATCGGTCCCCTGCCCGATCTGCCCTGTCGACTTCGGTCGGAGGTACCGAGATCGGTCGTTCAACGGACCGATCTCGGGGCTGGCGACCGATCGGCGGTTGTGATCGGGTGCGAGGGACCGATCAGCGGTTGTGATCGGGTGCGAGGGACCGATCAGCGGTCCTGATCGGGTGCGAGGGACCGATCAGCGGTCCTGATCGGGTGCGAGGGACCGATCAGCGGTCCTGATCGGGTGCGAGGGACCGATCAGCGGTTCCGATCCGGTGCAAGGGACCGATCATCCGTCCTGATCCGGTGCACGCGACCGACCAGCCGTCCCGATCCCATGCAAGGGACCGAAACAGCGCGACCCTGGCCTGCACCACCCCCTATCTGAACGAGGAGAGCCGATGACCGCGGTGAGCGGGCACGGGCCGTGGCCCGGCAGCGAGCGTGACGTGCTCGACGCACAGCAGACCGCCCTGGGCGAGCTCGCCGAGCTGCCGACCGGCGTGGACGCGGTGCCCTTCCTGACGCAGCTCACGCAGCGCGGCCCGGGCGCGGACCCGCTGGGACGGACGGCGGTGCTCCTGACCGAGATGCCCGTCGAGCTCGGCCCCCACGGCTGGAAGCTCACCGACCACCCCGGTGCCGACGCCCGGCGCGCGGACGCGTTCTGGCGCGAGGACCTCGGCGCGCTGGCCGTCGCGGCGCACGGCCACACGGGTGCGCTCACCGTCGAGGTGCTGGGGCCGTGGACCCTGGCGGCCCAGCTCTGGGCGGCCCGCGGCGACCGCGTCCTGGCCGACACCGGGGCGCGTGCCGACCTGGGCCTGGCGCTCGCCGACGGTGTGCGCAGGCTGGTCTCCGACGTCGTGGCCCAGGTGCCCGGCGCCGAGGTGACCGTGCAGCTCGCGGAGCCGCTGCTCGGCCAGGTGCACGCGGGCGTGCTGCCCACGTTCTCCGGCTACTCGCGGCTGCGTGCCGTGGCCGGACCCGAGATCGTGGAGGGTCTGGAGCCGGTGCTCGCCGCGGTACGGGACGCGGGCGCGCGCTCGGTGGTGCACCTGGGGGGCACCTGGGTGGGAGTGCCGCCGGTGGTGCTCGCGGGCGCCGACGCGCTGGGCCTCGACCTTGCCGACGTCGGTCCGGGCGGGTGGAACGAGAAGGCCTGGGAGCTGATCGCCCGCGCCGTGGAGCGGGGCACCGGGCTGTGGGCCGGGCTGCCGCCGGCGCAGGTCTCGCAGTGCGCGGGCCCGGCGCTCGGCGCGCTGTCCGACCTGGTGGCGGTCCCGTGGCGACGGATCGGCCTGCCCGCCACGGGCCTTGCGGACGTCACGCTGCTGGCCGCGCACCGCGCCACGCTCGCCTCGGTGGACGCGCACCGCGCGGAGCTGGCCAACCTGGGCCGCGTCGCGGAGACCCTGGCGGAGCGGGCCGAGGCCTGACCGCCCGGCCGGCCCGGCGGACCCGGGCCGCGCCAGGTTCAGCCAGGCCGGCGCGGGGAGGTCAGCCCGCCAGCCGGTTCCACAGGAACGTCCAGTGGGTCGCCGCCATGTACGCCGCCTGGGCGTTGTCCGCCGCGCCGCCGTGCCCGCCCTCGATGTTCTCGTAGTACGTCACGTCCTTGCCCGCGGCCAGCATGAGCGCCGCCATCTTGCGGGCGTGACCGGGGTGCACGCGGTCGTCCTTGGTCGACGTCGTGAACAGCACCGGCGGGTACTCCCGTGCGGCGTCGAACAGGTGGTACGGCGAGAAACCGCGCACGAACGACCAGTCGTCGGTGTCCGGGTCGCCGTACTCGGCCATCCAGGACGCACCGGCCAGCAGGTGCGAGTACCGCTTCATGTCGAGCAGCGGCACGCCCACGATGATCGCCCCGAACAGCTCCGGGTACTGGGTCAGCATGTTGCCGGCCAGCAGCCCGCCGTTGGACCGGCCCTCCATGCCGAGCCGCTCCGGCGTCGTGACGCCGGTGGCCACCAGGTCGCGGGCGACGGCGGCGAAGTCCTCGTACGCACGGTGCCGGTTCTCCTTGAGCGCCGCCTGGTGCCACGCCGGCCCGTACTCGCCACCGCCGCGGATGTTCGCCACGGCGTACACCCCGCCGCGGTCCAGCCACGCGCGCCCGACGGTGCCCGAGTACCCGGGCAGGATCGCGTGCTCGAACCCGCCGTAGCCCCACAGCAGCGTGGGCGCGGGACCCGCCGCGCCGGAGACGAGGTCCGCCCGGCCGACGACGAAGTACGGCACCCGCGTGCCGTCGTCGGACGTGGTGAACCGCTGCTGCACCTCCAGCCCCGCGGTCTCGAAGTAGGACGGCGCGGACCGGAGCACCTCGGGCTCCGCCGGCGTACCGCCCACGGTGGCCAGGCTCAGGGTCGACGGCGTGAGGTAGCCGGTGGTGACCACCCAGACGTCGTCGGAGTCGACCACGTCCACCGCGCCCACGCCGACGGTGAGCAGCTCGCCGCCCACGGGCAGCTCGCCGCGTACCCACTCGCCGCCCGCCGCCCCGGCGTCCGAGCCCGCCCCGCCGTCCGCCGGCGGCGTCAGCACGTGGAGCAGGTTCTTCACGTCGTCCAGCACGTTGACCACGAGGTGGTGCCGCGTCCAGGTGACCCCGGCGAGCGACGTCGTCGGCGTGGGCTCGAAGAGGACCGTCAGGTCGCGCGACCCGGCCATGAACGCGTCGAACAGCGCGGCCAGCAGCGAGCCGGCGCGGTACGTGGCGCCGCCGACGCTCCAGTCGTCGCGCAGCCGCACGAGCATCCACTCGCGGTGCAGGCTCACGTTCGCCGAGTCCGGCACGTCGATCTTGGTCAGGGCCTGCCCGGCCGTGCCCACGCCCGTGGCCAGGTAGGTCTCGTTGGCGTAGAACCGCAGGGCGCGGTGCACCAGGTCGCGCTCGAAGCCCGGGGTGTGCGAGCGGGACGCACTGATGTACATGTCCTGCTCGGTGCCCTCGTAGACGAGGGTCGCCTCGGCCAGCGGCGTGCCGCGCCGCCACAGCCTGACCTGGCGCGGGTAGCCCGACGGCGTCATCGTGCCGGCGCCGAAGTCCGTGTACACGTAGACGGTGTCCGCGTCGACCCACGACAGCCCGCCCTTGGCCTGGGCCCGGACGAAACCGCCCGCCTCCGGGGCGACGAACTGCTTGGTGACCAGGTCGAACTCGCGTGTCACGTCGGAGTCGGAGCCACCGGGGGAGAGGTCCACCAGCGCGTGCCGCCGCGGCTCGCCGGCCGCGATCTGCTCCGGCGTCGGGCGCAGCACGCTCGCGCCGTGCCAGACCCAGCTCTCGCCCTCCTGCTCGGCCAGGGCGTCGAGGTCGAGGACGGTCTCCCACTCGGGCTCGCCGGTCCGGTAGGAGTCGAGGGTGGTGCGGCGCCAGAGGCCGCGCCGGTGCGCGGCGTCCTGCCAGAAGTTGTAGTAGTGCTCGCCGACCTTGGAGACGTGCGGGATCTTGTCGTCCGAGTCGAGCACCTCGCGCACGGCACGCTCCGTGGCGGTGAAGGCCTCGCCGCCGAGCGCAGCCGCGCTGTGGGCGTTGCGCTCGCGCACCCACTCCAGGGCGGTGTCGCCCTCGACGTCCTCGAGCCACGCGAACGGGTCGGGGGCCCAGGGGTCCAGGGGGGTCGTGGGGAGAGCGGTCCGGGGGGTGGTCTGGGTGTGCTCGACGCTCATGGTGAGCACCCTACGCGGCCGACCGTGGCGGGGTGGCCGGCCGGGCGGCGGTCCGCGCGGCCGTTCCGGAGGTGCGTCAGGCTCCCGCATCGCACCTGCCCGCTTTTAGCCCTATTGTGGTGTTATCGCGCCATGAGGGTGCCACATTCCTCAATGGCAGATATTTTCGCTTGTCGCACCACAGTCGCGCCCTTCCACGGCCAGGACGCTCTGTGGTAGAAACTGCACTCCAGGGGGTTGTTCGCCCTCTTCAGCCGAGTCTTCCCAGACTCTGACGAGACAACAACTTAGGGGGATCGGCTCGGTGAGCTCGATGTCTTCTTCTCCTCCGCCGAGCAGGCTGCGCCAGGTCGCGCCCTGGGTGTGCGTCGCCGGCGTGCTTGCCTACGTACTCGTGGCACCTGTCTTGTTCACCGCCACCGGGGCCTCGTCGATGTGGCCCGCATGGCTGGTCGGCATCGCCGCCGTCGGTCTCGCCGTGGCTGCCGCGCTCATCGCGGCGCGGTCGTCCCGGGACGACATGGCCTCGCACGAGGACCTGGTCCTCGCCTACCGCCGGGCCGAGGAGCGCGCCGCCGCGGCGTCCGCCGCCCTCGACGCCCTGGCGAAGGAGCAGCTGCCCGCCTTCCTCGACAGCGAGCCCGCTCCGCCGCTGCCGCACCTGCCCGGCGACGCCGCCGCCCAGGCCCGCCTCGACGAGGCCGCGAGCATGCTCGCCCGGGTGCAGGAGGAGCGCGTCGCCCGCCGCGACGCCGTCCAGGTCGCCGTGGTCGCCCTGAGCCGCAAGGTCCAGGCCGCCGCGCACCGCATCCAGGAGGAGGCGGCGCGCATGGTGCAGCGCCACCCCACCGACCCGGACATCCTGCAGACCTCCATGCGCGTCGACCACGCGGCCGCCCAGCAGGCCCGCCAGGCCCAGAGCCTCGCGGCCCTGTGCGGCGAGTGGCCCGGTCAGCAGTGGAGCGAGCCCCTCCCGCTGCCCGACGTCGTCAAGGGCGCCGCCAGCCGGATCACCGCCTTCCACCGCGTCGAGGTCTCGGGTGACCCCGGGGTCGCCGTCTCCGCGCGGATCGTGGAGCCGCTCATCCACCTCGTGGCCGAGCTGCTGTCCAACGCCACCCAGTCCTCCCCGCCCACCACCCAGGTGCTCGTGGCCCTGCGCCAGGTGCAACGTGGTGCCGTCGTCGAGATCGACGACTGCGGCGTGGGCCTCGACCTCAAGCAGCTCGAGCAGGCGCGCGACATCGCCTCCGGCAAGCGCGAGATCAGCATCACCGAGCTCGGCGAGATCCCGCAGACGGGCCTGGCCGTGGTCGGTACCTACGCACGCCGGCACGGCTTCCGCGTCGACGTCACCGAGTCCGTGTACGGCGGTCTGCGCGCCATCGTCATGATCCCGGCCGAGCTCACCGAGGCAGTGGTGCCGTCGGGGATGCTCACGCCGGCAGCGACCCTGCCGAGCGCCACCACGCCGTCCAGCGGGGTGTCGGCGCTCGGGTCCAGCCGCAGCGCCACCGCCGTCGTCGAGGCACCGCTCGCACCCGAGCTGCCCACCGCGAAGCCCGCGGACGACGACGAGTGGCCCGCCCCCGCGGCACCCGACCCTGTGACCGAGGTCCTGGCCGAGCCGCTGAGCGCGCCCGGCGAGACCGTCGACGACGAGGAGGAGACGCCCGTGGCCGGTGCCCCGGTGCAGGCCCCTGGCGAGCTGCCCCTGCGTCCTGGGCGGCCCCGCCCGGAGGACGACGAGTTCCCCGAGCCGTCCGCGCTCCCGCAGCGGCGTTCGCGCCGAGGAGAGGCGGACGCGCCCGAAGGACGGACCACGGCCCCGGAGCCCCGTACCAGCGCTCCGGGTGCTGCTCAGACGGCCGAGGAAGCCGGCGAGTGGATGGGCGCCTTCTTCAGCTCGAGCGAGGCTCGGTTCGGGGACTCACCTGACAGCAGCGAACCGCCGGCCGGTGCCGGCGGACCTTCGGAGGACCGATGACTACGCAGGCCGACGGCATGACGAGCACCGACGGCAACAGCTGGATGCTCGAGCTCATCAGTGGTGTACGGGGGGTGAGGCATGTCGTCGTGCTCACCTCGGACGGGCTGATGAAGGTCCGGACGGACCAGACACCGCTGGACGTGGCCGACAAGGTGGCGGCGGCGTGCGCCGGACTGGCGGCACTGGGTATCGGAATGAGCAGGGAGTTCGGGAACAGCGACACGATCCGCCAGGTGATGGTGGAGTTCGACGGCGGGTTCCTGTTCGTGCGGGGGGCCGGTGACGGTTCCCGCCTCGCGGTCGTGACCGAGGCGGTCATCGACCCGGCGCTGATCGCCCAGCAGATGCAGGCCCAGGTGCTGCAGATCGGGGAGCGCACCCTGCGCACCGACCCGATCACGGGCTGACCGGCCCGCCGGCGCCGTCCGGAAAGTACCGCGGAAAGCAGTGACCGGGCCCGTCCGGGCCCGGAGGTTCAGGCACCACAGCTCGACCAGGACCCGACCGACCGACAGGGGGCGAGGGGATGGACACCGAGGAGTACCGCGACCACCCGGTGCGCTCGTACGTGCTCACCTCGGGGCGGGCGCACCCGTCGCGCAACACGCTGCGACCGGAGACGCTCGTGCGCGCCGTCGAGAGCCGGCCAGTGCTCTCGACGGCGGGCCGGATGGAGCGCGAGCTCGTCCAGCTCTGCCGTGGCACGCTCGCGCTCGCCGAGGTGGCGGCATACCTGCAGCTACCCGTGAGCCTCGTGGCGGTCATGGTCTCGGACCTGGTCGACTCGGGGAACCTGACCATCCGTTCCAACCATCAAGCGCACGTCCTGCCCGGCAAGGACATCCTGGAGAAGATTCTCGATGGACTCCGCAAGCTCTGACCGCACCGCGCCCGGACAGCACCTGGCGCCGACCGTCGCACGGTCGGTCAAGGTGCTGGTCGTGGGTGCCTTCGGGGTGGGCAAGACGACGCTGATCGGCGCGGTCAGCGAGATCGACCCGTTGCGCACCGAGGAGCGCATCACCACGGCGAGCGTCGGCATCGACCCGGGGCAGCCGAACAAGGAGACGACGACGGTCGCGATGGACTTCGGTCGCATCACCGTGACCGACGACATCGCCCTGTACCTGTTCGGCACCCCGGGCCAGCGCCGTTTCTGGGACCTCTGGGCCGGTCTGGCGGACGGCGCCGTCGGCGCGCTCGTCATGATCGACACCCGCCACCTGGAGGACAGCTTCGAGGTGCTGGACCAGCTCGAGCTGCGCACCAAGATCCCGTTCGCGGTGGTGGTCAACCAGTTCCCGGACTCGCCGCACTACCCGCTGGAACGGGTCCGGGCGGCGCTGGACCTGCTGCCCGAGACGCCCATCGTGGAGTGCGACGCACGCGACCGCCAGTCCGCGGTGCTGACCCTCATCACCCTCGTCGAGCACGCGATGACCTTCCCGGTCTTCCAGAAGGTCAACGCGTGACGTTGGCCAACAGGCTGCACCAGCGGCTGGAGGACATCCCGGACCGCATGCAGCTGTCGGACATCACGAGCGCGCGCGACCCGCACAAGATCTACGAGCGGCTGCGCGAGGAGTGGGGTCCCGTCGCCCCGATGGACCTGGAGCCCGGTGTGCCCGCCTGGCTCGTGCTGGGGTACGACGAGGCCAGCAGCGTGATGCGCAACGAGCTGCTGTTCTCCCGCAACTCCCGCAACTGGCGCTACGTCCAGGAGCGTTCCCTCCCGGAGGACTCGGGCGTGTTCGCGGCGCTGGCGCCGCGGGAGAACGCGTACTTCCTGGACGGCATGCAGCAGCGCCGCCTGCGCGCGCCGCTCGACGACGCGCTCGGCGGCGTCGACGAGAAGCGCCTCGCCCGTACCGTCGCGGTGACGTGCGAGGCGATCATCGACCGGATCATGCCGCGCGGCCAGGCGGACCTCGTCGCCGACTACGCCGTCACGGTGCCCGTCATGGTCATGACCGAGATGTTCGGCATGAGCCTGTCCGACGGGAACCGCATGCACGAGCTCACCGAGGCCCTGTACGCGGGCACGGAGCAGGCCCGTGCGGCGGCCAGGGAGCAGGAGTCGCTGCTCGCGGTGCTCGTGGCGACGCACCGGGCCGAACCGGGCGAGGACCTGACCACCGCCCTGGTGAACCACCCCAACCACGCGAACGACGTCGAGGTGATGGCCTCGATCGGCGTGATGTTCAGCCTGGGGCACGACGCCGAGATCGCCTGGATCGCGAGCACCCTGCACATGATCCTGACCGACCCCGCGTTCGCGGCCCGCGTGCGCCGGGGACGGCTCGACCTGGACGACGCGCTGGACGAGGTGTCGCGACGGCACCCGCCGGCGCCGCACGTGCTGCCCCGGTTCGCGCGGCAGGACTGCGAGCTGGGCGGACGCCGGATCGCCTACGGGGACGCCCTCGTCCCCGCGGTCGCCGCGGCGAACGCGGACCGGGCCATCCGCACCGACGACCCCTGGGAGGAGCTGGGCAGCCGGTTCCACCTGACCTGGGGCGCAGGCGCGCACGCCTGCCCGGCGCACCGGATCGGCCCGCTCATCGGCCGGATCGCCGTGGAGACCCTGCTGCGGCGCATCCTCGACATGGAGCTGCGGGTGCCGGCGGAGTCGCTGCAGATGTCCGTGTCGCCGTGGTCGCGCTACCCGCGCACCCTCCCGGTCCGCTTCACCCCGCCGGACGCGGGCCCCCCACCGGAACGCTGACGGGCCGGCCCTCCCGGCCGTGATCGCCGAGACGCGGTGTCTGCGGTGAGAGCTGGTGCTGCTCCACCAGGTCTCACCGCAGACACCAGGTCTCTCGCCGTGCGTCAGGCGTCCGAGCCGACGCGGTCCTTGGTGCGGGCCGCGATGCGTTCCTTGAGGCGGGGCACCACGTTGCGGTAGACCGACGGGTCGATGGGCAGGAGCCACTGGACGGTGCGGGCCCGCTGGCTGATGTTCACGCCGGCCTCGTCGAGCGTCTCGTCGATCTGGTGCATCGAGAACGGGATGACGTTGGTGCCGCGGGCGTGCTTGCCGCCCGTGCGCTGCTCCATCCAGGCCACGCGCTCGGCCACGTGCTTGCGCCGCTCCTCGATCGGCGGCAGCTCGATGACGCCGGCGAGGTAGGCGGCGATCCAGATCGCTCCCGCCTCGGCGGACAGCGGGGAGAACAGCGACGAGTTGTACCCGGCGAAGGTCAGGTTCGGCACGCCCTCCGGCAGGATCTGGCGGTAGAGCTGGTAGTTGCCCTTGTCGTCCACGAGGCGGGCGGCCACGGCGTCGTCCAGGAAGGGCACGCGCTGGTGGAAGCCCGTGCCGCAGACCACGAGGTCGGCGGGGATGCGCCCGCCGTCGCTGAGCACCGCCACCGGCTGGTCGCCGTCGACCTCGAACCGCTGGATCTCGGTGTCCCGATGGACGGTGATGGCGCCACTGGCGACCTGCTCGTAGAAGCCGTCCGAGGAGAGCGACACGGTGCTGTTGGCGATCTCGGCGAACTCGCCGCGCGGCACGAGACCGAGCTTCTTGAGCTTGAACTGCCAGGTCGCGACGGAGCCGATGCTGGACAGCATCCCGGCACGCACCTTGTCGCCGGGACCGTGCAGGAACCGCTCCATGCCGTTGTCCAGGTCCTGGTAGCGGAACAACGCCTCACCGAACCGGGAGAGCAGCAGGTACTTCATGTTGAGCGAGTTGGCCACGCGCTTGGGCATCTTCCACAGGAGCCGCCGCGCCACGACGGTGGTGGAGGCGGCGACGGGGCCGATCTCGGCGGCGACGTCGCACGCCGACTTGCCGTACCCGACAACCACGACGTTCTTGCCCCGGGCCTCGTCCAGCGTGTTGAGCTGGCTGGAGGCGACGAGCTTGCCGCCGGCCCGCACGAGGTCCGCGTAGCCCTCGTACTGCGGGAAGACCGGGTCGGAGAAGATGCCGTTGGCGACGACCACGTGGTCGAACCGCTCGGGTGCCGAGACCGGCGCGCCGATGCGCCGGGCGGTCACCATCCAGCCGTCCTCGGCGTCGGTGAGCTCGGCGCGGACCACCTCGGTGGCCAGGCGCAGGCTCGGGCGGAGCCCGAACGTGGAGACGTACCGCTCGAGGTACGCCTGGACCTGCTCGCCCGTGGGCCACTCGGGGTAGTCGCGCGGCATGGGCAGGTCGGAGAAGGCGTACGAGTCCTTGTTGTTCTGGGTCCGCAGGCCGGTGTAACGGCGCGTCGCGCTCCAGACGCCGCCGACGTCGGGCGCCTTCTCGAAGACGGTGACGTCGTGCTCGAACTCTCGGAGGATCTTCGCGGTGGCCAGGCCTGCGAAACCGGCACCGACGACGGCAATCTTCAAGGGACCCCTGCTCTCAGTAGATTCCTGGCATTTTGCTCGAATGGTAGCGGCACCCGGACCGTGCGCGACAGGGGCCGTAGTGATGCGAATACCCAGGTCGACAGAGCTTTCGGCGCGGGCTTCGGTGCCCGCCCGGCCGGATGTCAGTGGTTCAGTCCATGATTGTGTCTGTGAGCGAGACGACAGGCATCCCGGGGACCGGCGACACGACGAGCGACGAGGCCGCCGTGCAGCGTCGGTGGGCTGAGCTGGTGGCCCGGATCGAGGAGGACCGGCGGGCGTACTACGAGAACGACTCGCCTGTGTCGTCCGACGCGGAGTACGACGTGCGGATGCGCGAGCTGGAGGCGCTGGAGGCCGCCCACCCCGCGCTGGCCAGCCCCGAGTCGCCCACGCAGAGCGTCGGCGGCGTGGCCGCGGCCGGGTTCGCCACCGTGGAGCACATCGAGCAGATGCTCTCGCTCGACAACGCGTTCAGCACCGAGGAGCTCGCGGTCTGGGCGGACCGGGTGCACCGAGACCTCGGTACCGAGCATCCCGGCCTGCTCTGCGAGGTGAAGATCGACGGGCTGGCCATCTCGCTCGTGTACGAGAACGGGCGGCTGGTACGGGGCGTCACCCGGGGCGACGGCCGGGTGGGCGAGGACGTGACGCGGAACATCCTCCGGATCGCCGCGATCCCGCAGCGGCTGTCCGGCGAGGGCCACCCCGACCTGGTCGAGGTCCGCGGTGAGGTGTTCATCCCGGTCGCGACCTTCGCGCGGCTCAACGAGCTGCAGGCCGAGCTGCGCGAGCGTGCCGTGGAGGAGGCGCGGGAGCGTTCGGGGCGGCAGGCCGGCAAGGAGTTCGACGTGGAGCGGGCCCGCGTGGCCGCGCTGCGCCGCTTCCCCCAGTTCGCCAACCCGCGCAACGCGGCGGCGGGTGGGCTGCGCCAGCTCCTGGAGAACAAGGACGGGCTGGAGCTGGAGGCGGGCATCGCCCGCGTGGAGGGCCTGCGCATGTACGCGCACGGCGTCGGCGCCCTGCAGTGGCAGGCGGGGGAGCACGAGGAGCTGGCCCGGCAGTCCGACGCGTACACCTTGTTCGAGCAGTGGGGCATCCCCGTCTCGCCGCACAACCGGGTGGTCGACGGCCTGGACGGCGCGTTGGAGATGATCGAGTACTTCCGCGAGCACCGGCACGACATCGAGCACGAGCTCGACGGGATCGTCCTCAAGGTCGACGCCCTGGAGCAGCAGCGCCGCCTGGGGTCGACCAGTCGCGCGCCGCGCTGGGCGATCGCGTTCAAGTACCCGCCGGAGGAGGTCAACACCCGGCTGCTCGCCATCCAGATCGGCGTGGGCCGCACCGGGCGCGCCACCCCGTACGCCGTGATGGAGCCGGTGCTCGTCGCGGGCTCCACGGTGCGCCAGGCCACGCTGCACAACCAGGACGTGGTGCGGGCCAAGGGCGTGCGCATCGGCGACGTCGTGGTGCTCCGCAAGGCGGGCGACGTCATCCCCGAGATCCTCGGCCCCGTGCCGGCCCTCGCCGACGACGGCTACCCGCGCGAGGACTTCGTGATGCCGGCGAACTGCCCGGAGTGCGGCACGCCGCTGCGCCCCATGAAGGAGGCCGACGTCGACCTGCGCTGCCCGAACGCGAGGTCCTGCCCGGCGCAGGTGCGCGGCCGGGTCGAGCACATCGGATCCCGCGGTGGCCTCGACATCGAGGCCCTCGGCGAGGTGACGGCGGCGGCGCTGACCCAGCCGCTTGAGCCAGCGGAACCGCCACTGCGCACGGAGAGTGGACTCTTCGACCTGACCGTCAAGCAGCTGGCCCCTATCCGAGTGGTCGTGCGCGACCCGGAGACCGGGCTGCCGCGGCCGGGTGACGGAAGAGGTGAGTCCGCCGAGGTCACCATGTCAGACGGCTCGACGATGATGGCCAAGGTAGTCCGGCCGTTCCAGAGGGTGGTCAGTCGAACCTATCCGCCGGGTTACGAGGACGCGACGCCTGCCGAACGGCGTGCCGCTGGTGTGCGCAAGGACCACCCCGTCTACGGACCGGCCAAGACTGCCGAGACCCTGCTCGACGAGCTGGAGCGCGCCAAGACGAAGGACCTGTGGCGCATGCTCGTCTCGCTGAACATCCGGCACGTCGGACCGGTCGCGGCCCGGGCGCTCGCGGGCTGGTTCGGGTCGGTGGACGCGATCGAGGCGGCCTCGGAGGAGGAGCTGGCGGCCGTCGAGGGCGTCGGTCCCGTGATCGCCGCCGAGATCAAGGCCTGGCTCGCGGTGGACTGGCACCAGGACATCCTGGCCGCATGGCGCGCGGCCGGCGTGCAGCTCGCCACCCCGGGGCACCCGGGGCCGGCGGCGATGGCCGAGGCCGACACCGAGCCGAGCGGGCCGCTGGCGGGCCTGACCGTCGTGGTGACCGGGTCGCTGGAGGACTTCACGCGCGACGGCGCCAAGGAGGCCATCATCGCGGCCGGCGGCAAGGCCTCCGGCTCGGTGTCGAAGAAGACCGACTACGTGGTGCTGGGGGAGAACGCGGGCTCCAAGGCGGCCAAGGCCGAGGCCCTGGAGATCCCGACCCTCGACGAGGACGGCTTCAAGCTGCTGCTGGAGGGCGGGCCGGCAGCGCTGGCAGGCAGCACGGAGCAGGCCACGGAGCAGACCACGGAGCAGACCGCGGAGTAGGCCCGAAGCACGTCACGGACACCACGTTCGGCGCCCAGGTCCCCTCGGACCGGGCGCCGATCTGCTGCCGTGTAACGCTGAGCATCTGACAACTTTTGCTTGACGAGCGACAAAAGTCCCCTTAGGTTGCTAGCCGCAAGGTCAATGCCGACCGAGGAGACCTCATGCCACAACGTGGAACCACGACCCTCACGCGACAGGCGGCCGCAGGCGCGACCGCCGTCGCACTGACAGCGGTGATGCTGTCGGGAGCCGTCCCCGCCGCGACGGCGGCGGACGACCTGCCGCCGCAGGAGCCGGGGGTGACGCTGCGGACCTATGACCTGGCGCGCGACCTGAGCGAGCTGTGCACGCTCCGCTCGGGTCAGACACCGAACGTCGACCAGCTCAAGCCCACCATCGACTACTCGACCGAGGCAGACTTCGGGATGGGCGAGCGCTTCATCGCGCACGCGCTGGCCAACCTGGACGTCCCGGCCGCCGGCAACTACGAGTTCCGGCTCACCAGCGACGACGGCTCACGCCTGGTCATCGACGACGCGGTGGTCATCGACCACGACGGCCTGCACGAGGCGACGTCCAAGGAGGGCACCGTCGCGCTCGACGCGGGGTACCACGACCTGCGCGTCGAGTACTTCGACAACACCAACGACAACATCCTCAAGCTCGAGTGGCGGACGCCGGGTACCAGCGACTTCGTCGTCGTGCCGTCCAGCGTTCTGAGCACCGAGGCCGGCGTCGTGCGCGTGACCGCGCCGGGCACCAAGTACTGCGAAGGTCAGGACGACAGCGCCGGCGACGGCATGCGCCTCGACTCGGTCTACCCGGGCTACACGCTCACCGACCTGCGCCCCGACGGGTTCGAGCCCATGGTCGCCGCGCTCGACTGGACCGACGACGACCGTCTTGCCGTGGTCACCTCCGGTTCGGTGAGTCCGGGCGGCTGGGTCGAGAACCCTGAGCCGGGTGAGGTGTTCCTGCTCGACAACGTGACCGGCGAGACGTCCAAGGACCAGGTCACCTACGAGAAGGTCGCCACCGACCTGTTCAACCCGATGGGCGTGGCCGTCATCGGCGACTCGATCTACGTGTCCGAGCGGGACGGGCTCACCGAGCTCACCGACCCGGACGGCGACGGCTTCTACGACAACCACCGCACGGTGGCGCAGTGGCCCTTCGGCGGCAACTTCCACGAGTTCGCGTTCGGTCTGCTGCACGACCGGAAGTACTTCTACGTGAACCTGTCGGTCGCCATCAACAACGGTGGTGCCACCACGGACCCGCAGCCGGCCGAGAACCGGGGCACGGCCATCCGGATCGACCGCCGCACCGGCGAGGTCGAGTACGTGGCCGGCGGCCTGCGCACGCCGAACGGCATGGTCAAGGGCCCCGACGGCGAGCTGTTCGTGATGGACAACCAGGGCGCGTGGCTGCCCAGCTCCAAGCTCGTGCACATCGAGCAGGGCAAGTTCTTCAACCACTTCACCAACCCGGCCGGCCCGTACGACGACCAGCCCGTCTCCGCCCCGGCGCTCTGGGTGCCGCAGAACGAGATCGGCAACTCGCCGAGTGCCCCGGTGCAACTCGAGGAGGGCCCGTACGCGGGCCAGCTCGTGTTCGGCGACGTCACCTACGGCGGTCTGCAGCGCGGCTTCCTCGAGAAGGTCGACGGCGAGTACCAGGGCGCCGTCTTCCGCCACTCGGCCGGTCTGGAGGCGGGCGTGAACCGCACCGTCGTCGGCCCCGACGGCGCCCTGTACGTGGGCGGCATCGGCGAGGGCGGCAACTGGAGCGAGCCCGGCAAGCTGCGCTACGGCCTGCAGAAGCTCACGCCCAACGGCGAGGACGCATTCGACATGACCGAGATGCGGGTCACGAAGAAGGGCTTCGAGGTCGAGTACACGCAGCCGCTGTCGCAGGAGACGGTGGACAAGATCGCCGAGAACCCGAACGCGGCGTTCCGGCTGGACCACTGGCGTTACGTGCCCACGCGCGCCTACGGCGGCCCGAAGGTCGACGAGCAGCAGCTCTTCGTCTCGGGTGCCACGGTCTCCCGGGACCGCACGAAGGTCACGCTCACCGTGGACGGGCGCCAGCCCGGCTACGTGGTGCACCTGCGCAGCCCGCGCCCGTTCGCGGACACCGAGGGCCGGGAGCTCTGGAACACGGAGGCCTGGTACACCCTCAACGCGATCCCCGGGTACAAGGCCCCGGCCGGCTTCCAGGAGGCGGAGGAGGCGACGCTCCGCGGCAGCGCGAACGTGGCCAACGAGCACAACGGCTACTCCGGTTCCGGGTTCGCGGCGGGCTTCACCGAGGTGGGCGCCTCGGCGACCTTCACCACCACCGTCAAGCGCGCGGGCACCCAGCCGGTGAGCCTGCGCTACTCCAACGGGCCCAACCCGTTCCAGGGCACCAAGACGGTGTCGGTGCTCGTCAACGGCGAGGAGGTCGAGCCGTGGGCGCTCGAGTCCACGGGTGACTGGAAGACCTGGGCGACGGCGACCCGGTCGCTCGACCTGCGCAAGGGCGTCAACACCATCACCCTGCGGTACGACGCGGACGACGACGGCAACGTCAACCTCGACCTCCTCAAGGTCGGCGGCGGGGCCGACATCTGCGAGCCGAAGCGGTACGAGCGGGGCTACACCGCGCTGTTCGACGGCACGCTGGCCTCGCTGGACGGCTGGAACATGGCCGGCCCGGGCTCGTTCGGCCGCCAGGCCGACTGCACGATCCGCGGGGCCGGTGGCATGGGTCTGCTCTGGCACTCCACGGAGCTGACCGAGTACAGCCTGAAGCTCGACTGGAAGCTCAAGAAGGACGACAACGGTGGTGTCTTCGTCGGCTTCCCGGACCCGGGCAACGACCCGTGGGTCGCCGTCAACCAGGGGTACGAGATCCAGATCGACGCCACCGACCTGCCGGACCGCACCACGGGTGCGATCTACACCTTCCAGGGCGCGGACCCGGAGGTCGTGGAGCGGGCGCTGAAGCCGGTCGGGTCCTGGAACTCGTACGAGATCCGCGTCCAGGGGCAGACGATCAAGGTCTTCCTCAACGGCGAGCTGGTGAACGACTTCGTCAGCACCGACCCCGCGCGTGACCTCAGCCAGGGGTTCATCGGGCTCCAGAACCACGGTCAGGGCGAGGCGGTCAGCTACCGCGACGTCCGGGTCAAGGACCTGAGCTAGGTCCCCGCACGGCAGACGCTCAGGTCACGCGGGTGACCTGAGCGTCTGTCGCGTGCGCGGGGTGGGTCAGGCGACCAGGCGGTCCACCGCCTCGGCGGAGAGGGCCTGGTCCACCGCCATGGCGCTCGCGCCCAGGACGCCGGCCTGCGTGCCGGTGCGGGCGGTCACGATGCGCAGGTGCTGCGTCGCCAGGGGCAGGGAGCGCTGGTAGACCACCTCGCGGATGCCGGCCACGATGTGCTCGCCGGCGTCGGCGAGGATGCCGCCGATGACGATCATCGACGGGTTGAGCAGGCTGACGCTCGTGGCGAGCACGGCGCCGATGTCCCGGCCCGCCTGGCGCACGGCCTGGCTCGCGGCGACGTCGCCGGCGCGCACCATGGCCACGACGTCGGCGGGGGTGGTGGCGCCCTCCAGCCGGTTCGCGACGGCCAGCCCGCTCGCGATGGCCTCCAGGCACCCGACGTTGCCGCAGCGGCACACCACGTCGGTGACGCCGGGCACCGCGACGTGCCCGATGTCGCCCGCGGAGCCCTGCGCCCCGCGCCGCAGCGCGCCGTCGGCGATGATCCCGGCGCCGATGCCGGTGGCGACCTTGACGAACAGCAGGTCGGCGACGTCGGGCCAGGCGGCCCGGTGCTCACCGAGGGCCATGATGTTCACGTCGTTGTCGACGAGCACCGGCGCGTCGAACCGAGCCCCCAGGATCGCGGGGACGTCGGCGTCGTCCCAGCCGGGCATGATCGGCGGGTTGTTGGGCCGGCCGGTCGCGTGCTCCACCGGCCCGGGCAGGCCCACGCCGACACCGGCGAGCTCGCCGGCCGACCGTCCG
The DNA here is from genome assembly GCF_044456525.1 of Promicromonospora sp. NPDC050880. Taxonomy (NCBI): domain Bacteria; kingdom Bacillati; phylum Actinomycetota; class Actinomycetes; order Micrococcales; family Promicromonosporaceae; genus Promicromonospora; species Promicromonospora sp. NPDC050880. The sequence continues at coordinate 187,535 of NZ_JBITFV010000009.1, forward strand.
GCCTCGCGCAGCAGCTCCGTGCCGGCCTCGGCCACGCGGTCGAGCACCGGTCCGGGCCCGTCGGTGATCAGCAGGGGCATCTCGCGGTGCGCGAGCACGGTGGAGGCGAGGTCGGTGACGGCCAGCCGGGCGTGCGTCGCGCCGAGGTCCACACCCAGCACCACCTGCGCGGACGGCGCGAACGCGAAGGTCGCGGGCGGGCGTCCGCCGGTCGACGTCGCCTCGCCCGCCGGGGCGATGAGGCCCGCCGCCATGAGCAGGTCGATGCGCGCCGCCACCGTCGACCGGGCCTGTCCCGTGACGGCGGCCAGGTCAGCCCGCGTGCGGGGCCGCCCGTCACGCAGAAGCTGGAACATGTCACCCGCTCCAGAGACCTTCGGTGCTTGCTGAACCACGTCCCGTGCCACTTCCACCATGCCTCTAGTGAATCATGGCCAACGAAGTCGCGACTTTTGCTTGACGGTCGGCAAAAGTCCCTCTACGTTCGATACATGGTCGACGCAGACCCCCAACCGACAGAGCAGCCGGCACCTCAGACGGCACGGCAGCCCCTGCTGCAGATGCGTGGCATCGTGAAGCACTTCCCCGGCGCGCGGGCGCTCGACGGCGTGGACCTGGAGGTCCGCCCCGGCGAGGTGCACTGCCTGCTGGGCCAGAACGGGGCGGGCAAGTCCACCCTGATCAAGACCCTGGCCGGTGCCCACCAGCCGACGGCGGGCGAGATCCTGCTCGACGGGACCCCCGTCACGATCTCCGACCCCGTCGCGGCCCTCCGGCTCGGCATCGCGACGATCTACCAGGAGCTGGACGTCGTCGACGGCCTGACCGTCGCCGAGAACATCTATCTCGGGCACGAGCTCGCGAGCGGCGGCGTCACGCGCCGGTCCGAGGCGGCCCGGAACACCCGCAAGCTTCTCGACCGGCTCGGCCACCACGAGATCTCGCCGAACCGCGAGGTGGGCAGCCTGCCCGCCGCGGGCAAGCAGATCGTGCAGCTCGCCCGGGCGCTGTCGCGCGACGCGCGCGTGGTCATCATGGACGAGCCGTCCGCGGTGCTGGACTCCGAGGAGGTCGGCAACCTCCACCGCATCGTCCGTGAGCTCACGGCCGACGGTGTGGCCGTCGTCTACATCTCGCACCGGCTGGAGGAGATCCGTCAGCTCGGCGACCGGATCACCGTGCTCAAGGACGGTCGCACCGTCGCGGAGAGCCTGGTGGTGGCGGACACCCCGACCGACGACCTGATCAAGCTCATGACGGGCCGCTCGGTCGAGTACGCGTTCCCCGAGCGCCCGGGCGTCCCGCAGGACGCCGAGCCGGTGCTCGAGGTCGAGGGACTCGCGCTCGGCGCCGTCTTCTCCGACGTGTCCCTCACCGTTCGCGCCGGCGAGATCGTCGGTCTGGCGGGTCTGGTGGGATCGGGCCGGTCCGAGATCCTGGAGACGATCTACGGCGCCCGCCGGGCGACGTCGGGCACCGTGCGCGTGGGCGGCAAGCGCCTGCGCGGCGGGGTGGACTCCGCCGTGGCCGCGGGCATCGGCCTGTGCCCCGAGGAGCGCAAGAGCCAGGGCCTGCTCCTGGACGAGCCCGTCTACCGCAACATCACCCTGTCCACCTTCGCGCGCATCGCCCGCGGAGGTCTGCTCGACGAGGGCGCCGAGCGCGCCGCGGCGCGGGAGCAGGTCGAGGCCCTCGACCTGCGACCCGCGTCCGTGGACCGCAACGCCCGCACGCTGTCCGGCGGCAACCAGCAGAAGGCGCTGCTGGCCCGCTGGCTCGTGCACGGCTGCCGCGTGCTCCTGCTCGACGAGCCCACGCGCGGCGTCGACGTCGGCGCGCGTGCCGAGATCTACACCCTGATCCGCCGCCTGGCCGACGACGGTGCCGCCGTGATCGTCGTGTCCAGCGAGATCCCCGAGGTGCTCGGCCTGGCGGACCGGGTACTGGTCATCTCCGACGGCCAGGCCGTGCACGAGAGCCCGGCCCACGAAATCGACGAGCACGCCGTGCTCGACCTGGTCATGGAAGGAAGTGTGGCGTGAGCCAACGATCGGCCCTCATGGGTCCGGCCCTGCGGATGGGCGGCCTCGTGCTCGCCCTGGTCCTGCTCGTGGTCGTGGGCATCGCGACCGGTGGTGAGCGGTTCTGGAGCACCGGCAACCTCATCACCGTCCTGAGCCTCGCGGCGGTGACCGGTGTGGTGAGCATCGGCATGACGTTCGTCATCACCTCCGGTGGCATCGACCTGTCGGTCGGCGCCGTCGTCGGGCTGGCCTCCGTCTGGGCCTCGACGCTGTCGACCCAGTACATGGCGGAGGACTACGGGTGGTGGGTCGTCCCGGTGACGGCGCTGGCCGTCGGTCTGGTGGCCGGCCTGATCAACGGCCTGCTGGTGGCCTACGGCAAGATGCCTGCGTTCATGGCGACGCTGGCGATGCTGGCCGCCGCCCGCGGGCTCGCGGAGATCATCGCCGGGCGCCGGACCCAGGTCATCCAGTACGTGGACCCGTTCCTCGACGTCTTCCAGTCGCGGCCGCTCGGCGTGCCCACGATCGTGTGGATCTTCGTCGTGGTCGCCGCCGCCGGCTGGTTCCTGCTGAACCGCACCACGTTCGGCCGCCGCACCGTCGCCGTGGGCGGCAACCCGGAGGCGTCGCGCCTGGCCGGCATCAAGATCAAGCGGCACACCCTGTACCTCTACGGGCTCGCCGGCCTGACCGCGGGCATCGGCGCGGTGATCCTCCTGGCCCGGACCACCGCCGGCTCCTCGACGCACGGCACGCTGCTGGAGCTGGACGTCATCGCGGCGGTCGTCGTCGGCGGCACGCTCCTGGCCGGCGGCCGCGGCACCATCATGGGCACCGTCCTGGGCGTCCTCATCTTCTCGACGCTCACCAACGTCTTCGTCCTCAACAACCTCGACAGCTCGGTCCAGGCGATCGCCAAGGGCGCGATCATCGTGGGCGCCGTGCTGCTGCAGCAGTGGTTCGCGTCGCGCGAGAAGGTGACGAGCACGTGACCCTGCGCGACACCCCGTCCGAGACAACCCAGCAGTTCCACCCAGGATCAAGGGAGATCACCATGTCCTCGTCCATCGTCCGTCCGCGCCGCGTCGCCGGCGCCGTGGCCGCCACGGCCTGCGCCGCACTGCTCCTGGCGGGCTGCGTGAGCAACGAGCCCCGCGAGACCGAGGAGGACGCCGCGACCGGTCCGGTCGCCGTCACCGAGAACGACGAGCCCGGCGACGAGGTCGTCATCGGGTTCTCCGCCCCCGCCGCCGACCACGGCTGGATGGGTGCCATCACCACCGCGGCCCGCGCCGAGGCGGAGAAGTACGAGGACGTCGACCTCCGGGTCGCCGAGGGCACCAACGACGTGAACGTCCAGATCAGTCAGATCGAGGGCTTCATCAACGACGGCGTCGACGCCATCGTGCTGCTCCCGTTCGACGGCGCCGCGCTGACCGACGTCGCGCTGGAGGCCATGGAGGCCGGCATCCCGGTCATCAACGTGGACCGCGAGTTCACCAGCCCGTTCGCCGCCCGCGCCACGGTGCTGGGCGACAACTACGGCATGGGCGTGAGCGCCGGCACCTACATCTGCGAGCAGCTCGGCGACAACCCGGACGCCGTCGTCGCCGAGATCGCGGGCATCGACTCGCTGCCGCTGACCCAGGACCGCAGCCAGGGCTTCGCGGACGCCCTCGAGGACTGCGGGCTCGACGTCGACGCCCGCGTCGCGGCCGAGTTCACGGTCGAGTCCGGCGAGGAGCAGACGGCGAACCTGCTGTCCGCCGAGCCGCAGATCGACGCCATCTGGAACCACGACGACGACCAGGGCATCGGCGTGCTGGCGGCCATCGAGAACGCCGGCCGCGACGAGTTCTTCCTGGTCGGCGGTGCCGGGTCCAACAACATGATGGAGAAGATCCAGGACCCGGAGAGCGTCGTCAAGGCGACCGTCATCTACCCGTCCACGCAGGCGGCCGACGGCGTCAAGCTCGCCCGCCTGATCGCCCAGAACAAGAACGTGAGCGACCTCGCCTCGATCGGCGTGCCGCGCACCGTCCAGCTCTTCGCGCCCGTCGTCACGGCGGACAACGTCGAGGAGTACCTGCCCATCGGCTTCGACTCCTGACGCTGTGACTCATCGGGACGACGCCCGTCCGGGCGTGCTGCACGACAGTGGGACAACAGTGGGGGGAGGCGCGGTATGAGCAGTGAGAAGAACGAGCTCGGCGTCGGCATGGTCGGCTACGCGTTCATGGGGGCGGCACACTCGCAGGCCTGGCGCACGGCGCCGCGGTTCTTCGACCTGGCCCTGGCGCCGCGCATGCGCGCGGTGGCGGGCCGGGACGAGGCCGCGGTCCGTGCGGCGGCCGGCCGGCTGGGCTGGGACGAGGCCGTGGTCGGCTGGCAGGGCCTGCTGACCCGGGACGACATCGGACTGGTCGACGTGTGCACGCCGGGCGACACGCACGCGGAGATCGCGGTGGCCGCACTGGAGGCGGGCAAGCACGTGCTGTGCGAGAAGCCGCTGGCCAACAGCGTGGCCGAGGCGGAGACGATGGTGGCGGCCGCGGAGGCCGCCGCCGAGCGGGGCGTGCGCGCGATGGTGGGGTTCACCTACCGGCGCGTGCCCGCCATCGCGCTGGCCCGGCAGCTCGTCGAGCAGGGGCGGATCGGTCAGGTGCGGCACGTGCGCGCGCAGTACCTGCAGGACTGGATCGCCGACCCGCAGGCGCCGATGTCGTGGCGGCTCGACAAGCAGAAGGCGGGTTCCGGTGCGCTGGGCGACATCGGCGCCCACGTGGTGGACCTCGCGCAGTACATCACCGGCGAGTCGCTCACGGGCGTGAGCGGGCTGCTGGAGACGTTCGTGCACGAGCGTCCGGAGGCCGCGGCGTCGTCCGGCCTGTCGGGGGTGGCCGACACCGGCCGCACCGGCAAGGTCACCGTGGACGACGCCGCGGTGTTCCTCGGCCGGCTGTCCGGCGGCGGGCTGGCGACCTTCGAGGCGACCCGGTTCGCCTGGGGCCGCAAGAACGCGATCCGGCTGGAGGTCAACGGCTCGGAGGGCTCGCTGGCCTTCGACTTCGAGGACATGAACCTGCTGCACTTCTTCGACGCCACCGACGAGGCGGCGACGGCGGGGTTCCGGCGGATCGTGGTCACCGAGCCGGAGCACCCCTACGGCGGGGCGTGGTGGCCGCCGGGGCACGGGCTCGGGTACGAGCACGCGTTCACGCACCAGGTCGTCGACCTGATCGGCGACCTGGCCGCGGGCAAGCAGCCGACGCCGTCGTTCGCCGACGGGCTCGGGGTCCAGCGGGTGCTGGACGCCGTGGAGCGCAGCGCGGCCGGCGGAGGGGGTTGGGTGTCCCTGGTCTGAGCTGTGGCGGGCGCCCGGCCGGGGTAGGCCGGGCGCCCGCGGGCGGAGCGGGACCGGCCCGGGCCACGTGTCCGGGCCGGCCTCCCGGTCCCCGGCAGTACCGCACGAGAACGACCGCACGAGAAGTACCGCACCGCACTAGTACTGACCCGACTCGATGAGGAGCCATAGGTGAGAAACGTGCAACGAACCCGCCGCATCCTGCGGTCCGCGGTCGCGGCAGCCGCCGTGACCGCGCTCGGCGTCCCGGCCGCTCTGGCCGCGGCCGCCGCACCACCCACCACGTCCCGGGCCGTCCCGGCCGAGGTCGCCGCCGCACCTGCCGACGCGGTCGCCGACGAGGTGGCGGAACCCTTCGACGCCCTGGTCTTCTCCAAGACCGCGGGCTTCCGGCACGGCTCCATCCCGGCCGGCATCGAGGCGATCACCCAGCTCGGCGCCGCCAACGACTTCACCGTCACCGCCACGGAGGACGCGAGCGTCTTCTCCGACGAGGGCCTGGCCGGCTACGAGGTGGTCGTCTTCCTGTCCACGACGGGCGACGTGCTCAACGGTGACCAGCAGGCAGCGTTCGAGCGGTACATCCAGGGTGGCGGCGGCTACGCGGGTATCCACGCGGCGTCCGACACGGAGTACGACTGGCCCTGGTACGGCGAGCTCGTGGGTGCCTACTTCAACAGCCATCCCGCCAACCAGGACGCGACGATCGACGTGGAGGACCACGCCCACGCGTCCACGGCGCACCTGCCCGACCGGTGGGACCGGTACGACGAGTGGTACAACTTCCGGTCCAACCCGCGCGGTGACGTGCACGTCCTGGCCAGCCTCGACGAGGACAGCTACGACCCCGGCGGCGGCGCGATGGGTGCCGACCACCCGACGGCCTGGTGCCAGACCTACGACGGCGGCCGGTCCTGGTACACGGGCGGCGGGCACACCAACGAGTCGTACGCGGAGCCGGCCTTCCTGCAGCACCTGCTGGGCGGCATCCAGACCGCGGCGGGCGTCGTCGACTCGGACTGCAACGCCACGCAGGACTCGAGCTACGAGACGGTGCCGCTGGACGAGAACACGGCCAACCCGATGATGCTCGACGTCGCTCCGGACGGAACCGTTTTCTACGTCGAGCGCGACGGCCGGGTGCAGGTGATCTCGCCGGAGACCGACCTGACGACCACCGCCGTGACCCTGGACGTGACGCTCGCGAACGAGGACGGCCTGACCGGCATCGTGCTCGACCCCGGTTTCGCCACCAACCACTGGGTCTACCTGTACTGGTCGCCCGAGGACGTGGGCGGCGACGGCCCGCACAACCGGGTCTCGCGGTTCACCTACGACCCGGCCACGGGCACCATCGACCCCGCCAGCGAGATCGCCGTCCTGAAGGTGACCACGCAGCGTGACCGGTGCTGCCACGCGGGCGGCGACATGCAGTTCGACTCCGCGGGCAACCTGGTGCTGGTCACGGGCGACAACACCGACCCGTTCGAGTCGAGCGGGTTCGCCCCCATCGACGAGCGGTCCGGGCGGGAGGCCTTCGACGCGCAGCGCACGGCCGCCAACACCAACGACCTGCGCGGCAAGGTGCTGCGCATCCACCCGGAGCCGGACGGTACGTACACGATCCCCGAGGGCAACATGTTCGCCCCCGGTACCGCGCAGACCCGGCCCGAGATCTTCGCGATGGGCTTCCGCAACCCCTTCCGCATCGGCATCGACCCGGAGACCGACAACGTGCTCGTCGCCGACTACGGTCCCGACGCCGGGACCGCCGACCCGGCCCGCGGCCCGGCCGGCGTCGTGGAGTGGAACGTGGTGAGCGACCCGGGCTTCTACGGCTGGCCGTACTGCACGGGCGCGAGCACGCCGTACGTCGACTACGACTTCGCCACCGGCACGTCCGGCGCGGCGTTCGACTGCGCGGGCGGCGTCGTCAACGACTCGCCGAACAACACCGGGCTCGCCCAGCTCCCGCCCGCCCAGGAGGCCGAGATCTGGTACGGCTACGGCGGCAACCCGGACTTCCCCGAGATCGGGGGCGGCGGCGCGCCGATGGGCGGCCCGGTCTACGAGTTCGACCCCGAGCTCGACTCCGACGTCAAGTGGCCCGCCTACTGGGACGGCAAGGCGTTCCTGGGGGAGTGGAACCAGGGCAAGGTCTACTCGCTCCAGCTCACGGGCGAGCAGCGCGACGACCTCGTCGACATCAACCGCGTGCTGCCCGGGCTCCTGGACCCCGCGGCGGGCTTCGACCGGGCCATGGACATGGACTTCGGCCCGGACGGCGCCCTCTACGTGATCGACTGGGGCAGCGGCTTCGGCGGCAACAACGACACCAGCGGCGTCTACCGGGTGGCCTACACCCAGGGCGACCGCACGCCGATCGCGCAGGCGTCCGCCGACGTCACGGACGGCCACGCGCCGCTCGCCGTGCAGTTCTCCTCCGACGGCACGCGGCACCCGGCCGGCGAGCCGATCACGCTGCACTGGGACTTCGGGGACGGCACCACGTCCGACGAGGCGGACCCGGCCCACACCTACACCGAGAACGGCTCCTACACCGCGCAGCTCACGGCGACGGACGCGAGCGGTGCGACCGGCGTCGCGAACGTGAACGTCGTGGTCGGCAACGACGCGCCGACGGTCACCCTCACCGTCCCGGACGACGGCGGGCTCTTCGCCTGGGGCGACCGGGTGCGCTACGAGGTCGACGTCGACGACCCCGACGGCACCGTGGACTGCGCCGACGTCACCCTGTACACCTCGCTGGGCCACGACTCGCACTCGCACCCCATCGAGGAGCTCACCGGCTGCACCGGCGTGCTGCAGACCGCGGCGGACGACGGGCACGGCGCCGACGCGAACATGTTCTGGACGCTGGAGGCCACCTACACCGACGACGGCGGCGAGGTGGGCGTCCCGCTGACCGCCAACGACCTCCAGGTGCTGCAGCCCAAGCGCCTCCAGGCCGAGTACTTCACCGACACCGGCCGGCTGCCCGGCTCGACGAGCAGCGGTGACCCCGGCGTGCAGCGCGAGGGCACGGGCGACAGCGCGGGCGGCGGCCAGAACATCGGGTACATCGAGCCCGACGACTGGTGGGCGTACGCACCGATCTCGCTGACGAACATCGACGCGGTCACGCTGCGCGCGGCCTCGCCGAGCGGCGGCGGACCGATCTCGGTGCGGTGGAACGCACCGGACGGGCCGGAGATCGGCAGCGTGTCCGTCCCGGCCACCGGTGACTGGCAGGTCTACACCGACGTCACCGCGACGCTGCACGACGTCCCGGCCGGCACCGGCACGCTCTACTTCGTGCAGACGGCCGGCCAGTCGAACGTCAACTGGCTCGACTTCGTGGGCGACGGGGTCGCGTACCTCCCGTCGTCGCCCGCCGTCGACGTCGTGCAGCCCACCTGCGACGCGGGCGGGGCGATCGTGCCGCGCGCCGTCGAGGGCGTGCGGTCCTACCGGATCACCACATGGGACGGGAGGAAGGCAGGCCGCCCGGTCGCGAGCTCGAACGACCTGGACCCGGGCCGCTACCTGGTGACCGCGCGCGCCGAGCGCGGGACCGAGCTGGTGCTGCGCGGGGACTGGACCGACGGGCCGCGGGACGAGGCACGGCTCGTCGTGACGCTCGACGAGCCCGACTGCACCTGATACGCGTGGTGCGGGGTGGGCGGCGCCGCCCGCCCCGCACCACGGGACCTGGTACCAACGACGGAGGAAAAGATGGCACGACCGATCACCCTGTTCACCGGCCAGTGGGCCGACCTGCCGCTCGAGGAGGTGGCACGTCTCGCGTCCGAGTGGGGCTACGACGGCCTGGAGCTCGCCTGCTGGGGCGACCACCTGGACCCCTGGCGGTGGGACGACGACGAGTACGTCGCCGGCCGCCTCGAGCTGCTGGAGCGGCACGGCCTGAAGGTGTGGGCGATCTCGAACCACCTCAAGGGCCAGGCCGTCTGCGACGACCCGATCGACCAGCGCCACCGGGACATCGTCTCGGACCGCGTCTGGGGCGACGGCGACCCCGAGGGCGTGCGGCAGCGCGCCGCCGAGGAGATGAAGAACACCGCCCGCCTGGCGGCGAAGCTCGGCGTCAAGACCGTCATCGGGTTCACCGGGTCCGCGATCTGGAAGTACGTGGCGATGTTCCCGCCGGTCTCCGACGCCGCGATCGAGGCCGGCTACCAGGACTTCGCCGACCGCTGGAACCCGATCCTCGACGTGTTCGACGAGGTAGGCGTGAAGTTCGCGCACGAGGTGCACCCCAGCGAGATCGCCTACGACTACTGGACCACCGTGCGGACCCTCGAGGCGATCGGCCACCGCGAGGCGTTCGGCCTGAACTGGGACCCGAGCCACATGGTGTGGCAGGACCTGGACCCGGTCAGCTTCCTGTGGGACTTCAAGGACCGGATCTACCACGTGGACTGCAAGGACACGAAGAAGCGCATGACGAACGGCCGCAACGGCCGCATGGGCTCGCACCTGCCGTGGGCCGACCCGCGCCGCGGCTGGGACTTCGTGTCGACCGGGCACGGCGACGTCCCGTGGGAGGACGCCTTCCGCATGCTCAACACGATCGGCTACGACGGCCCGATCTCCGTGGAGTGGGAGGACGCCGGCATGGACCGCCTGGTCGGTGCGCCGGAGGCCCTCCAGTTCGTGCGCTCCCACGCGTACGACGCGCCGGACTCCGCGTTCGACGCCGCCTTCTCGACCCGCTGACGGCCACGGGCCGCTGACAGGGAGGTACGTCAGGGAACCAACCAGCACCACCCGGCGTCGCCGCGCGACGCCGACCCCGCATGAAGACCGGGCCCCGGACGAATGGGATGCGCACGAGGCCCGGCCGGCGTGACGAACTCGACGAGGAGCTGCATCACGTATGAAGACTATCCAGGCTCGCGCGCGTGCGCGGCGAAAGACGGTCGCGGCGTTCGCCGCGACCGCCCTGGTCGGCACGGCTCTGCTGGCCACCCCGGCGTCCGCCCACGACGGGCACGAGGACGCAGCCGCCACGGCGGCGGACACCGACTGGGGGAACTACGAGAAGATCCTGCTCACCAAGGACGTCGGTGAGCCGATCGACATGGCGGTGCTGCCCGACCAGCGTGTGCTGCACACCGCCCGGAACGGCGACGTCCGCCTGACCGACCCGGCCACGGGCGTCACGCGGGTCGTCAACACCCTGGACGTGTACGCCAACTCGGAGGACGGCCTGCAGGGCATCGCCCTGGCCCCCGACTTCGAGGAGAGCAACCAGGTCTACCTCGTGTACGCGCCGCGGGACGCCGACGGCGACGGCGCGGCGGACACCCCGGCCGGCAACGCGCCCAACACGCTCCCCGCGGGCGAGGACGAGAGCTACTGGGACCAGTGGGTGGGCGTCAACCGCCTGGCCCGCTACACCTGGACCGGCGACGCGCTCGACCTCGACTCGGAGCAGCCGATCCTCGACATCGAGGTGCAGCGCGGCCAGTGCTGCCACGTCGGCGCCGACATCGACTTCGACGGCGAGGGCAACCTCTACCTGTCGACCGGTGACAACACCCCGGCCGGCACACCGGGCGCCAACGGCTACGCCCCGAACAACGACGCCCCGAACATGAACCCGGGCTTCGACTCGCGGCGCGGCGCGGGCAACACCAACGACCTGCGGGGCAAGATCCTGCGGATCGACGTGAAGGACGAGATCCCCGCCGGCACCGCGCCGGGCCAGGGCAGCACCTACGACATCCCCGCGGGCAACCTGTTCGCCCCCGGCACCGAGGGCACGCGTCCCGAGATCTTCGTGATGGGCGTGCGCAACCCGTTCCGTATCGAGGTGGACCCGGAGACCAACTCCCTGACCTGGGGCGACTACGGGCCCGACGCCGGTGCGGCGAACGCGGACCGCGGCCCCATGGGCTACGTGGAGTGGAACGCGGTGGGGCTCGACGACCCGCACAACGCGGGCTGGCCGTACTGCCACGGGCCGAACGCCGCCTACAACGAGTGGAACTTCGAGACGGCGACGCCGCGTGAGTTCTTCGACTGCGCGGCACCCGTCAACAACTCCCGGTGGAACACGGGCCTGACGAACCTGCCCCCGTCGCGGGCGGCCACCCTGTACTACGGCGACCAGCCGGGCCAGCAGCCGCGGGACGAGCTCGTCAGCTTCGGCTCGGGCAGCGGCCAGGCGCCGATGGGCGGCCCGGTCTACCACTACGACGCCGACAGCACGGCGCCCGGCAAGCTCCCGGAGTACTGGGACGGCAAGGCCTTCTTCGGCGAGTTCTCCCAGGACTACTACGCCGCGTTCAGCGTGGACTGGTCCACGTTCGAGGTGGGCGAGATCGAGGACTTCTTCCCCAACTCGGCGCTCACCGCCGCGGGCATGCCGATCAACGACAACCCGATCGACCTGGAGTTCGGCCCGGACGGCTCGCTGTACGTCCTGGAGTACGGCGACGGGTTCTTCCGCCAGAACCCGGACTCCGGGCTCTACCGGATCGACTACGCCGAGGGCAACAAGGCGCCGCAGGCGCAGTTCACGGCCACGCCGGAGTCGTCCGCGTCCGCGCCCGTCGAGGTCACGTTCGACGCGTCGGGCTCCAGCGACCCGGACGGCGACGCGCTCACCTACGAGTGGGACGTCGACGGCGACGGCACCTTCGACCTGACCGGGCCGGAGGTCACGCACACCTACACCGAGCTCGGCGTCTACACCGCACGCCTGCGGGTCACCGACGGCAGCGGCAAGCGCACGCTCACCTCGACGTCGATCAGCGTCGGCAACGAGGCGCCCGAGGTGACCGTCGACCTCCCGGCCGACGGCGGGTTCTTCGACTGGGGCGACGAGGTCGCCTTCCAGGTGACCACCAACGACGCCGAGGACGGCACCGAGACCGTCTGCGAGCGGGTCGCCTGGTCCTACGGGCTCGGCCACGACGAGCACGCCCACCCCGAGGTCTCCGGCACGGGCTGCACCGGCGTGTTCCCGACCGACCCCAACTCCCCGGAGCACGGCGAGGGCGCGCACCTGTACGGCGCCGTCGTCATCACCTACACCGACAACGGGGCCAACGGCCTGCCGCCGGCTGCCGGTGAGGCCACGCTGCGCCTGAACCCGAAGCTGCAGGAGGCCGAGCACGGTGAGGTCACCGGCGCCGAGGTGGTCCAGGACGAGGCGGCCTCGGCCGGCGCCTACGTGGCCGGCCTGGGCAAGCGGGACTCCGTCGCCCTCGACCGGGTCAGCCTGGCCGGCATCGACAGCGCGACCGCGACGGTGCGTGGCAAGGGCACGCTCCAGCTCCGCTGGGACTCGCCCACGGCCAAGCCGTTCGCGACGGCGAAGGTGACCGCGGGCACGTGGCGTGACCTCGGCCTGTCGTTCGGTGACCGGTCCGCCACGGGGACGCTCTACGTCACCGCGACCGGCAGCCTCGACCTCGACGCGATCACCATGGTGGGTGAGGGCGTCGGGACGCCGCCGGCCGCCGCACAAGACTCGACCGGCCCGACCGGGGCCGCTCGGACCGAAGGAGAGCAGTGATGGAATCACGCACTGACGTCAACCGCAGGAACTTCCTGAGGCTGGCCGGCGGCACCGTGGCCGTGGGTGCGGCGACGCTGGCCGGAGCCGGCCTCGCAGGCAGCGCCGCCGCCTCGACCCTCGCCTCCACGACGGCGACCGCGACGGAGACCGCCCGCCGCGGCCGGGTGCTCGTGCCCGCCGGTCACATCGGCATCCAGCTGTACTCGATCAGGGACAAGGTGTCCTCGCTCGGCTTCCGTACCGTGTTCGAGCGGCTGGCCGACATGGGGTACGCGGAGATCGAGTTCGCCGGGTACACCCAGGGACAGGTCGGCGCGATCACGCCCGAGGAGATCAGGCAGCTCCTGGACGACAACGGCCTGCGGGCCGTCGGGTCGCACCGCGGCATCGCCGACTTCGCGAACAACATGGAGCGCGAGCTCGACATCGCCGAGATCCTCGGCATGGAGCACGTGGGCACCGCGCAGGCGCCCACCAACAACCGCACGGTCGCGGGCTACCTCGCCGCGGCCGAGCAGTTCAACGGCTTCGGGGAGGCCGCTGCCGCCCGCGGCCTGAAGTTCTACCAGCACAACCACGACGGCGAGTTCGGCTTCGCCACCGACAACCCCGACGTGCGCCTCTACGACGTCTTCTACGACAACACCGACCCGAGGAAGGTCTTCCTCGAGATGGACGTCTACTGGGCGTTCGTGGGGCAGCACCGCTACCCGGGCTTCGAGCCGGTGGACTACGTCAAGCGCGACCCGCACCGCTACCCGCTGCTGCACCTCAAGGACGGCGACGCGAACCCGGCCAACACCGGGGGCTACGACATCGTGGAGTTCGGCGCCGGCGACCTGCCCTACACCGAGTTCCTGTCGGCGCTCGCGGGCTCCGGCCGACGGCACGGCATCTGGGAGCAGGACAACGCCGCCACGGTGGCCGCGCCCGGCTACCCGGTCGACTCCTTCGGCAACGCCGAGCGGTCGTACGTCGAGATCCGCTCGCTGCGCGCGAAGGACTGCTGAGCCGGACCGGACGACATGAGTGCGGTGTGGCCGGCGCCCTGCGGCGCCGGCCACACCGCACCGCGGCGGGCCTGGGTCAGGACCCGGCGCGCACGAGCACGACGTCGTCGTGCTCCACGCCGCCCACCACGTAGGTGCGTCTGCCGACCACCTCGAAGCCGCTCTTGCGGTAGAAGGCCTGCGCGCGCTGGTTCAGCGCGTTGGTGCCGAGCCAGAGCGGCAGCCCGGGCCCGAGCTGCGCGGCGGCCGCCACGGCACCCCGCATGAGCGCGCTCGCGACACCGCCGCCGAGGACGTCGGGGTGGACGTAGATCTTGGACAGCTCGACGTACGGCGCCTCCTGCCCGGTCGCATCGCGAACCACCCCTGCCTCCGTCGCCCCGTCCGGCGTGCCGAGCACCAGGAGCGCGTAACCGAGCAGCCGGGTGCCGTCGTCGTGCACCAGCAGGGCGTGGCGATCGCTGCCCGCCCACGCACGGAAGTGCGCAGGCGTGAGCTTGCGGGCGATGTGCGCGGCCGTGTCCGACGGCGTGGTCCCGGGCGGGCACGCGAGCGGGAACGTGAGCGCAGCGAGCCACGCGGCCTCGGCCGCGTCGTCGACGGTCGCGCGGCGGACGACGCCGGGCGGTGCCGCCTGTCGTACGTCGCCGGACGCCGGGTCCGGGGAGGTCGGGGCGGGCTCAGATGTCACGACACGAACGTAGTACGAGGCTGTGACACCCGGCCTGCGGGACGACACGGCGCGGTGGACCGGAAAATGCGGGTGGGGCGCCGGGCAACGAACGGCCTGGGGGAGGTGCGCGGGCCGTGCATGCGGGTCGCCGCCAGTGGCCCCCGTCACAAGCACTCTCCCAGCGCGGCCCATGGACTGTTCAAAGCGTCGCTGACCTGCGGAAACGCAGTGTGCCGCAGGCCACCACAGCCGAGTTGGCGCGTACGCAGGATCGTGTGTAATGTTCTCCAGGTCAGCCCGACGGGCAGACGGACACGGGGCCCGCAAGGGACCGAGTGGCCGCGCCGGGGCTGAAACCCACCGAGCAGGATCAAGGAACTTTGTGTTCCCCTCGTTCGGTGAGTCGCCGAATTCGGCAGGCAGGTGCGATTCCTTCCAGTTCTGAGAACGGAAGCGAATTTGATCGGCCGAAAGAATCTGGTAAGTTAGAGGAACTGCCCCGGGCAGGGAAACGGTCGGAAGATTGTGGCTCTGACGGTGTGCGTCGGTTGTTTGAGAACTCAACAGTGTGCTTGATAGTCAATGCCAATTATTTGACTCTCTTGTTTCGGATCGTGCTGCTGGATGGT
>NZ_JBITFV010000010.1:0-194513 GCF_044456525.1 Promicromonospora sp. NPDC050880
AACCATTCAGCGTCAGGGGATGAACCCCCGGACCGCCCCTGCTGGGGGTGGCCGGGAGCGGTTCATCCCCTGACGCATTTCTATGCCCCGAACAGGGCACATCTTCGTCTTCCGTCGTGTGGAATGCTGGTTCCGGCGGCCTGCCGGCCGCCGGTTCGGCGGGGAGGACGACATGGCAGAGGCTGGCGTGCAGTCGGTCGAGCGAGCGCTCGACCTGCTGGAGATCCTGGCGGAGCTCGGCGACGACGCCGGCCTGAGCGAGCTCTCGGAGCGGTCCGGTCTGCCGCTGCCGACGATCCACCGGCTGATGCGCACCCTCGTGTCCCGTGGTTACGCGCGTCGTCTGCCGTCCCGCCGGTACGCGCTCGGTGCGCGGGCCATGGGCCTGGGGGAGGCGGCCGGTCGTCAGCTCGGCGCCGGGGCGCGGCGTCATCTGGCGCGGCTCGCCCGGGAGCTGGGGGAGACCGCGAACCTCGCGATGCTCGACGGTGAGATGGCCGTCTACGTGGCGCAGGCGGCGTCGTCGCACTCGATGCGGATGTTCACCGAGGTGGGGCGGCGCGTGCACCTGCACAGCACCGGCGTCGGCAAGGCGCTCCTGGGTGAGCTGTCGGACGACGTGGTCCGGGGCATCGCGGTCCGCGCCGGTCTGGAGCCTGCGACCGACCGGACGATCACCGACGTCGACGCGTTGCTTGCCGCGATGGGCGAGATCCGCGACCGCGGCTACGCCGTCGACGACGGGGAGCAGGAGGTGGGCGTGCGGTGCTTTGCCGTGGTCGTGCCCGGCGTGCCCGTGCCGACGGCGCTGTCCGTGTCGGGGCCGTCGGCACGGGTGTCGTTCGAGTTCGGCGAGCGGGCGGTGCCGCTGCTGCGGGACGTTGCCCAGGATGTGGCGCGCGAGCTGTCCGGGAGCTGAGCGATGCGTTGACCCCGGGGACCGCGGCGCTTAGGGTTTCCACTAGGAAGTATTCGGATTCCGTATCGTGGAAGATGCGGCGCGGGATTCGACGCACAGGCGCTCGACCAAGGGACTGACAGTGGACACTCCGGACGGCCTGACCCTCACCGCTGACATCGCACCGCGTGCCGAGGAGGTGCTGACCCCGCAGGCACTCGGACTGGTCGCTGCGCTGCACCGCGCGCTCGACGACCGGCGGCTCGAGCTGCTGGAGGCACGACGCCGGCGGGTCGAGCACCTCGCGGCCGGGGGCACGCTCGACTTCCTGCCCGAGACACGGCACGTCCGCGAGGACCCCACGTGGCGCGTGGCCCCGCCCGCGCCGGGCATCGAGGACCGGCGCTGCGAGATCACCGGCCCCACCGACCGCAAGATGACCATCAATGCGCTGAACTCCGGTGCGAAGGCGTGGCTCGCGGACCACGAGGACGCCAACACCCCGCAGTGGAGCGCGGTCGTGGGCGGACAGCTCAACCTGCTCGACGCGATCAACCGGACCATCGACTTCACGGGCGACAACGGCAAGCACTACGCGCTCAAGCCCGACGCGGAGCTGGCGACGATCATCGTCCGTCCCCGTGGCTGGCACCTGCCGGAGAAGCACGTCCTGGTCGACGGCAGGCCGGCCTCGGGCAGCCTGGTGGACTTCGCGCTGTACCTCGCCACGGCGGGGCTCCGGCAGATCGAGAAGGGGCAGGGGCCGTACTTCTACCTGCCCAAGATGGAGTCGCACCTGGAGGCGCGTCTCTGGAACGACGCGTTCGTGCTGGCCCAGGACTATCTCGGCATCCCGCAGGGCACCATCCGCGCCACGGTGCTCATCGAGACCTACCCTGCCGCGTTCGAGATGGAGGAGATCCTCTACGAGCTGCGGGAGCACAGCTCGGGCCTGAACGCCGGGCGCTGGGACTTCATGTTCTCGGTGATCAAGTCGTTCCGGACGCGCGGCAAGGAGTTCATGCTGCCGGACCGGAACGCCGTCACCATGACGGTGCCGTTCATGCGCGCCTACACCGAGCTGCTGGTCAAGACGTGCCATACCCGGGGCGCGCACGCGATCGGTGGGATGGCCGCGTTCATCCCGAGCCGCGACGAGGAGGTCAACGCCGCCGCGTTCGCCAAGGTGCGCGACGACAAGACGCGCGAGGCGAACGACGGGTTCGACGGTTCCTGGGTGGCGCACCCCGGCATGGTGGACCTCTGCACGGAGGTCTTCACCTCGGTGCTGGGTGACAACCCGAACCAGATCGACCGCACCCGCGAAGACGTGCAGGTCACCGCGGCGCAGCTGCTCGACGTCGCTGCCACGCCCGGCGACGTCACCGAGGCCGGCCTGCGCAACAACATCTCCGTGGGCATCCAGTACCTCAAGGCGTGGCTCGGCGGGCTCGGCGCCGTCGCCATCTTCAACCTCATGGAGGACGCCGCCACGGCGGAGATCTCCCGGTCGCAGGTGTGGCAGTGGCTGCACAACGACGTGACCCTCGCCGACACCGGCCACCGGGTCACGCACGAGCTGATCGACCAGATCGTCGAGGAGGAGATCGCCAAGCTGCCGGGTGACGCGGCAGACTACGAGGAGGCGAAGCAGACGTTCCTGGAGGTGGCGGTGGCGGACGACTACGCGGACTTCCTCACCCTGCCGGCATACGACCGCATGCCCTGACCCTTCCCGTCGAGTGCGGGATCTTCGCCCTCGAGACGCGGTTTCGAGGGCGAAGATCCCGCACTCAACGGAGTACCGCGTGCAACGAGGAGGTTGCCGGATGGGATCTAGCACTTCCAGCGGGCTGGCCGGCGTCGTCGCCGAGCTGTCGGCCGAGCTCGGCGAGGGCCGGGTGATCACCGACCGGCAGCGCCGCCGGACCTACGAGTCCGACGGGCTGGCGGCCTACCGCGTGGTGCCGGGCGTGGTGGTGCTCGCACGCAGCGCGGACGACGTGGCTGCGACGGTACGGGTCTGTGCGCGGCACGGCGTGCCGTTCGTCGCGCGTGGTTCCGGCACGGGTCTGTCGGGCGGTGCCCTGCCGCACCCCGACGGGGTGCTGGTGGTGCTGTCCCAGATGCGGGAGGTGCGGGAGGCCGACGTCGTCAACCAGCGTGCCGTGGTCGAACCCGGGGTCATCAACCTGCAGCTCACCGCCGCGACCAGTCCTGACGGGTACTACTTCGCGCCCGACCCGTCCAGTCAGACGGTGTGCTCCATCGGCGGGAACGTCGCCGAGAACTCGGGCGGTGCGCACTGCCTCAAGTACGGCTTCACGACCAACCATGTCACGGGCGTGGACCTGGTGACCCCCGCAGGCGAGCAGGTCGAGATCGGCGGCAAGGCGCTCGACCCGCCCGGGTACGACCTGCTCGGTGCCGTGGTCGGCAGCGAGGGCACGCTCGGCGTCGTCACCGCCGTGACGGTGCGGCTGACCCGGCTGCCGCAGGAGGTGCGCACGCTCCTGGCCGCCTTCCGCACCATGGACGACGCCGGGGCCGCCACCTCCGCGATCATCGCGGCCGGCGTGATCCCCGCCGCCATCGAGATGATGGACGCCCTCTCGATCGAGGCCGCCGAGAAGGCCGTGCACTGCGGCTATCCCGAAGGCGCCGGCGCGGTGCTCGTCGTGGAGCTGGACGGTGCCGCGCCGGACGTCGCCGGGGAGTTCGACGACGTGGTGCGGCTGTGCGAGGCGGCCGGCGCGTTCGAGGTGCGGGTCGCGGCCGACGACGCCGAGCGCGCCCTGATCTGGAAGGGCCGCAAGTCCGCGTTCGCGGCGGTCGGGCGGATCAGCCCCGACTACATCGTGCAGGACGGCGTGATCCCGCGCACCGCCCTGCCGCAGGTGCTCCGGCGGATCGCCGAGCTGGGCGACAGTGCCGGGGTGCGGGTCGCCAACGTCTTCCACGCCGGCGACGGCAACCTGCACCCGCTCGTGCTGTTCGACGGCGCGGTCGAGGGCGCCGTGGAGCGCGCCGAGGCGGTGGCCGGCGGCATCCTCGACCTGTGCCTGGAGCACGGCGGTTCCATCACGGGCGAGCACGGCGTGGGCGCCGACAAGGCCAAGCACATGCCGCGCATGTTCACGCCCGCCGACCTGGACACCATGCAGGCCGTGCGCTGCGCGTTCGACCCGGAGGGCATCGCCAACCCCGGCAAGGTGTTCCCCACGCCGCGGCTGTGCGGTGAGCAGCCCGGGCGGCGTCGTGGCACGCATCCGCTCGTGGAGTCGGGCGCGGCGGAGCTCTTCTGATGGCCGACCTGGAGCGGCTCGAGGCCGCGGTGCGCCCGCACGGCGGCGAGGTCCGGGAGGCGGGGCCGGGCGACGCCGTCGACGGGGTGGCGGCGTCGGCGGTGGCGCGGCCGGCGTCGGCGGAGGGGGTGGCCGCCGTGCTGCGCGAGGCGACCGTGCAGGGGCTGGCCACCGTGGCGCGCGGGGGAGCGACGGCGCTCGACTGGGGAGCGCCGCCCGAGCGTGCCGACCTGATCCTCGACACCACGGGCCTGGACCGGCTCGTCGAGCACGAGGCGGGTGACCTGGTGGTCGTGGCCGAGACCGGGCTGCCGGTGGCGGCGCTCCTGGACCACGTCGGTCGTGCGGCGCAGGAGCTCGTGGTGGACCTCCCGCCCGACCGGCTCGCGGGTGGGTCGACGGTGGGCGGTGCCCTGTCGACGGGGATGTCGGGGCCGCGGCGCCTGCAGCGCGGCGGGATCCGCGACCTTGTGCTGGGGGCCACCGTGGTGCTCGCCGACGGCACGGTCGCCTCCTCCGGCGGCAAGGTGGTCAAGAACGTGGCCGGGTACGACCTCGCCAAGCTCCTGACGGGTGCGTACGGCACGCTCGGTGTCGTCGTGCGGGCCGCGTTCCGGCTGCATCCGGCTCGGCCGGAGCGGGCGTACGTGGTCGCCTCCGGACCGCTGGCCGACGTCGCGGCACGGGCCCGGGCGGTCGTCGCGTCCCAGCTCGCACCCGCCGCGGTCGAGATCGACCGGCCTGCCGGGAGCGACGTCGCGACCGTGGCGGTGCTGCTGGAGGGGGCGGAGACCGCCGTCGGGCAGCGGGCCGCCGCCGCGGCGGAGCTGGTGGGCGGACAGATCCAGGAGGTGCCACCCGAGTGGTGGGCGGCACTGCCGGGCGGCAGCGGTGTGCTCCCGTCGGTCCCGGAGGGAGCGGAGCCCCGGACGCTCGTCAAGGCGACCGCCACGCTCACCGGGGTGGCCGGCCTGCTCGCGGCGGCGCGCGACGCCGAGCAGCGGTACGGGGTGGGCGCCGCGCTGCGCGGGACCGCCGCGGGGGTGCTGTACGGGGCGGTCACGGGTACACCCGAGGCGACCGCGTCCGCCGTCGGGCACCTCCGGGGAGCTGCGGCCACGCCGCGGGAAGGGACCGTGACCGTGCTGCGCGCGTCGCACGAGGTGCGGGCCGCGATGGACGTGTGGGGCCCGGTGGGCGGGCTCGACCTGATGCGTGCCGTCAAACGGCAGCTCGACCCCGGGCGGAACCTCGCACCCGGCCGATTCGTGGGAGGCATCTGATGACCGAGGCCAAGCCGGACCTGCTGGGCTCGTTCGACGGGTCGGGGGCGTTCGACGCGCACCACCCGCCGCGACGCGAGCTCGTGGACGACTGCGTGCACTGCGGGTTCTGCCTGCCCGCCTGTCCCACGTACTCGCTCTGGGGCGAGGAGATGGACTCCCCGCGCGGCCGGATCTACCTCATGAAGGAGGGGCTGGAGGGGGAGCCGATGTCGCCGGCGCTGGTGCAGCACGTCGATGCCTGCCTCGGGTGCATGGCCTGTGTGACGGCGTGCCCGTCGGGCGTGCAGTACGACAAGCTGGTGGAGGCGACACGGCAGCAGGTCGAACGGCGCGGTGCGGAGCACCGCACGCTCGGTCAGCGGCTGCTGCGGTCGGCGATCTTCGCCCTGTTCCCGCGGCCGGAGCGGCTGCGTCGGGTGCTGCCCCTGCTGGCGGCGTACCAGCGGTCCGGTCTGTCGCGCGTGGTGCGTCCGGTGCTGGAGCGGGTCTCGCCGACCCTGGCGACGATGGAGGCGATCGCCCCGCCCGTGGGACCGCGCGTCCCGGTGCCGGCCCTGGTGCCTGCCGCCGGGACGAAGCGGCTGACCGTGGGGCTGCTGCTGGGCTGCGTGCAGCGCGAGTTCTATCCGGGCGTCAACGCGGCGACGGCGCGGGTGCTGGCGGCGGAAGGATGCGATGTCGTCGTGCCGCCCGACCAGGGATGCTGCGGCGCGCTGTCCGTGCACGCGGGGCGGGAGGCCGAGGGGCTCGACTACGCGCGGGCGCTCATCGACACGTTCGCGGACGCGGGCGTGGAACGGATAGTGGCCAACTCGGCCGGGTGCGGGTCGACGATGAAGGACTACGCGGACCTGCTGGCGGACGACCCCGAGTACGCGGAGCGGGCGGCGTCGTTCGCGGCGAAGACCCGCGACATCTCGGAGGTGCTGGCGGAGCTGGAGCCCGTCGCGCCCAGGCATCCGCTGCCGATGACCGTGGCCTACCACGACGCGTGCCACCTGCGGCACGCGCAGGGCGTCAAGGTCCAGCCACGGGCAGTGCTCGCGACGATCCCGGGGCTGGTGGTCAAGGAGATCGCCGAGGGCGACATGTGCTGCGGGTCGGCCGGAATCTACAACCTCACCAACCCCGAGCCTGCGCGGGAGCTGGGGGACCGGAAGGCCGCGAACGTGGCGGCGACCGGGGCCGAGCTGCTGGTCACGTCCAACCCCGGCTGCCTGCTGCAGATCACCGACGCGCTGCGGCGGCAGGGGAGGGAGATCCCGACGGCGCACATGGTGCTGGTGCTGGACGCGTCCCTGCGGGGCGCCGGGCCGGAGGAGCTGCTGCGGTGACGGCTCGGACCCGGCACCGGGGGAGCCGGTGCCGGGTCCGAGTGGGTTCTAGCGGGAGATGTAGAACTCGCGGAGGTCGACGAAGTCGCCCGGGTCGGCAACGAAGCGGACCTTGCCGTCGAGGGTGCCGCCGGGGCTGAGCCAGACCCATTTGCTGCCGGTCTCGGTCGCGTGAGCGTTGACCGTGCCGAGGAACCGCGATCCCATGTAGACTTTCATGCTTCCGTAGCGGGGTCCGGTGTTGACCTTGGCGTAGATCGCGACGCCGCTGTATCCGCGGGTGGTGATCAGGTCGCCGTTGCCGGGCCAGATGCGGTGGAGGTAGGGGCCGAACGACTGGCCGTCGAGCTTGTCGGCGCTCACGGGCATGGTGGAGCAGCGCCAGCCCGACCAGCTGCCCCAGTGATCGGACTGCCAGCCCAACCAGCTGCTCCAGCGACGGGCCAGGTCCTTGGCCCGCACCCGCAGGCAGTGCTGGCCTGCCTCCGTCAGCGGGCGGGTGTACGAGGTGGCGGAGGTCCAGACCGGCTCCTCCGCGCCGGTCGCACTGCGGGTCAGGCTGCGCTGCACGGAGTAGCCGTCGATGCCGAAGTCATCCTCGGCGGTCCAGGTGAACTGCGGCTCCGCGGTCCGCACGCCGTCGACCACGCGGGTCTGGCTCGGCTTGATCCACCGCGGGTACGTCGTACCAGTGACCTGCGGTGCCTCACCGTCCGTGTACGTGCAGCGCTCCGCCATCCACTCCGAGACCGAATCGTCGTCGTCGTAGCCGCGGGCCTGGAAGCAGACGTTGTGTCCGGTGGGGACGTCCTGCAGCCGGAAGACGACTTCGAAGTCGGCCGAAGCCTGCTTGACCGTCCAGTCGGGAGGCGCCTCGCCCGGCACGAACCAGCGGTAGCGTACGTCGGACCTGATCAGCGTTTCGCCACTCGCGCCGAGGTAGCGGTACTCGATGGTCGTCTTGCCGTCGTCGTCCGCTTGGACGACGGCCGGCACCGAATGGGCCACCACCTGGTTGGTGGTGCCGACCGTGTCCTTGCAGTCCCCGTCGTACCAGGCACTCGCGTTTCCGGCCCTGTCCGTGATGCGGCCCTGCCAGCAGATGCGCGACGGCGCGGGGTACTCCGCCACCTCGTCCGGAGGGGCCGGCATCCAGTCGCCGAACTGCGACTCGCCGGCCTGGCGGACTCGGTACCGGAGCTCCTCCTCCGCGACGCCCGACGGCAGGAACGGCGGCGTGCCGTAGTCGATGCCGCCGACGAACGTCGTGAACCGTGCGGTGCCGGGAGCGAGGGGCACGACTCCGGCAGCCCAGACGGACCTCGTTTCCGGCGGCGCCTCGTCGACAGCTATCTCTGTTGCCGGGATGGATGACCATGACGTGAGGTCTCGGGCGATCCGTACGTCCCCGACGTTGTCCACAAAGACGACAGCCGTACCGGTGTCGTCCAGGTCGAAGGCGGTGGCCCGGCCGAGCGTCCCTGGCGTGCCGCCCAGGTACGGCGCGGCGAGCAGCTCGCCGCTGACGGTGGAGATCCCGAGCGCGAATCCCTTGCCCAGCTGTGGCGGCGTGTCGGTTCGCTTCATGCGGACGGCGAGCGTGACGTCGTCGTACACGCCCGCGCTGTCCGCAGTGAGACCGACGACGCCGTCCGTGCAGGAAGCGAGTGCGAAGCGGCCGCGAGCGTCCTCGACGCGCGGGTCTGACGCACCGGGAACGGCGCCGCACGGGTCACCGTCGATCGGGGTGGTGGAGCCGGTTGTGGCGTTCCATTGCTGGACGAGCGGAAACCACAGGAACTCGGAGTCGTCGACTGCGTACAGCGAGCTGTCGGTGATCGCGAACCCGTTCTCGATCTTGGGAGGTGTCCCGTCTCCTCCGCCGCCGGGCTGAAGCAGCTTCTGCCCACCGCCCGTCACCTGCTGCGTGACCGGCTCGAGTCCCCAGTTGCCCTCGGCGAGGTACGCCACGCGCTGTGCGCCGCGGCCCAGCACGGTGCCTTCCGGCACGGTGCGGTAGCCGCCGCCGTCGCGGGACCAGGCGAGCACGTCAGTGGTGCCGACGTCGAGCAGCAGCACGTCGTGCTCCGACGCCAGCAGGTCCCCCTTCAGGAAGCGATCGCCCCACCAGCTCGACCAGTCGCCGCTGCCGTCGAGCGGTCGCCAGTACCCGCGACGGCCCACGGCGAGGTTGATGACCTCGACGAACAGGTTGTCGCCGGCCACGTGCGCGTCGACGACCCTGCCGAGGCCGGCGAGCTCCTCGGACGAGGCGAGCACCTGGGTGGGTACCTGTTCCACCCTGAGGAGGCTCGGGTCGGAGGCGGTCGTGGCAACGGCTGCTGGCGTGGCAGCTGCACCGGCTGCGAGAAGCCCCGCGGCACAGATCCCGGCTGCCCAGGCGGCGGCCGGTCTTCGGGTGAGTTTCATGATCGATCCGTTCCTTTGGTTGCGTTGATTGCCCTCCTTGGGGCTGGCACCGCAGAACGGACGGCTGAACAAGATCGGACCGGGTGCCCTCCCGTTTCCGTGCGAGCCGAACGAGTTCGGCTCCGGCACCACCTTCGCGGTGCGGGACCGGGGCGTAACAGGGGCGGCAGCCCTGCCCAGATGGGACCTTTGGCCCGCACCGCTGGCACGCGCCCGCAATTCGGGCCCGTGCCAGCGGGGAGCCGGCTCCGGGCCCGAGCATCGCGAGCCGAGACCTCGGCGCGGTATCAGTGCGGCGCCTCAGCGGGCGATGTAGAACTCTCGCAGGTCCACGAAGTCGCCCGCGTTCGCCACGAATCGCACCTTGCCGTCCAGCTTTTCGCCGGGGCTCAGCCAGACCCACTTGCTGCCCGCCTCGGCCGCGTGCGCGTTCACGGTGCCGAGGAACCGCGACCCCATGTAGACCTTCATGCTGCCGAACCGCGGACCGGTGGTCACCTTCGCGTAGATCGCGACGCCGCTGTAGCCGCGGGTGGTGACGAGGTCGCCGGTACCGGGCCAGACCCGGTGGTGGTACGGGCCGAACGACATACCGTCGAGCTTCGCCGAGCTGACCGGCATGGTGGAGCACCGCCAGCCCGACCAGGCACTCAGGTGCCCGGCCAGGTCCTTGGCCCGGACCCGGAAGCAGTGCTGGCCGGCTTCGGTCAGGGGGCGGGTGTACGAGGTGCTCGTCGTCCAGAACGGCCGCTCAGCACCGACCTCGGTGCGGGACAGGTTGCGCTGTACCAGGTAGCCCTCGATGCCGAAGTTCTCATAGAAGGCCCAGGTGAACACCGGGTCCGCGGTGCGCACGCCGTCGACCACGCGGGTCTGGCTGGGCTTGGTCCACCGGGGGTAGGCCAGGCTCCTGATCCGGGGCTCGGATGCGTCGGAGAACGTGCACTCCTCGGGCGTCCAGTCCCCGGCGGTTCCGTTCAGGTCGTATCCGCGCGCCTGGAAACAGACGAAGCTGCCGTTCGGCACATCGGCGCCGTAAAGGCGGCTCCAGCCGCCACCGTTGCCCTCCACGAGGGTCCAGTCCGGTGGCGTCTCACCTCGCGGGTAGACGCGGTATCGCACGTCGGACTCGGCGAAGTACAGATCGTCCATGCCCTTGTAGTAGAAGAAGATCCTGCCCTGATTCGCGTCCGTCGCCGGGGGCAGTGGCTCGGCAACCAGCTGGTTGGTGACGTCGGGTACGACCTCGCACTTCTCGCCCTGCCAGCCGCTGTCGTTGCCGGCGTTGTCCACCGCCCGGCCCTCCCAGCAGACCGTCGCGCCCACCGGGTACTCGACCGGCTCGCCCTCGGGCACGGGCATCGGGTCGCCGAAGTCCGTCTCGCCTGCAAGTTTGATGCGGGCGCGCAGGTCGGTCTCGGTCTCCGCGACGCCCGACTCTTCGAACGGCGGAGTCGCCACGTCGCGGGCCTGCACGTAGGTCTCGTACCTGCCGGTCTCCGGCGTGGCGGGCTCGAGAGGCGTGGGAAAGACCTGCACGGACGGTGCCGCGTGGTCCACGATCTCCGTTGCGGGCGTTGACGACCACGGTGTCAGGTCGCGGGCGATTCGTACGTCCCCGGTGTCGTCCACGAGGACGACGTTGGTGCCGGCGTCGTTCAGGTCGAAGGCCGTGGCCTCGCCGAGGGTGCCGGGCGCGCCGCCCAGGGTCGGCGCGGCGAGCAGGTCGCCGCGCGTGGTAGAGACGCCGACCACGACGCCGTCGCCGAGCTGCGGGTGCGTGGTGGTGCGTTCCATCGGGACGGCGAGCATGACGTCGCGGTACACCTCGGCGCTGTCTCCCGTGAGCCCGACGACGCCGTCCTGGCAGCTGGCGAGCGCGAAGCGGCCGTGGGCGTCCTCGATCCGGAGGTCGTCCAGGTCGCGTGGCTGGTCGCACGGGTCGCCGCCGACGGCCGGCCACGGGTTCCCGGTGGCGGCGTCCCAGGCCGAGGCTGCCGGCCACTCGAAGACGTCCACCCCGTACAACGTGCTGCCGGCGATGGCGAAGCCGCTGGTGATGTCGGGAAGCGAGCCGTCCGACGGGTTCGCCGGCTTGACGGGGATCTGGTCACCACCGGTCACGAGCTGCGTGACCGGACCGGGGCTGCCGTAGTAGCCCTCGCCGGTGAAGGCCACGTACTGCGCGCCCTGGCCGAGCACGGCGTCGTCCGGCAGGGTGCGGCTGCCGCCGCCGTCGCGCGACCAGGCCAGCACGCGGGTGCTGCCGACGTCGAGCAGGAGGGCGTCGTTCTCGGCGGCCAGCAGGTTTCCGGTCAGGGTGCGGTTGCCCCAGGTGCCCGACCACGCGACCGTGTCGTCGTCGACCGGTCGCCAGTAGACGCGGCGCCCCTGCGGGGTGCTGACCTCGACGAACACGGTGTCGCCGGCCAGGTGTGCGTCGACGGCGGT
The DNA here is from genome assembly GCF_044456525.1 of Promicromonospora sp. NPDC050880. NCBI lineage: Bacteria > Bacillati > Actinomycetota > Actinomycetes > Micrococcales > Promicromonosporaceae > Promicromonospora > Promicromonospora sp. NPDC050880. Next base: position 11,705 of record NZ_JBITFV010000010.1, read on the forward strand.
GCCCAGGTCGGCGAGGTCGCCGGCCGAGGCGAGCACCTCGGTGGGCACGGGGTCGACGAGCAGGATGCCGGGGTCGGTCGCGGCTGTCGCTGCCGGTACGACCGCGACGCCCGCCGCGAGCAGGCTCGTCGCACAGGCCGCCGCCGCCCAGGCGGCGGCGGATCTCCTGGTGGGGGTCATGATCTGCGTCCGTTCTCCTCGTTGAGCTGACTACCCGCGGTCTGTCGGCGGGCCCAGTCCGACGCTGGCACGGCAGGATGCCCGGCTCAACGAAAGGAGGGTTCTGGGTGGGGTGATTCGGGGGCAGCCGAAGATATGCGTCGCGACTTCGTGGCGGGCATTCCCCATGACCCGAGGTAACTGCTACGTTTGTCAGTACGTGGAGTGATAGTTCCGACATGCGAAATATCCGCTGAACCCTACCCGGCAGCGTGGCCGGTCTGGAGTCACCATGGACAACCTCGGCGTCCTCGCCCTGCTCGCTCTCCTCCCGATCCTCGTGGTCGGCACCCTGCTCCTCGGGTTCCGCTGGCCCGCCCGCACCGCCATGCCCGTCGGGCTCGCCGTCGTCGTGGTGATCGCTCTGTTCGCCTGGCGGATGTCTCCGGTGGCCGTGGGCGCGTCCGTGGTGCAGGGGCTGCTCATCGCGGTGGGCCTGCTCTGGATCATCTTCGGTGCGCTGCTCATGCTGGAGACCCTGACCAAGAGCGGGGCGCTGCACACGATCCGAGCGGGGTTCACCACCATCAGCCCCGACCGGCGGGTCCAGGTGATCATCGTCGCCTGGCTGTTCGGGTCGTTCATCGAGGGTGCGGCCGGGTTCGGCACGCCGGCGGCCGTCGTCGCGCCGCTCCTCCTGGCGCTCGGTTTCCCCGCCGCGGCCGCCGTGATGGCAGGCCTCGTCATCCAGTCCACGCCGGTGAGCTTCGGCGCCGTCGGGACGCCCATGCTCACCGGGCTCGGGACCGGGCTGGCCGACACGTCCGGCGCCCTGGCACCCGAGGTACAGGCGCGCGCCGACGCGCTCGGGCTGGACCACCTGGGCTTCGTCGCCCACACCGCCACGCAGGTGGCGACCGTCCACGCCATCGTCGGCATCCTGGTGCCGCTCATCCTCGTCACGCTCATGTGCGGGTTCTACGGCGAGAAGCGGTCGTTCCGGGCCGGGCTCGCCGTCGCGCCGTTCGCCGTCTACGCGGCCCTCGCGATGATCGTGCCGTACGTGACCGTGGCCTACGTGCTGGGGCCGGAGTTCCCGTCGCTGCTCGGCGGGTTCCTCGGGCTGGTGCTGGTGATGTTCACGTCGTCCAAGGGCTTCCTCATGCCCCAGGACGTGTGGGACTTCCCGCCGCGGGAACGCTGGAGCGACCGCTGGATGGGCACCGTCGACCCCACGCAGGAGGCGGCCACGCTGACCCGCAGCATGTCGATGGTGCGTGCCTGGTCCCCGTACGTGATCGTGGCCGCCCTGCTGCTCCTGACCCGGAACGTCCCCGCGATCAAGGAGTTCCTCACCGGCCCCGCCGTCATCGAGGTACCCGACATCTTCGGCACCGGGATCAGCCAGAACATGGACCTCCTCTACTCCCCGGGAGCGATCTTCCTGCTCGCGTGCCTGGTCACCTACGTGCTGCACGGCATGCGGCGGTCGCAGATCGCCGCCTCGTGGCGGGTCGCGGGCGCCCAGCTCGGCGGGGCGGCGTTCGCGCTGCTGTGCGCGGTGCCCCTGGTGCGCATCTTCATCAACTCCGGGCCCGACTTCAACGCCGCGGGCCTGGACTCGATGCCCATCACCCTGGCCCAGGCCGCCGCCGACCTGGCCGGCCAGGGCTGGCCGATCGTGTCGCCGTTCATCGGTGCCCTGGGTGCGTTCGTGGCGGGGTCCAACACGGTGTCCAACATGATGTTCTCGCTGTTCCAGTTCAACACCGGCCTCGGCATCGGGGCGGCGTCGCCCGAGACCGTCGCCGCCCTGCAGGCCGTGGGCGGTGCGGCGGGCAACATGGTGGCCGTGCACAACGTCGTCGCGGCCGCCGCGACCGTGGGCCTGCTCGGCCGCGAGGGCGACCTCATCCGCAGGACGATCCTGCCGATGACCTACTACTGTCTCGCGGCGGGCGGGATCGGGTACCTGTGGATCTTCGGGCTCGGGTTCAACGCCGGACTGGTGGTGCTGCTGCTCGTCGTGGCGGCGCTGGTGGTGATCGGGGTGCGGATGGTGCGGACCCCGGACGCCTACAACCCGGAGGTGGTGCCGGCACGCGTGTGAGGCCGCCGGCAGCGCACGTCACAGCGTTCTGACCCTCGGAGACGGCTGCGCGCATGGGAGAATGTGCGGGCATCTGTCATCGAAGGGAACACCGTGAACGAAACGCCCCGTGACCAGGGGAACGACCGCGAGGGCGACCGCCGCGGCGAACGCAGGAGCGGCAGCCGGGCCGAGGGCCGGGGGCCCCGCCGCGACGAGCGCGGTGGAGACCGGGGCGGCCGGTACGACGGCGCTCGCGGCGGCTCGCGACGGTACGACGACGACCGTCCGCGGCGGACCTTCGACCGTGACGACCGTCCGCGTCGGGACGAGCGTCCGGGCCGGGACGACCGCGGGGGCGACAGGTCCTTCGGGCGCGGTGACGACCGTCCGCGCCGCACCTCCGGCGAGCGGGGCGACGGCGACAGGGGCTACCGGGGCGGACGCGACGACCGCGGCGCCCGCGGTGACCGCCCGTACCGGGGTGGCGACGACCGTTCGGGCCGCTCCTACCAGGACCGGGACGGTCGTGGTGCGGGCCGTCCGGCACGCCGAGACGACGACCGGCCGCGTCGGTCGTTCGAGGATCGCGGTGGGGACCGTCCGCGTCGTGACGACCGGGTCGGTGACCGTCCCTTCCGTCGTGGGGACGACCGCCCGCGGCGTCCGTACGGCGACAGCGACGACCGTCCTCGCCGGTCCTACGGGGAGGACCGGCCGCGGCGTTCGTTCGAGGACCGTGGTGGGGATCGTCCGCGTCGTGACGACCGGGTGGGCGACCGTCCGTTCCGCCGTGACGAGGATCGGCCGCGGCGCAGCGTCGACCGGGACGACCGTCCGCGTCGGTCGTTCGAGGACCGTGGTGGGGATCGTCCGCGTCGTGACGACCGGGTCGGTGACCGCCCGTCCCGCCGTCACGACGACCGCCCGCAGCGCTCGTACGGTGACCGGGACGACCGTCCGCGGCGCAGCTTCGAGCGCGACGACCGGCCGAGCCGCTCCTACGGTGACCGGGACGACCGCGGGGCGCGGGACAGCCGCGGGCGGGACGACCGTCCGCGCCGTTCGTTCGACGACCGGGGCGACCGTCCGCGTCGGGACAGTGGCGCGGGCGACCGTCCGTTCCGGAGTGACGACCGGCGTGACGACCGCCGGCGTGACGACCGGCGTGACGACCGCCGGCGTGACGATCGCCGTGACGATCGCCGGGGTGGCGACCGTCGTTTCGACCGGGGCAGTGACCGTCCCGCGCGCGGTCGTGACGACCGCGGGCACGGCGACCGCGACCGCCGGGACCAGGACCGCCGGGAACATGACGACCGTGCTCCGCGCGTCCCGGAACCGGAGATCGCCGACGACGTCTCGTTCGGTGAGCTCGACCGGGAGGCGCGCTCGCGCCTGCGGGGGCTGAGCAAGGAGCACGCGGAGCACGTCGGGCTGCACCTGGTGATGGCGGGCCGGCTGCTCGACGTCGACCCGGAGCGTGCGTACGAGCACGCACAGGTCGCGCTGCGGCACGCGGGCCGGATCGACATCGTCCGCGAGGCCGCAGGTCTGGCTGCCTACCGCACCAACCGGTTCGCGGAGGCGCTGCGCGAGCTGCGCACCGTCCGCCGGCTGAACGGCTCGTCCGAGCACCTGCCGATCATGGCCGACGCCGAACGCGGACTCGGCCGGCCCGAGCGTGCGCTCGCGCTCGCGGCGTCGGAGGAGGCCGCGTCGCTCGACGCGACCGGCCGGGTCGAGCTCGCCATCGTGGCGAGCGGCGCCCGGTCCGACCTGGGCGAGCACGACGCCGCCCTGGCCGTGCTCGACAAGATCGCTCCCGCGGACGCCCCGGGCGACCTCGGCCTGCGGGTGCTCCAGGCCCGTGCCGTGGCGCTGGAGGCCGCAGGCCGGGACGACGAGGCCGCGGCCCTGCTCGCGACGGTCGACAGCGAGGCGCTCGAACGCGCCATCGGTGCGACCGTCCCCGAGGAGGACATCACCGTGTTCGACGTCGAGGAGGACGCGGCGCTCGCCGAGGAGGAGTACGCCGCCGATCACCCGGAGGAGTTCGCGGCGGACGAGCCCGAGGATGCTGACGAGGACGAGGACGAGGACGAGGGCTCGGCCGGTTCTGCGGACTCTGCTGACTCCGCGGACTCGCCCGGTTCTGCGGACTCTGCTGACTCTGCTGACTCTGCTGACTCTGCGGATTCCGCCGATTCCGCGGACTCCGCCGATTCGCAGGACGACGAGGACGACGAGGACGACCTCGACGAGCCGCAGGCGGACGCCGTCGACGAACCGAGCGACCCGGAGTCGGACCTCGAGTCCGGCCCTGAACCGGACACGGAGCCGAGTGCCGCTGGTCCCGCCACGGACGTGGGTGCGGACGCCGCCTCGGGTGACCGGTCCGACGTCGGGCAGGAGAAGGCATGACGGGCGCGGGCGGACTGCTCGCGAGCGACGTCCCGCTCGCGACGGCGTACGACCTCGCGCTCGTCGATCTCGACGGCGTGGCCTACAAGGGGCATCTGCCCGTCGAGCATGCCGCGGCGAGCCTGACCGCCGCGCGGTCGGGCGGGATGCGCCTGGTGTTCGTGACGAACAACGCCTCGCGTGAGCCGGAGGACGTCGCGAGCCAGCTCACCGGCCTCGACATCCCGACCGAGCCGGCCGAGGTGATGACGGCGGCGCAGGCGTGCGCCGCGCTGCTGACCACCCGGCTTGATCCGGGCGCGAAGGTGCTGGTGGTGGGCGGCAAGGGGCTGGTGACCGCCGTCCGCGCGGCGGGCTTCACCGTGGTGGGGTCGGCGGACGACGATCCGGACGCCGTCGCGCAGGGCTATGCCCCCGAGGTCGGCTGGACCCAGCTCGCCGAGGCCGCGTACGCCGTGGGTCGCGGGGCGTGGCACGTGGCGAGCAACCTGGACCTCTCGCTGCCGACCGCGCGTGGTTTCGCGCCCGGGAACGGGGCGCTGGTCGCGGCCGTGCGGTCGGCGACGGGCGTCGTGCCCGACAGCGCGGGCAAGCCGTCGCCCACCATGTACCGGCTCGCGGTCGAGCGCGCCGAGGCCAGCCGTCCGCTGGTGATCGGCGACCGCCTCGACACCGACCTGGCCGGCGCGCGCGGTGGCGGGTACCCGGGACTGCACGTGCTGACCGGCGTCTCCACGGCGCGTGACGCGGTGCTGGCCGTGCCGGGGGAGCGCCCGTCGTACCTGGCTGCGGACCTGCGCGCGCTCCTGGAGCCGCACGCGGCCCCGGCCCTGGTGGACGGCTGGCACGTCTGCGGTACGTCGGCCGCGCAGGTGGCCGACGGCGCACTGCGGCTGGACGGCGGCAGCGGGATCGACCTGGCCCGTGCCGCGTGCGCCGCGGCCTGGGCGGCCGTCGACGCGGGGGAGAAGCTGGACCCCTCGACGGTGCCCGAGCTCCCGGTCTGACGCGTACGGGCCGGCACGTACGGGCCGACGCGTACGTGCCGGCGGCGGCCCGGCGAGCCGGGCAGGTGGCCTCGTGGGCACTGGTCACTCGGTGTAGACGTTGTCGACGCAGAGTGACCTCGCCTCGCGGGGCAGGTGCGGTCCGGAGGTACGGTGCAGGCGTTCCGTGCTCCCGGGTTCTGTCGGGGGCGGCGGGTACCGTGTCAGGCAGGACGGTCAGGCAGGACGCAGGACCAGCCGTGCGCGGAGGCGGTGGGTCGACGGGCACGACGAGACAGTTGGGCACGACGAGCACAGTGGAGCGTTGACGCACGATGGACGAGTTCTACGAGATCGAGGAACCCCTGGACCCGGCCGGTGCCCCGGCGGATGCCCAGGAGGGGGTCCGTGGCGCCCTCGACGCGCTCGACGGGCTCGACGAGCTGCCCCCGGCCGACCATGTCGCCCGGTTCGAGGCGGTCCACGACGCCCTGCGGGCGCACCTGAGCGGTGACGCCTGACGGTGGTGACGACGACAGCGAGCACACGGGTGGACGCGGAGCTGGTGCGCCGCGGGCTGGCCCGGTCCCGGCGGCATGCCGCGGAGCTCGTCGCCGCCGGGCGGGTGCGGGTCGCGGGACGTGCGGTGGTCAAGCCGTCGTCGGCGGTGGCGGACGGTGCCGACGTGGTGGTCGTGCCCGGGGCCGACCCCGAGCACGAGTTCGCCTCCCGGGCGGCGCTCAAGCTGGCCGGTGCCCTGGACGCGCTGGCTCGTGTGCCGGGCGGGCCGCAGGTCGAGGGTGCGTACTGCGCCGACCTCGGTGCGTCCACGGGCGGTTTCACCGACGTGCTGCTGCGGCGGGGGGCGGCGCACGTGGTCGCCGTCGACGTGGGGCACGACCAGCTCGTCCCCGCGCTGCGTCACGACGACCGCGTGACGGTGGTCGAGGGTCTCAACGTGCGCGACCTGACGCCGGACGACCTGGTCCGGTCCCCGGACCTCGTGGTCGCCGACCTCTCCTTCATCTCGCTCACCGTGGTGCTGCCGGCCGTCGCGGGCGTGCTGGAACCTGGCGCCCAGGCGCTGCTGATGGTCAAGCCGCAGTTCGAGGTCGGGCGCGAGCGGCTGGGCAGCGGTGGCGTGGTGCGCGACCCCGCGCTGCACGCCGACGCGGTGGCGACCGTGGCGCGAGCCGCCGCCGGATCGGGCCTGCGGACCCGTGCGGTCGTGCCGAGCCCCCTGCCCGGACCGAGCGGCAACCGTGAGTTCTTCCTGTGGCTGACACCCGGCCGGTCGGCGGACGCGGACCACGGGGCTGCCGGAGACACCGACGGCGCGGTGGCCGACGCCGTCGCCGCGGCCGTGGCGTGGGATCCTGCCCAGGGCGGGCCCGCGGCGGCACCCGGTCACCCGCCGGAGCCGCCGGCCGTCGTCGTCGGGGAACGGATGGACGAGCGAGAGGAGCGGGAACCGTGACCAGGCGTGTGCTGATCGTGACCCATGGCGGGCGTCCCCAGGCGGTCGCGGCGCTGGCCGAGGCCCTGCGCGAGCTGAAGTCGGCGGGCTTCGAGTACACGCTGCACGACGACGCGCTGGCCGAGGAGTTCGGCGACCACATGGCCGCCAAGCGGGTCGCGGAGGGCGTGCACAACGCCGAGGTCGTCATGGTGCTGGGCGGTGACGGCACCATCCTGCGTGCCGCAGAGCTGACGCGGGGCACGGACGTGCCGCTGCTCGGCGTGAACCTGGGCCACGTGGGCTTTCTCGCGGAGTCCGAGCGGGAGGACCTGCGGGCCGCCGTGCAGCGCCTGGCCGCGCGGGACTACGAGGTCGAGGAGCGCGCGACGGTCGACGTGACCGTGCACCTGCCCGGCACGGCGGAGCCCGTGGTGGGCTGGGCCCTCAACGAGGCCACCGTGGAGAAGGCGACGCGCGACCGCATGCTGGAGGTGGCGATCGGGGTGGACGGCCGCCCGCTGCTGTCCTTCGGCTGCGACGGGGTCGTGATGGCCACGGCGACCGGTTCCACGGCGCACGCCTTCTCGGGCGGCGGCCCGGTGATCTGGCCCGACGTCGACGCCGTGCTCATGGTTCCGCTGTCCGCGCACGCGCTGTTCGCGCGGCCGCTCGTGATCGGCCCGAAGTCGCGGTACACGGTCGACGTGCTGCCGCAGTCGACGGTCGAGGGCGTGCTGACCTGTGACGGGCGCCGGGAGATCCGGCTGCCCCGCGGGTCTCGCGTCGTGGTGCGCCAGGGCGGTACCGTGCGCCTCGCACGCCTGTCCAACGCCCCGTTCACGGACCGGCTCGTGTCGAAGTTCAACCTGCCCGTGTCGGGCTGGCGGGACCGTGTCGGGTCGGGGCACGCGCAGGCGCAGGATGTACCTTCTGACCCAGCCGACACCACACCAGAGAACTAAGGAGTCAGGTGCTCGAGGAGATCGCTATCGAGAACCTGGGCGTCATCCGCTCGGCCCGGGTACCCCTGTCCGACGGCCTGACCGTCATCACGGGCGAGACGGGTGCCGGCAAGACGATGGTGCTCACGGGCCTCAACCTGCTCATGGGCGCCAAGGCGGACCCGCAGTCGGTGCGCCCGGGCGCGTCGTCGGCGGCGGTCGAGGGCCGCGTCCGCGTCTCGGGCCGGGACGCCGTGCTGGAACGCGTCGACGAGGCGGGCGGCGAGGTGGAGGACGACGGCACGGTCGTGATCCTGCGCACCATCGCCGACGGCCGGTCGCGTGCCCACCTGGGCGGGCGTGCCGTGCCCCAGGGCGTGCTCGCGGAGATCGCCGAGGACCTGTTCACCGTGCACGGCCAGGCCGACCAGCTCCGGCTGCGCACGGCGGCCAAGCAGCGGGACGCCCTGGACACCTTCGTGGGCCCGGCCCATCAGCGCGTCCTGGCGTCGTACCGCGCCGCGTGGACCGAACGCGGGGGGCTGCTCGCCGAGATCGCGGACCTGGAGGCGCGCGGCGCCGAGCGGGCACGCGAGGTCGAGCTGCTGCGGATCGGCCTGGAGGAGATCGAGCGGGTGGACCCCCAGTCGGGGGAGGACGCCGAGCTGCAGGCCCTGATCGAGCGGCTGTCCAACGCCGAGGGCCTGCGCACCGCGGCCACCGAGGCGCACGAGGCGGTGGCGGGCGAGGACGCCGAGGGAGCGCGCGAGAACGCGATCGCCCTGGTGGAGCGGGCGCGGCGTGCCCTGGAGTCCGCGGCGCACTCGGACGCGGCGCTCGGTGCGCTGGCCACCCGGTTCGCCGAGGTGGGCTACCTCCTGTCGGACGTGGCGACCGACGTGGCCGCCTACGTCGACGACCTGCAGGCGGACCCGGCGGGCCTGGAGACGGCGCACAACCGCATGGCGGAGCTGAACGCCCTGACCCGCTCCTACGGCGAGAGCATCGACGAGGTGCTGCAGTGGGCCAGCGACGCGGGCCTGCGCCTGCTCGACCTGGACGACGGCGGCGACCGGCTCGCCTCGATGCGGGACCGCGTGGCCGAGCTGGACGGCGAGCTGGCCCGGCTGGCGGAGATCCTCACCGCCGAGCGCACGCGGGGCGCGTCCGAGCTGGCCACGGCCGTCACGAACGAGCTGCACGGTCTTGCCATGGGCGGCGCCCACCTCGTGGTCTCGGTGCAGCCGCTGGAGGAACCGGGGCCGTTCGGCGCCGACCAGGTGACGTTCCTCCTGGTGCCGCACCCCGGGGCGCCCGAGCGGCCGCTCGGCAAGGGGGCGTCGGGCGGTGAGCTCTCCCGGGTGATGCTCGCGCTGGAGGTGGCGCTGGCGACGTCCGGCGGTGCCGCGGCCGAGCGCACGGCGGACACGCCGCGCAGCACGTTCGTCTTCGACGAGGTCGACGCCGGCGTCGGCGGCCGTGCCGCCGTCGAGGTGGGCCGCCGCCTGGCGCAGCTCGGCCGCAGTACCCAGGTGGTCGTCGTGACCCACCTGGCACAGGTCGCGGCGTTCGCGGACGCGCACCTGGTGGTCACCAAGAGCTCCGACGAGGACGCCGCAGATGACGGGATGATCACGGTCACCGGGGTGCGTGAGGTGACCGCGGACGCCCGGGTCCGCGAGCTGGCGCGGATGCTCTCCGGCCAGGACGACTCGGAGACGGCGCGTACCCACGCGCTGGAGCTCCTGGAGTCCTCGGTCGTGGGACGATAGAGCGGATGAAGCTGATCTCCCGACCCGACAAGCGCGCCGACAAGGGCCCGTCGAAGAGCGCCGACGCCGACGAGGCGACCGTCCCCGGAGCCGCCGTGCACGGGCCCGCCCGGATCGGGGCCCGCACGAAGGAGCTGACCGCCCGGCTCAACCCGGGCGACGTCGCCGTGATCGACCACGTGGACATCGACCGCGTCGCCGCGGACGCGCTGGTCTCCGCGGCACCCGTGGCCGTCCTGAACGCCGCCCCGTCGACCTCGGGCCGGTACCCCAACACGGGCCCGAACATCCTGGTCGAGGCCGGGATCGTCCTGGTGGACGACCTGGGCCCCTCGATCATGGCGATCGACGAGCACGCGGACGTCGCGATCGTGGGCGGCGAGGTCGTCGTGGGCGGCGAGGTCGTGGCGCAGGGGACCTACCAGACGCCCCGGACCGTCGCCGAGAGCATGACGGCCGCGCGCGAGGGCCTGTCGGCCGAGATCGAGCGGTTCGCCGAGAACACCATGACGTACCTGCGGCGCGAGCGGGACCTCCTGCTGGACGGCGTCGGCGTGCCCGACATCCGGACCCCGATCGCGGGCCGGCAGGTGCTGATCGTGGTGCGCGGCTACCACTACCGGGAGGACCTCGCCCTGCTGCGGTCCTACATCCGGGAGAACTCGCCGGTGCTCATCGGCGTCGACGGCGGTGCGGACGCGATCATCGACGCGGGCTGGCAGCCCGACATGATCGTGGGCGACATGGACTCCGTCTCCGACCGGGCGCTGGCCTGCGGTGCCGAGATCGTGGTGCACGCCTACCGCGACGGCAAGGCCCCGGGGCTGGAGCGCGTGAAGGCGCTGGGTGTGGACCCGGTCGTCTTCCCGGCGACCGGCACCAGCGAGGACATCACGATGCTGCTCGCCGACGACAAGGGTGCCGAGCTCATCGTCGCCGTCGGCACGCACGCGACGCTCGTCGAGTTCCTCGACAAGGGTCGTGCCGGCATGGCCTCGACGTTCCTCACCCGCCTGCGCGTCGGGGGCAAGCTCGTGGACGCCAAGGGCGTCTCGCAGCTGTACCGGACGCGGATCTCGAACACCCAGCTCACGCTGCTGTCGGCGGCGGGAGTCGCCGCCGTGCTCGCGGCCCTGGCCTCGACCTCGGCGGGGCAGACCTTCTTCGGACTGATCGGGGCGCGCTTCGACGACGTCGTCTCCTGGATCAGTCATCTCTTCGGCGGCTGACCCGTCCGGAGCCCGCTCCAGGACATCCTGCCGCCCCGACCTCTGCCGGGCGCCGACCGCCCGGACCATGCCTAAGGACCTCTCCGTACCGTGATCGACTTCCGATACCACCTCGTCTCGCTCATCTCCGTCTTCCTCGCCCTCGCGGTCGGCATCATCCTCGGTGCCGGACCCCTCCAGGGGGCGATCGGGGAGACCCTGACGGAACAGGTGGACGCGCTGCGCGCCGAGCGCACCGACCTGCGCACCGAGCTGGACTCCACGCAGACCGCGCTGGACGGCGACGAGCGCTTCATCGAGGCGGTGGGTACCCAGATCGTCCCCGGCTCCCTGGAGGGGGACCGGGTGGCCGTCGTGCAGCTCGCGGACGTCTCCGAGGACACCCAGGAGGGCGTGCTCGCCCAGCTCGAGACCGCGGGCGCCAGCGTCGTGTCCACGACGGTGCTGACGGACGCCTGGACCGACACGGCTGACGAGTCGTCCCGCGAGACCGTCGCCGACGGCCTGCGTGCGAACCTCGGCGACGACGCCCCCGAGGACGACGACGCCGGCACGACGCTCGGCACCGCCCTGGCCCTCGCCCTCACGGGCAGCGAGGGCGGCGGCCCCGGGCGCAGCGCACAGGCGACGGACCTGGAGGCGCAGCTCGAGCGGTTCGGCTTCGTGGAGCCGGGCGACGACCAGACCGAGGCCGCGCAGGCCGTGCTGCTCCTCGTGGGCGCGGCCGGGCAACCCCAGGAGACGGCCGACGGCGCCACCGAGGAGGCGGAGCCTGCCCCGGACACCTGGACCGCCGTGACGCGCGCGGTGCAGCAGGTCTCGGGCGCGGCGGTGCTCGCCGGGCCGACGGAGGACCCGGGCGACGTCGTCCAGGCCGTGCGCGAGGACGAGGAGATCGCCGCCGAGGTCACCACCGTGAGCGGCATCGGCCGGCTCACGGGCCGGATCACCGTGCCGCTCGCGATCGCCGCACGCCTCGACGGCACCGTGGGCCAGTACGGTCTGGAGGAGGACGCGACGGCGGTCCTGCCGCCCGCCCCGGCCGGCACCGGGCCCGAGTAGCACCACCGCACGGACAGCACGACAACCGACAGACAACCGAGACCGACCGAGGGGTAGTCATGGGGGCAGGCAGGTTCATCCTGGCCGGCGTCGTCGCGGGAGCCGCGACGGTGCTCGCGCGCCGCAAGCTCGACGAGAAGGTGGCCGCCGGAGGGCTCGGCGGCCCCTCGACGTGGACGCGGACCAACCATCGCGGCGAGCCCATCAGCCTGCTGGAGGGCCCCGCGGTCGCCGCTGGCCTCGTCGCGGGCGCGGCCGTCGGCGGCGGAAACGCACCCGGGGCGACCGCGCTGGCCACGGCGGCGGCCGGCGGCTTCGGCCTGGTCGACGACCTCGCCGAGGACACGTCCGAGCGCACCAAGGGCCTGCGGGGCCACCTCGGCGCCCTCGCACAGGGCCGCCTGACCACCGGCGGGCTCAAGGTGCTCGGCATCTCCGGCTCGGCGCTCGTCGCCGCGGCCGTGGGCACGCGACGCACGGGCGGCGCCTTCGGCCACCTGGTCGACGTCGGCCTCAACGGCGCGCTCATCGGCGGCACCGCGAACCTCGTCAACCTCTTCGACCTGCGACCCGGCCGCGCCCTGAAGGTCGGTGCGGCGGCGAGCCTGGCGCTCGCGCCCACCGGCGCGGGTGCCACCGGCGCCGTCCTGGGAGCCGCGGCCGCGGCCGCCCCCGGCGACCTGGGGGAGCGGGACATGCTGGGCGACGGCGGCGCCAACGCCCTGGGTGCGCTGGTCGGCAGCCAGATCGCCTTCGGTGCGCCCCGCGCCGTCCGGTGGGCGGCGCTCGCGGGCGTCGTCGGCCTCATGCTGGCGTCGGAGAAGGTCAGCTTCTCCAAGGTCATCGCCGGGAACGAGTGGCTGAACCGGATCGACATGCTCGGCCGGCGGCCGGCCGCGGCGCCGGCCGACGAGCCGCTCGCGGCGAGCCCGGACACCGAGCCCGCCGCTGAGCCCGCCATCGAGAGCGGCGTCCGCTCGACCTCCGCCTCCGACCCCATGGCCTCCCCGGGCGCGTGAGCAGGTTCTCCAGCCTGGCGAGCGCCGCGCTGCTCGTCACGGTCGTCACCCTCGCCAGCCGCATCGTCGGCTTCGGCCGCTGGCTCGCGCAGGGCGCATGGCTCGGGTCCGACGGCGTCGGGACGGTCTTCAACTCCGCCAACCAGCTCCCCAACCTGCTGTTCGAGGTCGCGGCGGGCGGTGCGCTCGCGGGCGCCGTCGTGCCGTTGCTGGCCGGGCCGCTGAGCCGGGCCCTGCTGCCCGCGGACGGCGGGCAGGACTCCGCCGCCGCGAAGGAGCAGGCCTCGCGGACCGCGTCCGCGCTGCTGGGCTGGACGCTGGTCGTGCTGATCCCGCTCGCCGGGCTCATGGCGCTCCTGGCGCGCCCGATCATCGGCCTGACCGGTCTGGACGACCCGGTGCACGCCGACGTCGCCACGAGCTTCCTGCGGGTGTTCGCGGTGCAGGTTCCCCTCTACGGGCTGGCCGTCGTGCTGGGCGGCATCCTGCAGGCGCACAAGCGGTTCTTCTGGCCCACGTTCGCACCGCTGGTCTCCAGCGTCGTGGTGATCGTGGTCTACGCGGTCTTCGGCGCCCTGGCGCACGGCGACCAGCAGGACGTCGCGGCGCTGTCCGGCCGGGCGCTGGACTGGCTGGCATGGGGTACCACCGTGGGCGTGCTGTTCCTCGCGCTGCCGCTCGTGGTGCCCGTCTGGCGCACCGGGCTGCGGCTGCGGCCCACGCTGCGCTTCCCGGGCGGCGAGGGTCCCCGCGCCGCGCGCCTGGCCTTCGCGGGCGTGGGCGCGCTGGTGGCGCAGCAGGTCTCGATCTTCCTCACGCTGCGCGCGGCCAACGCGGCCGGCGGGGACGGCACGCTGTCGGTCTACCTGTACGCCCAGCAGGTCTACCTGCTGCCCTACGCGGTCCTTGCGTTCCCGATCGCGACCAGCGCCTTCCCGCACTTCGCGGAGCACGCGTCGGCCGGGCGCCTCCCGGAGCTGCGCGCGCTCGTCGCGCGCACCACGCGCACCCTGCTGCTGGTCACGTCGCTCGGTGTGGCGGCGCTCGTCGCGGCCGCCCCGTACGTCGAGCGGGTCTTCGACCTCATCGTCCGGGGCGACGCGCCGGGCATGGCGGCGGGGCTCATGGCGATGGCACCGGGCCTGGTGGGCTTCGCCCTGATCCTGCACCTGTCGCGGGCGCTGTACGCCGTCGACCACGGCCGGGCGGCGGTGGTCGCGACGGCGAGTGGCTGGGGCGTGGCCGCCCTCGGGGCGGCCGTGGTGCCGCTGCTGTTCGCCGCGCGGGACCCGGGGGAGCTGCTGCGCATCGAGGTCATGGCCGCCCTCGGGGCGGTCGGCACGGTGGGCATGGTGGTGGCCGGCCTCGGGCTGCTCCTGGCGGTCCGCCGGCACCTCGGCCCGGAGGCGCTGGGCGGTGTCTGGCGGGCGCTGGGCGCGCTGGTCGTGGCCACGACGCTGGGGGGTGCCGCCGGGCTGCTGGTGGCCTGGGGGCAGGCAGGGCGGCCCTCGGGATGGTTGACGGCCGTGCCCGCGAGGGAGACGGAGTTCGACGGCCTCGCCTTCGCCGCCGACCTGGGCCTGGGACTGGCCGTCGGCCTGCTGGCGGCCCTGGTCGCGCTGCTGGTCGCGGTGCTGCTCGACCGGGACCTGCGCGCCGCAGTGGGGCCCGCGCTGCGCACCGTCCGGGGGAAGTTCTCCCGGAGGGCCTGACTTAGCGAGCGTACGGGCCGCGACAGGGGCAGACTCGTCGGAACCAAACCGACGATCCCCGAGTGATGGGAGCGTGTGCCGGTCGTTACACCACCGGCACGCCGTACCTCGGATAGGATGGAGTTCCGTGGTCGAACACCGAAGCAGTCTCCAGTCCCGTCATCGGTCCGGCGCCTCGACGCCGACCAAGCACATCTTCGTCACCGGTGGTGTGGCGTCCTCTCTCGGCAAGGGACTGACGGCGTCATCGCTCGGTCGCCTGCTCCGCTCCCGTGGCCTGAGCGTCACGATGCAGAAGCTGGATCCCTACCTGAACGTGGATCCCGGCACCATGAACCCGTTCCAGCACGGTGAGGTCTTCGTCACCGAGGACGGCGCGGAGACCGACCTCGACATCGGGCACTACGAACGGTTCCTCGACGTCGAGCTGCCCGCGTCCTCGAACGTGACGACCGGCCAGGTGTACTCCCGCGTCATCGCGAAGGAGCGCCGCGGTGAGTACCTGGGCGACACCGTTCAGGTCATCCCGCACATCACCGACGAGATCAAGTTCCGGATGCGCGAGCAGGCCTCCGACGACGTCGACGTGATCATCACCGAGATCGGCGGCACCGTCGGCGACATCGAGTCGCAGCCCTTCCTGGAGTCGGCCCGCCAGGTGCGGCACGAGCTCGGCCGCGACAACGTGTTCTTCCTGCACGTGTCGCTGGTGCCGTACATCGGTCCGTCGGGCGAGCTGAAGACCAAGCCGACCCAGCACTCCGTGGCCGCGCTGCGCTCCATCGGCATCCAGCCCGACGCGATCGTGCTGCGCTCCGACCGCGTGGTGCCCGAGGGCATCAAGAACAAGATCGCGCTCATGTGCGACGTCGACAACGAGGCCGTCATCAACTGCGCCGACGCGCCCTCGATCTACGACATCCCGCGCGTCATCCACGCCGAGGGTCTGGACGCGTACGTGGTGCGCCGCCTGGGCATGCCGTTCCACGACGTCGACTGGGACGGCTGGAGCCGCCTCCTGGAGCGCGTGCACGAGCCCGAGCACACCGTCGAGGTCGCGCTGGTGGGCAAGTACATCGACCTGCCGGACGCGTACCTGTCGGTGACCGAGGCGCTGCGTGCCGGCGGCTTCGCGAACGACGCCAAGGTGCGGATCCGCTGGGTCGCCGCCGACGACTGCCAGACGCCCCAGGGCGCGCAGGCGTCGCTGCGGGGCGTCGACGCGGTGCTGGTGCCGGGCGGCTTCGGCGTGCGCGGCATCGACGGCAAGGTCGGGGCGCTGCGCTGGTCGCGCGAGAACCTGGTGCCGACCCTCGGCATCTGCCTGGGTCTGCAGTCGATGGTCATCGAGTACGCCCGCAACGTCCTGGGCTGGGAGGACGCCTCGTCCACCGAGTTCCACCCCGCGAGCAGCCACCCCGTCGTGGCCACGATGGCCGAGCAGAAGGCGATCGTGGAGGGCGAGGGCGACATGGGCGGCACCATGCGCCTGGGTGCGTACGAGGCGTCGCTGGCGGCCGGGTCCGTGGTCGCGAAAGCCTACGGCAGCGAGAAGGTCTCCGAGCGGCACCGGCACCGCTACGAGGTGAACAACGCCTACCGCGGCGACCTGGAGGAGGCCGGTCTGCTGATCTCGGGGACGTCGCCCGACTCGTCGCTCGTGGAGTTCGTGGAGCTCCCGGCGGAGACCCACCCGTACTTCGTGGCCACCCAGGCGCACCCCGAGTTCAAGTCGCGCCCCACGCGGGCGCACCCGCTGTTCGCGGGCCTGATCGCCGCCGCGCTCGAGAAGCGGTCGTCATGAGCACCGACACCGGCTCGGACGTCAGCTCGGACATCAGCTCGGACGAGGTCACCGACGTCATCGACCCGCGTCCCGCGCGGCGGCTCGACGTGCCGTTCCAGGGCTTCGTGGTGGACATGGTCTCCGACGAGGTCGACCTGGGCGAGGCGGGCGGCATCGTCCGCCGCGAGTACGTCGACCACCCGGGTGCGGTGGTCGTCGTGGCGCTCACCGACGACGGCGACGTGCTGCTGCTGCGCCAGTACCGGCACCCGGTCGGCGCCTTCCTCTGGGAGGCGCCCGCCGGTCTGCTCGACCTCGACGGGGAGGACCCGCACGTCGCTGCCGCCCGGGAGCTGGCCGAGGAGGCGGACATGAACGCCGCCACCTGGGACGTGCTCCTGGACCTGCTGCCCACCCCGGGCGGCAGCAATGAGGCCGTGCGTGTCTACCTGGCCCGCGACCTCACCCCGGTGCCCGACGAGGACCGGCACGTCCGTGAGGCCGAGGAGGCCGACATGGTCGTGGTGCCGGTGCCGCTGGAGGAGGCCGCGGCGCTCGCGCTCGCGGGCAGGCTGCACAACGCCGCGACGATCGCGGGCGTGCTCGCGGCCGCGATCGGGCGGGCCTCGGACTGGGAGACGCTGCGCCCGGTCGACGCTCCCTGGGAGTACCGCAAGAACTGAGCGCCTGGGGCCCGGGGTGCCGGGTGCTGTCGTGAGCTCGGTCAGATGCGGGCGCGGATTCCGCGGGTTCGGTCGGTTGCTCCGAGTTCGGTCCATCAACGGACCGAACTCGCAGCAACTGACCGAAGGTGTCTGGCGGGCTGCAGCAACTGACCGAAGGTGTCTGGCGGGCTGCAGCAACTGACCGAAGGTGTCTGGCGGGCTGCACCAACCGACCGAACGTGTCTGGCCGGCCGGAGCCGAGCCGTGGGTTCCGGCCAGCCGCGCGGATCGCGTACCAGACGTGTCATAACGACGTCACCGTGCTGCGCTATTCTCCCCGCGTGACCAGCGAACCCGACATGCTTCCCAACGTCTCGTCCCTCCCGGCGTGGCTCGTCCCGTCCGTCTACCTCAACTGGTCCGAGGACTGGCTGGGCGAGGCGGTGGCGATCGCGAGCCGCAGCCACGAGCACCGCCTGCCCGGTGGCGCGGACGGCCCGCAGCGCGGCGACGTCGTCGTCACCGTCGTGGGCTCCGAACCGGGCATCGTCGCCGCGGTGGAGCTCATGGGCGCCAGCCAGGGTGAGGACTGGGTCAGCGACGAGGTCTTCGGCCCCGACAAGCCCGTGGTGTGGGACGACCTCTTCAACGGCGCCGCCGCCTACGCGCGCTCGTCCGGCTGGCTGCCGCAGGAGCACGCGCGCCTGGTGCTCGACGGCATCGCCCACCAGTACAAGCACGGCGCCACCGGCACGCTCGACGCCGGCAACTGCGAGACCGGCGAGCTCTCGCCCAACCTGCACGTGCTGCGCCTGCTGGGGCACAAGCAGGTCTCGGGTGCCGACCTGCGCCGCGAGGAGCGCTGCGCGTCGTGCGAGCGGTTCGTCGACGTCATGCAGCTGCACCCCCACGACGACGGCGCCCACACCGGCCAGACCGGCGAGCGCCCGCTGGCGGAGCTGATCGAGCAGACGTTCCTCGTGTGCGCCCCGTGCCACGCTCTGCTGCACCCGCACCCCGTGCTGTCGCAGCGTGCGCAGATGCGCCCCGCCTGCCCGTCGTGCGGCCAGCGCGGCGCCACCAAGCGGATCGTGTGGGGCCAGTCGGCCGACGCGGCGCGGCTCGAGCCGGACGTCGTCTACGGCGGGTTCGACACCCCGGTCCCGACGCCGGACTGGTACTGCCCGGAGTGCTACGCGAACTTCTCGTCGGGCGCCGTGGCGCAGCGTGCGCTGGGCGACCTGCCCGAGCCGGTGCCGGCGGGCGTGGGCGCCGTCGGCACGCCCGCGAACGGCGAGGACCTCTGGACGCCCGAGGTCTGAGCCCTCGGCGCGCGGGTCAGACCCTCGGCCGCTCCGGCGGGCCGGGGGTCTGACGCCGCCCGCCCTGCCCTGACGGCCGGCACCGCGCCGACGGCCTAGAGTGGCGCCCATGGAGCCCGTCGACCCCGCCCCCGGGCTCGGGGCGCACCCGGAACGGCACGTGGCGGCGGTCCTCGGCCCCGTCACCGTCCTGTCGGACACCGGGCCCGTCGCCCCGCGCGGACCCCGTGCCGCGGCACTCGTGGCGGCGCTGGCGCTGGCGGCACCACGTGCCGTGCCGGTGCCGGCGCTGATCGACACGCTGTGGGCCGAGGGCCTGCCGGCCAACCCTCGTGCGGCCCTGCAGAACCTGGTGTCCCGGCTGCGGTCGCTGAGCCCCGACGCCGTACGCTCCACCTCCGCGGGGTACGTGCTCGGCGGTGCGAGCGACCTGGGCCGGGCGCACGAGATCGCGGCCGAGGCGCGCGAGCTGCTGGCGAGCCTGCCGTCGGCCCGCGCCGCTGCGTGGCCCGCTGACGCACCGCCGGACGGCGCCCTGCCGGACGGCGCCCTGCCTGGCGGCGCCCCGCCAGACGGCGCCACCACTGACGTGCCGGGCGCCGCGAGCGCCGCCGTCGACGCCGCCGCCCTGCTGGACGCCGCCCTCGCGTCCTGGCGCGGCGACCCCGGCGCCGAGCTGGTCGAGGCGACGCCGGACCTCGCGGCCGAGCTGCGTCACACCGCCGGCCGGCTCCGTGCCGAACTGACTGCGCTGCGCCGCCACGCCGCTGTCGCCGCCCGGGACCACGCGACGGCCGCTGCCCTGGCCGCCGACGCCCTTGCCACCGACGCGCTCGACGAGGACGCGGCGCGCGACGCCATGACGGCGCTCGCGGCGTCGGGTCGCCCGCAGGAGGCGGAGCGCGTCTTCGGCCGGCTGCGTCACGCCCTGGTCGCCGAGCTCGGCACCGAACCCGCACCCGACCTGGTGGCCCTGCACGCGCGCATCGCGGCCCGGGCGGAGTCCGGGCCGGCCACCGCACGCCCCGCCCGGGGCCTGCGTGCCGCGGCCACGCCGCTGCTCGGCCGCGACGACGACGTCCGCGCCGTCCTCGACGAGCTGACCCGGCACCGGGTGGTGACCGTGCTCGGTGCGGGCGGCCTCGGCAAGACCCGGCTGGCACAGGAGGTCGCGCGCACCGTCGCCGAGGGCGAGCTGGCCGCCGGCCCGCTCGGCGGCCTGTCGGCGGCGGTCGCGGAGCTTGCCGGCGTCCGCAGCGACGACGACGTGATCCTCGCCGTCGCGAACGCCCTGGGCGTGTCGTCCGTAGCGGGCTCGACCCGGCTGGGGGACCGGCTGCTGGCGGGCGATCTGCACGACCGCATCGTCGAACGGGTCCGGACCGCGCGGACCCTCCTGGTGCTGGACAACTGCGAGCACGTCCCCGTCGGTGCCGCCCGCTGGGCGGACCTCCTGCTGTCTGCGGCACCCGGTCTCCGGATCCTGGCCACGAGCCGCGCACCCCTCCAGGTCGCGGCCGAGCAGGTGTACCCGCTCGCGCCGCTCGCCGCGGCGTCGGGCGCAGGCGTCCGGGGCCCGGCCGTCGAGCTGTTCCGTCAGCGGGCGCTCGCGGCCCGCCCCGGCGCCCGGCTGCCCGACGACGTCGTGGCCCGCCTGTGCGACCGGCTCGACGGGCTGCCGCTGGCCATCGAGCTGGCTGCCGCCCGTGTGCGCACGCTCTCGGTGGAGGAGATCGAGCGGCACCTCGGCGCCCGGTTCGAGCTGCTGCGTGGCGGCGACCGGACCGCGCCCGACCGGCACCGCACGCTCGAGGCGGTCATCGAGTGGAGCTGGAACCTGCTCGAACCCTCGCAGCGCGCGCTGTGGCGCCGGGTCGCGGTGCTGCCCGACGGCCTGTCCGCGCAGGCGGCCGCGACGCTCGGACGTCTCGGCGCGGGCACGGACCCGACGGGTGACGTGCCGCTCGACGTCCTGGACGACATCGACGGGCTGGTGCTCCAGTCGCTGCTCGCGGTCGAGGAGGACGGGTCCGCACCCGTGCGCTACCGCATGCTGGAGACCGTGCGGGAGTTCGGCCTGCTCCGCCTCGCGGAGGCGGGGGAGGACGACGCCGTCCGCGACGCGCTGCTGGCTTGGGGCAGGGCCGTGGCCGCCTTCTGCACCTCCCGGCTGCTCGGGCCGGAACAGGTGGCGGCCGTCGGCGTGCTGCGACGCGAGCACGAGAACCTGCTGTTCGTGATCCGGGCGGCCGTGCGCGCGGGACGGCCGGACGTGGTGGTCCACGGGTTCGTGGCGCTCGGCGGGGCGTGGACCCTGCGCGGTGCGGAGGACCGCGCGGCGGACCTGGCACCCGCGGTCGTCGAGGCGGTCACCGGATGGCCCGTCCCCGCCGCGGAGGCGGACGTCACGGCGCTCGCCCTCGCCTACGCGGCGGCCACCACCGCGTTCTCCCGCACGGGCGCGAACCTGCGCGCCCTGGCCCGCCTGCGCCGGGTGCTGCGGGACCACGGTGACGCGGTCGGGCCCCGCACCCGAGCCGTGGCGAGCATGCTGCTCGCCCGCGAACCAGGGGCGGTGCTCGCCCTGCGCGACTCGCCCGACCCGCTCATCGCCTTCCTCGCCCACCTCGTCGCCTCCCAGGAGGCCGAGAACGGCGGCCGCCTCGACGAGGCGCTCGCCGGGGCGGAACGGGCCTACGACCTGTCCGAGGGCATCGGCGACGTCGCCAGCCGCGCCGGGGCCGCGCTGTTCATGGCCACCACGGCGTTCGGCGCGGGGGACACGGCGACCGCGGAACGCTGGTCACCCGTGGCCCGCGCGGGGCTGGCGACGATCGGGGCCGACGACGCACTGCGCCAGCTCGACTGGGTGGACCTGGGTACCGCCATCGCTGCCGGTGACCTGGCGGAGGCCGAGCGGATCTGCAGGCGGGTCGAGCGTGCCGGGGCCGGTGACCGGACCGGGCGCGGGGGAGACGAGTCGCGCGCGGTGGTCCTGGCGGGTCGCGCGGAGATCCTCTGGGCCCGGGGCGACGTCGCCGGCTGTCTCGACCTGTACGAGCAGGCGACGCGCATGTTCGCGGACCTGTCCGGGACGTCGCACGCCGCGGCCGGAAGCGGCGACGAACCGTCGCCGACCGCACCCTGGGCCGTGATCGTGGGGTCCGCGTGGGTGGTGCGGCTCGCCGACGCCGGGCGGCTCGCCCGGGCGGGACAGGTGGCCGACCTCGTGCGCCGTCGCGCCATGGTGCTGTACCGGGAGTGGATGCGGCAGACCCCGGACCACCCCGTGCTCGGCACCGCCTGCCTGGCCGTGGGGGCGGTGCTCGTGGCGGACGGGTCGGGCGGCGACGCCGCCGCGGGGCTGGAGCTGCTCGCCCTGGCGGAGCGGATGGGGTCGCGACAGGACTTCAAGGCGCTGTGGCGCGAGCCGCTCGCCGCCGCCGCGGCCGACCGTCACGGCGAGGCCGCGCTGGCCGCGGCACGGGCCAGGGTCGCCGCGGTGCCGCGCGAGGATCTCGCGGAGCACGCGCTGACGACCCTGGAGGCCGTTCCGGTGCCGCTGCCGGACCGTCAGGCCTTGCGGAGGTAGGCGCGGACGGCGATCGGTGCGAAGACCACCGCGACGACGCCCGCGCTCAGCAGCGTCCAGCCCACGTCGGCTGTGACCGCGCCGTCGTTCGCGAGCGCTCGTACCGAGGACACGAGGTGCGACACCGGGTTGACCTCGACGAGCGCCTGCATCCAGCCGGGCAGGGTGCTGACCTCGACGAAGGCGTTGGACAGGAAGGTCAGCGGGAACAGCACCATGAACGACACGCCCTGCACGAACGTGGCCGACCGCGCGATCACCCCGATGTAGGCGAAGATCCAGCTCAGGGCCCAGGCGCAGACGATGACGAGCAGCCCGGCCAGCACCACGCCACCGAACCCGCCGCCGGGGCGCCAGCCCATGACCAGCCCGGTCAGGAACGTGATGGTGGTCGCCACGACGTACCGGACCGTGTCGGCGAGGAGCGCGCCGGCGAGCGGTGCGATGCGGGCGATCGGCAGGGATCGGAACCGGTCGAACACGCCCTTGTCCATGTCCTCGCGGAGCTGTACGCCGGTCACCACGGACGCCGTGATGACGGTCTGCGCCAGGATCCCGGGGATGATCAGCGGCAGGTAGGCAGCCACGCTGCCCGAGACGGCGCCGCCGAACAGGTAGGTGAACATCAGCGTGAAGATGATGGGCTGGATCGTCACGTCGATGAGCTGCTCGGGCGTGTGCCGGACCTTGAGCAGCCCGCGGTAGGCCATGGTGACCGACTGCGAGAGGGT
Source organism: Promicromonospora sp. NPDC050880 (assembly GCF_044456525.1). Classification (NCBI taxonomy): domain Bacteria; kingdom Bacillati; phylum Actinomycetota; class Actinomycetes; order Micrococcales; family Promicromonosporaceae; genus Promicromonospora; species Promicromonospora sp. NPDC050880. The sequence goes on from NZ_JBITFV010000010.1 coordinate 34,653, forward strand.
GGTGGCGAGGCCGATCCGGCCCGGCCGGGTCAGCATCGGCGCAGGGGCGACGGTGGCGGTGGTCATGCGTTCACGTTCTCGGTGTGGTTCGGGGTGTCGGCGGGGCTCCCGGGCGTGACGGCGTCGCCGTCGGCCGCGTGGCCCGTGAGGGTGAGGAAGACCTCGTCCAGGCTCGGCTTGTCGAGGCTGACGGAGGCGATGGGCACACCCGCCTCGCGGAACCGGACGAGCAGGTCGGTGACGGCCTCGGCGTGGGGGACCGGAACCGTGATCCGCTGGCCCTCGGGCGTCACCGACCCGGCGGTGCCGAACACCTGCTGCACCAGGCCGAGCGCGGTGCCCAGGTCGCCGTGCTCGGCGAGCCCGACCTGGAGCGACTGGGCGCCGACGGTGGCCTTGAGCTCGTCGGCGGTCCCCTCGGCCACGACCGTGCCGCGGTCGATGACGGCGATCCGGTCGGCGAGCTGGTCCGCCTCGTCGAGGTACTGGGTGGTCAGCAGCACGGTGGAACCGTCCGCGACCAGCCGGCGGATGGTGTCCCACATCTGGTTGCGGGTGCGGGGGTCGAGGCCGGTGGTGGGTTCGTCGAGGAAGATGAGCGGGGGCCTGGCGATCAGGCTCGCCGCCAGGTCGAGCCTGCGCCGCATGCCGCCCGAGTACTCGCGCAGGGGCCGTCTCGCGGCCTCTGTCAGGGAGAACTCCTCCAGCAGCTCGGCGGCCTTGGCCTTGGCGGCCCGCGCCGACAGGCCCAGCAGGCGTCCGAAGACCACCAGGTTCTCGGTGGCGCTCAGCGTCTCGTCGACGGAGGCGTACTGCCCCGTCACGCCGATGAGGGAGCGCACGGCGGCGGCGTCGCGGACCACGTCGTACCCGAGCACGCGCGCCTCGCCCCCGTCGGGTCGCAGCAGGGTGGCGAGCATGCGGATGGTCGTGGTCTTGCCCGCACCGTTGGGTCCGAGCACCCCGTAGACCGTCCCGGTGCGGACGGTGAGGTCGACGCCGTCCACGGCGTGGTTGTCGCCGAAGACCTTGACGAGGCCCTGTGCCTCGATCGCGTTCGTGTTCATGGTCCCCAGCGTGCGCGGGGCCGCTCGCACGGCACTGTCAGACCGCTGTCACGCCCGGCCACCGGTCTGTCACGGGTCACGCCTTGCTCACGGGTCACGTCGGACGAACCGCACGGCGGCCCCACCGACGAGCACGACGATCCACGCGAGCGCGACCAGGGCGCCGGTCAGCTCCGTGAGCACCGTGTCGGTGGGCTGGTAGAGCTGCGCGGCCGCACGGTCCGGCAGCCAGCGGGCGTGCCGGGTGAGCCCGCTGAGCAGGGGCGACATGATCAGCACGAGCCCGAGCACCGTCACGAGCGCAGGAACGAGGTGACGGACCAGCAGCGCCGTGCCATGGGCGAGCAGACCGATCAGCACCAGGTAGGCGCCGGCGCCGGCGAGCGACACGGATTCCCCACCCGCACCGGCCGACGCCGCCCCGATCGCGACAGCAGGCTCGCCGACCAGCCGGGCCGTGACCAGGGCGGCGATCGTCATCGCACCCACGGCCACGGCTGCGGTGAATGCCAGCACCGCGAGCGCCGCCACCGTCTTTGCCGTCAGGAGCACACCCCGGTGCGGGACGGCCGCGAGCGTGGTCCCGAGCTGCCGGCCCGTGTACTCCTGGGCGACCGGCAGCACTCCGAGGAGGAGCAGGCCTGCCTGGACGTAGGGGAGACCCGCCGACACGGTGGCGACGGGCGGGGTCGCCGGCCCCGCACCCTGTGCGGACACCGCGGTGAGGGCGACGGCGAGCACGACCCCGGCCGACACCGTGCCAGCCACCGTGAGGCTGACCATGGGCAGGCTCCGAAGCTTGTCGAGCTCTGCCGCGGTGACACGGGCGAGGCGCACCGCGATCACGCGTCCCGCCGCGAGAGCACGACGCCCGCCACGGCCAGCAGCCCGAACGCCCAGACGGCCATCACGAGCGCACCGGGACCGGTGTCGAGACCGCCCTCGACCGTGGACAGGCCACCGAGGAGCCGACGCCCGGCCAGGTCCGGCAGCCAGTGGGCGAGCGGAGTGACGGTGGTCAGCAGCAGCGAGACCGACACGAGGGAGCTGTTCGCCACGAGGACCACCAGCGGAACCAGCCCGCTGCGAGCCAGCATTGTGACGGCGAGCGCGATGAGGCCCGTCAACATCCAGTACAGGGCGGCACCGAGCATGCGGGTCAGGGCGACGTCGAGCGGGAGCGCATCACCCGCGTCCCCGATCACGAGCGCGGCGACCCCGGCGCTCACCGGCACCGTCACCACCGCCGTCGCCGCGACGAGCAGTGCGACCGCCAGCGCCTTCGCGGTGAGCACGTGGCCACGGCGGGGCACGGCGGCGAGCGAGGCGGTGATCTGCCGACCGGCGCCGGCGTCGGAGCTGTTCGCCGCGTACTCGCTGCTCATCGCGATCACGCCGACGACCACGGCGCCCACCGTGCCCAGCGGGACGGCCGCGTACCCGACCTCGAACGCGGAGGTGAACGCCGTGGACCCTGCCGAACTGGTCTCCAGGCCGGCGCGGGTGGAGACGGCGTTGAGCAGCGTGATGCCCACCGAGCCGAGCACGGTGCCCGCTACCGCGATCTGGCCGGCCGGCAACGTCGACAACTTGCGCAGCTCCGCGGCGAACGCGCCCGGAAGGCTCATCGGGCCACCTCCTGCGTGCCGCCCGTGAGCGCGAAGAACGCGTCCTCCAGGCTCGGGTGGCCCGCAGTGACCTCGGCCAGGGTCCCGGTGGCCACGACGCGCCCGGCGGCGATCACCACCAGGTCGTCCGCGACGCCGGCCACCTCGCTCATCAGGTGGCTCGAGAGCAGCACGGTGCCCCCGCCGTCGGCATGGCGGCGCAGCAGGCCACGGATCCAGCGGATGCCCTCCGGGTCGAGCCCGTTGACCGGCTCGTCCAGCACGAGTGCCTCCGGCGAGCCGAGCAGCGCCGCCGCCAGGCCGAGACGCTGACCCATGCCGAGCGAGTACCGGCCGACCCGGACCCGGCCCGACCCGGCGAGCCCGACCTGCTCCAGCACCTCGTCGACCCGTCGCCGCGGGATGCCGTTGCTCCGCGCTACCCACGACAGGTGGTCCCGCGCTCTGCGGGAGCGGTGCGCACCCGAGCCGTCGAGCATCGACCCGACCGTACGCAACGGGTCGCGGAGGTCGCGGTAGGGGCACCCGCCGACCAGGGCCCGGCCGCCGTCGGGCCGGTCGAGGCCGAGCAGGACGCGCAGCGTCGACGACTTGCCGGCGCCGTTGGGGCCGAGGAACGCTGTGACCCGCCCGGGCCGGGCCCGGAGGCTGACCCGGTCGAGGACGGTGCGCGATCCGTGCCGCTTGACGACTTCTTCGATGAGGAGCATGCCCCCATCCCAGCTCTCGCGCACTGCCACGTCATCGGACCCAGGGCAGGACTTCGCGCGGCCGATCGGACCATGGTCTGTCGGACCTGGGTCCGATGTGCCGCACCCCGGGGAAACCTAGACTCGGCCGGGTGGAAACGACTGCTCGACCCGTGCTGCGCTCGCGGGTGTGGCTCACCGCGGCCCTCGCCCTCGCGGTGCTCGGCGTCGTGCTCGCGACCACCGGCGTCGAGCGGCCCGTCGCCGTCGCGGTCACCGCGCTCGTCGGCGCCGTGGTCACGTTCTTCGTGCTCGTCTGGGCACTGTCCACGTCGGGCCGGCAGCGCCGGGCCTACGAGGAGGACCTCACGGCATGGGCGGCCGAACGCGCCGCGCAGGCCGAGCGGCTGCGCATCGCCCGCGACCTGCACGACCTCGCCTCCCACGGGCTGGGGCTGATCACGGTGCGTGCTGCCGCCGCGCGCACGCTGGAGGGCCCCGCGGGCGACGTGGAACGTGTGCGAGCCCTGGCGGACATCGAACGGACCGGACGGGCGGCGACCACCGAGCTGCGCCGCATGCTCACGGTGCTCCGGGCTCCTGGCGGTGAGGCGCCGTCCCTGCGGCCCGCGGAACGCGTGGCGGACCTGCCACAGATCGTCGAGGACGCAAGAGCCGGCGGCGTCCGGGCCGTCCTTACCGCCGAGGACCTGGCCGACGTGTCGGCCGGCGTCCAGCTCACCGTGTGCGCGATCGTCCGGGAGAGCCTCGCCAACACGGCCCGGCATGCGGGGCCGACCGGCGCCCGCGTCACGGTCGGTCGCCAATCCGGCACGCTGGTGGTCGTCGCGGAGGACGACGGTCCGGTGGCCGGCTGGCAGCCGCACCGAGGAGCGGGCCAGGGTCTGCCTGGCCTGCGCGAGAGGGCGGCGGCCCTGGGTGGCAGCGTCGAGGCAGGACAGGTCGGCCCGGGCTTCCGTGTCACGGCCCGCCTGCCCGACGGCACGGACGACGTACCGGCCGCGCGCCCGGAGCGACCATGAGCGACCGCACCAGGGTGCTCGTGGTGGACGACCAGCCCCTCATCCGGCACAGCCTGCGGCTCGTCATCGACGGGGCGCCCGACCTCACGGTCGTGGGTGAGGCCGACACGGGTGCCACCGCCGTGGCGCAGGCGGCTCGGCTGCGGCCCGACGTCGTGCTCATGGACATCCGGATGCCCGACGGTGACGGCATCGACGCGACCCGCGGCATCGTCACCGACCCGGCCCTGGCGGGGACGCGTGTGCTGGTGCTCAGCATGTTCGAGCTCGACGAGCACGTGCACGCCGCCCTGCGGGCGGGAGCCAGCGGGTTTCTCCTCAAGGACGCAGAACCCGAGCGGCTGGTGGACGCCGTCCGCCGTACGAGCGCGGGCGAGTCACTCTTCGCGCCGAGCATCCTGCAGCGCCTGGTGGCCCACTACCTGCACCGGCCTGGACCGGCGCGGCCGGCGCGCGGTCCGGGCGTGCTGACCGAGCGCGAGACCGAGGTGCTGACGCAGGTCGGCCGCGGTCTGTCCAACGACGAGATCGGCACGGCGCTCACGATCTCGAGGGGCACGGTCAAGTCGCACATCGGCAGCCTGCTGGCCAAGCTGCACGCCCGCGACCGCGCGCAGCTCGTCATCGCGGCGTACGAGTACGGCCTGGTCGGGTCCACGGGTGACGCGCTCAGCGCACCCGGGTCGTGAGCCACACCCGGGTGGTGCCCGCGATGAGTACCGCGGCGCCGATCATGTGCAGCCCGACCAGCAGCTCCGGCAGGTCGGTGAAGTACTGGACGTATCCGATGGCTCCCTGCGCCAGCGTGATCACCAGCAGGAGCACGGCCGCACGCCGCACGGCGGCGGGCCCGCGGCGCACCGCCGCGAGGAACCCCACCAGCACGATCGTGAACGCCCACACCGCCGCGGCGTGCCACCTGGTCAGGAGCGCCGGGTCGATGGCGAACCGGTAGCCCACCTCGGAGTCGCCGCTGTGCGGGCCGGCCCCGGTGGTCAGCACGCCGAGCACCACGACGACGGCGGTCAGCCCGGCCAGCGCCCAGGCCAGGTTGCGCACGCGTGGGGAGACCACGAGCCGCGGGGCACCGTCGCCCTCGCCGTGCCGGTGCAGCAGGTAGAGGGAGAACGCGACCAGCGCGCCCGAGACGCCGAAGTGCAGGGACACCCAGCCGGGGTGCAGGTGGAGGAGCACCACGATGCCGCCGATCAGGGCCTGCATCATCACCAGCACGATCGGCGCCAGGCCGAGCATCCGGTACGACGCGGACCGCTTCAGGTCGGTGCACACCAGCACCGCCAGCAGCACCGCGACGACCCCGAGCACACCGGTCAGCGTGCGGTTGCCGAACTCGATGTACGGGTGCAGCGTCGTCGCCTCGTGGAACTGCGGTGTGAAGCTGCCCGGCTCGCACTGCGGCCAGGTGGAGCAGCCCAGGCCCGAGTCGGTCAGGCGCACGGCGCCGCCGGTGCCGATGATGCCGATCTGGCCGATCAGGTTCGCGATCAGGACGGCGCGGGTCCAGTGGCGAATGCGGTCCACGCGCGCGGGGAGCGCGTGGAGCCAGGAGGTGGGGGCTGCAGGTGCGGTCACGGGTCCACGCTAGTGCCCGTGGCCGCCGTCGCCTTCCGTGCCGGTGCCGCACCGGGTGTGATTCTTTGCCGACGAGCTGTCAGGACGCGTCGGACGCTCAGGTCACCGGGGTGACCTGAGCGTCCGACAGAGGTCCTGGGGTCAGAGACCGCTGACGTTCAGCAGCAGGTTCGGCGAGCCCGTGCCCGGGTCGGTCACGACGTCCTGCAGCGCGGAGCCCGTCAGCGCATCGCCGACCTCGGCCGGCGTCGCGGCCGGGTTGCCGCCCAGGACGAGCGCCGCGGCGCCCGCGACGTGCGGCGTGGCCATCGAGGTACCGCTGATGGTGTTGGTGGCGGTGTCCCCGGTGTACCAGGCGGACGTGATGTCGCTGCCCGGCGCGAAGATGTCCACGCAGCTGCCGATGTTCGAGTACTCGGCACGGGCGTCCGTGTCCTCGGTGGCACCGACCGTGAGGGCCTCCGGGGTGGAGCCCGGCGAGCCGTCGCACGCGTCGGCCGCGTAGTCGTTGCCCGCCGCCAGGGCGAACGTGACACCGTCGGCGACGGCGGCGGACACGGCGTCGTTCACGGCCTGCGAGAAGCCGCCGCCGAGCGACATGTTGGCCACGGCCGGCTCGCCGGCCTCGTGGTCGGCGGTCACCCAGTCGATGCCGGCGATCACGCCGTCGTAGGTGCCCGAGCCGCTGCAGTCCAGCACGCGGACCGCGACGAGCGAGACCTCCTTGGCCACGCCGTGCGCCGCCCCGCCGACCGTGCCCGCGACGTGCGTGCCGTGGCCCGCGCAGTCGGTGGCGTCGTCGTCGTTGTCCACGGTGTCGGTACCGCTGACCGCACGGCCGCCGAAGTCCTCGTGGGTGGTGAGGATGCCCGTGTCGACGATGTAGGCGGTCACGCCGCTGCCGGAGTTCCCGTACGTGTACGAGTCGTCCAGCGGCAGGCTCTCCTGGTCGATCCGGTCCAGGCCCCAGGAGGGCACCGGCGACTGCGTGTCGGTGGCCGTCATGACGCGGTTCTGCTCGACGTACGCGACCGACGGGTCGGCCTCGAGCCGCTCGGCCTGGGCCGCCGACATCGACGCGGAGAAGCCGCGCACCGCGTTCGTGTACGAGTGGCGCACCTGGCCGCCGTACTCCTGCACCAGGCTGCTGGCGGTGCTGCGGACCTGGCTCTTGCTGACATCGCTGTCCTTGAGGACCACGATGTACGAGTCCTCGACCAGCGCGCCCGCGACGGGTGCCGGCGCCTCGTCCGGCGTCGCCGAGGCCACGGCCGCTGCGGCCGGGGCCGCCGCGAGGGCGAGAGCGATGCCGGCACCGACGATCAGCCGACGGCGGTTGCTGTGAGTGGAAGTCACGCTGCCTCCCTGGGGAATGTAGGTGAAGTGAACCCTAAATGGGCGAATTTCACCCGCCAACCCCACGAAAAGGTCATACCTCCCGCGTATGAGGTGAGGTACGCGTTTCCCCCGACGAGCCTCGGGCGCGGTTGCCCCGCGGGGCCCGGACGCCGCTCAGTGCCAGCGGAACAACCGGGCCGCCCCGGCTCCCAGCGCCGCCGTCCAGGCCAGCAGCACCACCACCGAGAACGGGGGTACGGCGCCGTGCAGCAGCGCGCCGCGCATCGCCTCGCCCAGCGCGCCGGACGGCAGCAGCACCGCCGCGTGCGCGAGCGGTCCTGCGAGCTGCTGCGCGGGCAGCAGCACCCCGCCGCCCACCGTGAGCAGCACGAGCACGAGGTTGGCCACGGCGAGCACACCCTCCGCGCGCAAGGTCCCCGCCAGCAGCAGGGCCAGGGCCGTGAACGCGGCGGTGCCCAGCAGGCCCGCGCCGAGCACGGCGGGCAGCGCCCCCAGCTCGGGCTGCCACCCGAGGGCCAGGGCGACGCCGGCGATGACGACCACCTGCACCACCTCGACGGCGAGCACCCCGAGCACCTTGCCGGCCAGCAGCCCGGTGCGGCCGAGCGGTGTCGTGGCCATGAGCCGCAGCACGCCGTTGCGCCGGTCGAACGCGGTGGCGATGGCCTGGGACGTGAACGCCGTGGACATCACGGCCAGCGCGAGCACGCCGGGCGTCACGAAGTCGACGCGCGAGAGCCCGTGCGTGTCCAGGTCGATGAACGACGTCCGCACGAGGGCCACCAGGACCAGCACCGGCAGCACGATCGTCACCAGGAGCTGCTCGCCGTTGCGCAGGATCGCCCGGGTCTCGAAGGACGCCTGCGCCGCGATCCGGCGTACCGCGGGCGCGGCGGCGGCGCGTGCTGCGGGTACGGCAGCGGGCGTGGCGGGCGCGGTGTCGGTGCTCATCGCAGGTTCCTCCCGGTGAGGTCGAGGAACACGTCCTCGAGCGTCCGGCCGCCGGTGGTGACCGACCGGGCGAGCACGCCGTGTCCGGCGAGCCACCTGGTCACGGCGGCGAGCGCCGCCGGGTCGACGGGTCCGGTCACGGTGTACACCCCGGGCTCGCCCTCGCCGACCCCCCACTCGCCCGGGCGGAGGGTGGTACGGAGCGGGGTGAGGTCCAGGCCGGGCGTGGCCTCCACGCGGATCGAGGCCGGGCCGGCGCCGCCGTCCGTCAGCTCGCGGACCGTGCCCGACGCGATCACCCGGCCGTGGTCGACGACGTGCACGTGGTCGGCCAGGTCGGCGGCCTCGTCCATCAGGTGGGTGGTGAGCACGATGGCGACGCCGTCGGCCCGCAGCTCGCGCACGAGGTCCCAGACCGCGCGCCGGCTCTGCGGGTCCATGCCGGCGCTGGGCTCGTCGAGGAACACGACCTCGGGCCGGCCGATCACCGCGGCGGCGAGCGCCACGCGCTGCCGCTGCCCGCCCGACAGGCGGCGCACCGTGGTGCGGGCGAAGGCGTGCAGGCCGAGGCGGTCGGCGAGCTCGCCGACGGCGCGCGGTGCGGCGTACATGGCGGAGACGTGGCGCAGCAGCTCCAGCGCGCGCACCCCGGTGGGCAGGCCGCCGTCCTGCAGCATGACGCCGACGCGCGGCCGCAGGGCACGGGCGTCGGCGACGGGGTCGAGGCCGAGCACGCGCACGGTGCCGGCGTCGGGGGAGCGCAGACCCTCGCAGCACTCGATCGTGGTGGTCTTGCCCGCGCCGTTGGGGCCCAGCACGGCGGTGACGGCGCCCGGTCGTGCGACGAGGTCGAGGCCGTCCACGACGGCACGGCCGTCGTAGCGCTTGACGAGGCCGCGCACCTGGACGGCGGGGCCGGCGGGGCCGGCGGGGCTGGTGGTGGCGTCCGCGGTGGCCGCCTGGGCGGGGTCGATCGCGGGCGCGTCGGGCAAGGGCACCGCACAATCGTAGGCGGCGGCCGGAGGCGTCGTCGTCGCGGTGGGTGCGCCGGGTGTGTGCCGTCCGTGTGAGATGTGTCGCGATCGGCGGTAACTGAGGCTCGCCTTCCTTGCGCATCTCGAATTAGGGAACAAGGATGTTCTCAAAAGCACAGGCGCTCGCGAGGGCGTACGTACGCGGGGTGAGGTCTGCCCCGGGACCGACGGGGAGGTGACCAGCATGAGCGCACCGACGCAGGTGGCGGCCGGCCACGTGGCGAGCCACGAGACCGACGGCACCACCCGCCGGCGGGTGCTCGAGCTCGTGGCGTCCCGCGGCCCGGTCACGGCCGGCGCGCTCGCCGCGGTCCTGGAGCTGACGGCCCCGGCCGTGCGCCGACACCTCACCCTCCTGGAGGAGGACGGCAAGATCACGGTCCACGAGGCCTTGCCGTCGGGTGCGCCGCGACGCGGTCGCCCGGCCCGCCGGTACGTCGTCACGAGCGGCGGCCAGTCCGAGCTCGCGGGCGGCTACCAGGAGATCGCCCGGCAGGTCCTGCGGTTCCTGCGGGACACGGGCGGCAGCGATGCCGTGGCCGGCTTCGCCCGGCAGCGGTTCGACGCCGTCGCCCGCAGCTACGCGCCGCACCTCACGGCCGACACCGCCGAGGGGCGGGCGGCCCAGCTCGTCCAGCTCCTGTCGGCGGACGGCTACGCCGCCTCCGTGCGCCCGGTCCCGGCGCCGCTGACCGGCCCCACGGCCGGTGTCGTGGCCCCGGCCGTCCAGCTCTGCCAGGGGCACTGCCCGGTCCAGCACGTGGCCGAGGAGTTCCCGGAGCTGTGCGAGCAGGAGGCCCGCGCGTTCAGCGAGCTGCTCGGCTCCCACGTGCAACGGCTCGCGACCATCGCGGGCGGCGCGCACGCCTGCACCACGAACATCCCCGTGCACCTGACCACTCCCGCCACGACCCCCACCGAAGGAAAGTGATGAGCGCAGAAACGCAAGCGCCAGAGCAGCGCTCCGACGACGAGATCATCGCCAGCATCGGCGCCTACGAGTACGGCTGGCACGACAGCGACGAAGCCGGCGCGATCGCCCAGCGTGGCCTGAACGAGGACGTGGTCCGCAACATCTCGGCCCTGAAGAAGGAGCCCGAGTGGATGCTGAACCAGCGTCTCAAGGCGCTGCGCCTGTTCGGCAAGAAGCCGATGCCGAGCTGGGGCTCCGACCTGTCGGGCATCGACTTCGACAAGATCAAGTACTTCGTGCGGTCCACGGAGAAGCAGGCCACCTCCTGGGAGGAGCTGCCCGAGGACATCAAGGCCACCTACGACAAGCTCGGCATCCCGGAGGCGGAGAAGCAGCGCCTCGTCGCGGGTGTCGCCGCCCAGTACGAGTCCGAGGTCGTCTACCACCAGATCCGTGAGGACCTGGAGGAGCAGGGCGTCATCTTCGTCGACACCGACACGGGCCTGCGCGACTACCCGGAGCTCTTCCAGGAGTACTTCGGCACGGTCATCCCGGCGGGCGACAACAAGTTCGCCGCGCTGAACTCGGCCGTGTGGTCCGGCGGGTCGTTCGTCTACGTGCCGCCGGGCGTGCACGTGGAGATCCCGCTGCAGGCCTACTTCCGGATCAACACCGAGAACATGGGCCAGTTCGAGCGCACGCTGATCATCGCGGACGAGGGCTCGTACGTGCACTACGTCGAGGGCTGCACCGCCCCGATCTACACGTCCGACTCGCTGCACTCCGCGGTGGTCGAGATCGTCGTCAAGAAGAACGCGCGCGTTCGCTACACGACGATCCAGAACTGGTCGAACAACGTGTACAACCTGGTCACCAAGCGGGCCACCGCTGCCGAGGGCGCCACCATGGAGTGGGTCGACGGCAACATCGGCTCGAAGGTCACCATGAAGTACCCGGCGATCTACCTGCTGGGCGAGCACGCCCGCGGCGAGACGCTGTCCATCGCCTTCGCGGGCGAGGGCCAGCACCAGGACGCCGGCGCCAAGATGGTCCACGCGGCGCCGAACACGTCCTCGTCGATCGTCAGCAAGTCCGTGGCGCGCGGCGGCGGCCGCACGTCGTACCGCGGTCTGGTGCAGGTGCTCGAGGGCGCCTCCCACTCCGCGTCCAACGTCCTCTGCGACGCGCTGCTGGTGGACCAGATCTCCCGCAGCGACACCTACCCGTACGTGGACGTCCGCGAGGACGACGTGTCCATGGGGCACGAGGCCACGGTCTCGCGGGTGAGCGAGGACCAGCTGTTCTACCTCATGTCCCGGGGTATGGAGGAGACCGAGGCCATGGCCATGATCGTGCGCGGGTTCGTCGAGCCCATCGCGCGTGAGCTGCCCATGGAGTACGCGCTCGAGCTCAACCGCCTCATCGAGCTGCAGATGGAAGGGTCCGTCGGCTGACATGACTCTCACGACCGATCACTCGCGCGCTGTTGCCGACGGCGCCCACTCCCACGGCGCCGTCAAGCCCCAGGGCTCGCGAGCAGAGCGCCTCACGTCGTTCTCCCTGGAGGACATCCCTGTCCCGCACGGCCGCGAGGAGGAGTGGCGCTTCTCCCCGGCGGACCGCCTCCAGCCGCTGTTCCAGGCGGACCTGGGCACCTCGGGTGTCACCGTCGAGGTGGCCCCGGCCCCCGAGGTGACGGTGGAGACCGTCGCCCGTGACGACGCCCGCCTGGGCACCGCCGGCAAGCCCGGCGACCGCACCGCCGTCACGGCGTGGAACGCGTTCGAGCAGGCCACGATCGTGACGATCCCGAAGGAGGCCGTGGCCTCCGAGGTGACGTCCGTGCGCCTGGAGGGCGTCTCGTCCGACGCGACCGCGGCCCACGTGCTGGTCCGCGCCGAGCAGCACTCGGAGGCCGTGGTGGTCATCGACCACAACGGCGTCGGCTCGCTCGCCGAGACCGTCGAGATCGTGGTCGAGGACGGCGCGCACCTGACCGTCGTCAGCGTCCAGGACTGGGCCGACGGCGCCGTGCACGCCTCCTCGCACCGGGCCCGCCTGGGCCGCGACGCGAAGCTCAAGCACGTCGTGGTGACGTTCGGCGGCGACGTCGTGCGCATCACGCCGGACGCCGAGTTCACCGCCACGGGCGGTGAGGTCGAGATGGTGGGCCTCTACTTCGCGGACACCGACCAGCACCAGGAGCACCGTCTCTTCGTGGACCACGCGGTGCCGGACTGCAAGTCCCGCGTGACCTACAAGGGCGCCCTGCAGGGCTCCGGCGCGCACACCGTGTGGGTGGGCGACGTGCTGATCCGCGCGAACGCCGAGAACACCGACACCTACGAGCTCAACCGCAACCTCGTCCTCACGGACGGCGCGCGTGCGGACTCGGTGCCGAACCTCGAGATCGAGACCGGCGAGATCGCCGGCGCGGGCCATGCCAGCGCCACCGGCCGGTTCGACGACGAGCAGCTCTTCTACCTCCAGGCCCGGGGCATCCCCGAGATCGAGGCCCGTCGCCTGGTCGTGCGCGGCTTCTTCGCCGAGCTCATCCACGAGATCGGCGTCCCGTCCGTCGAGGAGCGCCTGCTGGCCTCCATCGAGGCCGAGCTGGAGAAGTCGATGAGCGTGATCACCGGGGCACCGGCCGCATGACCGCGCAGCTGGCGTGCATGACCGACGACCTGGGACCGGAGGAGGCGATGCTCGTGGAGCTCGACGGCGCCGACGGCGCCCCGGTCCCGGTCGCGGTCGCCCGTGACGCGGACGGCGTCTTCCACGCCGTCTCGGACATCTGCTCCCACGGCGCCGTCTCGCTGTCCGACGGCGAGGTGGAGGGCTGCCTGGTGGAGTGCTGGCTGCACGGGTCGCAGTTCGACCTGCGGACCGGCATGCCCGTCCAGCTCCCCGCGATGCGCCCCGTGCCGGTCTACCCGGTGACCATCGACGGCGACAAGGTGCTCGTCGACATCGACGTCACCGTGCCCGTCTCCTGACCCCCTGACTTTCCCGCAACCCTGGAGTAAACCGATATGCCCACCCTCGAGATCCGCGACCTGCACGTCAGCGTCGAGACCAAGGAAGGCCCCAAGCCGATCCTGCGCGGTGTCGACCTGACCATCGCCAGCGGTGAGACCCACGCGATCATGGGCCCCAACGGCTCCGGCAAGTCCACGCTCGCCTCGGCCCTGGCCGGCCACCCCAAGTACACGGTCACCTCGGGCACCGTCACGCTCGACGGCGAGGACCTGCTGGCCATGACCGTCGACGAGCGCGCCCGCGCCGGCCTCTTCCTCGCCATGCAGTACCCGGTCGAGGTCTCCGGCGTCTCCGTCGCGAACTTCCTGCGGACCGCCAAGACCGCCATCGACGGCACCGCCCCCGCCCTGCGCACCTGGGGCAAGGAGGTCAAGGGCGCGATGGAGAACCTGCGCATGGACCCGGCCTTCGCCGAGCGCTCCGTGAACGAGGGCTTCTCCGGTGGTGAGAAGAAGCGCCACGAGATCCTGCAGATGGAGCTCTTCAAGCCGCGTTTCGCCATCCTCGACGAGACCGACTCCGGCCTCGACGTCGACGCGCTGCGCATCGTGTCCGAGGGCGTGAACCGCGCCAAGGAGAACACCGAGGTCGGCGTTCTGCTCATCACGCACTACACACGCATCCTGCGCTACATCAAGCCTGACTTCGTGCACGTCTTCGTGGACGGCAAGATCGCCGAGGAGGGCGGCCCCGAGCTGGCCGACCGCCTCGAGGAAGAGGGCTACGACAAGTACGTCGGCGCGGGCGCCACGGCTTCGGCCTGACCCGCCACCGCCCGATCGTCCAGGTTCTGCGAAGGGACAACATGACCACCACCACCGTGCGTCCGGGTGACGCACCCGCCGGGCTCTCCACGGCCGAGCTGGCCGCCGTCCGCGCGGACTTCCCGCTGCTCGAGCGCACGGTGCGGGGTGGCCGGCCCCTCGTGTACCTGGACTCCGCCGCCACCTCCCAGAAACCCCAGGTGGTGCTGGACACCGAGGTGGACTTCTACGAGCAGCGCAACGCCGCGGTCCACCGCGGCGCGCACTTCCTCGCCGAGGAGGCCACCGAGGCGTTCGAGCAGGCGCGCGCGGCCGTGGCCGCGTTCGTCGGCGCGGACGAGGGCGAGATCGTCTGGCAGCCCGGCGCGACGGCCGCGATCAACGTCGTGGCCTACGCGTTCTCCAACGCGACCCTCGGGCGCGGGGGAGAGGCGGCCGCGCGGTTCCGGCTCGCGCCGGGCGACGAGATCGTGGTCACCGAGGCGGAGCACCACGCCAACCTCGTGCCGTGGCAGGAGCTGTGCGCCCGCACGGGCGCCGTGCTGCGCTGGATCCCGGTGGCCGACGACGGCCGGCTCGACCTGTCGACCCTCGACGAGGTCGTCACCGAGCGCACCAAAGTGCTGGCCTTCGCGCACGTGTCCAACGTGACCGGCGCGATCGCCCCGGTCGGCACCCTCGTGGCGGCCGCCCGGCGGGTGGGCGCACTCACGGTGCTCGACGCCTGCCAGTCGGTGCCCAACCTGCCGGTGAACTTCCACGAGCTCGGCGTCGACTTCGCCGCGTTCAGCGGCCACAAGATGCTCGGCCCCACCGGCGTCGGCGCCCTGTACGGACGGCGTGAGCTGCTGGAGGCCATGCCGCCCACTGTGACCGGCGGGTCCATGGTCGAGGTCGTGACCATGGAGTCCACCACCTACGCGCCGCCCCCGCAGCGCTTCGAGGCCGGCACCCAGATGGTGGCCCAGGCCGTCGGCATGGGCTGCGCGGCGCAGTACCTCGGCGAGCTCGGCATGGCGGGCGTGCTGCGGCACGAGCAGGAGCTCGCCGCCGAGATGCTGAAGATCGCCGACATCCCGGGCGTGCGGGTCATCGGCCCGCTCGACACGGCCGACCGCCTCGCCGTGGTCTCGTTCGTGGTCGACGGCGTGCACGCGCACGACGTCGGGCAGGTGCTCGACGACAAGGGCATCGCCGTCCGGGTGGGCCACCACTGCGCGCAGCCGCTGCACCGCCGGTTCGGCGTGGCCGCCACGGCGCGCGCCTCGGCGTCGGTCTACACGACGGTCGAAGAAGTTGTCGCCTTCCGGGAAGCCTTGGCGGGGGTCCGGGCGTTCTTCGGAGCAGAGTGATCTCTTCGAGGAGATCTGGTTCGGTGAGATCGAGAGAGGCAGCGTCGTGAGCACGCTCGAGCAGATGTACCAGCAGGTGATCCTGGACCACGCGAAGCACCCGGTGGGCCGCGGGCTCGTCGACGTCGCCTCCGTGGCGGGGCACCTCGCGGGGGAGTCGCACCAGGTGAACCCCACGTGCGGTGACGAGGTGACCCTCCGGGTCGACGTCACGCCGGAGGGTTCCGTGGCGGGCGTCTCCTGGGAGGGGCAGGGATGCTCCATCTCGCAGGCGTCCGTGTCCGTCATGACCTCGCTCGTCGAGGGCGCCGACCTCGCCGAGGTGGCGCGGCTGGACGGCCTGTTCCACGACCTGATGTCGTCCCGCGGCAAGGGCCTGGACGACGACGCCGCCGAGGACGCCCTCGGCGACGCGACCGCCTTCACGGGCGTGTCCCAGTACCCCGCCCGGATCAAGTGCGCGCTGCTCGGCTGGGCGGCGCTCAAGGACTCGCTGGCGCGCAGCGGCGCGCTGGCCACGAGCTGAGGAGAGATGCGATGACCGAGGCGAGCACCGACGTCGGGCAGGGAGCGGCGGCTGCCGCTTCGCCGACCACCGTGGTGGACGTCGAAGAGGCCATGCGCGACGTGATCGACCCCGAGCTGGGCATCAACGTCGTGGACCTGGGCCTGATCTACGGCATCCAGGTGGACCAGAACAACCACGCGACCATCGACATGACGCTGACGTCCGCGGCGTGCCCGCTGACCGACGTGATCGAGGACCAGAGCGCCCAGGCGCTCGAGGGCATCGTGGACGGGTTCCGGGTCAACTGGGTCTGGATGCCGCCGTGGGGTCCGGAGAAGATCACGGACGACGGCAAGGAGCAGCTGCGGATGCTGGGGTTCAACGTCTGAGGATCGACGAGGTCAGGCGGCAGGTCCCTGAACGCGGGGAATGCCGCCTGACCTGGTGATTCTCCTCCAGGCTCGTGAGACGGACGTGGACAGAAGTGGCCTCGTGGGGCCACCCGAAGTCCCACCGGGGATGGCTGGCGGCATGGCTCAACGCAGAGCGCATTCTCATCGACCGTGGCAGGGCGTGAGCGTGGGTCACGAAGGCCTTCGGTGAGCGAAGCGGTCTCTCGACAGCTCCACGCCTGCTCCGGAGGTCGTCCTCAGCCTCTAGCTTCGACCCCGTGTCGGCCCGAATCCAGGAACAACCTACCCCGGCGTCACAGCTGGACGTCATGGCTGGACGCCACAGCTAGACCTCCGGCAGGGTCTCACCGGTCCCGATCGCCTCGGCAAGGACGGTTCGCACGTCGCGGGGCGCGCGGCCGAGGGCCTCGCGCACGCCGTCGGACGGCGTCTCGTTGCGGCCGTCGAACACCTCGCGACACATCTCGGTGAGCAGGTTCGCCACCTCGTTGCCCGCCTTCGCGGCGACGGCGGCGCGGAACTCGTCGAGGCCCAGTGGCACGTACCGGACGTCACGTCCGGTGAGCTCGGTGAGCAGGGCCGCGACCTCGCCGAACGTGAGCGACTCCGGACCGGTCACCTCGTACCGCCGACCCTCGTGCCCGTCACCCACGAGCGCCTCGACGGCGACGGCGGCGATGTCGTGCACATCGACGAACGGCTCGCGCACGTCCCCGGCGGGGAACGCGAGGACCCCGGTACCCAGGGCGTCGCTCATCGAACCCTCGGTGAAGTTCTGGGTGAACCAGCTGGCGCTCACCACGGTCGCGGGGATGCCGGAGCCGAGCACGACCTCCTCGCAACGGCGGGCGGCCGGCTCCCCACGACCGGTGAGCAGGACGATGCGTCGCACACCGGCTTCACGGGCGACCTCGGTCAGGCGGGTGATCGCGAGGTCTGCCCCGGGTGCGGCCAGGTCGATCTTGTAGGCCACATACAGGCGGTCGACGCCGTCCAGGGCGCGCGCCCAGCCGTCGGGCCGGTCCCAGTCGAACCGGGGGCTGGTGCCACGTGCGAGCCGTCGGACGGAATGGCCGCTCGCTTCGAGGAGGCCCGACACGCGACGTCCGGTCTTGCCGGTGGCACCGATGACGGCGAACGTCGTCGGATCCGTGGGATGTTCCCTGTTCTCCATGCGCCCAGCCTGGATCCGGTCTGTCGGACGGAACAGCCCTGGGAGTCCGACGTTCTGTGCTGTTCGTCCAGAAATTCGGACATCCGGCAGACCGGCATGCCAGCCTGGACGCATGGTCAACCCATCCCTCCCGCCGGCGACCGTTTCGGCCGGCGACAGCCTCCACCTGCTCCGCTTCACCGGGGCCCTCTACTGCCGTGCTGACCTCACGGCTCCCTGGGGAGTGGCGTTCCCCGAGATCGAGCGGTGCTCGATGCTGTCCGTGGTGATCAGCGGGCGCTGCGTGCTGGAGATCGGCGACGAGCGGCACACCCTGGAAGCCGGTAGCGCGGCGCTCATCACGCGCGGTGTGCCCTACCGCCTGCTGAGCTCACCCGACGTGCCGACCACCGGGCTCTTCGACCTCCCCTCCGAGCGGATCGGAGAGACCTACGATCGTGTGCGGTTCGGCGGTGCCGGCGAGCGCACACAGATCGCGCACGCCGCGATGATCGCCGACGATCCCCTCACGGCCCGGTTGGTCGCCGAGCTGCCCGACCTGATCCGGGTCGACGCCTCACCCGACAGTGAATCGGATGCCTTCGGTATGGTGCTGCGACTGCTGGCCTCCGAGGCGCAGGCCCTGGACCCCGGGGGCGAGGCGGTGATGACCAGACTCGCGGACGTGCTGGTCATCCACGTGCTGCGCCAGTGGCTGCGAACCTCGGACGAGGCCAGCACCAGATGGCTCGCAGCGTTGCGCGACCCGCACGTGGGCCACGTCCTCAGCCGGATGCACGCGGAGCCTGAGCGCCACTGGACCCTGGCGGAGCTGGCGCGGCAGGCCGACATGTCGCGGTCGGCGTTCGCCGAGCGGTTCGCCGTGCTCCTCGGGGTGCCGCCGATGCGCTACCTCGCAGGTTGGCGCCTGCACCAGGCGCATACAGCGCTGACGACCACTGCTGAACCGGTCGCCTCGATCGCGCGTCGCGTCGGCTACAGGTCCGAATCGGCGTTCGGCCGCGCCTTCAAACGGCACCACGGCGCGTCGCCCGGCGCAGTACGGCGCTCAGGGCGAGCCCGCCCGGACAGCAGGTGGAGCGCTGCAGACTGTTGATCGTGCCGTCGCATCCCGCGGCGTACGCGCGGACCGGGTCACCTTCCAGGGGAAGAAGGCGCAGTGGGCATGCCGCCCCGATGAATCGGCTGCGTCGTCAGCCGGGATGCGGTGCGCGCAGGAGGACGGTGTCGGTGTGACGGAGAGCCGGCCTCGGCTCGGGTGGTGCGCCGGAGGCGGCCGGGAGCCTGTGCGGGTCAGTTCTGTGCGATCCAAGTCAGGGTCAGCTCGCGGATCGCCATCTCCTCGGGTCCTGAGGCAGTGTCTCTCCCGGGTTCACCGACTGGAGCTCACTCGGCCGGGGCGGGAGAGGTGCTGCCGTTGACCCGTCTCGGCGGCCCGTGTGATCGCCTCGAGTACTCTGTGGCGATCGAGTGCGACCGCGAAATCCGGCGCATCGGCGGTTCCGTCACGGAGGTCGGCGGCGAACTGGGCGTAGAGGCGGGCGACCCCCGCTGCGGGTGCGTCGAGGTGCAGGTCGGAGGCCGCATGATCGGGGGGTACCTGGAGCACTTGGACAGGCTCGCTGCCGCGGCGCAGCGTGATGGTGAAATCGGTGAAGTGGATGTAGCCCGACACCGACTCCACACGCACGCTGCCCTCGGTGCCCTGGATCTCCCATACCGTCGCCGTGCCGGCAGGGTGCCCGGCACTGTAGTGCAGTGAAGTGACGATCCCGCCTTCGAGAACGCCGGCGACGACGATCTCGTCCGGCGAGTCCTTCGGCAGCGACGCGCCATCGGAGAGGCGGACGCCGTCACCGCGTTGATTGGAGACGACGGCGGACAGACTCTCGAACGTGCCGAGCACGCGCGCGAGCGGTTCGAGCCCGTGGCCGAGCATGATGCTCAGAAGCGTGGCGCCGTGCTTTGCCTGAGCCATGTACTCGACCGGCGGGTCATATCGGCCGACCCACATGTCGTCGGCCAGATGCGCTCGGATGCTCGTGCTGAGCGGCTTGCCGATCGTGCCCTGCGCGATGAGGTCGCGAAGGAAGAGGACCGGCGGGTGCAGGCCGCCCTGCAACCCGACAACTGTCCGCAGCCGCCGCTCGCGGGCGAGCCCCTCCAGTGCTTCGGCCTCCGACAGGTTACTTGCGAGCGGCCACTCGGAATAGACCATCTTGCCCGCGGCCAGCGCGTCGGAAACGATCTGCTTGTGCTCCGGCACCTTGACCGCGACCACCACCAGGTCGACCTCCGGTCGCGCGACCAGAGCCTCGTGTGTGTCGAAGGCGAGATCGGCGCCCAGCCGACGAGCGGTTGCGTTCGCGCTCTCCATACGAGTCGTACTGACGGCGCGGATCTGGAACGCGTCGAGCGCCTGCAGCGCCGGGACGTGAGCGATTCCGCCCCAACCCCGGTCGGCACTGGCCCCGATCAGGCCGACGCCGATCCGGGCATTTGCTGAACTTGTCATGAGGATGCTCCTGCCTCGTGCAGCCCCGGCAACGCTCTCCGGGCCGCGTCACGATGACTCGTTTCGGGACACATACGGGGGGGCACTCGGGCTCACCATGGCGAGCGAGCAACTATTGCCGTTCGCCATGGTGAGCCCGAGCGAATCAAGCGCAGGTTCTATCCGTGAGCCCAGTGGGCCTCGAGCTCGCGCGCGACATCGGCCGGACGCTCGATCATCGGCCAGTGCGAGCTGCGCAGCTTGAAGACGGCACGTGAGCGTGTGGCATTACCGAGCTCGTCGGCGAAGCGGTGAGGAAGGAACGGATCGTCCAGGCCCCAGATCACGAGTGATGGTGCGGTCACGCTGCTCAAACCTGGCTTCCACTCCGCCCCGACCTCGATCGCCGAACGGTAGAGGGCGAGAATGCTTGCCCTCATCGTGGCATCGAGATGCCGGACCGATTCGTCTGCCGCGTCGCGCGGCATCTGCGCCTCGTTGAGGCTTGCTGCGAACGCCTCGAGATCGAGGTCCGCCATCCATTGCTCGCCCTCGCCGGGCGTCTGCCAGATCTTGGCAAGATAGTGCCACGGGTACTCCGGATCGATCGGCCCGCTGATGCCTGTCCATGTCCGCACCAGATCGGGGCGGACAGATGCGAGACGGCCCGTCAGCAGAGACCCCCAGTCATGACCGACCAGGTCGACGGGTTCGCCGATTTCTTCGATCTTCGTGATGAGCCAGTCGAGATACTCCTCTTTCGTCGACGTGAATCCCGCTGGCAGGGGTGTGCCAAACCCGGGGAGATCGATCGTCACGACATCTTCGCGTCGAAGATAGGGACGGACGGTGTCCCAGATCCGGTGGGTATCAGGTACACCATGGATGAGGACTGCAGGCATTTCGGACTCTCCCAGTGATTGTTGTCGTGGCAGAACGGCCGGTCGGCCGAGTCAGGGAAGAAGGATGACTTTGCCGTGGGTGTGGCCCGTGGCGACGAGGCGATGGGCATCCGCGGCCTCGTCGAGCGGGAAGCTCCGGCCGATGCGTGCGGTCCATGCGCCGGCGGCGATCAGATCCAGGGCTTCCTGAACGGGGCCGTGGTCGCGATTCCCGCTGCCGCCCGGGCTGAACTCGACGCCGTATCGTGCGGCATCGCGGTCGGCGAGCGTCACGATCCGGCCTGGGCCGCCGAGGAGATCGACGAGGGCGGGAAGGAGTCCCTTGCCGGCGGTGTCGAGCGCGGCATCGACACCGCCGGGAGCGGCTTCGCGGATGCGGTCGACCAGGCCGGGGCCGTGGGCGACAGGGATCGCACCGAGGCTCCTGACGAAGTCAGCGTTGGCGGTCCCGGCGACGCCGATCACCGTCACACCGCGCTGTCGCGCGAACTGCACGGCGGCGCCGCCCAGAGCACCGCTCGCGCCGGTGACCACGAGCGTCTCACCCGGGCGAAGGTTCAGGAGCGCGAGCCCCCTCGCCGCGTTGTCGGCGCCGATGACGGTAGCCGCGGCCTCCTCGAACGAAACGCCGTCGGGGATCTTCGCGAAGTTGCTGCTGACCGTGTACTCGGCGTAGGAGCCCTGGGCGGCCGAGTCCGGCCACCCGGCGACGCGGTCGCCGACCAGGCCTTCGTCGACGCCCGGTCCGACCGCCTCGACGACGCCGGCGAACTCGAATCCGATGATGGCGGGAGCACGGAGGCCGAACGCTCCGGCGCGTGCCTGGATCTCCGCCGGGTTCACCCCGGCGGCGTGAACCCGCGCCAGTACCTGACCCCGACCCGGCACCGGTCGTGGAGCCTCCGCGACCTGCAGCACGGAGGGTTCGCCGAACGCGGTGATGACGGCGGCTTTCATGATGACTCTTCGTCTCCTCACATCGAGCCGGCAGCACTTCCGCTGCGGCGTGCTCGCTCACGGGGGCCCGGGAGCGAGGTCGTCCGAAGGCCCAGTACATCACTTCAGGACCGATCGGTACAGATGTAACGTAGACGAGCGGAGAACTCTTCGCAAGCCCCCGAACCTGCAGGCAGGCGTCACGGCTCGGGGTCTCAGGTCTGGGTGTTCGCGCCGCGCTCGGCCCGTGCGAGATCGATGGTCGTGCTCACGGTGGCCTGACGCCTGGTCCTTCGCGCTATCTGGACTGCCTGGTCCGTAAGGGGGCATAATGGCTGCCATGCCCGTATCGCA
This sequence comes from Promicromonospora sp. NPDC050880, assembly GCF_044456525.1. NCBI lineage: Bacteria > Bacillati > Actinomycetota > Actinomycetes > Micrococcales > Promicromonosporaceae > Promicromonospora > Promicromonospora sp. NPDC050880. The sequence continues at coordinate 56,869 of NZ_JBITFV010000010.1, forward strand.
GACCAAGCTGGGGCGGCCCCGCGAGTTCGACCCCGACCACGCCCTCGAACAAGCCATGAGAGTGTTCTGGGCCAAGGGGTATGAAGGGGCGAGCCTGTCGGACCTGACCGAGGCGATGGGCATCACTCGCAGCAGCATGTATGCGGCGTTCGGGAACAAGGACGAGCTGTTCCGCCGAGTGGTCGAGCGGTACACGGAAGGCCCGGCCTCGTACGGAATCCGTGCGTTGTCCGAGCCGACCGCACGTGAAGTCGCCGAGTCCATTCTTCGTGGCGCAGCCGCTGCCAGCACGAGTCGCGAGGCGCCCCACGGATGCCTCGGCGTCCAGGCTGCGCTGTCCGCCGGCGACAACGGGCTCACCGCCCAGAAGGTGCTCGTCGACTGGCGCCAAGACGGCGCTGCGCGCCTCGAGTCCCGGTTTCTGCGTGCGCGGGCCGAGGGCGATCTGCCGGAGACCGAGGACCCGCGCACGCTGGCGACCTACATCACGACGGTCGCGTACGGCATCGCCGTTCAAGCGGCGACGGGCAGGACCGAGGCGGAGCTGCGCCGGGTCGCTGATGTGGCGATGAACGCGGTGTCTTGGTCCCACGACTGAGACGGCGAACCCTGCGATCGGGTCCATCGACGCCTGAGGTGCCACCGCCGAGTCCGCTCGACCGCAAGGTGCGGGCCGCCGCCGTGCCCGCCTGCACCCTGAGGCGCGGGTGGGACGTCCCGCACCCTCGCGCCGGAGAGCGAACTGCCTGGTCAGGGCCGGTTCGCCGGCTGGGCGTGGGTCACGCCGCCGGGTAGTAGGCGTCGAACGCCTGCGACTCGAGCTGCCAGCCGAAGGACCGGCTGATCTTGCCGCCGGTGATCTCGTAGACGTAGAGCCGCGGCACCACCAGCTCGGGCTTGCCGATCCGTGCGTGCTTCTCGTGGACGACAAGGGCGACGACGGCGTCGCCCGCGACCAGGATGGTCGGCGGCGCCGCGAACGTGATGTTCCCGCCGCTGAGCTCCTGGAGCCGTCGCATCACCCGCAGCGACTCCTCCGGGCTGTCGGTCTCTCCGGAGAGCTCCGAGCGGCCCGCCGTGTAGGACGGCTTGCTCTCGGTGTAGAAGCTCGCCATGCGAGCCAGACCCTCGGGGCCGCCATCGCCGTAGGCCGCGTAGTAGTCGGTGAGGAGCTGGTGGTTCTCGGATGCGGTTGCCATGTTCACTCTTCCGTCCGCCGGGCAATGCCTATTAGCCGTTGGGCTAATAGGATTAGCTGAGGCGTCGATGATATTCGCCGAGGCGGTGACGGGTCAACGCGGCACCACCGACGACGGCAGGAATCGCGAGCAGTGCGCCGCAGAACACCAGCACGACAGCGAGGAACGCCGAGGCCACGACGGCGTTGCCGCGCGCGCCTCCGCGGAGAAGCCTGGCACCGGCGAGGGTCCCGGTGAGGGTCACCGCCGCGAGCAGCGCGGACGTGGCGCGGACCAGCCCGTCGAGGGTGACGAGACCGCCGAGGACCGGCCCGGCCACGACCAGGCAGCAGACGGCGAGGAACGCCAGGCCACGGTGTGGCTCACGCCCCGGCATCGTCCTGCCCACGAGCCATTGCGGCAGTGCGCGGTCCCGTCCGAGCGCCGCGCCCAGCCGGGCGCCGCTGGCCAGGTAGGCGTTGATGGCCCCGAAGGTCAGCAGCAGAGCGGCGGTGGTGGCCAGCGCGGTGCCGGTGGTGCCGAACGCCCGATGCAGGAGAGTGAGCAGCGGCGCCGGATCACGTCCGGCGGCAGGGCCCAGGACGCCGAGCGTGGCGACCGCCAGCCCGAGGTAGAGCACGCTCACGAGGGCAAGCGTGAGCGTCGTCGCGCGCCGCAGGCCGCGACGAGGGTCCGCGAAGTCCGCCGAGAGATGGGTGGCCGCCTCCCAGCCGGCGAACGCGAAGAACAGGGTGGTGGCCGCGGTGCCGACACTCGTCCACCCGTGAGGGGCGAACGGTGCGAACGCCTCGGAGCGCACGCCGCCGAGCGAGACCGCGACGGCCACGACCAGGAGGATCACCATGACTGCGGCGCTCAGGACCTGGATCCGTCCCGCCGCGCGGAGGCCGACGGCGTTCAGGACGAACGACGCCACGAGCAGCCCGAGGCCGACGCCCGTGGCAAACCCGGGACCTGCGCCGACGGCGGCCGCGACGTAGTGCCCGCCCATCAGCGCGGCGGCCGTGACGCCGAGCGGCACTGCCGCCAGGAACCACCAGCCGACCGCCGCGGCGATCCGTCCGTCGAAGGCGATCGCCGCGAAGTGCGCCACGCCTCCGCCGTCGGGGTAGGCGCCACCGAGCGCCGCGAACGTCGCCGCGACCGGGATGCCGGCGACGAGCAGCAGTGCCCACGCCAGCAGGGACGCGGGTCCGGCGGCCTCGGCCGCCAGCGTGGGCAGAGCCAGCGCCCCCGGGCCGAGCACCGCGCCGAGCAGCATGACCGCACCTGTCACGACACCGAGCCCGGGGACGCGGCGTGCGCCCGGGCGAACCTTCTCTCCCATGTACCGTCCTCTGCCTGATGGCCGTCCTGTGCCGGATGGCCAGGAAATCGGCGTGAGCGTAAGCACAGGAACGCGCCCATGGGGCCGAGGCCGAACGTCGTTCGGAACGATCGATACGATCCTGATCGTGGACGAACTTGATTCGGCGATCGTGCAACAGCTCCAGCGCGATGCACGGCAGACGAACCGCGACCTGGCCCGGCACCTCGGCATCGCGCCCTCCACCTGCTTGGAACGGGTACGGCACCTGCGCGCCCGCGGCGTCATCCGCGGGTATCACGCCGACATCGACCCGGCGGCGCTCGACCGCAGGGTCGAGGCGTTCGTCTCCATCCGGCTGCGCCCGCTCAACCGCGATGTGATCGACTCGTTCAAGGCCGCCCTGATCAAGCTGCCCGAGGTCATGGCCGTCTACGTCCTCGCCGGGGACGAGGACCTGCTCGCACACGTGACCGCCCGGGACCTGGACCATCTGCACGCGTTCCTCATCGACCGCCTCAGCCAGCCACGGGAGGTCGTCACCTTCCGGAGCCAGATCGTCTTCCAGAGCGCGCAGAAGCGGGTGCACCAGCGGTTGTCCGGGCAATGATCCGCCCAGGGCGTCGCAGCCGCCCGGCGGAGGATGCAGTTTTCCTTACCGCGGCCGACCGGCTGGCACCATGGTGGGCCGACCGCGCGCCTTCGTAGCGTCATGTCGTGCCCGCGCAACCCGGCGCGGCACGGGGGAACGGTGCGAGGAATGCTCACAGGCACAGGTACAGCCACCGATGCGGTCCGGCTGACCGCTGTCCGCAAGGTCTACGGCAGGCGCGGGAACGAGGTCGTCGCGCTCGACGACGTGTCGACGCAGTTCGGGCGGGGCACGTTCACGGCGATCATGGGCCCGTCCGGCTCCGGCAAGAGCACGCTGCTGCAGTGCGCCGCGGGGCTCGACCAGCCGACGTCGGGTTCGGTCGTCCTGGAGGACAGCGAGCTGAGCACGATGAGCGAGACCGAGCTGACGGAGCTGCGGCGCGACCGGGTCGGGTTCATCTTCCAGGCGTTCAACCTGCTCCCGGTCCTGACGGTGGAGCAGAACGTGACGCTGCCGCTGCGGCTCGCGGGCCGGAGCCCGGCCAAGGGCCGGGTGGCGAGCGTGCTCGAACAGGTGGGCCTGCGCGAACGGCGCAGGCACCGCCCGGCGGAGCTGTCCGGCGGACAGCAGCAGCGGGTCGCCATCGCGCGGGCACTGATCACCGAGCCGGCCGTCGTCTTCGCCGACGAGCCGACCGGCGCGCTGGACACGAGGACCGCGCGGGACGTGCTCGGTCTGCTGCGACGTTCGGTGCACGAGAACGGCCAGACGATCGTGATGGTCACGCACGACCCGGTCGCGGCGTCCTACGCCGATCGCGTGCTGTTCCTCGCCGACGGGCGCGTGGTGGGCGAGCTCCGGTCCCCGACGGCGGACGCCGTGGCCGAGCGGATGACCCACCTGGGCGCCTCCGCGGACGCGCCGCCCCTGGCGCCGTCGACAGCCCGGGGAGGGCAGCACTGATGCTCCAGCTCGCGCTCCGCACCCTGCGCTTCCGCACGGGTACGTTCGTCGCCGCCTTCCTCGCCATGTTCTTCGCCGCGATCGTCCTGATGGCCTGCGGCGGACTGATCGAGACGGGCATCCGCGCGGCGACCCCTCCCCAGCAGCTGAGCACCGCCGACGTCGTCGTCGCCGGCGACCAGACGCACCGCGCGCCCGGCGGCGACGAGGACGAGCCGGCCATCCTGCCCGAGCGCGTCCGCGTCGACGCCGGGCTGGAGAGCGTCATCTCGGCGCTGCCCGGCGTGCAGGAGACCAGGACCTACGTCTTCGAGGGCTCCCCGCCGGCCGGGACCGTCGACGCCATCGGCGTGGTCGCCGAGCCGGACGCGGACGTCGACGACCTGCGCGAGCGGATCGACGCCGAGCTGGACGGCGAGACCGTGACCCTCGTCGGTGACGAACGAGGCCGGGCGGAGCTGCGTGACGCCACGGCGACCAGCGTCAACGTGGTCTCTCTCGCGGGCGTCTTCAGCGCCTTCGCGCTGCTGGTGTCCATCTTCGGGGTGGCATCGATGCTCGGGTTGTCGATCGCCCAGCGGCAGAAGGAGCTGGCCCTGCTGCGGGCCATCGGGGCGACGCCTCGTCAGGTGCGCCGGCTCGTCCTCCGCGAGACGCTGGTGCTCGCGCTGATCGCCACCGCCGCGTCCTACGTCCCGGGCCAGCTCCTGGGCAAGCTCGTGTTCGACTTCCTGGCCGGACAGGGCATCGCCACGGCGGGTGTGGCCTTCCACCAGGGCTGGATACCGTCCGTGGCGGCGATGGCGGTGGCGATCCTCGCGGCTCTCGGGGGTGCTCTGGGCGCGGGACGACGGGCCGCACGGACCAAGCCGAGCCAGGCGCTCGCGGAGGCCTCGCTCGACGACAGGACGATCGGCGGGTGGCGGGTGCTGGCCGGGCTGCTCTTCGTCGCGGCCGGGATCGCGCTGACCATCGTCACCGTCGCGGTGCTGAGCGGCCCGGCTGCCCCGGCGACGGCCGCCCCCGCGGTCATCGTGTTCACCATCGGCCTCGCGTTGCTGGCCCCCGTCCTGGCGAAGGTGGTGATCCTCGCCGTCCAGTGGCCGGTGCGCGCTCTCGGCGGGCTCACGGGCGACCTCGCGGTGCTCAACGCACGTGGCCGGGCCAGCCGGCTCGCTGCCGTCATGGGTCCCGTCATCCTGCTGACCGGGGTGTCGACCGGAATGCTGTACCTGCAGACGACGAACGACGCCGCCGACGAGGCGGCCTTCGCCGACAGCATCGTCGCCGACGCCGTGGTGACGGCGCAGGACCGTGTCGACCCGCGGCTCGTCGAGGAGATCGGCCGGCTGCCCGGTGTGGCCGGAGCGTCCGAGTACGTCAGCAGCGTCGGTTTCATCGAGAGCCCGCACGACGTGTCACCGATGGGCGAGGGCTGGACCCTCCAGGGAGTCACCGCCCGGAGCGCCGCCGCGAGCACGCCGGTCGATGTCACTGCCGGGACGCTCGCGGACCTGCACGGCGCGACGGTCGCGATCGAGGACGAGCACGCCGGCACCCTCGGCGTCGGCGTGGGCGACCCGATCACGCTCCGGATGGGGGACAACACCCTCCTCGACGTGCGGGTGGCCGCGCTGTTCTCCGCCGCGGACGACTACGACACGCTCCTGCTCCCGGCCGACACGCTGGCCGCTCGCACCACCGCCGGGTTCCCGACACGCATCCTGGTCAGCGCGCAGGACGGCACCGATCCGGAGCAGCTGGTGGTGGACCTGACCCGGCTGACCACGGCCATGGACGGGGTGACCGTCGCCGACCGGGAGATCCTGTTCGACGAGTACGAGGACCAGAAGAAGACGGCGTCCTACGCGATCTACATCATGGTGCTCCTGCTCGTCGGATACTCGGCGATCACCGTGATCAACACCCTGGTGTCCAGCACGGCGGCGCGGCAGCGCGAGTTCGGGCTCCAGCGGCTCGTGGGCTCGACCCGCCGCCAGGTGATGCAGATGGTCGGGCTGGAGGCGGCGATCGTCGCGGTCACCGGCCTCGCGCTGGGCAGCATCGCGGCGCTGGGCATCCTGGTCCCGGTGAGCCTCAAGCGGCTCGGGTCCGTGCTACCTGCCGGGTCCCCGCTGGTCTACGCGGCGATCGTCGCGCTGGTCGTCCTGCTGACCCTCGGGGCGACGCTGCTGCCCGCGTGGCGGGCCACGCGGGGGCGGGCGGCGGAGGCGGCCGTCTCGGTCGAGTAGCAGCGAACCAGGTAGCTGCTCCCATCGCCGGTGCGGTGGGGGCAGCTACCTGTGTCCGCGGCCGGGCGTGCGGTCCCGGCAGGGCGGAGGAAATCTCCCGGGTGCACGGCGGTTCCCACCATGTCAGGGCACAGGGCCCGAACCCTAGGTTCGAGGACATGGAGATCAGACCGACCTCGTTCGTGCTCCCGCCCGCGACCAGCCCGGAAAGAGACTGAGATGACTATCGCTCCTGCTTCTCCGGCCCCCGTCGAGAGGCCGGCCCCTGCCCGTATCGGAGGCCCCGCGATCGGGGCGCTCGGCGCTCTCGCCCTCGCCCTCGGCACCCTGCAGACGGTGGTGGACCCTGCCCGTCCGATGCTGGAGCGCGAGCTGGGTGTCGACACGGCGGCGGCCGCGCTCATCGCCAGCACCCTGCTGATCACCGGCGCGATCGTCGCGCCCATCGCGGGCAAGCTCGGCGACCGCTACGGCGGCAAGCGGGTGCTGCTCGTGCTGATGGCGCTGGTCTCGGCAGGTGGTGTGGTGTCGAGCCTCGCGCCGAACCTGCCGGTCCTGCTGGTCGGTCAGACGCTGCAGGGCGCGATGGTGGGCGCACTGCCCCTCTCGTTCATCCTGGTGCGCAAGAACTTCCCGGAGGGGCAGACGCAGGTAGCCGTCGGGGTGGTCAGCGCGCTGTTCACCGCCGGGGGCATCGTCGGGACCCTCGTCGCCGGGCCGCTGGCGGAGGGCCTGTCCTGGCACTGGATCTTCGCGGCTCCGACGATCGTGATCGTCGGGGCGACGGCGGCCGTCCTCCGGCTCATGCCGAACGACCCGCCAGGTGACCAGGGCGCCACCATCGACTGGGCCGGAGTGGCCCTGCTGAGCGCCACGCTGGTCGCGCTCATGCTGGGGCTGCTGGTGGTGACGGGCGGCGGCCTTCCGCCGCTGGCGGTCGGCGGCGTGGTGCTCGTCGTCGCCGCCCTCGCCGCGGCCTGGGTGGCCGTCGAGCGCCGGGCGATCTCCCCGATGGTCGAGCTGCGCATGCTGGCAGCGCCCGCCCTGTGGAGCGCGGCCGTGCTCACCGTCGCCGTCGCGGCGATCTCCGCGATGCTGCAGACGTTCGTCCCCAAGCTGTTCCAGGTGTCGGGGGAGGGCTACGGCCTCGGGCTCGGCACCACCGACATCGGGCTGTTCATGATGCCCGCGTCCATCGCCGGCGTGCTGGCCGGATCGGTCGGCGGGCTCGCCGTGCAGCGGTTCGGCGCACGCACCGTGGCCACCACGGGCGCCGTGGCCACCGCCGGCATCCTCGTCGCCGTCGCGGCGCTGCACGACACGGTGTGGCAGCTCGTCGTCGCGCGGGCGCTCGCCGCCTTCGTCGGTGGCCTGATCACCACGGCGCTGCTCGCCAGCACCGCGACCTCCGTCGCAGCGAAGGACACGGGGATCGCCACCAGCCTCCTGGTCGTGATCCGCCTGATCGGTGCCGTCGCGGGGGGCCAGGCCGCCGGTTCGATCCTCGACGCCGGGAACGACCCGGTGACCGGGGTGCCCGCCGAGTCGGCCTTCGTCACCGGCTTTCTCGTGGCGGCCCTCGTGGCCGCACTGTCCCTGCTCGTCGTCCGTCACCTGAAGAAGGAAGTCCGGTCATGACATCTCGATCCGACACCGCCCCGCACACCGTCCTGATCGCCGGAGCCAGCCTCGCCGGCCCCACCCTGGCGTACTGGCTGCACCGGTACGGGTTCGCCGTCACGGTCGTCGAGAAGGCGCACGCACCCCGTGGGGGCGGCTACCCGATCGACGTCCGCGGTACCGCGATCGAGGTGGTCCGGCGCATGGGCATCCTGCCGACGCTGCAGGCCGCGCACATCGACACCGGACGGTTCACCTTCCTCGACGCCGACGGCGCCGAGGTGGCCGTCCTGCGCCCCTCCGCAGTCGCCGGGAGCGTCGAGGGCCAGGACCTGGAGGTGGGACGTGGCAACCTGACCGCCGCGCTCTACGAGACGGTCCGAGACGACGTCGAGTTCGTGTTCGACGACTCCGTCGACACCCTCGACCAGCACGAGCGAGGGGTCGACGTCACCTTCCGCAGCGGCAGACAGCGCACGTTCGACGTGGTGGTCGGCGCCGACGGCATGCACTCGGGTACCCGCAGAGCACTCCTCGGGCCCGAGGAGCAGTTCCATCGGTACCTCGGCTACAGCTTCGCCGTGTTCACCATGCCCAACACCCTCGGGCTGTCGCGCGAGCTGCTCATGTGGAACACCCCGGGCCGGGCGGCCGCGCTCTACGCCACCGGAGGCGCCGACGACGACCTGCACGCCTTCCTCAACTTCCACCAGCCGGAACAGCCGCTCCACCTCCGGCGGGACCCGGACGCGCAGCGGGACCTGGTCGCCCGGACGTACGCGGACGCCGGCTGGGAGGTCGGCACCATCGTCAAGGCCATGCACCAGGCGGACGACCTGTTCTTCGACACGGCGGGCCAGATCCGTATGCCCCTCTGGTCGAGCGGCCGGGTGGCGCTCGTCGGGGACTCCGCCTACGCGCCGTCGTTCCTGACCGGACAGGGGTCCAGCCTGGCGCTGGTGGGCGCCTACATGCTCGCCAGGTCGTTGGCCACGCGCGGTGACCACGTCGATGCCTTCGCCGCCTACGAGCGTGACACCCGCGAGTTCGTCACGCTGAACCAGGCGCTGGTCGACAAGGGTGGCGCCCGGCTGTTCCCCACCACCGCCGAGGCGCTGGAGCGGCGCAACGCCATGCTTCGTGGCCTGGTCGCCATGCCCGCGACGACGCCCCAGCCCGCCCACTCGGCCCTCGTGCTGCCGGAGCCCGCGCCGACGTCCTGAGCCCGGTCCGGAGCGCTCGGTCAGATCCGCCGGCCGAGCGCTCCGACACGGAGGAAATCCCTACCACCTCCGGGGGAACGCACCCTGTTCCGACAGCGCGGCCCCACGCCAGGCTGGCAGTATGAAGACCATGACCCTCGACCCGCAGGCGCTGAGGTCTGCGCTGCGACCAGGCGCGTCGCGCCTGCTGAGCGCGCCGTACTCCGCCGGTACGTGGCGCGCGTACGGCTACCTGTGGTGCATGCTGCTCCTGGGACCGTTCGCACTCTTCTACACGCTGGCCACCGTGGCGGTCACGGTCGGGGCCGCCGTGACGGTCGTCGGGCTGTTCGTTGCAGGCGGGCTCGTGGTGGGCGGGCGTTGGTGGGGCGCCACGTACCGCCGCCTGGCGGCCGACCTGCTGGGCACGCACGTCGCGGCGCCCGTGCCCGGCCGGAGGCGGGAAGGCTTCTGGCCGCGGCTCGGGGGAGCGCTCGGCGACACGGCGGGCTGGCGAGCACTGCTGTTCATGATCGCGGCACTGCCGGTGACGCTCCTCGGGTTCATCGTGAGCACCGCCTGTCTCGTGCTCGGGTTCGGCGGCGTGACCTACTGGACCTGGTTCTGGTCGCTGCCCCCCGAGCTGGCCATGGACAGCTCGTGGCACAACCCGGCGGGCCTGGCGCTCGTGGCCCTGGGCGGCCTGGTGGTGCTGGTCCTGTGGCCGTCGGCCCAGTCGGGCTTCGTCGCCCTGCTGACGCTGCTGACCAGGGTGCTGCTCGGCCCCACGGCCGCCAGCCTGCGGGTCGCCGAGCTGGAGCGCTCCCGCGCGGGCACGGTGCAGGACGCCGACGCCCGCCTGCGCCGCATCGAGCGAGACCTGCACGACGGGACCCAGGCGCGCCTGGTCGCCGTCGGCATGCAGCTCGGCGAGGCGCGCGAGCAGCTGGTCGCCGGAGAGACGGACACCCTGGGTGAGCTCCTCGAGGTGGCGCACGCTTCGACCAAGGACGCCCTGGCCGAGCTCCGCGAGCTGGCCCGGGGCATTCACCCGCCGGCCCTGGACAGCGGCCTCGCGGTGGCCCTCGAGACGCTCGCCGCACGCGCGCCGCTGCCGGTCACGGCGGACATCGATCCCGCGGTCGAGGCGGGCGGCCGCCTGGCCCCGGCGATCGAGTCGATCGTCTACTTCTCGATCGCCGAGCTGGTCACCAACGCGGCCAAGCACGCGCACGCGTCGCGGGTCCACGTGCGGGTCGAGGGCGGCAGCGGCGTCCTGCACATCCAGGTGCGCGACGACGGCAGCGGGGGCGCGACCGTCGTCGCTCCCGACGGGTCCGGGCTGCGGTCAGGTCTCGCGGGGCTCGCCGAGCGCGTCGGTTCGGTCGACGGCACGTTCGACCTGTCCAGCCCGGTCGGAGGGCCGACGGTCGTGACCATGACGCTCCCCGCGGTGCGCGCCGGCACCGCGGGTGCGCACCGCACGGGCACCGGGCGCCCCGCATGACCGGGCCGGACACGACGCCGTCGGGCGGTCTGCGGGTGGTGCTCGCCGAGGACTCGGGGATCCTGCGCGACGGGCTCGTCGCGCTGCTGACACGGCGGGGGCACGAGGTGACGGCGGTGCCCGACGGCGAGAGCCTGGAGCGCGAGGTCCTGCGCCTCGCGCAGGAGTCGGCGCTGCCGGACGTCGTGGTCGCGGACATCCGGATGCCGCCCACGTTCACCGACGAGGGCCTGCGCACCGTGGTCGCGTTGCGGGAGCAGTTCCCCGGGTTGCCCGTGCTGCTCTTCTCGCAGTACGTGGAGACGCGGTATGCCGGCACCCTGCTCCGGGGCGACGCGCGCGCCGTGGGGTACCTCCTGAAGGACCGCGTGGTCGACGTGGGAGAGTTCACGCAGGCGCTCGCGCGCGTCGCCCGGGGCGAGACGGTGCTCGACCCGGAGGTGGTCTCCCAGCTCATGGGCGCCTCGGAGCGAGACGTCGCCCAGGTGCGGCTGACCGGCAGGGAGCGCGAGGTGCTCGAGCTCATCGCGCAGGGCCGCTCGAACGGCGGCATCGCGGAACGGCTGTTCCTCTCCCAGGGCGCCGTGGAGAAGAACGTCGCGGCGATCTTCCAGAAGCTCGACCTGCCGTACGACGCCGCCGACAACCGCCGGGTGCTCGCCGTGCTGCGCTACCTGGGGACCTGACGGGTCGGCACCGAGGTGCCGTTCGAACCGTACGTCGCCGTCGTCGCGCAGGTGGGCTGCGGTGGCCGGGAATGATCGCTCGAATATCGGTAGAAATCCATTGACAATCGATCGATGCGCGACGATGCTCGCTGCATGAGTCGCATCGTCTTCGGCATGCTCGCACTGTTGATCCTCGGCGGGATCGCCCTCGGCCTGTTCGCCCAGGTCGTGATCCTGCCCGGGATCGCGGCCGACGAGGTCAGGCACTTTCCACCGTACGAGCCCTACCGCGTGCCCCTCCTGGCCGCCGGGATCGCGTTCATCGCCTGCGTGCAGGTGTCGCTCGCCGCCCTCGGGGCCCTCGTCTTCCGTGCCCAGGCGGGCACCTTCTTCCGGCCGGGCACGCAGCCCTGGGTGATCGCGATCGGCGCGGCGGTCGGCGTCGCGACGCTGCTCACCGGCGGTTTCTTCCTGTACCTGACGTTCGTGGGGATCCCGATGCCCGACGAGGACATGGGGGAGCTGGGGCTGTGGATGGCGAGCGGCCTGGGATCCTTGGTCGGCGTCGCCCTGCTCGGTGTCGTCTTCGTGACCCATCGACTCGTCGAACGCGGGACGGACGCCCAGATCGAGCTGGACGGCGTGCTCTGATGGCGATCGTCGTCGAGATCGACGTGCTCCTGGCGAGACGGAAGATGTCCGTCGGCGACTTCGCCGATGCGATCGGCCTGAGTCCGGCCAACGTGTCGGTGCTGAAGAACGGCCGTGCGAAGGCGGTTCGGTTCTCGACCCTCAATGCGATCTGCGAGGTTCTCGGCTGTCAGCCGGGAGATGTGTTGCGGTGGGTCGACGAGGGCGACGAACCCGGCTGACACGCGCGGCAGCCTGCTGTCGGCGCTGAGAGCGAGCATGGTCCCGGACCTGCCCGCAGGGTGCGGTCAGCGCACGCTCGACCCGTTGAGCATGATCTGCTGACGTACCCACTCGGCGTCGGCGGCCGGCGGGCGGCCGTGCAGTGCGTGGTAGTCCCGGGAGAAGTGAGACGCGCTGCGGTACCCCACCGCGGCGGCCGCCTGGGCCGCGCTGTCACCCAGCACGACCATGCGGTGCCTGGCCTCGCCGAGCCGGAGCCGCCGGAGGTACTGCACGGGCGTCATCCCGGTGACCTGGCGGAACCGCGCGAACAGGGTGGACTCGCTCGTCCTGACTGCGGCGGCAAGGTCCGGCACCGACCAGGGCTCGGCCATCCGTCGGGTGAGCAGGGCGGTGGCCTCGGCGACGACGTCACCCTCGCGGTTCCCGACGGCGGCGAGGATCCGTGGCGCCTGGTCGGTCTGCAGCAGCCGCAGGACGACCTCTCGCGACACGAGCGGTGCGAGCACCGGGATGTCCTCGGGTGCGTCGAGGAGCCCGATCAGCCGAGCGAACGCGTCGGCAAGACCAGGCGTCCAGGTGCCGAGCCGGGCCGTGGGGGCGTCGTCCCGGTGCGGCCGGGGCATCGCCGCGGCGACCTCCGTCACGATCCGGGTGTCCAGCTGCCAGATCGCGGACACGAAGCCGGCGTCCGGGTCTGCCGAGACGACACCGGCGATCACGGGCAGGTCCACCGGCGTGATGATGAACCGCTCCCGGCCCCAGACGTCGTCGTCGTCCCCGACGATCGACCGCTTGCGACCCGCGAGCACCACCGAGAGAGAGGGCGTGTAACGCTGGTACCCGAGCTCGGTCGGCCGGGACACCTGCGACACCCGTAGGCCGATCCGGGTCGCGCGCTCCGCGTTGCCCATGGTGCGGAGCGCACTGGTCAGCGCACGGTCCAACCGGTCCGAGATGACGTGGTCCACACGCCCATTCTGCCCGGCCACGACGGGCAGGGCCGCCCTGCGGCGGGCGGCAGGGGATCCGGCAAGGAGTCTGGAGTTCCGGGCAATCCCTGACCCTCAGGGCCGGGCCACGATCCATTCATGCAGACGAATGATGCTCTCCTCGGCTCCCTGACCACCGACGACCGGCTGGCGGGTCGGACAGCGCTGGTCACCGGAGCCTCCAGCGGTATCGGTGAGGCGATCGCCAGGGTCCTTGCCGCATCCGGCGCGCACGTCGCCGTCGCCGGGCGGGACACCGACCGGACGCAGGCCGTCGTCGACGCGATCACCGCGGCGGGCGGATCCGCCGTCGCCGTGCTCGGGGACCTCGGTGCGGTACCGGACGACGTGCGTGCCCTCGCCGCCCGAGCCACCGAGGCGCTCGGCGGCAGGGTGGACATCCTGGTGAACAATGCCGGCGTCTACCCGAACGCGCCGACACCGGCGATCACCGACGACCAGATGGAGTCGCTCTGGGCCACGAACGTCCGGGCGCCGCACGTGCTCGTCGCCGCGCTCGCTCCGGCGATGGTCGCCCGCGGCTCGGGCGTCATCGTGAACGTCGGCTCGTGGATGGCCCGCGTCGGCGTGCCGATCATGGGCCTCTACCCGGCGACGAAGGCCGCTGTCGAACAGCTGACGCGTGCGTGGGCGGCCGAGTTCGGGCCCCACGGTGTACGGGTGTCGACCGTCGCACCGGGCGCGACGGCCACCCCCGGGAACGCCGGCTCGCGCGAGACGCTCGCGATGATGACCGCCGGGACGCCCGCCGGTGTGCCGGTGCGGCCGGTCGACATAGCATTCGCGGTCCGTTGGCTTGCGTCCGACGAGGCAGCCTTCGTCCACGGCGGGACGATCGACGTGGACGGCGGCCTGTCCACCACCCGGTTGCGTGGCTGAGGGGGCTCGCCGCCTCGCTGCCGCCCCGGCGGCAAGCTCGTCCTCGTGCTGTGAGCCGTGGCCCACGTCGGTCCGCGCGTTCGCCCGCCGGACACCTGGCGGCCACCACCGCATCATCGTGCCGGGCTTCACTACCGCGGTGACACAGGGGCGTACCAGATCCGGCATCGCGCTGCTCGTGGCCCTGGGCGCCGTGTCGTCCGGGTGCTCGGCCGGCGGGGGAGACATGACACCCGGCCCGACGGGCACCGCCTACGAGGTCGTGCCCGAGCCGGGGCGGACGATCGAGGTGACGCCGCCCGCGTCGGTGCCGGGCCTGGACGGGTACCGGATCGCCGCGATCATGCCTGACGACTCGGATGCCTCCGCGACCCTGCTGTCCGCCACCCGGGCGGTGGCCTCGGCGAACGGCGCGGACCTGCGTGAGTTTCCCGTCGAGGCGGAGGGCACGGATCCGGTCGGCGAGGCCCTGGACCGCGCGCTCGGCGTCGAGCCGGACCTGATCGTCGGGCTGGGGGACGGTGTCGTGGACGTGTTCGGCTTCGAGAGCGCGCAGCGCCTCGACCAGCAGTTCCTCGTCGTCGGTGCGCAGCTCGCCGAGCCGACCGGGAACGTCACCGCCGTGATCTGGGACGGTGCGACCTCGCGCGGTTCCGCGGAGGATCGCGGCCAGGACGCGCTCGAGGCGGGGCTGGCGAGCATCCAGGACGGCGTCACCGGTGTCGTGCTGCACCTCGGCCGGGTGGCGGAGCGGCCGCGCTGACATCGCGTGCGACGGCGTCCGGTGATCCTTCCTCTGCGCGGCACCTGGTGTTCATCGGAACGTCCTGACCAGGTCATCTGAGGTGAGCAGGGTGGCGGTCGGCGCCATGGACGCGCTCCCATCCCGCTGCACGGAACTCAAGATTGGCGTGTGACCTCTTGCTGAAGACCACGGCGTCGCCGACTCCTGTCGGCCACTCGCGCAAGCACAGGAGCGGACGGCGCCGGCTCGCGGGCCTCGCTCTCCTCTCGGTCCTGGCGGGAGGTCTCGCCGCCTCGCTCCCCGCCACCGCGGCCGGCGTCCAGCCGGTCCGTGCCGAGGCGGAGGCCGCCGCGGGCGAGGCGCTCCTCACGACCGCCGACGCCTGGAAGTACTCGGACGACGGCACGGACCCGTCGGGCGACGGATCGCTGTCGTGGACCACCGCCGGCTTCGACGACTCCGCGTGGGACGAGGCCGTCGGGCCGTTCGGGTCGAAGCGCGGCGCTGCGGACCTCGGGAGCGGCTTCGTCGCGAACACGTTGCTCCGGTACCGGCTGGACGGTTCGGAGAACACCGTGCCGACCTACCACCTCCGCACCGGGTTCGAGGTCTCGGAGGCGCAGCTCGCCCAGCTCGACTCGCTGACGGGGACGATCACGTACGACGACGCCGTGCGCGTCTACGTCAACGGGACGAAGGTCGCCGGGTTCGTGGACGGCCGCGTGGCGCAGGCCGCGAACCAGAACGTCACCTACGCGGGAGCCAGCAACGGCGACCCGCTGACCAGCACGTTCACGGTCCCGGCGGACGTGCTCGAGCCCGGTGCGAACACCATCGCCGTCGCGCTCTACCAGGACCGCGAGACCAGCAGCGACATCTACCTCGACCTGGCGTCGCTGGCCCCGGCGGAGCCGGCCGCCGAACCGGAGATCGCGGACGTCGCCCTCCACGTGGGCGCCACCCAGGCCGAACGCAACCTGACCTGGTACTCGACCGCCGACGTGCCGCAGGTCGCCCAGCTCGCGAGGGCGGCGGACGTCGTCGACGGTGCCTTTCCCGCGTCGGCCCGCACGATCGAGCCGACGCAGGGCGGTGAGACCACGAGCGGTGAGTTCTTCCGGGACGTGACCTTCGACGGCCTGGAGGAGAACACCGAGTACGTCTACCGCGTCGGCAGCGCGGAGACCGGCTGGTCCGACGCCCACACCTTCCGCACGCAGGACTTCTCGGGCGACTTCTCCTTCCTGTTCTTCGGCGATCCCCAGGTGGGTGCGTCCGGGAACCTGGCTGCCGACGAAGCCGGCTGGATCGACACGCTGAACGTCGCGACGCAGACCTACCCGGACGCCGAGCTGCTGTTCTCGGCGGGCGACCAGGTCAACACCGCCTCGAGCGAGGCCGAGTACGACACCTTCCTGAAGCCCGAGCAGGTCCGCAGCGTCCCGCTGGTGGTGACCAACGGCAACCACGACGTCGGGTCGAAGGCGTACGAGCAGCACTTCAACGTGCCGAACGAGGACCTGGCGTCCGGTGCGGCGTCCAACGGGACGTCGTCGGGCGGCGACTACTGGTTCCTCTACAAGGACGTGCTGTTCGTCAACATCAACTCGAACAGCCGCGACTACGGCTCCCACAACGCCTTCCTGGAGAAGGTCGTGGCGGAGCAGGGCGACCGGGCGAGGTGGAAGGTGCTCGCCTTCCACCACTCGATCTACTCGGTGGCCGCGCACACGAACGACAGCGACATCATCGACCGGCGTGCCAGCATGCCGGCGAAGATCTCCGAGCTGGGCTTCGACATGGTGCTGATGGGGCACGACCACAACTACACGCGCAGCTACCTGATCAAGGACGGCGAGCTCGCCGACCCGGCCGAGGTCGCCGGCCAGGAGCGTGTCGAGGCCGAGGACGGCGAGGCCCTGTACGTCACGGCGAACTCGGCCAGCGGTTCGAAGTACTACGACACCCGGGCGCCCGAGGCGTGGTTCGCCTCGGTGATCAACCAGGAGAAGGTGCGCAACTACTCGGCGATCGAGGTCACCGACGAGACGATCACGGTGCGCACCCTGCGCAGCCAGGCCAACGGCGTCGCCCTCCCGGTGAACAGCGTCGTGGACGAGGTCGTGCTCGCCAAGGCGGACGACGCCACCGAGCCGGACGTGTCGGTGGACGTCTCGACGCGCGTGCTGGCGGGCACGCAGTACGTGTCGACGGTCGTCACGAACGACGAGGACGTCCCGGTGGACGTCGTGGTGGAGACCGCCTACGGGACCAAGTCGTTCGCTGCCGTGCAGCCCGGGCGGTCGGCGAGCGTGTCGATGAGCTCGCGTGCGACGTCCGTCCCGGCCGGCGAGGTGACGGTCACCGTCACGGGGCGGATCGGCGGCGAGACGGTGACGACGACGAGGACCGCCTCCTACCCGGCCGCCGGCTGAGCCGCAGCGCCCGCACCAGCACACCCGAACCAGCACGCCCGAACCCTCACGCGACGCCGTGCGGCCTCGCGACGACAGGACCCGGAACCAGGAGAGAACGAACGTGGACAAGAACACCCTCGTGCTGCGCGGCAGCGTGATCGCCTTCGGCGCCGCGCTGCTCGCGTCGGCGGGCTCGGCCGCCATGGCCGACGACGACCAGAACACCCGGAGCGTCGACGTCGGCGTGGAGATCGAGCCGCTCACCGGCCCGGGATCCCTCGCGATGACTGTCGAGAGCGACTCGACCGTCCTCACCGAGGGCCGGTCGACGGGGCTGGAGCGCGTCTTCACCGGCACCCTGCCGAAGGTCACGGTGACCGACACCCGTGCGCCCGGCGACATCCCGGACGGCGCCTTCTGGTACGTGATGGGCACCGCGAGCGACTTCCACGACGAGGTGGGCGAGAACACGATCGAGGCGAGCCACCTCGGCTGGTCGCCCCGGCTCGTCGCGGGGGAGGGCGAGGGGGAGCCCTTCGTCGAGGTCGGCGGCGACGTGGCTCCGTCGGACCCGGGTCTGGGTGACCAGGAGCTGCTGTACCTCGCGGAGTCGGCCGACGCCAACGCCGCGGGCGGCAGGTTCAGCGCGGTCGCCGACCTGGACCTCGTGGTCCCGGCGGACGTGACGGCCGGAAGCTACTCCTCGACGATCACCCTGTCGTTGTTCGAGTGAACGCGCTCGCCACGCTCGCCGGCCTGACGCTCGTCGCCGCCTCGGCACTCGTGGCCGCGCCTGCCGCCGCCGAGGGCGACGCCGTGACGTGGTCGGTGCGTCCCGGGGACGAGAACGGCGAGGACGGTCGTGCCTGGGTCGAGTGGGAGGCGGATCCCGGTCAGTCGCGCACCGAGCACATGGTCGTCACCAACCACGGCGACGAGACGGTGGAGTTCCGGCTGTCGTCCGCGGACGGGTACTTCACCGAGACCGGCCGCTTCAACATGCTGCCCTCCGACCAGGAGTCGGTCGCGGCCGGTCGCTGGATCGAGCTGCCGGAGAGCGTGACCGTCCCCGGGGGCGCGGCCGAGGTGGTGCCGTTCACCGTCACCGTCCCGGACGACGCCGAGCCGGGCGACCACGCCGCGGGCGTCGCCGCGAGCGTGCACTCGACGGGCGGGGGCGAGGTCGGGGTCGAGTCGCGGGTCGGGTTCCGGGTGATGACACGGGTCACGGGCGAGCTCGACCCGTCGCTCGGCCTGGCGGCGTCGGCCTCCTACACGGGCCGTCCGAACCCCTTCGAGGCGGGCGTGGTCGAGGTCGCGTACGAGCTCCGGAACACGGGGAACATGCGTCTGGACACCCGGCCCGAGATCACCCTGTCCGGCCCGTTCGGCCTCCGCGATCGCACCGTGCAGGGGGCGGAGATCGTCGAGATCGCGCCGGGGCAGACGCGGCACGGGACCGTCCGCCTCACGGACGCCTGGCCGCTCGGCGCCTACGACGTGACCGTGGTGGCGCGGCCCCTGCCCGTCTCCGACGAGCTCTCGTTCGGCGGCGTCGAGCCGGCGAGCGCGCGGACGACCGTGCTCGCGATGCCGTGGCCGCAGCTGCTCGTCCTGCTCCTGGCGGCGCTCCTGGCGACCTGGTCCGTCCTGCACCGTCGTCGCGGCCGGCGGCGGACCGAGGAGCTGGTCGCACGGGCGCGCGCGGAGGCGCTCGCCGAGGCCGGCGTCCCCCACCCCTGACACCCCACCGAGCCGGAGAAACCACTGGTCATGTCCCACGCACCTCGTCCAGCCCGTCTGCTCGCCGCGCTCGCGGCGCTCGCCCTGACCGGAACCGGTCTCGCCGGCGTCTCCGCCGGCGCAGGACCGGCCGCCGCCGCGGCGGTGGACGAGACCGACTACGCCGGTCTCGTCAACCCCTTCGTCTCGACCGAGGACGACTTCGGCCAGGACCTCGTCGGCGCCGAGGCACCGAACTCGATCGTCAAGATCAACCCGATGACGGCTCCGGGCCGCTCGCACTCGGGCTACGACCACGCCGAGGACCAGATCGCAGGCTTCACGCACACCAACCTCAACGGCGTGGGCGGCTCGGGCGCCGGTGGCGACCTCCTCGTCGTGCCGACCTACCAGGAGTACACGAGCCGCCCGGGGACCGGCACGTACGCGAAGGACTACAGCCACGCGGACGAGGAGGCCGAACCGGGGTACTACGCCGTCGACCTCGCGACCGACGCCGGCGCGATCCGCGCCGAGGCCACCACGGACGTGCGCACGGGGCAGGACCGCTTCACGTTCCCGGCGGCCGGGACCGCCTCCCTCGTGCTCGACCTGCGCAACAACTTCACGAGCCGCAAGGGCGCCTCGCTCGGGTACGAGACGCTGGACGACGGGCGCGTCGCGCTCTCCGGCGACTTCACGGGCCACTTCAACGGCTACGACTACCGGATGTACTACTACGTCGAGACGACGGCCCCGGCCACGGGCGTGCGCACCTGGGCCGGACCCGGTGACCTCACCACGCAACCGCAGCGCGAGGGCACCGACGTCGGCGCGGTCGTCGACTTCGAGGTCGAGGCGGGGCAGCAGGTGGGGCTCACGGTGGCCGTGTCACCGATCAGCGTCGAGCAGGCGAGGACCGACCTGGCCGCCGAGATGGGGGACCGCTCCTTCGAGCAGGTGCGCGCGGAGACGCGGGCCGCGTGGAACGAGATCCTCGGCCGGCTCGCCGTGACGGCGTCCGCCACGAGCGATCCGGACGGCGAGCTGCGAACGCTGTTCTACACGCACCTGTACCGCATGTTCGGGACCCCGGTGAACGCGACGAGCACGAGCGGCACGTACCGCGGCCTCGACGGCGAGGTGCACCAGGCCGACGGTGACACGCACTACGACGGCTGGGGGTTCTGGGACGACTTCCGCAAGTACGAGATCCTCGCCGTCGGGTACCCCGAGGTGTTCCGCGACATGGCCCAGTCGGTGGTCGACCTCTACGGATCGTTCGCGAGCACCGGAAAGGGCTCCTTGTCGAACGTCACCCACTCGGTGCCCACCGTACGGTTCGAGCGCGCGGCCGTCGTCGTGGCGGACGCGATCGCCAAGGGCGCGCAGCTGCGCGGCCTCGCCCAGGCCTGGCCCGCCCTCGTCTCGCAGTCGCAGGGCGGGTACGCCGACGAGGGGAACGCACGCCGCGGCTACATCGCGAACGAGGTGGACGACACGCTGGGCACCGCCTACGACGACCGCGCCATGGCGATCATCGCCGACGCGCTCGGGAAGACGGACGAGGCGCAGCGGTACCGTCTGCGCGCCGCCAACTGGACGAACCTGTTCAAGCCGGACGCCGTCACCCTGGCCGACGGCACCACGACCGGACTGATCTTCCCCAAGGACGCGAACGGCGCCTGGGTCGACGCGGACCCCGAGCGGTTCGAGGCCGCGAATCTCTACCAGGGCACGCTGTGGCAGTACCACTGGTACACCGCGGCCGACATGGGCGGGCTCATCGGCAAGATGGGCGGCGAGGAGACCGCGCGGAAGGCGCTCGGCTTCATGTTCGGCGAGCACGCGCCCGAGGACGGCAGGCGCATGCTGCACGCCAACGCGAACGAGATCGACCTGCAGGCGCCGTACCTGTTCAACTACGTCGGCGCCCCGGCCAGGACCCAGCACTGGGTGCGGAGCATCTACACGAAGGAGACGTGGAACCGCTACATCGCGACCGGCAGCACGGGCGAGGCGCCGTCGAGCGGTGGTGAGCTCACCCCGCCGGTGCGGACGAAGGTGTTCCGGAACGATCCGCAGGGCTTCCTGCCCACGATGGACAACGACACCGGAACCATGTCGTCCACGTTCGTCGCGGCCGCACTGGGCCTGTTCCCCGTGGCCGCCGGATCCGACGAGTACCAGATCGGCACGCCGTTCTTCGAGAACGTGCGGATCAGCTATCCCACCGGCCGGACCTTCGAGATCTCCGCGGACGGGGTGTCGCCCGAGGCCTACTACATCCAGTCGGCACGCCTGAACGGTGCGTCGTTCGAGCGCACCTGGGTGACGTACGACCAGCTCACCGCCGGGGGCGAGCTGAGCTTCCGGATGGGGGAGGAGCCCTCCGGCTGGGCCGCCGACGCGGTGGCGGCACCGTCGCTGAGCGACGAGCTGCCGAGCTCGGTCTACGACCCGATCAGCGCCGTCTCGGTGTCGTCGCGGACGTTCACCGAGGCGCAGGCCGGTGACGGGTCGATCGGCAACAGCATCGACCTGACGCTCGCGAACGGCACGTTCGCCGACGGCGACAGCCTCGCGGACGCCGTCACCGCCGACAACGTGCCCGCGGGGCTGACCCTCGTCACCGAGCGGACGGGCGACCGCCGCGTGCGGCTGTCGCTCGAGGGCTCGGCGGAGCGCTCCGGGGAGCTCGACGGCATCGACGACCTCACGGTCGCGATCTCCGAGGAGGCCTTCTCGCGCCCGCCCTCGACCGGCAGCCGTGAGCTCGTGTTCCGGGTGGACTTCGACGGCCCGAGGCTGACGATGGACCGGACCCGGCTCACGGCGGCCGCCGACGGTGCGGTCGACGTCTCCGCGACGCTCACGCTGACGGGCGCCCGCTTCGTGGGGGCGGCCGGGCGGGACCTCGTCGCGGACGGCGCGCTGGCGCTCCCCGGTGTCCCCGCGGGCGTGGCGGCGACCGCGATCCTGGACGACGCGCACCGGGTGACGCTGCGGCTGACCGGTTCGCTCGGCGACGCGCAGCGCGCCGCCTTCGGCCTGGACCTCGCCGACACGGCCTTCGACGCGACGCCGGCGGCGAGCGTCCGGAGCGACGGCATCTCCGGCCTGGCGACCGTCACCGTCGAGCGGGACCAGCGGTGGCGGGAGCGGCTCGGCGCGCTGCTGGCCGAGGCCGGGCTCGTCGTCCGCGGGGCGTACTCCTCGGCGTCCTTCTCCGCGTTCACGGCGGCCCGGGACGGCGCGACGCAGGTGCTCGCGACCGAGTCGGCGTCGGACGACGACCTGCGGGCGGCGCTCGACCGGCTCACACGGGCGGCGGACGCCCTGCGGATCACGCCGACGCCCTACCGGGTGCTCGAGGCGGAGGAGTTCGACGACTCCTCGGGCGGACGGCTGAGCCCGGAGAACGGCAACATCGGCGGCGTCCAGGTCGGTTCCTGGATCGCGTTCGACGGCCTCGACTTCGGCGCGAAGCTCCCCGAGCGGGTCAGGGTGCGCTACGCCAACCACCCCGACGACAGCGCCACGGACGAGCGTGTCGAGGTGCGCGTCGGTGCCGTGGACGGTCCCGTCGCCGCCACGGTCGACCTGGACGTCACCGGCGGGTGGGACGACTACGTCACCGCCGAGGCGGCGGTCGACCGCCCCGAGGTGCTCGACGGATCGAACCGCGTCTACTTCGTCTTCGCCGGCACGCCCGACCCGGCCCAGCCGAACTCGTGGGTCGCGAACGTCGACCTGGTGCAGTTCCTCGCGACGGCCGAGGACGGCCCGGTGACGGCCGAACCCGTGCGGATCGAGGCCGAGACCTATGACGCCGACAACGGCAACGGCCTGAAGAAGGAGGGCGGTGAGCCGCCCGCCGGCAACGTCGGTGGCACCTGGGACGGGGGCCGGCTGACCTACGACAGCCGGGATCTCGGCCCGGACCCCCTCACCCGGGTCACGGTCAGCGCATCCACCCGCGACGAGCGCGTGGGCGACAACCGCCGGCTCGAGCTCTATCTCGACGAGGTGAGCGAGGCGACGCGCGTCGGGACGGTCGAGCTGCCGAAGACCGGCGGGTGGGCCAGCTACGTGGAGACGACGGCGGAGCTGGACGAGCCGGTCTCCGGCACGCACACGCTGTTCGTCGTCATGCGGGCGGACGCCGTCCCGGGGCAGGAGTTCAACTACGTCGCGAACCTGCAGTGGTACGAGTTCGGCCCGGATCCCCAGGAGGTCCCGGAGGTCGACCTCACGGGCCTGAACGAGGCCATCGCTGCCGCCGGACCGCTGCTCGCCCGCGAGGACCGGTACGTCTCCATCGACTTCGCCGTCTTCCGCGCCGCGCTCGACGAGGCCAGGCGGGTCGCCGCGGCCGACCGGCCGACGCAGGACGAGGCCGACGAGGCGCAGCGCGTGCTCGACGCCGCAGCGGGCCAGCTGGCGTGGAGGGCCGCCCGGCAGGTGTCGGTGTCCGCCACGACGCGCACCCTGGTGGGCAAGCAGTACGTGTCCGTCGCGGTGACGAACGGCGCGGACATCGCCCTCGACCTCGAGGTCGAGACGCCCTACGGCTCGCGGTCGTTCACCGCGGTGCAGCCGGGAGCGTCGGCGAACGTGTCGATGAGCTCGCGCCAGGCGTCGATCCCGGCCGGCGAGGTGAGGGTCACCGTCACCGGGCAGGTCGGCGACGAGACCGTCACGGCCGACAGGACGGCGTCCTATGCGGCTGCGGGCTAGGCGGACGGCTCGCCGCCGGCGCCTCGCCTGGCGGCCCAGGCGCTGACCGGTGCCGCGGTCACGGTGAAGACCAGGGCGAGCGCGGCGACGCCCAGCAGAGCCCCGCGCAGGTCGCTCTCCTCGGCCAGCAGGCCCACGTACGCCGGGCCGAGCAAGAAGCCCAGGTAGGCCGTGGTGGCGACCCGGGAGGTGGCCCGGCCGTGCCGGGCGGGGTCGGTGCGGCGCAGGCTGCGGCTGAGCAGCGTGGGGAAGAGCGTCGCGGTGCCCAGGGCGGCCAGCACCAGCCCGGCCAGGGCTACCGCGACCGAGGGCGCGGTAGCAAGCAATGCGGTGCCCGCGGTGGCCAGCACGCCGCCGCCGAGCAGCACCGCGGTGGGGTGGCTGCGGGACAGGCGGGCCAGGCTCAGGCGCGCGAGCGCGGCGGTGGCGGCAAAGGCTGCCGGGGCGGCGGCCGCCAGCTGGGGTGGTGCAGCGAAGGTGTCGGTGAGCATCACCGCACCCCAGCTCTGGTGGGCGTTCTCGATGGCGTACGCCAGGGCCGCCACCAGCCCCACGACCAGCAGGGGCGAGGCGGGGCCGGTCCGGCGCAGCGCGTGCCGGAGCCCGGCACCGCCGTCGTCGGCATCGGTGGGGGTGCCGGTGCCGCTCGGCGGAGCCGGCACGTGCAGCGACGTGCTGGTCCGCCACGCGACCGCCGCCAGGGCGAGCATCACCACCGCGACCACGGTGAACGTCGCGGTCGGCGTCAGTCCTGCGCCCAGCAGCGCACCCGTGGACAGGCTGGCGACGACCACGCCCACGGAGAACAGTCCGTGGGACCGGGTGAGCAGGGGTCTGGCGGTCGCGTGCTCGGCGCGCCCGGCGAGGGTGTTGATGGCCACGTCCGCGGCGCCGGAGGCGGCGCCGACCACGAGCATGCCGATGACCAGCGGCACCATCCCGTGGGCGCCGGTGGTGATGAGCAGGCCGGTACCCGCCAGCGCCGCCAGCAGCCACGCCGCGACGCGGAGCCCGAAGCGGTCCACCGCCCGCCCGGTGAAGGCCATGGACGGCAACGCCCCCAGGCCGACGAAGAGCAGGGCGGTGCCGAGCTGGCCGTCGCTGACGCCTGCCTGGGTGCGCAGCGCCGGCAGGGCAGCCCCCCACGCACCCCAGAAGATTCCGAACGCGGCGAACGCCGTGTAGGGCGCGTAGGTGGCACGAGCGTCGAGGAGCAGTGGCCCCTGCTCGGGGCGGACCGGGTCGCGACTCATGGACCGTAACGATACACAGGTATGCTGTGGCCGTGTCCACACCTGCCCGCCGTCGCCCCACCGTGAAGGACGTGGCCGCGCGGGCGGGCGTCGCGCCGATGACGGTCTCCTACGCCTTCAACCACCCCGCGCGCGTGGCCGAGGCCACCCGGAACCGGGTGCTGGAGGCCGCCGCGCAGCTGGGCTACCGCCCCGACAGCACCGCGCGCGCCCTGCGCTCGGGGCGCACCCGGCAGCTGGGCGTGGTGGTCGGCGAGCACCTGTCCTACCTCTTCGACGACCCGCAGGCGGCGCAGTTCCTGGCCGGGATCTCCGACGTCTGCGTCGGCGAGGACACGGGACTGGTGCTGATCCCCACCCGAGGGGACGCCTCCGACGTCGACCGGGTGCTGGCCGCGGCCGTGGACGGTTACGTGCTGTGGACCACGGTGGCCGACGACCCGGTGCTCGCCGCCGTCGCCGGTAGCGGGCGACCCGCCGCCATCCAGGGTGGTCCCGCCCACCCGGGGGTCGCGTGCATCGGGCCGGACGACCGCGCGGCCGCCGCGGCGGTCGCGGCGGCGACGCCGCTGGCCGAGGCCACCCCTGTCGTCATCGGCTTCCCGCTGGACCGGCGTCGTACGAGCGGCATCCTGCGCGGCCGCGACCTGCCGGCCGACCTGACGGACCCGCAGGCGGTCCCGTTCCCCGTGACCGGGGCTCGGCTGGCCGGCTACCGCGATGCGGTGACGCAGGCCGGGCACGACTGGGACGACGTGCGCGTCGCCGTGGTGGAGCGCAACCAGCGCGCACGGGGTGAGGATGCCGCCGCGGCGCTGTTCGAGACGCTGGACGGTTCCGGGCCGGTGGTCGTGCTGGCGATGAGCGACGAGCTGGCGCTGGGGGCCCGTCTCGCCGTGAGCCGCGTGCCGCGCGAGGTGGTGCTCACCGGGTGGGACGCCTCACACGAGGCCGCCACGGCAGGAGTCTGGTCGGTGGCGGCCTCGCTGCGCGAGCAGGGTCGTGCGTGTGCGCGAGCGGCCCTGTCGGGCGAGACCACGGGCCAGGCGGTGCCGTGGACCGTGGTGGGGCCCGGTCGCGGATAGTCGCAGTGCGTCAGTGGCAGTGCGGTGCCACGGGCGGGTGGCCGGGGCCGACGGGCCCGAGGTCGTCGTCGTGCCCGGCGGCCAGGCGGGGCCACTGGCTGATCGGGCGGCCCGACCAGTCCGGCGCGGGCGTCCACTCCGGTGCGCCGGCGGTGGTGCGCCCGCTGACGCAGCCCTGCGGCCAGCCGGCAGGTGAGTCCTCCCAGGACTCCTGGCGGCCCCAGACCGTGAGGTCCATGAGCGCGTAGCTGTGGTCCATGGCCTGCACGCCCCGCCGGCTCGTCCAGTAGGTCTCGAAGACCCGGTCGCCGTCGCGGACGTAGCCCACCAGGTAGAACATGCCGGGCTCGCGACCGCCCAGCAGCGTCTCGAGGGACGGCTGGGCGGAGTACCAGGGCATGGTCCAGCCCATGAAGTCACGGTAGCGCCGGCTCGCGTCGTACGACCGGTGAGCGTCCTGCGGGCCGTACGTCACGTTCCGGCCCTGGAGAAGGACCGCGAAGGTGATGTCGCGCGTGTGCAGCGCCGAGAGGTCGGACACCTGGTTCGTGAAGAACGTGCAGCCCTCGCACTGGTCGGCCGCCGGATGGCCCGGCCACCACATGAAGTAGTAGGCCAGCAGCTGGCGGCGCCCTTCGAACGCGTCGAGGAGCGTCACGGGCCCGTCGGGGCCGAGCAGCTCGGAGCCGCCGTCCACCTCGACCATCGGCAGCCGGCGACGGGCCGCGGCGATCGCGTCCGCCTCGCGCGTGTGGGCCTTCTCCCGTTGCCGCAGCACCTCGATCTCGTGCTCGTAGGCCGCCCGGTCGGCGGGCCGCGGCAGGCCCGCACCGGCGAGGGCCGCGCCTCGGGCGGCCATCAGAGGTCCTCCGCGATCGCCTTGATGTCCCCGAGACGCCGCTCCCAGGCGGTGCCGATGGCATCCAGGCGCCGGGCGGTGGCGCTGAGCTCGGCGCCCAGCACCCGGTACCGCACCTCGCGGCCGACCGGGACCTGCTCGACCAGCCCGACCCCCTGGAGGATCTTGAGGTGCTTGGTGATCGCCTGGCGGCTGATCGGCAAGGTGGCGGCCAACGTGGACGCAGAGGCCGGGGCCTCACCCAGGCTGGTCAGGATGTTCCAGCGGTTCTCGTCACCGAGCGCAGCGCACATCGGAACCAGTGCTTCCTTCATCGCAGTGCCTCCATCGCCGCGACCAGCCGGTCCAGCTGCTCGTCCCAGCCGAGGCGGTGGCTCTCCAGGTTGCCCGCAGGGTCGGTGGTCGTCTCGAACCCCGTCTCGACCACGGTGAGCCGGGTACCGTCGGCCACCGGCTCGAGCGTGAAGGTGAAGACCGTCGAGTGCGCGGGGTCCATCTCGCTCGGGACGCTCTCGGCGGCGTCGTCGTTGCACCACCGGTAGGAGACGGCCCGCGGTGGGTCGATCGCCTCGACGCGGATCGGGATGCCGGGCTCGTCCGGCCACGTGACGGTGCCGTGGGCGCCGCGGCCGTCGCCGACGAGTACGGTGCGCCCGAACCAGCGGGAGATGTGCTCCGGCTCGGTGACGGCGGTCCACACCTTCTCCACCGGGGCGGCGATCCGTATCGTCCGGCGCACGGTGAACGTGTCCTGCTCGGCGACGGACAGCGGATTCTCGGTCATGTCGTTCATCCTCTCCTCAGGCGGACTGGCTGTGCGCGGCGATCGGTTCGACCGCCTGCGGTACGTCGTGGGCGGCGGGTTCGTGCGGGCGGAGCCGGCCGGTCGCGACGGCCACGACCACCGCGGCCGCCGCGACCGCGGCTCCGGCGAGGACGGCGGCCTCCAGGCCGGCCCGTCCGATCGCCGCACCCCCGAGCAGGGCGCCGACGGCGTCCCCGGCATTGCTGGCGGACGCCGGCAGCGAGGCCGCCAGGGCGGCGCCGGGCCCCGCCAGGCTCATCACCCGGCTCTGCATCGCGGGTGCCATCCCCATCGCGAACAGCCCCACGCCGACGATGCCCAGCACGGCGAACGCGACCTGCCCGCCGAGGAGGAACATGGCCAGCAGCGAGATCGTCAGCCCGACCGTCCCGCACTGCAGGGCGAGGGGGGCGTGCGCATCGGCGAAGCGCGACCCCACCGCGGAGCCCGCGGTCGTGGCCACCCCGAACGCGAACAGCACCCCCACGACCAGCGGGCCGGTGACGCCGGTGACCTCGCCCAGGTACGGCACCAGGTACGTCAGGGCCGACTGGACGCCGGCGAAGACCAGGCAGCACAGCGCCAGCACGGCGAGCACCCGCGGTGCGAACGCGTGGCGCAGCTGGGCACCGGCCGTCCGGCTCGCGCGCGCCACCGGGACCGGGGGCAGGACCACCAGGGCGGCCAGCACGATCCCGGCCCCGATCACCGCGAGCCCCACGAACGAGGTCCGCCACCCGAGCTCCCGTCCCAGCAGCGACGCGAGCGGCATGCCCACGGCGCTCGCGGCGGCGAAGCCGGTGATCACCACGCCCATCGCGCGGCCGGCACGCTCGCGGGGCACGACGCTCTCCAGCGCGGTGAGCGCGGCGGCGACGAACAGGCCCTCGGTCGCTCCGACCCCGGCCCGTGCGACGAGGAACAGCGTGTAGTCGGCCACCAGCACCGGCATCAGGTTGAGCAGCGCGAACGCCGCCACGGCGCCGACCAGCACCGCCCGGCGGTCGAGGTGTGCGGTGGCGAGCGCGAGCAGCGGGCCGCCCACCGCCATCCCCAGCGCGAAGGCGGTCACCAGCGTGCCGGTCACGGGGATCGAGACGGCCAGGTCGGCCGAGATCAGGTCGAGCATGCCCATGACGAGCAGCTCCGCGCTGCCCATCGCGAACGCCCCCACGAACAGCACGACCAGGACCGCTGAGGTCCCGCCGCGGGGTCTGCCGATCGGTGCCATGACGTCCTCCCTGGATATGTGTGCAACCTCAGGGTTGCACACCGATCTCAGAAATGCAACCTTGCGGTTGCAGATCGGCAAGGGGGGCGGTGCACCTTCGTCATGGTCCGCACCCGTTCGGGGGTGTCGCTCACGGAGCTCGTGACCAGAAGGTGGCCGGGGCGAGGTGCGGCGGCTATCTTGTGTCGCAAGGAACTGCTATCTTGTGTCGCATGGTACCGACACCGGACATCGTCCTGACGCAGCTCCGCAAGGGAGTCGTGGAGTACTGCGTCCTGGCGTGCCTGCGCTCCGGACCGGCCTACGGGCTGGAGCTGGCCGAACGACTCGGCACGGACAGATCCTTGCTGACCAGCGAGGGGACGCTGTACCCGCTGCTGTCCCGGCTGCGCCAGCAGAGCTGGGTCACCACCACCCAGGTCCCCTCCGCGGTGGGCCCGCCGCGCCGCTACTACGAGATCACCGACGAGGGCCGGGCCGCCCTCGAGACCTTCACCGCCACCTGGTCCCGTTTCACGACCGATGTCCGCGCGACCCTGGAGTCCTGATGACCACCACCCCTGACCTTCCTACGACGGTCGAGGCCTACCTCGCCGACCTCGACCGCGCCCTGGCGTCCGCCGATCCGCGGGAACGTGCGGAGACGGTGGCGGCGGTGCGTGAGCACGCCGTCGAGTCGCTCGCCCGGCACGGCAGCGGCGACGAGTCGGCCCGCCGCGTGCTCGACGAGCTGGGTCCCGTGGAGGCCATCGCGGCCGAGGTGACACCCGCACCGACGCCAGCGGCCCCGGCCGCGAGGGTCGAGGCCGTCGACGTGGTGCTCCCTCTCCTCGCCGTCGTCGTCTGGCCGCTGGCGCCGGTCACCCTCGTGTGGGCTGTGGTCCGGATGCGGGCGGGCGTGGGAAACCGGGCGCTGCAGTGGCTGACCATCCTGCTCAGCGCCATCCCTACCCTGGGTGGCCTCCTGCTCCTCCTGCTGCACCGCCTGAGCTCGGTGTCGGCGGAGGGCTGGTTCCAGGCGATGACCACCGTGGCCGGGTGACCCCACAGGCCGGTCACCCTGCACCGCCCTACGGGCAGCGGCTGGGTTCCGGCACCGGCACGGCCTGGAGGAACGGGAGGACATGGGCGACCACGTGTGCCCGGTCGCTGAGCGTCGTCGCGTGGTCTGCGCCCTCCAGCGTCACGGCCCGGGCGTCGCGCATGACGTGTGCCGCCTCCGCGGCGGCCTCCCACCGTGCCCGGTCCCGGTCGCCCGCCAGCAGCAGCGTCGGCGTGGTGACGTGGCGGAGCCGGTCCGTCGGCACTCCCGGCTCCTGCTCGATCGCGGCGAGGATCGCGCGCAGGGCGTCCGGGTCGTTCGCCATGAACGCCAGTGCGGTCTGCGGGTCCAGCGGCGCTCCCCGGTGGCGCCCCCACCGCTCCACGAACTCGGTCATGCCCCCGAGCCGGAGTGCCTCGTCGAAGTCCGGGAAGAAGACCTCCGCCGGGCCTCCGGCGGTGGCGCGGTGGGTGCCGCCGAGCGAGACGAACGAGCTGATCCGGTCCGGGTGGGTGTCGAGGAGCGTGAAGCCGGTCCGCGCCCCGAGCGAGTACCCGAGGTAGTGCGCGCGGGGGATCGCCAGGGCGTCGAGCACGGCCACGACGTCGGAGGCGAACCGGGTCGAGGTGTAGTCGGCGGGCGCCGTCGGTCGGCCGCTGCGGCCGTGGCCCCGGAGGTCGAGGGTGACGACTTGGTACCCGGAAAGGGCCTCGACGTACCCCAGGCCCCGCCACACCACCTGCGAGAGCCCGGTGCCGTGCACCAGCACGACCGGTGCGCCGTCGCCGTGGGTGCGGTAGGCGATGGCGGTGCCGTCCGGGGCCTGCGCTTCACCGCGACGCGTCGTGCTCACCCGCGCAGCCTAGCGCCGGCCGCCGGAGGTGCCGGGACGCGGCCGAACGGGCCGCCCGACGTCGGGAAGAGCAGCGTGAAGGAGGCCCCGTGCCCGGGAGCCCCGTCGATCGTCAGCTCGCCGCCGTGCGCGGTGACGATCTCGTTGACCAGCGCGAGGCCCAGGCCGAGGCGCACGGCGCCCACCCTGTCCTGGGACCCGCGCCGGAACCGCTGGGTCAGCTCCCGGGCCTGTGCCGGGTCGAGACCCTCGCCGTCGTCGGTCACGGTCAGGGCCGTCCCGAGGCCGCGCGGGCGCAGCGAGATCACGACGCGGCCGCCGTGGGCCACGTGGGCCAGGGCGTTGTCGACGAGGGACGACACCGCGCGGCGCAGGGCGCTCGCGGTACCGACGACGACGTGCTCGGTGCCGGGCTGGGTGTCGACCGCGAGCACGACTCCCGCCAGCTCCGCGCGTGCCGCGAACGACGCGCGGACCTCATGGACGAGGGCGCCGAGGTCGACCGGCAGCCGGGCGAGCGGCCGGTGCTGGATCTCGGCGGCGAGGAGCAGGTCGTCCACGACCTCCGCGGCGACCTTCGCGTCCATCGTCAGCTGCTGCAGCTCCCGGCGCTGGTCCTCGTCGTGGGTGGGGCCGCGCAGCAGGAGCTGGGCGCGCGTGAGCACGATGGCCAGGGGAGTGCGCAGCTCGTGGCCGGCGTCGGCGACGAAGCGGCGCTGCAGGGCCAGGGCCTCGCCCAGCGAGCGGACGGCGCGGCGACCGAACGCCCAGCCGATCAGCGCGGACGCCAGGACGCCGAGGGCGCCGGCCGCGAGGGACAGCCGGGTCAGGCGTTCCGTCTCCTCCTGCTGCTCGACGAAGTTCATGATCGCGGTGACGCGGGTGCCGTCGGGCGCCTGACCGACGTAGGCGAGGAACGGGCTGCCGCAGACGTCGATGCGCGACTGGCCGTCGGACAGCCGTGCCGCGGTCTCGCGGACATGGCGTTCGGGGCAGTTCGCGGGCATGCCGTCCAGGACCACGGTGTCGGTGCCGTCCAGCATGACGTGGTGGTTGCCCGTCTCGGCCACCTTGGCCTGCAGCTTGCTCTCCGACGCGTCACGCCGGGCCTCGAGCCCGACCACGTACACGAGGGCGATCACCGCGGAGACGACGACCGCGACGGCCGCCCCGGTCTGGAGCGCGACGGCCAGGGACGCCTTGCGCAGCAGCCGGCGGTCGCTGATGGCAGTGGTCACGATGTCCCGAGCTGGTAGCCGAGCCCGCGCACGGTACGGATCGTCTGGTGGCCGAGCTTGCGCCTCAGGTAGTAGACGTAGGTGTCCACGGCGTTCGGGCTGTCCGCGTTCTGGAAGACGCGCCGGCGCAGCTCCTCCCGGCTGCGGACCCGGCCCGGGTTGGCCGCGATCACGCTCAGCAGCGCGCACTCCTGGGCGGACAGCTCGACCGGGTCGGCGTCGGGGGAGAGCACCCTGCGCGTGCCGACGTCGAGCCGCCGCCTGCCGAGGTCGATGACGGCCGACGTGTCGGAGTGGCGGCGCAGGAGCGCGCGCAGCCGCGCCAGCAGCTCGTCGCTGTCGAACGGCTTGACCACGTAGTCCTCGGCGCCGGAGTCGAGCCCCTCCACCCGGTCCTCGGTGGTGCCGCGCGCGGTGAGCAGCATCGTCGGCGTCGTCACTCCGCGGGAGCGCAGGCGGCGGACCAGGTCGACCCCCTCCATCACGGGGAGCGTGCGGTCGATGATCAGCGCGTCCCACGTACCGGTCAGCCCGTGGTGCAGCCCGGCCTGGCCGTCGAAGACGGGGACCACGCTGTAGCCCTCCGCCGTGAGCAGCCGAACGAGCAGGTCGGAGAGTCGCACGTCGTCCTCGACCAACAACACACGGCGCGCGTCCTGGTCCATGGGCAGATTGTTTCACCCCCTCTCTGATGTTGCTCTGAGATTCGGTGGCAAGACTTGTGTACAGCCGAGAGCGGCCGAATCCCGGCTGCGACCCGTCCAGGGTTCGCCGTGCACCTCACCTACCCGACGTTCTCCACCACCGTTGACGACCGATGCGCCCACGGGGCGCACCAGGGGGTATCTGATGCAGCATCTTCTCGACCACGCCCGGTCCTTCCTGTTCCTGACCTGTTCCGGCTCCCGGGTCATTCCCTCGCTGATCACCGGCGCCCGCCCGGGGGAGCTCTTCGAGCTCCGGACCGCGGGGAACATCGTGCCCCGCCACGACCGCCGGCTGCGCCTCCACGGCTGGTTCCACGAGGTGGACACAGGAACCGTGCTCGCGCACAGCGCGCACGCCGACCAGTTCCTGCCGCTGTGAGCGCCGTACGGGGTGCGGCGGCGGGGGTGCCGACGTCGAGGCGGGGCACCTTCCTGGCCGACCTGACCGCATCGTTCGTGGTGTTCCTGGTCGCCGTGCCGCTGTGCGTGGGCGTCGCCGTCGCCTCCGGTGTGCCGGCGGAGCTGGGACTGGTGACCGGGATCGTCGGCGGACTGGTCACCGGCCTGCTCCCCGGCAGCAGCCTGCAGGTCAGCGGCCCGGCGGCCGGGCTGACGGTGCTGGTGTACCAGGCCGTGCAGCAGTTCGGCATCTCCGTCCTGGGGGTCCTGGTGCTCGCCACCGGCCTGCTTCAGCTCCTCATGGGCGCGCTGCGGCTGGGCCGCTGGTTCCGGGCGATCTCGGTCTCGGTGGTCGAGGGGATGCTCGCCGGCATCGGTCTCGTGCTCATCGCCGGGCAGCTCTACTCCATGGCGGGGCTCGACGCACCCGGCGCGAGCCTGGCCAAGATCGCCGGCCTGCCCGGCCTGCTCGCCGACGTCTGGCGCTCGCCGACGGCGCTGACGTCGTTCGCTCTCGGCCTGGGCACGATCGCCGTGCTCGTCCTGTGGAAGAAGGTCCCGCAGCGGCTGCGGGTCGTTCCCGCGCCGCTGGCGGCGGTCGGCCTGGCGATCGGTGCGGGTGCGCTCCTCGGCCCGTCGGTGGCCATGGTCGAGGTGCACGGCCTGCTGGACTCGATCCAGCCGCCCGGTCCAGGCGACTTCGCCCGGCTCGCCGAGGTCGGCGTCATCGGCACGATCCTGGCCTTCACGCTGATCGCCTCGGCCGAGAGCCTGTTCAGCGCGGCCGCGGTGGACCGCCTGCACGACGGACCCCGGACCCGGTACAACCAGGAGCTCATGGCGCAGGGCGCGGGCAACGCCGTGTGCGGCGTGCTGGGTGCGCTGCCGCTCACCGCGGTCATCGTCCGCAGCGCCGCGAACGTCCAGGCGGGAGCCCGCACGAGGGCGTCCCGGGTGCTGCACGGCGTCTGGCTGCTGCTGTTCGCCGCGCTGGTTCCCGCGGCGCTCGGACTCATCCCCGTCGCCGCGCTCGCCGGCGTGCTGGTCCACGCCGGGTTCAAGCTGATCCCGCTGGGGGAGGTCCGCCGGCTGTGGCACGGGCACCGGGGCGAGGCTCTGGTCCTGGTGGCGACCGCGGTGGCGATCGTCTCGGTGGGCATGTTCGAGGGGGTGCTCGTGGGGCTGGCCCTCTCGGTGGTCAAGACCGCGTGGGACACCTCCCGTGTGCACCTCGAGGTGGTCGACCCGGGCACCGGTCCGCTCACCGCACGCCTGCGGGGCAGCGCGACGTTCCTGCGGCTGCCCAGGCTGCTCGACCAGCTGGAGGCGCTCCCGCGGGACCGCCCCGTCGAGGTGGACCTGTCCGGGCTGCACCACATCGACCACGCCTGCCGCACGTCGCTGGAGAACTGGGCCGCCCGGCACGGCAGCGAGAGCGTCGAGCCGGTGCGGTTCGCCCAGAAGCTCTGAGCCCGGCCCGGCGGCTTGCTAGCGTCGAGCTACCTGCCGTCCATGTCGAGGAGCTTCGCCGATGTCCATCCCTGCAGTCACGTCGCCGTCCGGCTACACGCTTCCGGCCGTCGGTTTCGGCACCTATCGGCTGCGCGGCGAGGCGGGTGCGGCAGCGGTGGGTGATGCGCTCGCGGCCGGGTACCGGCTGCTGGACTCGGCCGCGAGCTACCAGAACGAGGGTGCCGTCGGCGCCGCCGTCCGGCGCTCCGCGGTGCCGCGCGACGAGATCGTGGTGACCTCCAAGCTCCCGGGGCGCTACCACGCGTTCGACGACGCGATCGCGACCGTCGAGGAGAGCGTGCTGCGCACGGGCCTGGACGCGATCGACCTGTACCTCATCCACTGGCCCAACCCGTCCGTGGGCAGGTACGTCG
Organism: Promicromonospora sp. NPDC050880; assembly: GCF_044456525.1. Taxonomy (NCBI): domain Bacteria; kingdom Bacillati; phylum Actinomycetota; class Actinomycetes; order Micrococcales; family Promicromonosporaceae; genus Promicromonospora; species Promicromonospora sp. NPDC050880. The sequence goes on from NZ_JBITFV010000010.1 coordinate 91,928, forward strand.
AGGCGTGGCGCGCCCTCGTCGAGGCGCGGGAGCGGGGGCTGGTGCGGCAGATCGGTGTGTGCAACTTCCTGCCGGAGCACCTCGACCGCCTCGCGCAGGAGACGGGCGTGCTGCCGGTGGTGAACCAGATCGAGCTGCACCCGTACTTTCCGCAGACCGAGGCCCTGGCGTTCCACCACGAGCGCGGCATCCTGACCGAGTCGTGGACCCCGATCGGGCGTGGCAACGACCTGCTGAGCCATCCGGTGGTCGCCGAGCTCGCGACCCGGCACGAGGTCAGCCCGGCGCAGGTGGTGCTCGCCTGGCACGTGGCCCGCGGCGCGATCCCCCTGCCCAAGGCCGCCGGACGTGCCCGGCAACGGGAGAACCTCGCGATCTTCGACGTGGTGCTCACGGACGAGGACGTCGCCCGGCTCACCGCCCTGGGCCGGCCGGACGGTCGCACCGCGAACCAGGACCCGGCCACGTACGAGGAGCTGTGACCGGGTCGGATCCGCGCCGCGCCGGCGGACGACGCCCCGCAACCTCCGGGACGTCGTCCCTCGCGCGTCAGGCGGCGTCGCGGTACGACTCGGCGGCGTGCAGCAGGTAGTACGCCAGCCCGGTCTGCTGCTGCTCGAGCATCTGCCGGTGGAAGTCGTCCGTGACGAAGAACCGCGCCTGGTCGGCGAAGCCGGCGGCATCCGTCGGGTGTGCGACGGCGAGCGCTGCGATGTGGCGCTCGATCGCGCCGGTCACCGTCGGGTCGTCGGTGCGCAGCCCGCCCCGCAGCGCGTCGGCCATGGCAGACATGAACCCGGTCGCCTCGGCGGCGGCCGCGTTCATCGCGTCGGCGTCGACTCCCGCGGTGTCGAGCTCCACACCGTAGGTCTCCTGCAGGTGCGCGTTCTGGTCCTGGAGCGCCTCCTGCCATCCGGCCTGGTCCAGGCCGGTGAACATGCTGTCGGCGGTCATGGGTTCTCCCCTTCTCTCGTGTGCGATGGCCTGCTCGAGCGTCGCCAGGACCTGGGCGAGGCGTGCACCGCGTGAACGGAGCATGGCGCGCTGGTCCAGCAGGCACTCGAGCCGGGAGGTGCGGTCTGTGAGGGCCCGTGCGATCGCGTCCAACGGCATGTCGAGCTCGCGGAAGAACAGGATCTGCTGCAGACGCTCGAGATCGCCGTCCGAATAGGTCCGGTAGTCGTTGCGCTCGTCCCGTGCGGGAACGAGCAGCCCGATCCGGTCGTAGTGGTAGAGCGTCTTGAGCGTCACTCCCGACAGCCGGGAGACGTGGGTGATCGTGTAGGCCATGGACCGCACCTCCTGGGAAGGACCCTCAACCCTGCCCTCAGGGTAGGGTCAAGCGCCCTCCGGGAACTTTCCGGCCGCCGACCAGTTGGTCCGCATAGGATCCGAACCTGGGAGGCAACGAGGAATGTCGGTACGTGAGCGGCTGCTGCGGCCCGCACCCGGGTCGGTCGCGACGGAGAACCGTGCACTGCTCCTCGCGCTCGTCGCGCTGGCGGTGAGCCTGGTGGCGGGCGTCGTGGTGTTCGGGGGCGAGGCCGTCCCGTTGTTCGGCGGGGGATCGGTCGGCATGGTCGCGGCGGTCGCGTCGGGGGCGTCCGGGGCCGTGGCGTTCTGCACCGGCTACGTCCGCTCCGCGCGCGTGCCCCGCGTGGGGATGACGATCGGCAGATGGGGGCGCGCCTTCGACGTCTTCGTGCTCACCGTCACGGCGGCCGGCATCGTCGTGCTGCTGACCGGCTCGGCCTTCGCGGTCTTCGACCTGGCGTTCCGGGAGCTGCGCCTGGACGCGGTGATGGCCGCCGTCCTCGTCGGGGTGTCGGCCGCCGTGGCGGCCTACGTGCTCACGCTCGTGGCCGCGGCCCTGACCTCGGTGGCGATCGCGAACCTGCTCGCCCTGTTCCTCGTCAGCGGCGCACTGGCGAGCATGCTCTCGGCCAACGACAAGCACTGGTGGCAGGTCAACTTCAGCGCCCTGGGCGTCGGCGGCGGCTTCTCGGCGTACGCGTTCAACATGACGCTGGTCTTCGCTGGCCTCGCCATGACGACGCTGTCGCACTACGTGATCGGTGACCTGCGTACCGGTGCGGCCGCCGGGGAGCTGCGTCGGCTCGAGGTGCTCCGGGCATGGCTCGTCGGCGTGGCCGTCCTGCTGGTGGCTCTGGGCTGGGTGACCGTCGAGATCGCCAAGGTGCTGCACACGGTCATCGCGTCGGTGATGACCGTGCTGTTCGCGGGGCTCATCGTCGCCACGCCGTTCCTCGTGCCCCGCCTGCCGCGGACCTTCCTCGTCACGTCGTCCTTCTTCGTGGGCGCGTTCGCCTTCGTGGTCCTGCTGATGTGGCCGGTGGGCTACTTCAACCTGACCGCCGTCGAGTTCGTCGGGTTCTCCCTGCTGCTCACCTGGCTCTTCCTGTTCGTGCGCACCGTGGCGGCGCGGCTCCAGGACGACCGGGCGGTCGACGGCGCGTGACTAACGCACCGGGTCCGTCGGCTGCGGGGCCGGCACGCCGAGGCGCTCGCGCAGCCGCAGGCCGGCGACGAAGCGCGTGGGGGCGTCCAGCAGGCTGAGGACGGCGGCGATGTCCGCCCGCACGGTCCGGACGCTCACGCCGAGCTTGCGGGCGATCTCCTCGTCCGAGGAGCTGGTGAGCATGAGCGTCACGATGCGGCGCTGCCGCGGCGACAGCTCCACCAGCGCCGCCGTCTCCGCGTCGCACGGGTACCTGGTCGCCGACACGGCGTCCCAGTAGCCGCGGGCAGCGGCCAGGCACGCGGCGTCGGTGACCTCCATGACGGTCAGGTCGCCCCGGAGGCTGGGGCCGTCCAGCAGCACGCTGGTGCCGTCGATGATCTTCATCTGCATCGGGGCGAACACGAAGAAGTAGACCGAGGGGTCCTCACCGGACAGGACGAGGCGAGCTTCGGGTTCGAGGCCCGAGTAGCTCCACAGGCTGACCATCCGCAGGCCACGCTCGATGAGGAACGCGTTGTTCGGCAGGCTGGTCATGAGCTGGCCGACCGTGCCGGTGTGGCGTACGGACTCGACGCTCCGCCAGGACTTCGCGGCATCCGCGAGGGCGCGGTTGATACCCACCGGGCCCCGGCCGATGATGCGCGCGGAGACCCGCCGGTTGTGCTCCAGCGCGCTCGCCACCCGGTACCGCTCGACCTGCAGACGTGCCATGGCCTCGAACACGCGCTGGCGCCGCTGCCACGGGAGTCCGCCGGTCTCGAGGTACGCCGAGAAGTCGACGTTGGGGAGCGCCTGCTTCCCCGTATCGACTCCGTCAGGAGCCTTGACCTTCATGCGATCACCCCGCCCGCCCGCCGACCGAGACACAGGCCCGCGCGCTCGCCGGGCCGGTGCGGTCCGCGGACGCGAGGGTGCATCGACAATACCCGGCCCGTGGCCCGAGCACCTCCAAAGTGACGCTCAGCGGACGGTCGGCCCTTCCACGGGCACCGGCCCGGGCGCCCCCGGGTGGGAGATCTCCAGGTTGAGGGTGCTGCGTGACGTCGGGATCACGACGAGCTGGGCCTCACCACCGCTGGTGTCGATGGCACGGACGTGCAGGTGTCCGTCCTTGAGGCGGACGGCGAACTGGTCGGCCCCGGCGACGAGGCGTACCTCGCTGTCGTCGGTGATCACCGTGGGGCTCGTGGGCAGGGTCTTCGGCATGGGTACAGCATGCCTCACCGCAGCTCCAGCACGACCCCGCTCGCCGCCTCCCGGCCGCCGGGCCCGTGCTCACGCACGATCGCGACGATCTCGTCGAACAGGGTCGGCCCCTCGCCACGACGCGCCGCGGCGAGCCGGGCCTCGACCGCCGCCCGGTTCGACGGGTCGACGGACGGCAGGAGCTGCTCCAGGCGGCGGGCCGTGGCGGCGTGGCCGAGCGCCGCCCGGGAGGCCTCCGAGCCGAGCCACCTCAGGACCCAGCCGCCCGCGGGGGTCCCGTACCCGCCGCGGAGCACGTCGTTGAGGGCGTCGAGGTTCCCGCTCCAGGTGTACCCGGTCAGCAGCCGGGAGAACTCGCGGGCGAAGCCGTCGAGGTCGCTGAACCGCGTCCCGTCGACGACGAGCACGGGCAGGTCGTGCGTCATGGTTCGAGGTTATCCGTCCCGGTCGGCCGGGCCGTGCGCCGCGACCGGTCCGGGCGCGGCGCACGGGGGCGGGTCACATGCGGTAGAAGTCGCCGTAGTGGTTGGGCGAGAAGTAGACCACGCCGGTGGTGCGGTCCAGGACGAGCCGGTAGGACTGCCGCGCGGCGCCGCAGGCGCGCGGCGTGACGTCGAACTCGAGGTAGGAGTGGCCGGCCGGGAGCTCACCCTCGTAGTTGTTGTACGTGCCGCCGGCAAAGTTGCACTGGCCGTCCGGCCAGCTCACCCAGCCGCGCGTGCTCGGGTATCCCTTGGAGCTCCAGATCGCCCGCGAGTCGTACGCCTCGGCGCAGCCGCTGTGGGTGCAGGAGCTGTAGACGGTCGCCTCCGCCGCGGGTGCGACGGAGACGGTGGCGGCGGCGAAGCCGACCATCGTGGACAGGACGACGAGCAGACTCACCAGGCTGGACGCGATGCTCTTCTTCTCGGACACGCTGACCTCCCTCTCGGTTGGGACTACCGGGGGAGAGTCTGGTGCGCCCCGCCGACGCGGACCCGACGACGCACCGTCCTGCGGGTGAATTTAACCTGTCCGAATTGTCGGGCGGCGCGAAGGTGACCGTCAGCGGAAGTCCTTGGCCCACGTGGCGGTGTGCAGCGCGCTGCGCGCTCGCCACGTGGAGATCGCCTCGTGCAGGCGCCGCCGCACATCGGCGTGCTCCTCGACGGACCACAGGTCGTGCTCCTCGTTCGGGTCCTCGTGCAGGTCGAAGAGCTGACCGCGGTCGTGGTCGATGAACTCGACCAGCTTCCACCGGTCGTCGCGCACCATGGTCATGAGCTCGGTCTCGGTGAGGATGAGGTCGCGGGCGTGCTCGCTGAAGACGTACTCGCGGCCTGTCCACTGCCGTCCCGTCACGGCCGGCAGCAGCGAGTGCGCCTCCATCCACGGGGGCACGGGCAGGTCCGCCAGGTCCAGGACGGTGGGCCCGATGTCCATGAGGGACACGAGGCCGTCGACGACGGTGCCGGCGTCGATCCGCCCGGGCGCCCACATGATCGCGGGGACGCGGACGCTGGGCTCGTACATGTTCCACTTCTGCGAGTGGCCGTGGTCGCCCAGGGCGTCGCCGTGGTCCGAGGTGAAGATGATGACCGTGTCGTCCAGCACCCCTCGACGGTCCAGCGCGTCGACGATCCCGCCGACCTGCTCGTCGATGAGCGTCACGTTCGCGTAGTAGTGCCGGCGCTGGCGCTGCGTCTGCTCCCTGGTCGGGTCGGGCAGGTGGTGGATGGCGTCGTGGTCGTTGTCGTAGTGCTGCCGACGCAGCGCCTGGAGCGGCTCCGGCTGGGCTGCCAGGTCCTCCGGTGAGCGGGCGGGCTCCGGCATCTCACGCTCGCGGTAGGCATCGAGCACGCGGCCGGGCGGGTCGTAGGGCGGGTGCGGTCCGGGGAAGCCGACCTGCAGCAGGAACGGCTCGCCGGGTGCGCCGTGGTAGCTGTCGAGCCAGTGCCGCGCCAGGTTGCCCACGAAGTTGTCCGCGTGCATGTCCTCCGGCAGCTCCCACTCGAACGCGCCCAGTCGCTCCCGGTAGTCGGGGCGGGTGCGGTAGGTGACGCGCGAGGGCTTCTCGATCCCGCGGGCCCACAGGGCCTTGTCCCAGTTGTCGAGGAAGAACGGCAGGCTCGGGTGCGCGCGGTCCTTGTTCTCGACGACGTGGCGCTCGTGGAAGCCGACGGACGCCTCGTAGGGGTAGGTGTGCATCTTGCCGATGCTCGTGCACCGGTAGCCGGCGTCCGCGAGGATCTCCACCCAGGAGTGCGCCCACCGGTCGTCGTTGCGCAGCACGCCAGAGGTGTGCGGGTACAGGCCGGTGAACAGGCTCGCCCGCGAGGGCGCGCACGACGGCGAGGCCACGTACGCACGGGTGAACGCTGCTCCCTCCCGCACCAGCCGGTCGAGGTTCGGGGTGTCGACGTGCGGGTTGCCGAGCGCCGCGATCGAGTCGAAGCGTTGCTGGTCCGTCATGACGAGGACGATGTTCGGACGGGACATCCGGTGCCGCCTTCCTGTGTCGGGGTGGGTCAGGGTGCTCAGAGCTCGGACGTGTGGGTCTCCTTGGTCAGCAGCACGCACACGGCGCTCACCACCGCGATGCCCACGACGTAGAGCACGGGCGGCCAGTAGGAGTAGCCGAAGGCGGCGGACAGGGCCAGCGCGACGGCGGGCGTCGGGGCACCGCCGATCAGCGCGGAACCCTGGTAGACGATGCCGAGGCCCGTGTAGCGGGTGCTGGTCGAGAACAGCTCGGCGAAGAACGAGCTCTGGATGCTGAACATCAGGCCCGTGCCGACCGCCACCAGGAGCACGATCATGAACCAGGTGAGCAGCACGTTGCCGGTGGCGAGGGCGGGGAAGTAGAACAGCACGCCGACGCCGCTGACGACGATGCCCGCCAGGTACACCGGGCGACGCCCCACTCGGTCGGAGAGGCGCCCGATGACCGGGATGAGGACGAGCTCGACGGCGGCCGCGATGACGAACCCCGTGAGGATCACCTCGCTGCCCAGACCCATGTACTGCGTCGCGAAGGAGATCGCGAACACGTTGATCACGTTGTAGGCGACGGCGTCGGTCATCCGCATGCCGATCCCCAGCAGCAGGTTGCGCCACTCGTGGCGCACCAGCGCTCCGAGGGGCAGCCGGACGGTGGTCCTGGTGGCACGGGTGAACGTGACCGTCTCCTCCACGCGGGAGCGGACGAGCAGGGCGATCGCGACGAACACGCCGCTCAGGAGGAACGGCAGGCGCCAGCCCCAGCTCGTGAACGCGTCGTCGGGCATGAGCTGCACCAGGGAGAACACGCCGGTCGACACGAGCAGGCCCGCGGGGGTGCCCATCTGGTGCATCGAGCCCATGAAGCCGCGCTTGCCCGTCGGGGCGTTCTCGAGGGCGACGAGCGCACCGCCCCCGAACTCGCCGCCGATGCCGATGCCCTGCACCAGGCGCAGTGCGATGAGCAGCGCGGGGGCCGTGACGCCGATGGCGGCGTAGCTCGGCAGGAAGCCGATGGCGAACGTGCTGACCCCGATGAGCAGCACCGTGAGCATCAGCATCGGCTTGCGGCCGATCCGGTCACCGAAATGACCGAACAGGACGGCGCCGAGCGGGCGCGTCAGGAAGCCGACGGCGAACGTGCCGAAGGACTGGATGATCGACACCGTCGGGTCGTCGCCCGGGAAGAACACCCGGGGGAAGATCAGCGCGGCGGCGGTGCCGAACAGGTAGAAGTCGTACCACTCGATGAAGGACCCGACGACGGCGGCGCGGACGCCGCGCCACGCGGTCTTCATCGAGGTGGCGGGAGGGGTGGTGGTCATGCGAGTGCTTCCTCGGACTCGGCGGATGGGCCGGCTCACCGATGGTGCACATCTGAGCACCGCGGTGCGCTCGTAAGTGACGTCACCGTAGCCACGGTCCCGCGGTGCGCGCAAACGTGCGCCCATTAACGCTCATACGAGCGATATGATGGAGGCATGGCGGAGAAGAAGAAGCGGCCACGCCACACCGGCGCGCAGCTCATGGAGGTCGCCCGGGCGTACTACCTCGACGACCTGTCGAAGGTCGAGATCGCCGAGCGCTTCGAGCTCAGCCGCTGGCAGGTGGCGCGCATGCTGGACGATGCGAAGCGCCTCGGCTACGTGCAGGTCCACATCGGAGATCCCGAGCAGTCCAACGACCCGCTCGGCCGTGACCTGGCCGAGGCTCTCGGCATCGAACGCGCCGTGGTCGCGGGCCGCAGCCGGGAGCTCGGTCTCGGGCCCACGCAGGACTCGGTGGCGGCGACCCTCGCAGCGACGCTCTCGGCCGCCGTCCGCCCGGGCATGAAGGTCGGCTTCGCCTGGAGCCGCGTGATCGAGTTCATGCCGCGCCACCTGGACCGGCTCGCCCCGTGCGACGTCGTGCAGCTCGGCGGGGCGCTGTCCTACTCGGGCGACCGCCTCGGCTCCGTGGAGGTGATCCGGCAGGTGGCGCACATCGCGGGCGGCACGGCGTACCCGCTCTACGCACCCCTGGTCGCCGACGACGTCGAGTCCGCCGCGGCCTTCTCCCGCCAGCCGGCCATCGCCGAGTGCCTGCGCCGCGCGGAGGACGTGGACCTCGCCGTCATCTCCGTCGGCGCCTGGACTCCCGAGGGCTCTGCGGTGCACTCGCTGCTCGCGCCGGACGAGGCCGATCGCATCGCCCGGGACGGCGGGTGCGGCGACGTGAGCGGGCATGTGTTCGACACGGACGGGAACATGGTGGTGCCCGGCCTGAGCGGCCGGATCATCGGGATCAGCGCCGAGCGGCTGCGCGGCCTGTCGGACACCATTGCGACGAGCTACGGGCAGCACCGCGCCGAGGCGACCGTCGCCGCGGTGCGGGCCGGGTTCGTGCACACGCTGATCGTGGACGAGCCGCTCGCCCAGGCGATCCTCCAGCTGATGGCGGATCAGCCCGCCGGGTAGACGATCCGTGTCTGCCAGCGCTCCGGGTCCGCCTCGGTGTCGGGGCCGACGACGTACTCCTCCCACACCACCGTCGGCACGACCATGCCGTTCTCCTGGAACCACGCCGCGAGCTCGCCGTGCGTGCCGGGCAGGCCGTCGTAGGACCCGTGGTGCACCACCTCCACGGTCGCCCCGCCGGGCAGCATCGCGGCGACCACCTCGTCGGACGGTGCCGCCCCCGCCGGTACGGGGAACCCGGCGGTGACGTCCCACGACTCGTCGCTCATCCCCGTGTAGAGGGCCACCGGCGGCCCCGCCGGCTCCATCCCGCGGTCCGCCAGGGCCTCGCTCGCCGTACGCATCGCGCGGGCGAAGAAGTCGCTCAGTGCGTCCGCGCGCACCGTCTCGCGCAGGCCCACGATCTCCTGCGCCGCCCGTTCACCTCGAACGATCTCCATGTCGTCCGCCTCCCGTCGGTACCGGGCCCGGACGTCCCGGTACCACCAGGATCCGCCCGCGGCGGCGCCGCGCGCACCTCGGCGCGGCACGCCGCCGGACGGGCTCAGCGCCGGGCCGCGGCCATCCACTCCCAGAGGCGCACGCCGTCGTGCCGCGGGTCGTTGCGCGCGACGTAGATCCACGACCAGTGCCCCGGATAGGAGTTCCCGTCCCACGTCACGGTGTCGTACAGGCTCATGATCGAGCCGGCGATGCGCTCGTGGGCGTGGACCGTGTTGTCCTCGGCGTCCAGGGTGGTGTCGTCGGCCGAGGCCACGAGCCACGTCGGCGTCGTCATCGCCGTGAGCTCGTCGTCGGAGATGAAGTAGGTGCCGGAGCCGTCGCGCGGACCGATGCCGCAGCAGACCGGCACCGAGCTGGCGAACCTGTCCGGGTGCTCGGCGACCATCTTCAGCGACATGTACCCGCCGTTGGAGCAGCCCGCGACGTGGATCCGGCGCCGGTCGATCCGGCGCGTCGCCACGACCTCCTCGATCGCCTCCAGGAGGAGCGGTGCGAAACCGTCGCCGTCGAGCATCCAGGCCGACGTCGACTGCGGCGCGAGCACATACGCACCGCCGAACAGGCGCTGGGCCTCCGGCGTGGCGAAGCCGAGGGCGCCCCGGTTGGCTCGCAGCGGCGTCTCGTTGTCGTAGTAGGCGTACCCGTCCGTCAGCAGCCCGCCCTCGCCGCCGCCGTGCAGCCAGACCACCAGCGCCGCCCCGTGCCGGCCACCCCCGCCGGGCGGGGAGAACAACCGGTAGTTGAGCCCCGACGCCGTCACGTGCCGGGAGAACGCGTCCACCTCCGGGTCGGACAGCCGGCCCTGCCGGAACGGGCCGACCACGACAGGGCCGCCGCCGTGGCTCCGCAGCGGCTCGACCTGCGTCACCGCGTGGTCGAGGTCCAGGACCACGTTGCGTCCGTGCGCGCCCAGGTACTGCAGGGTGTCGCCGCCGGCCACCCCCCAGCCGTGCGCCAGCTCCAGCAGGATCTCGCCGCGCCGCGTCCAGCCCGCCGCCGTGACCACCCGGTCCTGCTCGTAGGCGACCAGGCCGGTCAGCGGGTTGGTGGCCGTCACGTGCACCGTGAACGTCGACGTCGTCAGCGACGTCCGCTCCACGCGGCCCAGCGCGCGCGAGGACACCCGCAGCGCGGTCACCTGCTCACCGCTGTCGAGCACCTCGGCGACCGGCGTCACCAGCGCGTCGTCCGGGTCGCGGCCGGCGGCGCTCGCGGCCGGCACGCCCAGCAGGGTCGAGGCGCCCACGGCAGCGCCGGAGACGAGCAGGGAGCGGCGGGAGATGGAGGTGCTCATGGCGGAACTCCTTCGTTCGGGGCCAGGGTCGGCGGGCTCCGGCGCGCACCGACCACCCGGAGGCTAGTGAGGGGCGTCGGCGCACGTCAACGGACGGTCGTGGCACCGGAGACCACGTACGTCCCGGGCGGCGCGTTCCCGCCCGGCACCGCCGCGCTGTTCGCCGGCGCGGGCGCCCTGCTGCTGGGCGGAGTGGCCGGCTTCGTCGTCGGACGGCGCGGCCGGGCTCACCCGCCGTTGCCGCCGAAGCCGAGCTCGTTGCCCTCCGGGTCGCGGTAGATCACCTTGCGCACGTCGCCGTAGGTCTCGTGGTCGCTCGGCTCGACGCCGCGCGCGGAGATCGCGGCGACACGGGCGTCGAGGTCCTGCACGAACAGCGTGTGCGTCGCGTTGCCGGCGCGTTCGGGCCGCTGCTCGAGCACGATCCAGCGGTGCGGCGCCACCTCCCACACCGACTCCGTCGGGGTGGCGTCGAACGACGGCTTCGCGCCGAGCACCGCCTCCCACCACGGGTAGGCGGCCGCGTAGTCGGCCACGCAGCTCGTCGCGAACAGCTCGGCACCGTCGGAGAGAAAGTCGTCCATGCCAGGGTGGACGACGCCGCCGGGCGGAACTGATCGGTCGGGCGGCGACCGCCCGCGAGGCGCGCCGGGTGAACCACCAGGCCACCGCTCCCGCCGGACCCCGGGCCCGGCTACGGTGGTGGCCCTCGGGCACGCGACAGGAGGACGGCATGCGGGCCGTGATCCAGGACCGGTACGGCGACGCCGACGTCGTGCGCCTCGGCGACCTGCCCGACCCCGCGCCGGCGGACGGCGAGGTGCTCGTCCGGGTCCGCGCGGTCTCGCTGAACGGCTCGGACCGCGAGAACCTGACCGGCCGGCCCGCCTACGCCCGGCTGGGCGGTCTGCGCCGTCCCCGCCACCCCGTGCCCGGCTCGGACGTGGCCGGGACCGTCGTGGCCGTGGGCGCGTCCGTGACGGAGTATGCGGTGGGAGACGACGTGTTCGGGGAGCTGGCCGGCTACCGCGGCGGGCTCGCGCAGTACGTGGCCACCCCGCCGCGGCTGCTGGCCCGCAAGCCGCCCGAGCTGTCCTTCGTCCAGGCGGCGGCGCTCCCGCAGGCCGGGTGCATCGCGCTGCGCGCCACGCGGGGGCTGCGGCCCGGCGACCGGGTGCTGGTCAACGGCGCGGGCGGTGCGGGCGGCGCGCTCGTCGTCGCGCTCGCCAAGCACCTCGGTGCCCGGGTGACGGCCGTGGACCGGGCCGACAAGGCCGGTCATCTGCTCCGGGTCGGCGCGGACGAGACGATCGCCTTCGAGCACCGCGACTGGGCCGACCAGCGCGACCGCTACGACCGCGTCGTGGACCTGGTGGCCCACCGTCCGCCGTACCGGGTGCACCGGGCGCTGGCCGCCGGCGGGGCCTACCTCATGGTCGGTGGCCGGACCCGCGTGCTGCTCGCGACGCTCGCCGCCGGCCCACTGATCCGCGGCGTCACGGGCCGGCGGGTCGGGGTGCTCGTCGTGCCCCAGTCCCGCACGGACCTCACGGAGGTCACGGCCCTGGTGACCGCCGGCGCCGTCGCGCCCGCCGTCGACACGGTGCTGCCCCTGGAGGAGGCACCGGCGGCGTTCGCCCGGCTGGCCGCCGGGGACAACCTCGGCAAGCTCGTCGTCGAGGTGCCCTAGCCCGTCGCGCCGCACGCCGGGGCGGTGGATGATCGCTGTGTGGCCACTCCGCAGCAGCCCACCCCGCCCCTGTCCGCCGCACCGCCTGCCCCCGACCCGTCGCTGCGGGACGCCCAGGAGGTGGCCCGCGACCTCGGCGTCGACCCGGGCAGCGGGCTGAGCGACGCCGAGGCCGCGCTCCGGCTGGCGGCCCACGGCCCCAACGAGCTGCGGTCCCGCCCGCCCGTCCCGGTGTGGCGCAAGGTGCTGGACCAGTTCCGGGACCCGCTCGTGACGCTGCTGCTGGTGGCCGTGGGCATCTCCCTGGCGGTCTGGTGGGTCGAGGGGGCGCACGGCGTCCCGGTGGACGCCGTCGTCATCGCCGCGATCGTCGTGCTCAACGCGGTGCTCGGCCTGGTCCAGGAGAGCCGGGCGGAGAGCGCGGTCGCGGCCCTGCGGTCCATGACCGAGGCCATGTCGACCGTGCTGCGCGACGGCCGGCGCCGCACGGTGCGGTCCGCCGAGCTGGTGCCCGGCGACGTGCTCGTGCTGGCCGAGGGGGACGCCGTCGGCGCGGACGCACGGCTGACGAGCGCGACGGCGCTGCGCGTGCAGGAGTCGTCGCTGACGGGGGAGAGCGAGGCGGTGCTCAAGGACACGGCGGTGCTGGCGCAGCCCGCGCCCCTGGGCGACCGGTTCGACATGGTCTACAAGGGCACCGCCGTGGCCCAGGGTGTCGGCCGCGCCGTCGTGGTGGCCACCGGCATGAACACCCAGATGGGCGCCATCGCACGCCTGCTCGACTCCACCCAGGAGGAGGACACCCCGCTGCAGCGCGAGATCGCGCACGTCAGCAAGGTGCTCGGCCTCACCGTCATCGGCATCGCCGTGGTCGTGATGGTCCTGGCGGCCGTGGTCAACGACGCACGCACGCCCGCCGACCTCGTCACGGTCCTCCTGCTCGGCGTCTCGCTCGCCGTGGCCGCCGTGCCCGAGGGGCTGCCCGCCATCCTCTCGGTGGTCCTGGCGGTCGGGGTCCAGACCATGGCCCGCCGCAACGCCGTGGTCAAGAAGCTGCACTCCGCGGAGACGCTCGGCTCGGCATCCGTGGTCGCGTCGGACAAGACCGGCACCCTGACCAAGAACGAGATGACGATCCAGCGCATCGTCACCGCCTCCGGCGAGGTCACGCTCACCGGCGTGGGGTACCGGCCCGACGGCGAGGTCCGGGCCGGCTCCGGCCCCCTGACCGACGAGCGGCTCACCCGCGAGGTCCTGATGGTGCTGGGCGGTGGCTCCCTGGCCAACGACGCCCAGCTCGTCGAGCACGACGGGGAGTGGACCGTCCAGGGTGACCCGACCGAGGCCGCGTTCCTCGTCGCGGCGCACAAGCTCGCCGGCACCACGGACCGCGTCGCCGGGTTCGAGCGGCGCGGCGAGGTGCCGTTCACGTCCGAGCGCAAGCTCATGTCCGCGCTCGTGGACCCGCCCGGCGACGGCGCCTGGGCGCTCGTCACCAAGGGCGCCCCCGACGTGCTCCTGCCGCGCTGCACCGGCCTCCAGGTCAGCGAGGAGACCGTCCCGCTCGACGACGAGCGGCGGGCGGCGGCGCTCGCCGACGTCGAGCGTCTGTCCGGCCAGGCGTACCGCACGCTGGCGGTGGCCTACCGCCGGGTGGAGGAGGGCACCGGCCCGGACGGCCTGGAGGAGCACGAGTCCGACCTGGTCTACCTGGGCGTGGTCGGCATCATCGACCCGCCGCGCCCGGAGGTCGCGGCGGCGGTGGCCGAGGCCCACCGCGCCGGCGTCCGCGTCATGATGATCACGGGCGACCACCCCGTCACGGCCGGCCGGATCGCGAGCGACCTCGGCATCGTGGAGCCCGGTGCCCGCGCCGTCACGGGGACCGAGCTGGACCACCTCGACGCGGAGGGCCTGCGCGAGACCACCCGCACCGTCTCCGTGTACGCCCGCGTGGCCCCGCAGAACAAGCTCCAGATCGTGGATGCGCTCCAGGCCGACGGGCACGTCGTGGCCATGACCGGCGACGGCGTGAACGACGCCCCTGCCCTCAAGACCGCCGACATCGGCGTGGCCATGGGCGTCACCGGCACGGAGGTGACCAAGGAGTCGGCCACGATGATCCTCGGCGACGACAACTTCGCCACCATCGTCGCCGCCGTGCGCCAGGGCCGGATCATCTTCGACAACATCAAGAAGTTCCTGCGCTACCTGCTCTCCTCGAACATGGGCGAGGTCTGCACGGTGCTGCTCGGCGTGCTGCTCGCCGGTGTCGTCGGGCTGGACGGGGCCGCGGGCGGCGAGACCGTCGTCGTCCCCCTGCTGGCCACGCAGATCCTCTGGATCAACCTCGTCACCGACTCCGGCCCCGCGCTCGCCATGGGCGTGGACCCCGAGACCGACGACGTGATGGCCCGGCCCCCGCGCAGCCCGCACGAGCGCATCATCGACGCCCGCATGTGGACCGGCGTGCTCGGCATCGGGCTCGTCATGGGTGTCGCCACCCTGCTGACCATCGACATCTTCCTGCCCGGCGGCCTCGTCGAGGGCACCGACGACCTCACCGTGGCGCGCACCGCCGGGTTCACCACGCTCGTGCTGGCCCAGCTCTTCAACGTGCTCAACTCCCGTTCCGAGACCACCAGCGCGTTCCACCGGATGTTCCGGGGACCCTGGCTCTGGGGTGCCGTCGGGCTCGGCGTCGTGCTCCAGGCCGCCGTCGTGCACGTGCCCTTCCTGCAGGTCGCGTTCGGCACCGCCGCGCTCGACGCCGCCCACTGGGTCGTGGCGCTCGGCATGGCCTCGTCGGTGCTCTGGTTCGACGAGCTGCGCAAGCTGCTCTGGCGGGCGCGGCACCCGCAGGGGTGACAGATCTGGAGTTAACGTACGGGTGCCTGCCCGGCAGACGTCGACGTCGATCCGAACGGAGTCCCTGTGCCCCTCGGCAAGTTCAGCTCTCACCGGCGCGCCCGCGTGGCGCTCGCCGTGACCGGCGTCGCGGCGGCCGCCCTGGCCGGGTGCGCCACCGCGCCCGACGCCGGCCTGGCCGCGGGGGCCGCGCTGTCCCCGGAAGCGGTGACCAGCGCGCTGGAGGAGGGCGGTGACCTGCTGGTCTGGGCGTGGGAGCCCACGCTGGACGAGGTGGTCGAGGGCTTCGAGGCCGAGTACCCGAACGTGGACGTCGAGCTGGCGAACGTCGGCACCGGCAACGACCACTACGTGGTGCTCCAGAACGCGATCAGCGCCGGCTCGGGCGTGCCCGACGTCGCGCAGGTCGAGTACTACGCCCTGCCGCAGTTCTCGATCTCCGGGTCGCTCGCGGACCTGACGCCCTTCGGTGCGGGCGACCTGGACGGCGCGTACTCGCCGGGGACCTGGGGCGCGGTGACCGACGGCGACGCCGTGTACGGCCTGCCGATGGACTCCGGCCCCATGGCCCTGTTCTACAACGCGGAGACGTTCTACGAGGCGGGCGTCGAGGTGCCGGCCACGTGGGACGAGTTCGTCGAGGCGGCCCGGAAGATCCACGCGTACGACGCCGGCACCCACATCATCGCGGACGACGGCAACGCCGGGTTCGCCACGTCGATGATCTGGCAGGCGGGCGGCAGGCCGTTCACCGTGGACGGCACGACGGTGACCGTGAACCTCGCCGACGAGGGCTCGGCGAGGTTCGCGGCGATGTGGCAGCGGCTCCTGGACGAGCACCTGGTGGCGAACGTGCCCGAGTGGTCCGACGAGTGGTTCCAGCGGCTCGGCGACGGGACCATCGCGGCGCTGGTGACCGGCGCGTGGATGCCGGCGAACCTGGAGTCGGGCGCCGCCCCGGCGTCGGGCGACTGGCGTGTGGCCCCGATGCCGCAGTGGACCGAGGGTGCGAACGAGACCGCGGAGAACGGCGGCTCGGCGCTGTCGATCACCGAGGCCAGCGAGAAGAAGGCCCTGGCCTACGGCTTCCTCCAGTACGCGAACGCGGGCGACGGTGTGCAGGTCCGGCTGGACCACGGCAACTTCCCGGCCACGACGGCCGACCTCACCAGCCCCGAGTTCCTCGCCAAGGAACCCGCGTACTTCGGCGGGCAGCGCATCAACGAGGTGCTCTCGGCGTCCGCCACGGGCGTGGTGGAGGGCTGGCAGTACCTGCCGTACCAGGTCTACGCCAACAGCGTCTTCCCCGACACCGTCGGCCAGGCGTACACCGGGTCGGCGTCGCTGGCGGACGGGCTCGTGGCCTGGGAGGAGTCGATGGTGGCGTACGGCAGGAACCAGGGCTTCACGGTGCGGGAGTGACGGCGAGCAGCCGGTCGTCCTCGGGTCCCGGGCTGCCCCGGCCGTCGGTGTTGCTGGTGAGGAACCACACGTCGCCGTCGGGGGAGAGAGCGACGTCGCGGAGCCGGCCGTACTCGCCGGCGT
The DNA here is from genome assembly GCF_044456525.1 of Promicromonospora sp. NPDC050880. Classification (NCBI taxonomy): domain Bacteria; kingdom Bacillati; phylum Actinomycetota; class Actinomycetes; order Micrococcales; family Promicromonosporaceae; genus Promicromonospora; species Promicromonospora sp. NPDC050880. The sequence goes on from NZ_JBITFV010000010.1 coordinate 108,451, forward strand.
AGTGCTCGGTGGCGGTCGTGGGGTCGGCGACCGGCACGGACCGCAGCACCTCGCCGCGGAGGTTGGCCACGAGGATCGCGCCGTCGACGACGGCGATGCCGCTGGGGCTGGCCTCGGCCGGGCTCCACTGCTGGACCGGGTCGGCGAACCGGTCGTCGTCCGCGATGCCCTCGACCACGGGCCAGCCGTAGTTGGCGCCCGGGGTGATCACGTTCAGCTCGTCCCAGGTGTCCTGGCCGAACTCGGCGGCGAACATCGTGCCGTCGTCGGCCCAGGCGATGCCCTGCGGGTTGCGGTGCCCGTAGCTGTACACGGGGGACCCGGGGAACGGGTTGTCGCCGGGCACCTCGCCGTCGGGCGTCAGGCGCAGGATCTTCCCGGCGAGTACCGTGCGGTCCTGGGCGTCGTCGGGGTTCCCGGCGTCGCCCACGGTGGCGTACAGCATGCCGTCCGGGCCGAACGCGATGCGGCCGCCGTCGTGGTTGGCCGCGGCCGGGAGACCGTCGATGAGGGTCTCGGCGTCGCCGAGGTGCAGGGCCCCGGGCTCGCCCGTCACGTCGAACCGCTGCACGCGGTTGCCGTCCGGGCCGGTGGAGTAGGCGTACAGGCGGTCCTGGTCGTCGACGGCCAGGCCGAGCAGCCCGCTCTCGCCGACGGCGCGGACGCCCTCGACCGTGCCGATCGCGCGGGTGGTGCCGTCGTCGAGCAGCTCCAGGATCTCCCCGGTGCCACGCTGGCTGATGAGCGGGGTGCCGTCGCGGAAGGCGATCGACCACGGGACGTCCAGCCCGGTCGCGAGCGCCCGGGGTGCGGAGCCGAACTCGGTGGTTGACGGTGTGGCCGACGGTGTGGGCGCCGGTGTGGCCGACGACGGTGTGGGCGCCGAGGTGGGCGCGGTGGGCCCGGCGGCCCCGCACCCGGCGACGAGGGTGGCGACGACCAGCGCAGGGACCAGCCTGGAGAGCGAGCGCATGACGCTAATATGACAGGATCTCGGGCAGGCCGGGGGGACGGAGGACGCGTGACGAGCGGACGCGACGACCGCGCCAGGCGCGTGCGTGCGTTGCGCGGTGGTCTGGCGGCCTCGTCGGCGACCTTCGTCGCGCTGGCGTCCCACCTCGCCGCCGGCGGTGCGATGCCGGGTCCGCTGGGTGTGCTGGTCCCGCTGGCGCTCTCGCTGCCGATCTGTGTCGCCTGGGCCGGGCGGCGGCTGTCGCTCGTGGGCCTGTCCGCCTCCGTCGTCGCGAGCCAGCTCTTCTTCCACGTCCTGTTCCTGCTCGGCACGCCCGCCTCGGGCGGATCCGCACCGACCGCAGGGCACCACCACGGGGCGGTCGTCCCGCCGGTGCCGGCCGCGGGCGCCGCGGCGGACCACACGGCGGGCATGGCGCACGCCGACGTCACGATGTGGGTCTGGCACGCCCTGGCGGCGGCGGTCACCGTCGTCGTCCTGTACCGCGGCGAGCTGCTCCTGCTCCGGCTGCGCGAGCTCGCCGTCCGCGCCGCGGCCTGGCTCCTGGGCGGGCGCGCCGTCGTGGAGGGCGCACGCCTCGTCGTGCGCCCCGCGCTCCCGGCCGTGGTCGCGGCCACCTTCCGGCCCCTGCACCCGGGGCCCCAGCTCTCACCCCTGCTCCGCAGAGGACCTCCCGCACCGCACGCGATCTGATCCCAGTTCCCTGTGCGTGCCGACGTCGCCCGGCGACGTCGGAGGAGAGGTCTTTGCCATGCCCCGAACCCGTCCCCTCGTGGCCGGGCTGACGGGGGCTGTCGTCGCGCTGCTCGCGACGGCCGCCCCGGCGTCCGCCCACGACAAGCTGGTCTCCAGCGATCCGGCGTCCGACCAGGTCCTGGACCGGGCACCCGACACGGTGTCGCTGATGTTCTCGGCCGACGTGCTGGACATGGGTGCCGCCGTCGTCGTGTCCGACGGCGACGGCACCGACTGGGTGTCGGCGGCCCCCACGATCGACGGCCCCACGGTCACGGCGGTGCTCGACGAGGGCATGCCGGAGGCCGGCTACGAGATCCGGTGGCGGGTCGTGTCCTCGGACGGGCACCCCATCTCGGGCGTCGTGCCGTTCTCGGTGGGCGACGGCGAGCCGCTGGCCGGCTCGTCGCCCGCGGCCGACCCGTCGGCCGGCCCGGGGAGCGACGCACAGGGCAGTACGCAGGATCAGGTCGCGCAGGACGGCGAGGGGCCCTGGCGGGTCGTCCTCGTCGGCGCGGGCGGTGCCGCCGTCGCGGTGGCGCTGCTCGCACTCGTCCAGTTTCTCCGCCGCCGCGGTCACGCGGCCGGCGCCGATGCGTGAGAGGTACTCCTGTGCACAACCTTCTGATCAACCGGCCGACCATCCGCCGGAGCACGACCAGCGCCCGGGTGGGTGCGCTCCTCGTGGCGGCGACGCTCGCCCTCGCGGGCTGCGGAACCGCTGCCGACGCCGCGCCCGAGGACGTCGCGGCGCCCGCCGGGCAGAGCGTGACCCTCGCCGAGGGCTGGGTCAAGGCCGCCGGTTCCGGCATGTCCGCGGCCTTCGGGCAGCTCAGCAACAACGGCTCCCAGGACGTCACGGTGGTCTCGGCGACCACCGAGGCGTCGTCCGCCCTGGAGCTCCACGAGACCGTGGAGGGAGAGGCCGGGGAGATGGTCATGCGCGAGGTCGATGGCGGCTTCGTGATCCCCGCGGGCGGCACGCTCGACCTGGCGCCGGGCGGGAGCCACATCATGCTGATGGACCTCGCGGGGCCGCTGCGGGCCGGCGACGAGGTGGTGTTCACGCTGGCCTTCTCCGACGACTCCACCTACGAGTTCACGGCACCCGTCAAGGACTACTCGGGCGCGAACGAGAACTACGTGGGCGGGGACGACGGCGGTACGGACGGCAGCATGGACGGCAGCATGGACGTGGACGGCTGATGCCGCGGCCCGGAACGGGCGCGCGCACCGGCCGGACCGGGTCGACCCGGCGGCAGTTCCTCCTCGGAGGAGCTGTCGCCGGCGTCGGCGCGGCCACGGCCATCGGTGCGGACCTCGCCCTGAACAGCGCGACCGATGGGCCCGCCGAGGCGGTCGGCCTGAACGGCGACCGGGCCGTCCCCTTCCACGGGACGCACCAGGCGGGCATCGGCACCGACGCCCAGGCGCACGGCCTGTTCGTCGCCCTCGACCTCCTGGACGACACCGGCCGCGACGACCTGACGCGCCTGATGCGGATCCTCTCCGACGACGCCGCCCGGCTGACCCGGGGCGAACCCGCCCTGGCCGACTCCGAGCCGGAGCTGGCCGTGGCGCCTGCACGGCTGACGGTGACGTTCGGGTTCGGGCCGCGGTTCGTGGCTCGCGCCCGAGGACGCTCCCCGGAGTGGCTGCGGCCGCTGCCGCCGTTCGCCGTCGACCGGCTGCTGCCCGAGTTCAGCGACGGCGACCTGCTGCTCCAGATCGCCGCGGACGACGCGCTCACCGTGGCGCACGCGGCCCGCATGCTGCTCAAGGACGCCCGGAGCTTCGCGTCGGTGCGCTGGAGCCAGCAGGGGTTCCGGCGCGCGTACGGCAGCGTCCGGCCCGGCACCACGATGCGGAACCTGTTCGGCCAGGTCGACGGGACGTCCAACCCGGTTCCAGGGACGGCGGACTTCGACCAGGTCGTGTGGAGCACCGACGGGTGGCTGTCCGGCGGGACGAGCATGGTCGTCCGCCGGATCGGGATGGACCTCGACACGTGGGACCGGCTCGACCGGGGCGGCCGCGAGCAGTCCGTGGGGCGGTACCTGTCCAACGGCGCGCCGCTGACGGGTACCGACGAGCTCGACGAACCCGACCTCGAGGCGACCACCGCCATCGGGTTCCCGGTCATCGCGGAGTTCTCCCACCTGCGGCGGGCACGGAGCGAGGACCCGGCCGAGCGGATCTTCCGGCGCGCTTACAACTACGACGAGCGCCCGGCGGGTGGCTCGGTCTCCCGGTCCGGGCTGATCTTCGTGTCCTTCCAGGCTGACGTCGACCGGCAGTTCACGCCGATCCAGCGGCGCCTGGACCAGCTCGACCTGCTCAACGAGTGGACCGTCCCGATCGGTTCGGCGGTCTTCGCCGTGCCGCCGGGGTGTGCCGAGGGGGGCTTCGTCGGTGACACTCTCCTCACGTGAGTCCGTGGGCGAGGGGTGGGGGAGCGGATGACGGCGGAGCCGGCGGTGCAGTGGGCGATGACCGCGGTGTTCGGCGGGCTCGGCGTCCGCTCCCTGTGGTGGCTGGTCGCCGCCCGGCTGCCGCTCGCCGTCGCGGAGCACCTGCTCCACCTGGGCATGAGCCTCGTCATGGTGGCCATGATGTGGCCGTGGTGGGTCGCGCTCCCGGTGCTCCCGCAGGTCGCCTTCTTCGCGCTGGGGGCGGGGTTCTTCGCGGCGCTCGCCGGGTGGCGCGCCCTCGAACCCGGCCGCGGGGCCGACGCGGGGGCGCTGGCGGCGCACGCCGCGATGATGCTGGCGATGGTGTGGGCCGTGGCGGTGATGGGCCGTGGGCCTGCTGCGCACCACGCGGCGCACGGTCCGCACCCCACCCTCACGGACGGGGCTGCGGCCTGGGGCGCTGCCCTGGTCGTTGCCCTCGTGGCCGGCACCGTCGTGCTCCTGGTCCATGGTGCCGGACGGGAGCGCGGCGGTGCCGACCACCTTGCGGGTGCCCTGATGAGCGGCGGGACGGTGGTGATGTGCGTGCTCATGCTCACCGGGTGACGGGCTCCGGCCGTGGGTCTCCGGCGCCGGTCAGGCGGGCTGGAGGGCCGCGGCGTCCAGGGCGCCGCTGCGGGCCTGCTCCACGAGGTCGGCGAGCTGGTCGTGGCTCATCTGGATGCGCTGGCCGAAGTCGTCGGTGATCACGATCTGCTTCAGGGGGTCGGCCGTCGGGTCGACGAAGAGCTCCGGGCAGCCGCAGTCGCACTTGCCGCAGAAGGTCGCCACGTGGACGAGCTCGGGGTTGTCGCTCATTGCCATCTCCTTTGCGTGGAACGGGAACGGGCTGGACGGGGCAGGTGCCCCGTCTCCTTCGAGGGTCCGGTATCGCTCTATGGCACGTCAAGATCTGCCATGACTCCGACCGCGCTGAGTGCTGATTGCCCGTTTTCTGGGTCACGTGACCCAGACTGCTAGGGTCGGCTCATGGTGGAGCGGATCGTGCGGCGTCTGACGCCGAAGGGTGAGGCGACCCGCACTCGGATCCTGGATGCCGCGACGGCCCTGATCGGGGCGCACGGTGTTGCCGGGACGAGCACCGATCAGGTGCGCCATGCCGCCGGCGTCAGCGGGTCGCAGCTCTACCACTACTTCGCCACCAAGCAGGCGCTGATCGGGGCGGTCATCGCACGCCAGGCCGCCGTCGGACCCGGTGCACCAGGCGTGCTCGACAGCGTGGAGGCGCTCGAGGCCTGGGCCGACGCCGCGGTGGCCCGCCAGGGCGTGGTCGGCGGCCGCTGCGATCTCAGCACGCTGGCGGCCGAGCTGTGTGCCGGCGACGAGGCGTCGCGCGCCGAGGTCCGCGCGGGGTACGAGCGCTGGCGGGTGGCCCTGCTCGACGCACTGCGGGCCATGCGCGACCGTGGCACGCTCCGGCCCGACGCCGACCTGGACGACCTGGCCCTCGCGCTCCTCGCGGCGCTGCAGGGCGGCTCCCTGCTGGCGCAGGTTCTCGGTACCGCCGAGCCGATGCGGGCGGCGATGGGCGCTGCGCTGGACCGGGTCCGTTCCAACGTCGTGGAGCCGGAGGGCTGAGGGGCTGCGGGTGCGGGTGGCGGCTTGCTCGGGTGGGTGGGGTGCTGCCCTGTCGTTGCGCTCTTGGTGTGGCGCCGAGGGGCGGTGAGTGGTCGTTCGTGGCTTGTCCACAGGCTGGCATCTTCGTCGAGCGTATCGAACAGGTGTGCCATAGAATGATGGCATGACGCGATCGGGTGAGGTGCGGGGACTGGCGGGCGAGGGGCCTGCCGGGTCGGTGCTGCCTGGTGGTGTGCTGCCCGAGGGTGGGCTGCCCGGTGTTGGTGCGGGGGGATCCGGAGAGCGTGTGCTTGGTGGCGTTGGCAGTGTGGCTGATGTGCGGGCTGTGCGGGAGGCGCTGGCAGGAATGATTCTGCCGGGTGCCTCTGACACGTCCGGGTCGGGCTTGGTCTCGCGGGAGGTCCAGGGCGAGTGGGTGGATGTGTTGGGTGAGTTGGAGGCGGTGAAGGCTGCTGTGACGGCGACGCAGGCCCGCCTGGTGGTCGCCCTGGACGAGGCCACGCGGGCTGAGGAGGCCGCGCAGGGTGTTCGGGTGGAGCGTCGGGGTCGTGGTGTGTCGTGCCAGGTGGGTGCGGCGTTGCGGGTGTCCCCGCATGCGGGGTCCGGGTTCGTGTCCACCTCGCGGGTGTGGGTGATGCAGATGCCGCACACGTTCGCGGCGTTGGAGGCGGGGGTGCTCTCGCAGTGGCGGGCCACGTTGTTGGTGCGGGAGACGTCGCACCTGTCGGTGGAGCACCGTGCTCTGATCGACGAGCAGGTCTGCGGCCCGGCGCGTCTGGGGGAGCTGGCGCGGATGGGGACGCGGCGGTTGGTGGCCCGGATCAAGGAGCTCGCCGCGAGCCTGGATGTGCACGCGTGCGTGAACCGCAACGCTCGTGCGGTATCGGAGCGGCGGGTCTCGATCCGCCCGGCCCCGGACCTGATGGTCTACCTGACCGCTCTGGTTCCGATGGGGCAGGGTGTGCAGGCCTACGCCCACCTCAAGGCGACCGCTGAATCCGTGAAGGCTGCGGGTGATGGGCGTGGGGCCGGTCAGATCATGGCGGACACGCTGATCGAGCGGGTCACCGGGCGTGGCCCGGGTCGGACCGCGGATGTGCCGGTGGCGATCAACCTGCTCGTCTCGGACGACACGCTCCTGGCCGGCGGCACCCAGCCTGGTGTGATCACCGAGGGTGCTGCGGTGGGTGGGGGTGTGGTCCCGGCCCCGGTGGCCCGCAACCTGGCCGCGCACGCGATCGACACGAACGCGGCGTGGTTGCGCAGCATCTACACCGACCCACACGGTCGCCTGGTGGCCACGACGTCCACCTCCCGGTTCCACCCCCAAGGCCTGGCGGGCTTGCTACGTGCCCGGGGGCAGGGTGTGTGCGCCACGGCGTGGTGTGATGCGCCGATCCGGCACCTGGACCACATCACCCCCCACATTGAGGGTGGTGAGACGAGCCTGGACAACGGTCAAGGCCTGTGCGCCCGGTGCAATCATGCCAAGCAGGCACCGGGCTGGGTACAGAAGAGCACCCAGCACGACGGGCGGCACGCCGTGGAGACCACCACCCCGACCGGGCACACCCACCTCTCGGTGGCACCCATGCCACCGACACCCCTGCGCACCGACCGGGGTGGGATGCCGGCCAGGATCAACGACACCGAACCAGACCGAGAACGGAACACAAGTCGGACGCGTGACTCCGGCGCGCCCGCAGACAGCGACGCGTCGCCATCCACCGGGACCGACCAGACCCAGACCGACCCGAGGCAGACCAACCAGACCCAAGCCGATCAGAGGCAGACCGACCAGAGGCAGACCGCCCACGCCCAGAACCCGCCCACGGCCGGGTCGACCGACCGCGCCCAGAACCCCGCCATGGCTCGCGATCGCACCCCTGCCCCGGAATGGACCCCCGCGGTCGGCATGACCGGCCCAGCCCCCGGCCGCATCCCCCGCAGCCGCTACACCATCGGATGCCACACCACCCACCACCACGGCGCGATCGCCTACCGACCCGCCACGAGCCGGGGTCCGAGTTCAAGCTCGCGACAGCGCTCCGCCCGGCGGCGGCGAGCGCATGGCCGCCTGCCGGACCTCTCCTGGGCACACTGGTACAGCTAGCGCCCGTTCCATGGGTGCGTGTCGTCGGGCCCGGGCTGACGAGGGCCCGACGACACGGCGGTCATCTCGTTCCGCGGAGCCATCCGGCGAAGAGTCTCGTCATCATCGGCATGACCACGAAGGTCATCAGGCATACCAGCGTGACGGAGAGCACCAGCGTCGTCACGAAAATCGGGACACGCTCGATCAGCGGGGCGCCGACCGACAGGAGGAGCGTGATCAGCGGATAGGCCGCGAGCCAGTTGATCACTGCCATCTTGTAGGGCTGAGGCTGCGCCGCCCGGCCGGGCAGGGGCTGTTCGCGCCCGCGATCCGCAGCCGTCGTCACTTTCCCGCCTCGTAGTTCGCCCATGCCACGCGATACGGGTGGCGCGTCTTCCACGTATGGATGATGTCGACGGCGCCCGGTGCGGCGAACAGTGCCGCGAGCCCGTCCCGGTCGTCGACGCCGAAGTGCAGGACCGCGGTCGCCACGAACGCCGGGATCGCATCCTCGCCCGCGACCGGAAGGTGCCGGTGTGCGGAGAAGCTGCGGACCGCGCCCGTGGCTCGCATGGAGGTTTCGATATCTCCGAGGAACTGATCCAGGTCGACATCGGAGATCGGGTCGTCGAAGGATACGAGCATGGTATGTGTGATCATGCGTCCAGTGAAGCCATCGTTGGGCAGCGGCGTCCAATACCTGATGGATCCAACTGATAACGTCAAAGAATGGATCTCTTGGAGGTGCGCGAGCTCAGGTACTTCGTCGCCGTGGCCGAGGAGCTCCACTTCGGCCGCGCCGCCGAGCGGCTCCGCATCGCCCAGCCGGCTTTGTCGAAGGCCGTTCGGCGCGTGGAGGAACGCCTCGGGGTTCAGCTCTTCGCCCGCACCAGCAGGAGCGTCGCGCTCACCGCGGCGGGAGAGGCGCTGCTCGAGCACGGGCGGCCCGCGCTGAACGCGGTCGCGGCCGCCGCCCGCGCCGCGCGGCAGGCAGAGGAGTCCACCCCGCTGCGCCTGGCGCTCAAGCCCGGCGGTGATGCGGGCCTGCTCTCCGTCCTGCTCGGGGCGTACGCCGACTACCCGAAGGCCCGGCAGGTCGACGTCATGTTCCATCCCGGACCGGAGCGGGCGGCACTCGTGCGCGACGGGATCGTGGACGCCGCACTGCTGTACACACCTTTCGAGGACACCCTCGGTCTCACGACCATCGAGCTCCACGTCGAGGCCCGTGTGGCGGTGCTCCCGGCCGACCATCCGCTGGCGGCGTCGTCGAGCATCAGCCGTGCGGACCTGGAGGGCGAGACCTTCCCGCGCTGGCGCGGGCAGCCCGGCCAGCGTGCGCACGGCCCCGAGATCGCGGACGTCGCAGAGCTGGTCCCGCTGGTGCGGCTCGGCCGCGCGGTCGCAGTTCTCCCTCGGTCGCTCGTGACGCCGGTTCCCCAGGGCACGGCCTGCGTCCCGGTCCCCGACGCCGGGCCGAGCTCGATCGTCATCGGAACGAGGCCGGGGGACCGCCGTGAGGCCGTTCGTGCCCTCATGGAGGCCGCGAGAAGCATCGGGCGGCCAGCTGGGACCCCGTGAGCCGAGGCCCCCGCCGGACCAGCCTTCAGCCCGCGATCTCCGGGGCCACCGCATACGCGATCACCGTGATCGAGTTGTTGAGCGCGTGCACCACGACGCCCGGCCATACCGAGCCGCTGCGTCGGCGGAGCTCGGCGGTGATGATCCCGACGACGAGCGCCGCGGGCAGGACGACGTTGATCCCGTGCAGCAGCGCGAAGATCACGGCGCTGCCGACCGTCGCGATGACGGGCCCGTACCGGAGCAGGCCTGTGGTGACGACGCCGCGGAAGAGGAACTCCTCACCGATCGGCGTGAGCACCACCAGGCCGATCGCGGTGACCACCAGGAGCCAGATTCCGCTGCTGGCCCCGGCGGCGTAGCCGGACTGGGTGTCGGTCGGCACGTCGACCAGCCACGTGAACAGGGGCACCAGCAGCCCCTTGGCGAGCAGGGCGACGACCCCGCCCGCCGCTCCGAGCCACAACCAGCGGGCCGACGTCGGGCGCACCCCGAACGCGCTCCAGGACAGGCGTCGCGGCACGGCGGCCACCGCGAACCCGGCCAGGCCTGCGATCCCTGACAGGCACGCCAGGAAGGCGCCGCCCGCGGCGCTGTTCAGGTCGAACCAGTCGCCGAGCAGCATGGGGAGCCCGAAACCGACCGCCGCCATCGCCACGATGCCGACCACGATCTCGAGCCAGCCGGGCCGGCTGCTCCGCACGTTCGTCTCCGTCATGGATTCCATGCGGCCCAGTAGAAACCGTGTGCCAGGAACAGGGTCAAGAGATCCTCGTCCGCGTGGCGGAACGGACGAGAAGCACCGCCAGCGCCGTCGGCACGGCCAGCGCGACCGCGAGCCCGGGGCTCCCGGCCACCGCGAGTCCCGCGCCGCCGAGCGCCGCCCCCGCGAAGACGCCGAGACTCATCCCCGCGGCCTGCAGGCCGAACGTGGCCGGCGTGAGCCGTCCGGCCCGCTGGGCGATCAGGCTCGTGGCCGTGGCGCCCACGACGGCGTGGCCGAACCCCATCACGGTGGTCGCCGCCAGGGCGCCCGGCAGCCACGGCACCAGGAAGACCGTCAGGACCGCCACGAGACCGCCGCCGAGGCCGGCGAGCAGCAGCAGCCGGGGCCGGGCGGGGCCGGCTGCGCCGTCGTCCCGGGCCCAGCGTCCCGCGAGGTAGCCGCCCACCACGAACGACGCCCCGCTGAGCGTCCAGACCAGGGTGAACGTACCCGCGTCGGTGCCGAAGCGGTCGTGGTAGGTCACCGCGAGAAAGGAGAGGTAACCCATGAACGAGGTGGTCCGCAGCCCCGCGACGGCGACGACGGCCAGCAGGTCCGGCCGCGACCGCAGGCGCCGCAGCGACTCGCGGTAGCCGGGTGCGGCGGCCTGCTCGGCGCCTGGGTCGGCGGACCGCAGGAAGGCCAGTCCGGTCAGCACCGCCAGTGCCGCCGTGACCCACAGCGCGCCCGCCCAGCCGCGCCAGGCCGCCAGCCCCCCGACCACGGGACCGGCCAGCACCGCCGCCAGGGTGGTCGACGTGCTGACGAGCGTCGCGGCGCGGCCGCCGTCGGCGGGGTCGGTGAACCGGGACGTGGCCAGGGCGAGCAGGGCCGGCGTCAGGACGGCGGTCGCGACGCCGGTGCCGAGGCAGAACGCGACCAGCGCCGCATAGCTGCCCGTGGTGGCGGTCAGGCAGCACAGGGCCAGCAGGGTGAGCGCGCCGGCTACCGCGCGGTGGCGTGGCCAGCGGCCCAGCAGCGGCGCGATCGCCACTCCGGTGAGCAGGGCCGCGACACCACCCAGCCCGCGCAGGGCGCCCACGGCCGCGGCGTCGGCCCGGACCGTCTCGGAGATCGGCACCAGGAAGGTGGAGTAGACGGTGAACGGGAGCAGGCTCACCGTCCCGGCCAGCATCGCCGGCCAGATCGCGCGGACGATCCGGATGTCCGGCGTGGGGCGGCGCGCCGGCGGGCGGGAGGCGGCCTGGGCCGTCACGGGTTCTGCGCCGCGTGCTCGCGCAGGTAGGCGCCGAACTTCTCCACGCCGTCGATGTTCCGGGGCCCGGAGATGCCCTCGTTGTAGTCGAGCACGAAGAAGGCGTCGTCGCGCACGGCGGGCAGGTCGGCCGTGACGGGGTTCTCCTGCAGGAACCGGATCTTGTCCTGCGCGGGCTGGTCGCCGTAGTCCAGGATGACGACGACCTCGGGCTGTGCCTCCACCACCGCCTCCCAGGTGACCTCGGTCCAGCGCTCGTCGAGGCCGCCGAAGGCGTTCTCGCCGCCCGCGGCACGGATGATGTCGTTCGGCGGTACCTGGGCGCCCGCGGTGAACGGCTTGTCGGTGCCGGAGTCGTAGAGGAACACCGGCACGGGGTCGCCCGCGGGCGCCTGCTCCTCGACGGCGGCGACGCGTGCGCGGTAGTCGGCCACGAGGTCGGTGGCGCGCTCCTCGACGCCGAAGATCTGCCCCAGCCGTTCCAGGTCCGTGTACAGGCCCTCGAACGGCGTGTGCCGCTCCGGGAACCCCGGGTAGCCGTAGCAGGACTCCGCGTGCATGAAGCTCTGGATGCCCAGCCCGTCGAGGATCTCCGGGGTGATACCTCGCTCGTCGGAGAACCCGGAGCCCCAGCCGGCCACCACGAGGTCGGCCTCGGCGTCCACCACGAGCTCGCGGTTGAGCAGGTCCTGCGACAGGAGCTCGACCTGCTCGTACTCGGCGGCCCACGGCGACTCGCTCACCGGCGGGTTGGCGGGCGGCATGACGTAGCCGAGCACGTGGTCGGTGAGGCCGAGCGCGAACAGCTTGTCCGCGCTGCCGCCCTCGTAGGCGACGACGCGCTGGGGCACCGTGTACTCGACCGGCTCGCCGCAGCGCTGCACGGTGGTGGCCGGTCCGGCGTCGGCGGACTGCTCGACCTGGGCGCCGCAGGCGGCCAGGAGCGCGACGGCGGCCAGGGCCGGCAGCGGGGCCAGCCGGCGGGCCGGGGCGGGGATCCTCATCGGTGGTTTCCTTCCAGGGCGGGATCGACGGTTCGGGCGGGGGAGGGCCCGAGGGAGTACAGGACCTGCGGGTCGCCGGTCAGCGGGTGCGCGGTGACGGTGACCTCCACGCCGTAGACCTGGGCGATGCGCTCGCCGGTCAGCACCTGCGCCGGGGTGCCGGCGGCGACCAGCCGGCCGCCGGCGAGCAGCCCGAGCCGGTCGCACGCGGCGGCGGCCAGGTTCAGGTCGTGCAGCACCACCACGACGGTGAGATCGGTGTCGCGCAGGTGACCCAGCAGGTCGATCTGGTGGCGCAGGTCCAGGTGGTTGGTGGGTTCGTCCAGCACCAGCACGTCGGGCTCCTGCACGAGCGCGCGGGCGAGCAGCACGCGCTGCCGCTCACCACCGGACAGGCTCAGGATGCCGCGCCCGGCCAGGTGCGCCACGTCGGTCCGCTCCATCGCCGAGCGGCACAGCTCCCGTTCCCGCGCGGTGAGCCGTCGGTTGCCCCGCTGGTACGGCACGCGGCCCAGCGCGACGACGTCGGCGACGGTGAGGTCCAGGTCCGCCGAGCCGTCCTGGGTGAGCGCCGCGACGCGCTGCGCGGACGCGCGCGGGGTCAGGCGGGCGACGTCGTCGCCGTCGACCCGCACCACGCCGGCGGAGGGGCGCAGCGCGCGGTAGACGCAGCGCAGTGCCGTGGACTTGCCGGACCCGTTGGGGCCGACCAGGCCGAACACCTGACCCGAACCCACGTGGAGGTCGAGGGCGTGCACGATCTCGACGCCGGCGAGCGTCGCGGACAGGCCGTCGAGCCGCAGGTCGCTCATGCCGCACCCCCGAACACGTACTGGCGCCGGCGCATGAGCACCAGGAACACCGGCACCCCGAGCAGCGCGGTGAGCACGCCGATCGGCAGCTCGCGGGGTGCGGCGACCGTGCGGGCCAGCAGGTCGACCCACACCATGAGAGTGGCCCCGGCCAGTGGGGCGACGACGAGCACGCGGGCGTGCCGGGCACCGACGAGCATGCGGGTCACGTGGGGCACGACGAGCCCGGCGAACCCGATGGCCCCGCTGACCGCCACCATCGCGCCCGTCATCACCGCGGTGACCGCGAAGAGCACGTGCCGGTGGCGGGCCGGGTCGATGCCCATCGCGGTGGCGGCCTCGTCGCCGAGGCTCATCGCGTCCAGCGTGCGGGAGAAGCGGTGCAGCGCGACGGTGCCGGCGAGGACCGCGACGGCGACCGCCGGCAGGGCGCCCCACGTGGCGGCGCCGAACGAGCCCATGGACCAGAACAGCAGCGTGCTGGTGGCCTCGTTGCCCGGCACCAGGTAGATGAGCACGCTGGTGACCGCCTGGAAGCCGAACGACAGGGCGACACCGGTCAGCACGAGGCGCAGCGGGGTGGTGCCCGTCCGGGCGTACGCGACCGCGAAGACGAGGACCGTGGCCGCCATCGCACCCGCGAACGCCCCGGCGGACGTGGCGTAGATGCCGAAGCCGGTCAGCGCGCCCGTCGTCGACACCGCGACCGCGCCGACCGCGCCGCCCGAGGAGATGCCGAGCACGAACGGGTCGGCCAGCGCGTTGCGGACCAGGGACTGCACGGCCACGCCGACGGTCCCGAGCCCGGCCCCGACCAGGGCGGCGAGCAGCACCCGCGGGGTCCGGATCTGCCAGACGATCTGGTACCGGGTGACCTCGTCGGCCGAGATGGTGCCGCCGGTCAGGGCAGCGCCGAGGTACCGCGCCGTGTCGGACGGGGGGATGACGGCGGACCCGAGACCCACGGCGAGCAGCGCCGAGACGACGAGCAGGACGCACAGCCCGGTGATCAGGGCGAGGTGCCGGAGGTGGCTCCGGGCGGGGGGCATCGAGACCTCCGGACAGGGGGCAGCGTCGTGAGAATCGTTCTCACGCAGGCCTCACTGTACCCGGTTGTCGAGAATGATTATCAATTGCCCAGAATGGCGAGCCTCTCGGCGTCGGCCGACCCTGCGTCCGGATGGAGCACGACGAGCATCTGACCGTCCGCGCCGTTGATGTCGAACCGCTCGCGGTTGAGCACCAGGTCGCCCGCCCGCGGGTGGGCGAGCCGGACCGGGGAACCCCACTGACCGCGCACCTCGTGGCGTGCCCAGAGCCGGCGGAACAGCGGGCTGGCCTGAGACAGCTCGTGCACGAGGGCGGCGAGCCGGGGGTCGTCGAGGTCGTTGCCCACGGACTGCCGCAGGTTGGCCACGAGGCACTCCGTGTAGTCCCGCCAGTCCGGGAACAGGGCCTGCTCGGCCGGGTCGAGGAACAGGTCCCGGAGCTGGTTGCCGCCCGCGGCGAGCCGCGGTGACAGCGCCCGGGCCAGGTCGTTCGACGCCAGGACATCGAAGTACCGGTCCTCGATGAACGCGGGCTGGGGCAAGGTGGCCAGGAGCTTCAGCGCACCGGCCGGAGGCGTCCCGGCACGGGGCCGGGCGGCCCGCGGAGCGTCCTCCACCAGGGTCCGCAGGTATGCCGTGTGGGCCTCGTCGAGCCGCAGCACGCGGGCGAGGGCGTCGAGCACCTGCGGCGACGGGTTGCGGTCGCGGCCCCGCTCCAGCCGCAGGTAGTAGTCGGCGCTGATGCCGGCGAGCAACGCCACCTCCTCGCGGCGCAGCCCCGGCACCCGCCGCACCCCGCCGTCGGGGATGCCTGCCTCCCGCGGGGTCACCTGCTCGCGCCGGGCCCGCAGGTAGCTGCCGAGCGCGTTCGTGCCGGCCCGCCCCCGCGCCGGGGCCACCGCGAGAGGGGGTCCTGTCACACCCTGGTCCGGGCGGGGCTCTGTCTCGGTCTGCCTGCGCTGCATAGCGTCCTCAACGGTCCCTCGGGACCGGGTATTTCGAAGCGAGCCAGGGAGGCAGACGTATGACCGTCACACTGATCACCGGGGCCAACAAGGGCATCGGGTTCGAGACGGCGAAGCAGCTCGTGGAGCTGGGGCACGACGTGTACGTCGGTGCGCGGGACGCGGAGCGGGGCGAACGGGCCGCGGCCGCGCTCGGCGCGCGGTTCGTGCAGCTCGACGTCACCGACGACGCCTCGGTGCGCGCGGCGCTCGCGACGATCGACGCCGCCGAGGGCCGGCTCGACGTCCTGGTGCACAACGCCGGTCTGCTGGGCGACGGCGACGTCGACGGGCCCACCGCGCTGCGCGTCTTCGACACCAACGCCGTGGGCATCGTGCGTGTCACCGAGGCGGCGCTGCCCCTGCTCCGGCGGTCCGCCGGCGCGAACGTGGTCACCGTCTCGAGCAGCGCGGGGTCGTTCTGGGCCGTGACCAACCCCGACCGCCCCGAGCACCACCTGCCCGTGCTGCTCTACTCGGCGTCGAAGGCGGCCGCCACCATGCTGACGGTCCGCTACGCGCAGGCCGAGCCCGGCATCCGGTTCAACGCGCTGGAACCCGGCACCACCGCCACCGACATGACCGCCGCCTACGGGATCGGCCGGTCGCCCGAGGAGACCGCGCGGTTCGTCGTGCGCTGGGCGACGCTCGGCCCGGACGGACCGACCGGCACGTTCCAGGACGAGAACGGGGAGCTGCCCTGGTAGCGCTCAGCTGCCGTACTCCTCGGCGAGCCCGGCCACGTCGTGGGCGTACGACACCGAGCGGTTGTAGGCCGCCAGCGCGTCCGTCCACCCGTCGTCGGTGGTGACGTCGCCGCCCCTGTCGCAGACGTAGGCGGCGGCGGTCAGCGCGGCGTCGTCGATCTGGTGCGGGTCCGCCCGCCCGTCGAGGTTCCCGTCCTGCGCGTGCTCGTCCCACGTGGTGGGGATGAACTGCATCGGGCCGACGGCGCGGTCCCACTCGGCGTCGCCGTCGAGCTCTCCCTGGTCGGTGTCGAGGATCTCCATGACACCCTCGCTGCCGTCCAGCGGGATGCCGATGATGGGCGGGCGTACCGTGCCGTCGGCGTCGGCGCGTGCCCCGAGATAGCTGCCGTGCACCGACTCCACGGCGCCGATCCCCGCCAGGGTGTTCCACCCGAGGCCGCACTCCGGGTCGATCCGTGCCAGCCGGAGCGACGCGCCGGCGTAGGCGGCCAGCGCGCGCCGCGGGATCCCGGTGCGCTCGGCCGTCTCGCGCAGCCAGCCCGGGTCGGTCAGGTCGGCCAGCGGTGTTGCGTCGGCGCTCCCGGCGGCCGGGCCGGCCTCCGGCAGTAGCTGCTGCGGGGCGGGCGGGTAGTCGAGCTCCAGCGGGGACGGCCAGCCTCGTTCGCCGACGCCGCAGCCCGCGAGGAGAAGCACTGTCGTGAGGGCGGCGGCCCGGGATGTTGCTGTCACGGTCACTCCGAGGTCGAGGGATGGCGTCGGACGAGCCACCGGCCCCCGTCGGTGCA
Source organism: Promicromonospora sp. NPDC050880 (assembly GCF_044456525.1). NCBI lineage: Bacteria > Bacillati > Actinomycetota > Actinomycetes > Micrococcales > Promicromonosporaceae > Promicromonospora > Promicromonospora sp. NPDC050880. The sequence continues at coordinate 125,230 of NZ_JBITFV010000010.1, forward strand.
CGCCGTCCTGGTGCAGAGACTACGGTCGGGCGCGGGCCCGACCGGACGCCGTCGGGCGGACGCCGACAAGACCTCCCGGAAATATCCGCGAACGCGGCCCGGGGGGGGGGGGGGGGGGGGGGGGGGGGGGGGGGGGGGGGGGGGGGGGGGGGGGGGGGGGGGGGGGGGGGGCGGGGGGGGGGGGGGGGGGGGGCGGGGCGGGGGGGGGGGCGCGCGCGCCCCCCCCGGGCCGCGGGCCCCCCCCCCCCCCCCCCCCCCCCCCCCCCCCCCCCCCCCCCCCCCCCCCCGCGCGGCCCCCCCCCCCCCCCCCCCGGGCGCGTTCGGTGATGGATCGGGGTGGTTGATCAGTCGGTGGCCGGGGGCTGGTCCGACGCCGGCGCCTGGCCCGCGAGGGTCAGGTAGACCTCGCGGCGGGCCTTGTCGAGCAGCGCCGTGACGGACGCGACCTGCTCGGGCGAGCCCGTGCGGGCCACCTGCTCGACCGCGTCGGCCAGAGCGCGCAGCTCGTGCCGCAGCTCGCGGCCGTGGCCCCGGCCGACCTGTTCCCACGGCGTGCCGAGCTCGTCCTTGTGCTGCTCGACGTAGGCGGTGCCCTCGTCGGTCAGCGTGGCGAGCTTGCGGCCGCCGTCCTCGGTGAGGAGCACGAGGCCCTCGTCCGCGAGCAGGGAGAGCGCGGGGTAGACCGCTCCGGCGCTCGGGCGCCAGCGGCCGTCGGTCCGCTCGGCCAGCTCGCGGATGATCTGGTAGCCGTGCATGGGCCGCTCGGCCAGGAGCAGCAGGATCGCGGCGCGGATCTCGCCGCGCCCGGCGCGGCGGGGACCACGGGGGCCGCGCGGGCCGTGGGGCCCGAAGCCGCCGTGCGGGCCGAAGCCGCCGTGACCGTCGCGCGGGCCGAAGTCGCCGCGACCCTCGCGCGGGCCGAAGTCGCCGCGGTCGTCGCCGCGGGTGAACCAGCCGCGGTCCTCGCGGCGGCGGCCGTCACGCCGGCCCTCGCGCCGCCCGGGACGGTCGGGTCGGCCGGATCGGTCGGGTCGGGCGAAGCCGTCCCGGTCGTCCGGCAGCCCGGGACCGTAGGCGGTCACGAGCGCGGGGCGCAGGCCCGGGACGAAGACGGGGATGTCGAGGCCGAAGCGGCCGCGGCCGCCCCGTCGACCGGGGTTCTGGGTGGTGTCGTCGTGGGTACGCATGAGAGGTCTCCTTGATGCTGTTGCGGCGGGGTGGGGCGGTGCGCTGTGTGCGCACTGCGGCGTCCCGGCGTCCCGCCGGTCGGGAGCGACGTGCTCGACCGACGTCCTCAAAGATAGATCAAAGATATATCGTTACGCAACCCCTGGGTCCTGAAGATTTCGTCCCTGTCCGAAAGTCGTGGTGAAAGTGCTGTGACATCCCCGCATGCCGCGCGTCTGAGGGGCATGACGGATACGACAGGTACGGTGACATCGCCCACGACCGACGACGCTCAGGCAGCCGCACGCCGTATCCGCGGGACAGAGCCCGCGGTCGGCGCCATGGTCGCGCTCGACATCGACGGCACGTTGCTCAAGGCCCGCGCGACCGTGCCGGAGGTGACCGTCGCCGCGGTCACCCGGGCGCGGCGCTCGGGGCACCACGTGGTGCTCGCCTCCGGCCGTTCACTGGTGGGCGTGCTCCCCGTCGCCCGTCAGCTCGGCATCCACGCGGGCTGGGCGGTCGCGTCGAACGGGGCCGTCGTCGCGCGCCTCGACATCGGCCGGCCCGGTGGCTACGAGCTCGACACGGTGCACACGTTCGACGTGGAGCCGGTGATCCGCCGGGCCCGCGAGCTCGTGCCCACGGTGCAGGTGGGGGTGGAGGAGATCGGGTGGGGGTACCGGGTCACCAGCCCCTTCGAGCCCTGCTCCGTGAACGGCGAGCAACGGCAGGTGCCCGACGCCGAGCTGTGGGACGTGCCGGCCACCCGCGTGATCCTGCGCGGCGACGGCGTGGCGCGGCTGGTCGAGCCCCTGCGCTCGCTGGGTGTCACGCCGGTCCCGGCGGCGGCCGACTGGATCGACGTCACGCCGCGCGACCTCAGCAAGGCGACCGCGCTGGAACGGGTCCGCGAGCAGGTCGGCGTGGACCCGGCCCGCACCGTGGCGGTGGGCGACGGCGTCAACGACCTGGAGATGGTCGCGTGGGCGGCGCGGGGTGTGGCGATGGGACACGCTCCGGCCGTCCTGCGCGAGGCGGCGGACGAGGTCACCGGAACGATCGACGAGCACGGTGTCGTCACGGTGCTGCAGTCGCTCGGCTCGCCGCTCGGGTAACGGGTCCGGAACGTGGACCTTGGGCGGCCGCGTGTTCGGTCGCCTGCACCGGCTCCAGCCCCGTGTTCGGTCGGTTGCTTCGAGATCGGTCCATCGGCCGACCGATCTCGAGGCATCCGACCGAGCTGACCGGTTGGGCTGGCGCATCCGACCGAGCTGACCGGTTGGGCCGGCGCATCCGACCGGGCTCACAGGTCAGCGCGCGCCGCCGGTGGTGCCTGCCAGCGGTAGCGCAGCGAGACCATGCGCAGCCCGAACACGAGCACCGCGACCACCCAGCCCGTGGCCAGGCCGAACCAGCCGGCCCAGGAGGCGAGTGCGGTGAGCCCGGCCCCGAGCAGTGCGGGGATGGCGTACAGGCCGCGGGAACGGAAGATCTGGGGCACGTCGTTGGCCACGACGTCCCGGATGACGCCGCCCCCGACCGCCGTCACGACCCCGAGGATCGACGCCGCCGCGTGGTTCATGCCGGCATCCAGCGCCAGGAGGGTGCCGGTGACCGAGAAGAGGGCCATGCCGGCGGCGTCGAAGGTGAGCAGCACGTCGTGGAACCGGTGCACGACGTGCGCGAAGAAGTACACGACCAGCGCGGCGACGACGGGAGGGACGAGATAGACGGGCGAGTCGAAGGCCCGCGGCACGCCGTCGTCGAGGATCACGTCGCGCAGGATCCCGCCGCCGAGGCCGACGCAGGTGCCCAGCAGCAGCGACCCGACGATGTCGAAGCGGCGCCGCACCGCGAGCAGGGAGCCGGACACCGCGAAGAAGAACACGCCCAGGAGGTCCGGGACGACATGCGTCCACGCCACGGTGAGCTCCTTTCGACAGGGGAGGCCGCCCGGCGCGCACGCACCGGGCGGCTCCACTGTTACAGAAGCCGCGCGTCGCGGCGAAACGCGGGCAGGCGCAGCCAGGTGGCGGCCCGCCACACCCACTCGACCGGGCCGTAGACGAACCGGCGCAGCCACAGCCGGCTCAGCACGGACTGCACGGCGATGATGCCCAGCGCGAGCAGCACCACGGGCAGCACGCTCGTCATGTGGCCGTAGTCCACGAAGAGCGTGGTCAGTGCCACCACCAGGGCCGCGGTGACGTAGTTCGTCAGGGCCATGCGGCCCAGCGGCTCGAAGACGGCGGCGATCACGCGACGCGCGGGAGTGCGCCACAGCATGGCCAGACCCGTGGTGTACAGCACGGCCATGACGAGGCCGGCGGTGCCGCCGGCGTTCGAGAACCGCGGGTCGCCGGGCGTGCCGAGCTGCCAGAGCAGGGCAGGCACCGTCAGCACGGCCGCACCGGCGAGGACGACGGCGACGGTCCGTCCCGCGGACTCCAGGGCACGGGGCAGGCCGTAGGCGGCGGCACCAGCGCCCAGCAGGACGAGGCCCGGCGTGGCGGCCAGGCCGCCGCCGAGGAACGCGTACGCCACGACCGTGAGCACGGCTCCTGCACCGAGGACCACCCAGCGCGGCGCGAGGCAGACCACGGGCAGCACGAGCAGACCGACGACGCCGTACTCGATCAGCACGTTCCCGGGGTACACGAGCATCAGGAGCCCGCCGATGAGCGCGAGCGCGACCAGGCGCCGGGTCAGCACGAGCCACGGGCGCGGCGAACGCGCGCGGGCGCCGTCGAGCACGATCCACAGGCTCATGCCGAACAGGAACACGAAGATCGGCACGAAGCGCGTCTGGACGGTGAGGTACAGCGCGTCGAGCACCGGGTCGGGCACCCGGGTCCCGCCCTCCAGCATGCGGTCCATCCCGACGCGTGCGATGTCCACGGCATTGACCAGCAGGATGCCGAGCACCGCGAAACCGCGCAGCGAGTCGATGAACCGCCACCGCTGCCGGGTTCCGGTCCGAGGGTCTGTCGTCGGTGCAGTCATGGTCATGCCCGCCATCCAACCGCCCGGCCCGGCGGCCCGTCGTCCGCCCACGGAACCAGGTTGCGCGCTGCCCGGTCGGGGTGAACCCTGGGCCGCCCGGCCGCGGGCGTCAGGGTCGCCCCGCGACGTGCGCGGCGTACCGGGCCACGAGCCCGCGGATCTCGGACGGTTCGTAGACCTGCCGGCCCAGGAGGAGCGCCGCCTCGGGACGGCCGTGCTCGGCGCAGTGCGCCCGGACCTCAGCGGCCTCGTAGAGGTCGAGCGACGACATCAGGTTGGATGCGCGCCCGGAGTCGACGAACGTCGCAGCCGGAGCAAGGTCGTCGAAGAACACCCACCGGTCGTCCAGCTCCACGGCGGCGCCGCGGCAGACGAGCACGTCGGCGGTCTCCACCGCGCCGGGCAGGGCGGGATGGTCGACGACGGCGGTGTACTCGCCCCGCTCCTCGTCCGGTCGGGCGTCCCAGCCGTCGGTGTCCTGGCCGTAGGCGCGGCAGACCGACGTCACGAGGCCGCCGTCGAGCGGGAGGCGGGGCGAGGAGTCGGGTGAAATCGCTGTGCGGGGCGACATATCGATCCTTCACGTAGTATTGCCCGGTCCTGTTCGCGGGCTTTTGGGCGGTATTTCCATGCATTTACATGGAATTCCCGTCGGTTCTCACCCTGTGTGCGGAGCGCTGTGCGGGGGGTGCTTCGCCGGGGTATGTCGAGCGGGTGGTGCTGGCGGAGGAGAAAGAGGGTCCCGGGCTAGCCGGCGGCGGCCGCGGCCACCGGCAGGAGCCGGTTCCAGTCGACCGAGGAATGCAGCATCTGGGTGAGCCCAATTCGCTCGACCGGGATTTTCACATCGTGAATTGAGTCCTCGAGCTCTTTGTGCCACGTATCGGTGGTGGCGAGCACGATGCGGGCCGTGAAAGGCGCTTTGTTCGACGCCGCGAGAAATGGCGCGACATCCGCCGGGGACAAAGGCTGCGCCGGGTCGTGGAACTTGCACCGGACGGCGACGAGCCGCTCGGTGTCCTGCTCGCGTGCGACCAGGTCGATCTCGTCGCCCAGTCCCTGGTGGCCGGGCCATTCGTCCCACGACCAGACCGCGTCGAACGCGGCCGTGCACTCTGCGTCCGTGCGCAGGAATGCCTTCATCAGCTCCTCGAACTTCTCGTCCCGGTCGGTCTCGGACTCGGACCGGAACATGTAGTCGTCGAGGAGGTCCTCCAGTGCGGCCATATCGGCATTCTGTCAAGAAATGCCGGGCGCCGCTCTCCGGGCCGGAAAAGTTCACCGTTCAATTACCGGCCCGGAGGTGATGCCTGCCGGATCAGCCGAGGTTCAGCACGCGCCGGGCGTTGTCCGCGTAGAGGGCGGGCAGCAGGTGCGCGGGGAGCGCGGCCCCGGAGATCTGCCAGCGGCCCTGCGGCGGCACCTCCACGCCGGGCGCGTAGTCGAAGGCCTCGTCGTCCGTCTCCAGGAAGCGGAAGTGGACCTCGAGGTCGGCGGGCGACAGCGGGAAGGCGTCGGTGCCGAACAGCACCCGGTCCGGGAAGGTCTCCACGAGGCGCCGGAACCGCCGGGGCTGGCGGCCGAGCTCGCCGAGGCGGCCGGCGATGTCCACCACGAGGTTGGGCGCGGCGCGCAGGAGCCGTTCCACGCGGTCGAGGTCCTCGGCGACGCAGCCGACGTGCGCACCGATGTACCGGGTGCCGGGTGTGGCCACCAGCAGGCGCTCGAACGCGTCCAGGAGCTGGTCGAAGGACGGGTAGCGGTCCCGGTCGGCGAAGGACCAGTCGGGCTGGCCGGCCAGCTCGTCGAACCGCTCGTTGTGCTCGTCCAGCGGTTCGAAGAAGGCCTTCGGGTCGGCCACGTGCACCAGGGCCGGCAGGCCGAGCTCACCGGCCAGGGTGAGCACGCCGACCACGCGCGGGTCGTCGGGGCGCACGAGCTCGCCGTCGGGCCCGCGGACCGTGAGGCCCACGTTCTTCCACACCTTGACGCCGCGGGCGCCGCGCGCGGCGCTGTCGCGGAGCTGCTCGTGGATCTCGCGCTCGCCGTCCGGGCGGGCCAGGAGCGTCCAGTCGACCTGGCAGAACGTGACGAACCGGCCCGGGTGCGCGCGGTCGTACCGGTCGAGGTTGGCGTCCAGCTCCTCGCCCCACAGCCCGTCCAGGTTGACGACGGTCTCGATGCCGGCGTCGTCCATCATCCGCAGGAGCGCGGCGACGTCGGGTGCGCACCAGTCCTCGGTGAGCCAGCGGCCGAGGTGGTTGTGCACGTCGACGGCACCGACCGCCGCCCGGCGCACGCGCGTGACGGGCACGGAGACCTGCGGGCGGGGCGCCCAGTCGACGAGCCGGAGGTCCGGTACTGCGGTCCCGGCGGGCCCACCCGCCCCCAGCGGGTCGTGAACGTGGCTCATGACTGCCTCCTCGGCTTCCCAGGAAAGTGCTCGACGTGATCGTGTCGCCCCCAGAGGATCGGGCATGCGTGCGCAGATTGCCGAGTTGTTACGCGATTCAATCACTCGGAATGATCGAATCCGCCAGTCTTGGTGACTCCCGCGCAACAGTCGAGCACCATGGGCGACGACGGCGCCCGGTAGGCGGTGCCGGGACGACGACAGGAAGCGGCACCGTGAGCATCAGCACCATCACCGAGCGTGAGATCCGTAGCCAGCCCGAGGTGTGGACCCGTGCCGCCGCCGCGGCGGCCGACGGCGCGCGGGTGCTCGGCGCCCCTGGCGAGCGTGTCCTGGTGCTCGGCTGCGGCACCAGCGCGTTCGTCGCCGAGTCCCTCGCGGTCCTGCGCGAGCGCGCCGGGCTCGGCGAGACCGACGCCGCCTACGCGTCCGAGTGGACGCCGGGCCGCACCTACGACCGCGTGGTCGTGATCAGCCGCTCGGGAACCACGAGCGAGGTGCTCGATGCGCTCGCCCGCGTGCCCGCCGGCACTCGCACGGCCGCCGTCGTCGGCGTGGCCGGGACGCCCGTGGCGCAGGCCGCGGACGAGGTGCTCGTGCTGGACTTCGCGGACGAGGAGTCGGTGGTCCAGACGCGCTTCCCGACCGCGGTGCTCGTGCTGGCGCGCACCGGGTTCGGCGAGGACCTGACCGCCGTCGTCGAGCAGGCCCGCGCCGCGCTCGACGCCCCGCTGCCGGTCGACGTGACGGCGTTCGAGCACTTCGTGTTCCTCGGCCGGTCGTGGACCTACGGCCTGGCCCAGGAGGCGGCGCTCAAGATCCGCGAGGCCGCGCAGGCGTGGTCGGAGTCCTACCCCGCCCTGGACTACCGCCACGGCCCCGTGGCGGTGGCGGGACAGCGGAGCCTCGTGACCCTCTTCGGCGAGGCCGACCCCGTGCTCGCCGCGGACGTGGAGCGCACCGGCGCGACCGTCCGGCACGACGACCTCGACCCCCTGGTCCAGCTCGTGCAGGCACAGCGGCTCGCGGTCGAGGTCGCGCGGTCGCGCGGGCTGGACGCGGACACCCCGCGCCACCTGACGCGGTCCGTCGTGCTCGGCTGACAGAACAACCACCCAGAACGCAGAAGAGACGAGGACGATCATGCTGCGTCACCCCCTCCGAACCACCCGCGGACGCGGCGCCCTGGGCGCCGCCTCCCTCCTCGTGGCCACGGCCCTGCTCACCTCGTGCTCGTCGGGCACGCAGGGCGCGACCACGCTCGACAAGGACGCCGACATCACCCTCACCTGGTGGACGGGTCAGGCCGACCAGGCCCAGACCATCCTCACGGGGCTCGCCGAGGAGTTCGAGCAGGAGCACCCCAACGTCACCATCGAGGTCTCCTCGGGGGCGCCGTCGACCGAGGACCTGCTGCAGAAGCTGTCGTCGTCGTTCGCCGGCGGTACCTACCCCGACATCTCCTACGCGTTCGGCTCGTGGGCGAGCGAGCTCGCCGAGTCGGAGCGCACGCTCGACATCACCGAGCAGGTCTCCGACCCCGCGGTCGGCTGGGAGGAGTTCTCCGGCGCGGCGCGGGCGACGGCCCAGCCGACGGGCGAGGCGACCGTCGGGTTCCCCGCCGTGGTGGACAACATCTCGCTGATCTACAACAAGACCGTCTTCGACGAGGCCGGCGTCGAGTACCCCACCGAGGACTGGACGTGGGACGACTTCCGCACCGCGGCCCGTGAGCTGACCGACCCGGAGACCACGACCTACGGGTACGGGTACTCCGTCTCGGGCTCCGAGGAGACGACCTGGCAGTTCTGGCCGCACCTGTGGCAGAACGGCGGTGAGATCCTGGACGAGTCCGGCACGGAGGCGACCTTCGACTCGGAGGCCGGCGTCGAGGCGCTCACCCTGCTGCGCGACATGGCCGTCGAGGACGAGTCCGTGTACCTGGACCAGACCGACACGAAGTTCGGGCAGATCTTCGCCAGCGACCAGATCGGCATGATCACCTCCGGCCCCTGGTCGCTGTACGACCTGCAGGTGGCCGGCACGGACTACGGCGTGGTGCCCCTGCCCGGGACCGACGGCGACCACACCACGATCTCCGGCGCGGACCTGTGGGTGCTCTTCGACCACCAGGACGCCAACCGCGAGTACTGGTCCTACGAGTTCACCAAGTGGCTCACCGACCCGGAGCAGGACGTGCGCTGGAACGTCGTCTACGGCAACCTGCCGCTGCGCGAGAGCGAGATCGACTCGCCGGAGTTCGCGGCGCAGGTCAAGGAGATGCCCGGCCTGGACGTCATGGCCGCGAACAGCGCCAACGCGACCATCCCGCGGCCCACCGTGCCCGGCTACGTGAACCTCTCCGAGGCGATCGGCACCGCCATCTCGCAGGTGCTGCAGGGCCAGGGCGAGCCCGCCGAGGCGCTGGAGAAGGCCGCCGACGAGGCGACGGCCGCGCTGGCGGACAAGTGACCGCGACCGCCGTCCGGACCCGGCGGCCGGGCTCGGCCCGCCGGGTCCGGGAGGGGCTCACCGGCTGGGGGTTCGTCGCCCCGGCGACCGTCATCGTGCTGGGCCTGTCGATCTTCCCCGCGGTCTGGGCGTTCGTGCTGTCCCTCCAGGACTGGAACGGGTTCTCCACGCCCGAGCCCGTCGGGTTCGACAACTACCGCGAGATGGCCGGCGACGCCGACCTCGCCGCGGCCGCCGGCCACACCCTGCTGTACACGGCGCTGTTCGTGCCGGCCTCGGTGCTGCTGGGGCTCGGCCTGGCGGTGGCGCTCAACCGCCGGATCGTCCTGGTCGGCGTGTACCGCACGCTGATCTTCCTGCCGTTCGTCGTGTCCGCCGCGGCGACGGGCATCCTCACCACCTACCTGTTCAACCCGCAGTTCGGGCTGGTCAACAACGTGCTGCGCGTGCTCGGCCTGCCGCAGCAGGGCTGGCTGGAGGACCCGGGCCAGGCGATGGTGGTCATCGCGCTCATGTCCCTGTGGGGGCAGGCCGCCTTCACCACGGTCATCTACCTGGCCGCGCTCCAGGACATCCCGGCCGAGCTCACCGAGGCCGCACGGGTCGACGGCGCCAACCGGTGGCAGTCGTTCTGGCACGTCACGTTCCCGCAGCTGGCGCCCGTGACGGTGTTCGTGGCGATCTGGCAGACCATCCAGTCGATCCAGCTCTTCGACCTCGTCTACACCACGACGCGGGGCGGGCCCCTGAAGTCCACCGAGACGATCGTCTACTACCTGTGGACCTCGGCGTTCAAGGACCTGGAGTTCGGGTACGCGTCGGCGGTGGCCTACGGGCTGTTCGCCGTGACCCTCGCGATCACCATCGGCGTGACGATCTACTCGCGCCGCAGCACCGTAGGAGGACTGGGATGACCCTGCTCGCCTCGCCCCGGGCCGACGTCTACGGGCAGCCGGAGCCGGAGGCCGCGCCGCGCCGCAGGCGGCGCACCGGCTGGTGGCACCTCGTCCTGGTGCCGGTCGCGCTGCTGTTCGCCACGCCGTTCGTGCAGATGTTCCTCACGTCGCTGACGCCCGAGTCGGAGATCAACCGGTTCCCACCGAGGTTCTTCCCCTCGTCGCTGACCCTCGACGGGTACGCGAAGCTGTTCCGCGACTCCGACGTGCTGTTGTGGACGGGCAACACGATCCTCGTGTCGGTGGTCGCCGTGGTGTCGCACCTCGTGCTGTGCTCGCTGGCCGGGTACGGGTTCGCCCGCTTGAAGTTCCCCGGACGGCAGGTCGGGTTCCTCCTGATCGTCGCCACGATCATGATCCCCACGCAGCTGCTGATGGTGCCCACCTACGTCATGTTCGCCCGCGTGGGGCTCATCGACACGCTCGCCGCGGCGATGGTCCCGTGGCTGGCGTCCGTGTTCGGCATCTTCCTGATGCGGCAGTTCTTCCTGTCGCTGCCGGCGGAGCTCGAGGAGGCCGCCGAGCTCGACGGCTGCTCGCGCTTCACCACCTTCTGGCGCATCATCCTGCCGCTGGCCCGGCCGGCGCTCGCCACCCTGGCGATCTTCACGCTGCTGAGCTCGTGGAACGACCTGGTGTGGCCGCTCATCGCCATCAACGACCCCGGCGCGTTCACCCTGCAGCTCGGCATCACGAACTTCCAGGGCGCACGCCGCACCGACTGGTCGCTGCTCATGGCGAGCAACGTCGTGGCTACGCTGCCCCTGATCGCGTTCTTCGTGTTCGCCCAGAAGCAGTTCATCGCCACCATGACCTTCACGGGAGTCAAGGGATGACCCACCAGACCGCTGGACCCGCCCCGCGGCCCGTCGTGGTGGCCGGGGACGCGAACGTCGACCTCGTCCTGCGCGGCGACGTCGTGCCCCGGTTCGGCCAGGCCGAGCAGCTCGCCGACTCGGGCGACCTGGTGCTCGGCGGCTCGGCGAGCATCGCGGCGTCCGGCGTCGCGCGCCTGGGCGTACCGACGTCGCTGGTCGCGCGCGTCGGGGCCGACACCTTCGGCACGTTCACGCTGGACGCGCTGCGGGCCTGCGGGGTCGACGTCGGCGCCGTCGAGACGGCGCCCGACGAGCCCACCGGGCTGTCCGTGATCCTCTCCACGCCCGGCGACCGGGCGATCCTCACCGTGCCGGGGACCATCCCGACGCTGACGGGGGAGCGGCTCACGCAGGTGCTCGACGGGCGTCGGCCCGGGCTGCTGCACGTCGCGTCCTACTTTCTCCAGCCCGGGCTGGCCGCGGCGCTGCCCGGTGTGCTCGCCCGCGCCCGGGAGCAGGGCTGGACCACGAGCCTCGACACCAACTGGGACCCGGCCGAGAAGTGGGCCGGGCTGGCCGACGTGCTCGGCCACCTCGACCTGCTCCTGCCCAACCGCAACGAGCTGCGCGCCATCGCGGGCGCGCTCGGGGAGCCGGCCGACCTGGACGACGTCGAGCTCGCCACCCGGCTCGCCCGCCGTGGCCCGCGGGTCGTGGTCAAGGACGGGGCCGACGGCGGCTGGTCGGTGGGGCCCGACGGCGCCGTGGTACGCGCGCCGGGCGTGGCCGTCGACGTGGTCGACACCACCGGCGCGGGTGACAGCTTCGACGCGGGGTACCTCGCGGCGCTCGCGTACGGGGTGGGCGACGAGCAGGAACGGGTGCGCTGGGCGACCGTCGCCGGGTCGCTCTCCACGCTCGGCTCCGGCGGCACCGGGCGGCAGGCCACGCGCGCCGACCTGGAGCGGGAGCTGACCCGGTGATCTCCGCGCTCGCCCTCAGCCCGTCGCTCGACGTCACCTACGTGGTCGAGGCGCTGGAGGGGATCCAGCGGCCGCTCTCGACCCACCGGGTGGCGGGCGGCAAGGCGCTCAACGCGGCCCGGGCCGCGGCCACGCTCGGCGCCCGCGTGTCCGCGGTCGCGGTGCTCGGTGGGGGAGCGGGGCAGGACGTCGCGGCCGGCGCCCGGGCCGACGGCGTGGACCTGCACGTGGTGCCGGGGGAGCCGACGCGGAGCTGCGTGTCGGTCTTCGCGCAGGACACCGGGCGGCTCACCGAGATCTACGAGCGGGCCGTACCGGTCTCGGTGAGCGCGGCGGCCGCGGCGGTGGACGCCGCGGTCCGGCTCGCGGCCTCCCGGCCGGGCTGGTGGCTCGTGTCGGGCGGCCTGCCGGCGTCGGCGCCCGCGGGTCTGCTCGCCGACGTCGTCGGCCGGTTGCGTGACGCCGGGGCGCGCGTCGCCGTCGACAGCCACGGTGCGGCGCTGCGCGGCGCCGTCGAGGCCCGGCCCGACCTGGTGAAGGTGAACCGGGCAGAGGCGCTGGAGCTGGTGGGCGGCGGCGAGGAACAGGCGGTGCCGGAGCTGCTCGCCGCCGTGCACGAGCGCACCCGCGGGCTGGTCGTGATCACCGACGGCGCGGCCGGGGCCTGGGGCACCGACGGCGAGCGGGTGCTGCGCGCGACCCTGACCGGGCACACCGGCGGCTTCCCGGTGGGCAGCGGTGACTCGTTCCTGGGCGGCCTGCTGGTCGCTCTCGACGGCGGCTCCGACCTGGCCGGAGCGCTGTCCCTGGCCACGGCGGCCGGCACGGCGAACGCCCAGGTCCCGGGCGCGGCGATCCTGGACCCGGCCCTGACTCGCACCCTGGCCCCGCAGGTCGAGATCAGCGCGTCCCCGGGCAGCCCGCGCCGAACGTAGAGATCGTCGCTCCGTGAGCCGTCATGGAGCGACGATCTCTCCGTTCGGCGGACCTCCCTCAGTCCGGGACCACCTGGATCTCCACGCCCTCCGCCTCGATCGCGGCCAGGGCCTCGGGGTCCGCGGACGAGTCCGTGACCAGCACGTCGATCTCTGCCAGGTCGGCCACCTTGGCCAGGGTCACGCGGCCCACCTTCGAACCGTCGGCCACGACCACCACGTGCTCGGCGTGCGCCAGCATCGCGTGGTTGGTGCGGGCCTCGGTCTCGTCGTGGGTCGTGGCGCCGCCGCGCACGCTGATGCCGTCGGTGCCCAGGAAGGCCGTGCCGACGTTGATCGCGTTGAACGTGTTCTCGGCCAGCGCCCCGACCGCCTCGAACGAGCTGGACCGGACGAACCCGCCCGTCATGATCACCTTGAGGTTGCTGCGGGAGGCGAGCTCCGTGGCGGTGGTCAGCGCGTTGGTGACGATCGCCAGGTCGGGCCGGGTGGCGAGCGCCCGGGCGACGGCGGCCGCCGTCGTGCCGCCGCTGATCGCCACCGAGTAGCGGCCCGGTGGGAGCAGGCCCGCCGCGTGCTCCGCGATGCGCACCTTGGCGTCCCGGAACCGGTTGTCCCGCAGCAGCACCGGCACCTCGGTGGTGGGGTCGAGCGCCCGGACGCCGCCGTGCGTGCGCACGAGCAGGCCCTGCTCCTCCATGGCCGCGAGGTCACGCCGCATCGTCGCCGAGGAGACGTCGAGCTCCCGGACCAGGTCGGTGAGCCGCGTGGTGCCCTGCTCGTTCACGTAGGTCAGGGTCCGCATCATGCGTTCGGTGCGCTTGTGCGAGATGGCGCGGGGGGTCTCCGCGGTGGCCGCCATACCGTTCCCTTCTCGAATCGCTCACTCGGATTGATCGTTTATCGCGAATTCTGATCGCATTCTTGCACATCTCGCGCGGGCCCACGGATGATCGACGCCATGGTCAGCATCGCGTTCATCGGCGCCGGGAGCGTCGTCTTCACCCGGCAGCTCGTCGCCGACATCCTGCGTTTCCCCGAGCTCGCGGACGCCCGCCTCGTGCTCCACGACATCGACCCCGAACGGCTGGGGATCGCCGAGGCGACGGCCCGGCAGGTGGACCGGCAGCTCGGCGGGCGGGCGACCGTCGTGGCGAGCGCGGACCGGCGGACGGCGCTGGAGGGCGCCGACTTCGTGATCAACATGATCCAGGTGGGTGGCGTGGAGGCCACGTACAAGGACCTTCAGATCCCCGAGCGGTACGGGCTGCGCCAGACCATCGGTGACACGACCGGCGTGGGCGGCACCTTCCGTGCCCTGCGGACCTTCCCCGTGCTGACGGCGCTCGCGGCGGACATGCGCGAGCTGTGCCCGGACGCGTGGCTGCTGAACTACACCAACCCGATGGCGATGAACGTCTGGTGGCTGTCCGTGGTGGCCCCGGAGCTCAAGGTCGCCGGTCTGTGCCACAGCGTCTACTGGACGGCGCACGACCTCGCGGAGCTCGTGGGCGTGCCGGTGGAGGAGACCCGCTACCGTGCGGCGGGCGTCAACCACCAGGCGTGGCTGCTGGAGTGGGAGCACCAGGGGCGGGACCTGTACCCGCTGCTGCGCGAGCGCATCGCGGCCGACCCGGAGCTGGAGCGCCGTGTGCGCGTCGAGATCTTCCGCCGCATCGGCTACTACCCGACGGAGACGAGCGAGCACTCCTCGGAGTACCTGTCGTGGTTCCTCCGCTCGGACGCGCAGATCGAGCGCTACCGGCTCCAGCCGCTGGAGTACGTGGGCATCAGCCGGGAGAACCTCGCCGAGCTGGAGCGGGCGCGGCAGACGCTCGCCGCGGGCGGCGACCTGGAGCTGGAGGAGGGCGCGAGCGAGTACGCGCCGCAGATCATCCACTCGCTGGTGACCGGCACGCGCCGGGAGATCCACGTCAACGTGCCCAACCGCGGGCTCATCGACAACCTGGGCCAGGACGCCGTCGTCGAGGTGCCCGCCGTGGTGGACGCCGACGGCGTGGCGCCGGTCGCGATGGGCGCGCTGCCGGTCCAGTGCGCAGCCGTGAACCAGGCGTACGTCTCGGTGGGCCGGCTCACGGTGGAGGCGGCTCGCACGGGAAACCCGCTCCTGGTGCGCCAGGCCGCGCTGATGGACCCGAACACGGCCTCCACGCTGACCCCGGAGCAGATCTGGGCCCTGTGCGACGAGCTGACCGCCGCGCACGGCGACCTGCTGCCCGAGGCGCTGCGGGCTCCCGTCCCGGCGGGCGTCCTGTGACGCCGGCGCGCACGGGCGACCTCGTGGCGGACGCCGCCCGCACGGGCGGCGCCGTGCTCGCGTTCAACGTGATCACGCTCGAGCACGCCGAGGGCATCGCCGAAGGGCTGGAGGCGGCGGGTGCGCCCGGCATCCTCCAGGTGAGCGAGAACGCGGTGCGGTTCCACGGCGGGCGGATGGCGGCCCTGGTCGGGGCGTGCCGGGAGGTCGCGGCGTCGGCCGGCGTGCCGCTGGCCGTGCACCTGGACCACGTGCAGGACGACGCGCTCGCCCGGTCGGTGGTCGCCCAGGCGGGGCGGCTCGGCATCTCGTCGCTCATGGTCGACGCCGCCCACCTCGACTACGAGGACAACGTCGCCACGACGGCGGACCTCACCGGGGCCGGTCACGGCCAGGGACTGTGGATCGAGGCCGAGCTCGGCGAGATCGGCGGCAAGGACGGCGCCCATGCGCCGGGCGTGCGCACCGACCCCGAGGAGGCGGCGTCGTTCGTGGAGCGAACCGGGGTGGACGGCCTCGCGGTCGCCGTGGGCAGCTCGCACGCGATGACGACGGCGACCGCCGAGCTCGACCTCGACCTGGTCGCACGCCTCGCGGAGCGCCTGCCCGTGCCGCTGGTGCTGCACGGCTCCTCGGGCGTGCCGGTGCCGGCGCTCCGGGCGGCGATCGCCGCGGGGATCCGCAAGATCAACGTGGGCACGGCGCTCAACGTGGGCTACACGGCCCAGGTGCGGCAGTACCTGGCGGGCGACCAGAACGTCACCGACCCGCGCAAGTACCTGACCCCGGCGCGCGCGGCGATCCGGGACACGGTCGCGGACCTGGCCACGGCCCTTGCCCGGGGCGGGGACTCGGGGTCGTAACCGCCGGGCGGGTTCAGGCGTCCCAGGCCTGCGTGAACTCGGCGAGGTCGATGCGGCCGTCCTGGTCGTGGTCGGCCTTGCCGAAGATCTGCTCCAGGTCCTTGTCGCTCGTCTCCTCGCCGCGGGTCGCCATGGCCTGGCGGAACTCGTCGGCGGTGATGCGGCCGTCGCCGTCGCCGTCGAACTCGACGAAGGTCCGGGTGAGCTCGTCATCGGCAGTCATGGGGTCGTACCTTCCGCACGGGGGACATCGGTCGCGGACATGCAACCACAGATCCATCCAGATGTGCCCCGAATGTCGGGTACGGTGCGGCGTGCCGCCCGTCGTCGTCCGGAGGAGCAGACATGAGGCTGTACGCGGCCGCGCCCGCGCGGTGCGCCCGGCAGGTGCTGGGTGACCTGCTCCTGCTCGCGTGGGTCGCGGGCTGGGGGTGGGCCGGGCTCCAGGCCCGGGACGCGATCGAGGTGCTGGGCCGGCCGGGCCGCGAGACGGCGTCGGCGGCCGACGAGATGGCCGGCCGGTTCCACGACGTCGAGGGCCGCATCGACGGCATCCCCGGCGTGGGTGACGACCTGGCCGCCCCCTTCCGCGGGGCCGCGGACGCGGCCGAGAGCCTGGCCGCCGCCGGCCGCGCCCAGGCCGAGACGGTGGCCGACGTGGCGCTGCTCGCCGGCCTGGCGGTATTTCTCGTGCCCGTGCTGCTGGTGGCCGTGCTGTACGTGCCGCTGCGGGTGCGGTTCGTGCGTCGCGCGAGCGCGGGGCGGCGGCTGCTCGCGGTGGACCCGGCCCTGCTGGCCCTGCGTGCCCTGACCAACCAGCCGCCGCGCGCCCTGGCCCGCGTCTCGCCGGACCCCCTGACGGCCTGGCGCGACGGCGACGCCGACGTCGTGCGCAGGCTGGCCGACCTGGAGCTCCGGTCCCTGGGCGTCAGACGCTGACGCTCGCCCTGGGCGTCAGACGCTGACGCTCGCCTCCGACAGGAGGCGGGCCAGCTCCACCGGGCGGGTGAACATCGGCCAGTGCCCCGAGTCCAGGTCGACCAGGTCGAGGTGCGTGGCCCGGGCCAGCTCCGGCACGTCGCCCGCGTCGATCCACTCGCGTGCCTGCGCCGGCGAGAACTCCGGGCACACGACGGTGACCGGCACGTCGAACCGGCGCTCGTCGCGCAGGCGCACCACGCCCCGGGCCACCCCCTCCGGCACGGGGACCGCGGCGGCCGCCAGGGTGGCGCGCGTCGCCTCGTCGAGGTCCGCCGAGTCCGGCCCCTCGAACGGGCCCCAGCCCGGGAACGGCATGACGCCGTCCGTGATCTCGAACAGGTCGGCGTACGGCTTGCCGTCGTCCCACGGGAAGCCGCCGACGAGCACCACTCCCGCCACCGCGTCCGGCCGGGCGTCCGCGGCGAGCCAGGCCAGCGTGCAGGCGGCCGAGTGCCCCACGACCAGCGGCCGCCCGGGCGCTGCGTCGACGGCGGCCAGCACCGCGGCGACCTGGTCGTCCAGCATGGCCGACGGGGTCCCGTCGCCCTGGCCCGGCAGCGCGACCGCTACCGGCCGGTGCCCGAGGCTCTCGAGCTCGGGGACCACACGGTCCCAGGCCGAGGCGTCGAGCCAGAGGCCGCCGATGAGCAGGATGTCCATGGTTCTCTCCCGTCGTGAGTCGCGGCCCGGCGGGCCGCCTGAGCTCCACGGTAGGACCAGTTCCGGACGTTCTACTTCCGGATCGTGAGGCCGATGAGTTTTCTGGTCCCGCTCGTCTGATCCTGGGAGAACCGCACCACGCGGACCCCCGGCCCCCGGCCGGCCCCGGACAAGGAGATCCCCCATGCGCACCATCGTCGCCACGCACTTCGTCTCGCTCGACGGCAAGGTCGACCCGACCGGCGGCGACCCCGAGCTGCACGACACCGCGTGGACCTTCAAGGTCGTCGCGCCGGCCCCCGAGGCCTACGAGCTCAAGGCCACGGAGCAGGAGGAGGCCGCCGGGCTGCTGCTCGGGCGTGCCAGCTACCAGATGTTCGCGCCCGTCTGGCCGGACATGGAGGAGTTCCCGCGCTACAACGTGCTGCCCAAGTACGTGGTGTCGACGACGCTGACCGAGGACGACCTCGTCGGCAACTGGGGCGAGACCACGATCCTGCGCTCGCTGGACGACGTCGCCCGGCTCAAGGAGAGCGGCGACGGCGAGCTCCAGGTGCACGGCAGCGTGTCGCTGACCCGCGCGCTGGCCGACGCCGGCCTGATCGACGTCTACCACCTGCTGGTCTTCCCCGTGCTGCTGGGCCAGGGCAAGCCGCTGTTCAGCGACGCCGACAAGCCGGCCCAGAAGCTCGACCTGGTCGAGCACGAGGTCTACAAGAACGGCGTGCAGAAGCAGATCCTCGAGGTGGTGCGCCCCTAGCCTGCTCCTAGGGTGGTGACGTGCCGTCCGAGACCAGTCCCACCGCCCGCGCGCTGCGCGCCCTGGAGCTTCTCCAGACCCGCCCCGGCACGACGGCGAACGAGCTCGCCGACCGGCTGGGCGTCACCGAGCGTGCCGCCCGCCGGTACGTCGAGATCCTGCGCGAGGCCGGGGTGCCGGTCACGTCGGCGCGCGGCCCGCACGGCGGGTACCGGCTTGGCCGGGGCACCCGGCTGCCGCCGGTCATGTTCACCCAGACCGAGGCGCTCGGACTCGTCATGGCCGTGCTGCACGCCCACCCGGAGGCCGACGACCTGGTCGGCACCGCGCTGGGCAAGGTGATCCGCGCCCTGCCCGAGGACGTGGGCCGGCAGGCGGCCACGCTGCGCGAGCACGCCTCGGCCGCACCGGACCGGTACGCGGCGCGCCCGGACACCGCCGTCACCAGCGACCTGGTCGCGGCCGTGGCCGCCCGCCGGCGCGTGCTGGTCACCTACCGTGGCGAGTCAGGCAGCGAGTGGGTGGCCGAGGTGGACCCGTGGGCCGTGGTGGTCCGGTACGGGCGGTGGTACCTGCTGTGCCACTCCCACCGGGCCGGCGCGGTCCGCACCTACCGGGTGGACCGGGTGCGCGCCGTCGAGCGCACGACGACCGCCTTCACGCCGCCCGACGGGCTCGACCCCGTCGCCGCGCTGGAGGAGCACCTGGGCACCGGGTGGCAGTTCGCCACGCGCGTCGTCTTCGACGCGCCCCTCGCCGACGTCGCGCCCTGGGTCGGGGCGCAGATGGGCCGGCTGGAGGCCGTGGGCGACCGGTGCGTCCTGGTGGGCAGCACCCGGAACCCCGCGATGTACGCCCAGGAGTGGCTGGCGAGCGTGCCGTTCGCGTTCCGCGTCGAGGGCGGCCCCGAGCTGCGGGCGGCCGTCGGGGCGCTCGCGGAGCGGCTGGCGGCCGCCGTCGCGGGGGCCGTCGACGGGCCGCAGGCCCCGGGTCGTTGACCGGGAGCTGCTGTGCGAGCATGCCGTCATGACCCCGCGACGTGTCGGCATCATCTGGAACCCGGCCAAGACGAGCCGGGCGGACCTCGCCTCCGCCCTGGACGACGCCGTGCAGGCCGCCGGGGCCGAGCCCGAGGTCCGGTGGTTCGAGACCAGCGAGGACGACGCCGGCCAGGGCGTGGCCGCCGAGGCGGTCGAGGCCGGGGCGGACCTGCTCGTGGTGGCCGGTGGTGACGGGACGGTCCGGGCGGTCGCCGAGCACCTCGGGCAGAGCGGCGCCGACGTGGAGCTGGGCATCGTGCCGCTCGGCACCGGCAACCTCCTGGCCCGCAACCTTGGCGTGCCCCTGGGCGACGTGACCGGGGCCTTCCTGCGCGCTCTCACCGGCGACGCGCGCACCCTGGACCTGGGCTGGCTGGAGGTCGAGCTCGCCGGTGGCACCGCACGGCACGCGTTCGCGGTCATGGCCGGGTTCGGGCTCGACGCGCACATGATCACCGAGACCGACGACGATCTCAAGGACAAGGTGGGCTGGCTGGCCTACGTGGAGTCCCTGGGGCGCGCGGTGACGGCGAGCGAGCCCCTGGAGGTCCACCTCACGGCCGACGACGAGCCGCGCGGCCAGGACGACGTGCACACGCTCCTGGTGGGCAACTGCGGCACCCTCCAGGGCGGCCTCAACCTCCTGCCCGACGCCGACCCCGGCGACGGCGAGCTCGACCTGCTCCTCCTGAGCGCCGACGGCGCGGCAGGGTGGGCCGACACGCTGCGCAACCTGGTCTGGGACAACGGGATCAAGCGCCTCGCCACCGGCGGCGGGAGTGCCGAGAGCAGCCAGAGCACGACCCACCGGCGCGTCCGGACCCTGCGGGTGGAGCTCGCGGAGCCGCGCGTGTTCGAGATCGACGGCGAGGACCTCGGCGAGGCCCGCCGGGCGGACGTCACCGTCCAGGCGGGAGCGGTGCGGGTGCGCTGACCGGCGCGCTCACCGGGTGCGCCGCCCGCCGATGGCCCAAGATGGGTCGCAGGGGGCCGACGACGAGCGACCGAGAGCACGGAGGGCCACGATGGGACGCACCAGCAGCACCGAGCACACGAAGCACCGCGGCGGGGGACTGCGCCGGCTGATCACGCTGGCGGCGATCGCGCTGACCGCCGCAGCCGTGGTCAAGGAGCTGCGCACGCCCGAGGAGGAGCGCACCTGGCACGGCAAGGTCGCGTCCGTGGTGCCCTACGAGTTCCGCTTCCCGACCCTCGAACGGGCCCGCGAGCGACTCTGGAACCCCGAGGCGGAGCACGTCGTGGGGCCGCGCGTGTTCGGCGTGGGATGGAGCCTGAACGTGGGCAAGGTCGTGGCGATGGCGCGGGCGAAGCTCGGCGTCTAGCGGGTGCGGTTCGCCCGCAGGATCTCCTCCTGGTACGGCGCGACGACCGAGCCGGACACCCGGCAGTCCAGCAGCAGGAAGGGCCGCTCGGCGACCGGTTCGGCGGTCCACTCGGCCAGGCGGTCCAGGTCGGCCAGGGTGCGCACCACCACGCCCCGGGCGCCGACGGCGGTCGCGAGCGCGGCAAAGTCCGTCTCGGGGATGAGCATCGGGTCCTCGGCCAGGCCCTGGCGGCCGTAGACGTGCACCTCGGCGCCGTAGGCGGCGTCGTTCCAGACCACGGCGAGGCCGCGGCCGCCCGCGGTGCGTACCGCGGTCTCCAGGTCGGCGAGCGCCATGAGGCCGCCGCCGTCGCCGGTGGTGAGCACGACGGTGGACTCGGGGCAGGCCGCGGCGGCGCCGGGCACGCTCGGGAAGCCGAGGCCGATCGACTGGTAGGCGGTGCCCACCATCATCATCCGGTCGGGCGAGGCGACGGGCCAGTACATGTTGGCCCAGCCGATGAAGTGCCCGCCGTCCGAGACGACGACGCGGTCGGCGGGCAGCAGCCCGGCGAGCCGGTGGGCGACGGTGCGGGGGTCGAGCCGTCCGTCGGGGGCGAGGCCGTCGGCGGGGCCGGTGTCGTAACGGCGCGCCGCGGCGACGTCCACGGTCTCGCGCCAGCCGGACGGCTTGGCGTTCTGCGCGTGCAGCTCGTCCACCAGGGCGCGGGCGACGAGGGCGGCGTCGCCCCGGACGAAACCGCCCACGTGGCGGTGGGTGGCGGCGGGCGCGATGTCGACCTGGACCACGCGGGTGCCGGGCGCGAACAGCTCGCCGAACCGCATCGTGAACTGGTTGAGGGACGCACCGAGCACGACGACGACGTCCGCCGCGCGTACGAGCTCCATCGCCCCGGCCGCGCCGAACCCGCCCGCCACGCCGAGGTCGTATCGGCCGTCGGGGAAGACCCCGCGCCCGAGGGCGGTCGTGGTGGTGAGGGCACCGGTGGTCTCGGCGAGCTCGCCGAGCACGTCGCCGGCGCCCGCGAGCCAGGCGCCGCGGCCGGCCAGCAGCAGAGGGCGCTCGGCGTCGGCGAGGTGCCGGGCCAGGTCGGTGATGGCGGCGGCGTCGAAGGGCCCGGCGGGGGCCAGCGGGCGGGGCAGCACCGGTTCGGGCGCGTCGGGGACGGGCCCGGCCTCCAGGGCCGCGACGTCGTAGGGGATGGCCAGCACCACGGGCACCCGGTAGGTCAGGGAGTGCTCGATGGCGATGACGCTGGTGGCGGCGGCGTCGGCACGGCCCACCGTGTAGGTGCGCGCGCCCACGGCGGCGGCCAGGGCGATCTGGTCCACGTCCCACGGCCGCGGGCCGGACGTCGGCTCGTCGCCCGTGAGCAGCACGAGCGGGACGCGCGCCTGGGCCGCCTCCGCGAGCGCGGTCAGGGCGTTGGTGAAGCCCGCGCCGTAGGTGGCGGTGGCGGCGGCGATGCGGCCCGACGCGCGGAAGTAGGCGTCGGCGGCCACCACGCCGCCGGCCTCGTGGCGCACGGCGGTGAACCGGGCGCTGGTGGACCGGGTGAGGTCGTCGAGGAACCAGGCGTTGCCGTTGCCCATGACGCCGAAGACGTGGTCGACGTGACGGGCGACGGTACGGGCGACGTGTGCGGACACGGTGGGCACGGGGCCTCCAGGGGAACAGTGACGGATGAGTGGTGCAGTCCGTATGTGTCCCGGGCGGGTCCGGTTCGGGGCCCGTCGCGCGCCCCTTTTTCGAGCGCAGGCGGGAGATGATCCGCCTCGACGCGCCGAGTATAACCACGGGCCGGGCCGTCGAGAGGGCGGTCCGGGCGGCTCGGGAGAAGGTGCCCCGCGGGGGTGGGTTGCGTGGTGTAGACAATGTCTACGCAGCGCAACCCACCCCCGGCGCACCACCTTTCCCGGAGGCCGACACGCCCGGGCGACACGCCCGGGCCGCGGCCCTTTGTGCGGCTCCGGGCGTGCGGGTCCGGGCGGGCAGGGTCAGGCGGGCAGGGTCAGGCCGGCAGGGTCAGGCGGGCAGGGTCAGGCGGGCAGGAGGGCGCCCGCGAGGAAGGCGGCCAGCTCGTCCCGGGCGGTCAACGGGAGCACGGCGGCCACGTACTGGTCGGGGCGGACGACGACGACGGCGCCGCCGCGGTCGATGCCGCGCAGCTCGAAGATGTCCTGGGCCGGGTCGGCGGCGTACACCTTCTCGTAGTCGACCAGGCCGAAGGGGCCGACCCGCGGCCGGAACGCCTCGGGGACGGCGGTGTGCTCGATCGTGCCGTGCTCCTGCTGGTAGACGACCTTGACGTCGAGCACGGCGTCGGGATCGCCGTCCGCCGGGGTGTGCCGCAGCAGCGGGGAGTCCGGCGCGGTGCCGAGCCACTGCGCCCAGTCGCCCAGCGCCGACGGCTCGCCGGGCGCGGCGGCGTCGGCGAACGCGTAGACGCGCCACCTCCCGTCGGCGCGGGCGTGGTGGCCCAGGTGTGCCGGGTTGCCGTCGGCCACGCGCTCGACCGGCGCCGACTTGAACCGCTTGCCCACGGGGAACCCGGTCGCCAGGTGCTGGTGCTCGGTGCCGGACACGATCATCGACGGCTGGTACTGCGTCATGAACCCGCAGGGGAACTCCGCGGTCTTGACGTAGAAGTCCTCGAGATAGGTGGGGTCGGGCAGGTCCTCGGGCGGCGTGGCCATGAGCCGCGACCACTCCCGGTCGAAGTCGATGAGGTCCTGGGCCACGACGTGCCGTTCGGCCGAGTAGGTCGCCAGCAGTGACTCGGGCGCCCGCCCCGTGAGCACGTGCGCCAGCTTCCAGGCGATGTTCCAGCCGTCCTGCATCGAGACGTTCATGCCCTGGCCGGCCTTGGCGCTGTGCGTGTGGCACGCGTCGCCGGCCAGGAAGACCCGGGGCGTGCGGGCGCCGGCGAGGTCGGTGGGGACGTCGTCGAACCCGTCGGTCACTCGGTGGCCCACCTCGTAGACGCTGTGCCAGGGCACGTCCTTCACGTCGAGCGTGTAGGGGTGGATGATCCGGTTGGCGCGGGCGATGATCTCCTCGACCGTCGTGGCCCGGACCTGTCCGGCGTCGTCGGCCGGCACCTCGCCGAGGTCGACGTACCAGCGCGCGAGGAAGCCGCCCTCGCGGGGGATGAGCAGGATGGACCCGCCGTCGTGCGACTGGATGGCGCACTTGGTGCGCACGTCCGGGAAGTCGGTGACCGCGAGCACGTCCATCACGCCCCAGGCGTGGTTGGCCTTGTCGCCCACGGCCCTGCGGCCGATGGCCTGCCGGACGGCGGAGTGGGCGCCGTCGGCCCCGATGACGTAGCGGGCGCGCACCGTGCGCTCGGTGCCCTCCTGGGGGCCGGCCGTGTGGCGGAGGGTCACGGTGACCGGGTAGGCGCCCGGTCCGGGGTCGTCCGCGACGGTGAGCCGCACGAGCTCCAGGCCGTAGTCGGGGCGCACGCGGGCGGGGGCGTTCGCCGCTACCTCGGCGAAGTAGTCGAGCACCCGCGCCTGGTTGACGATCAGGTGCGGGAACTCGCTGATCCCGCCCGGGTCGTCGGGCGGGACGGCGCCCCGCACGATGTGCTCCGGACGGTCCGGGTCGGGCTTCCAGAACGCCATCTCGGTGATCCGGTACGCCTCCGCCGTGATCCGCTCCGCGAACCCGAACGCCTGGAAGGTCTCGACGCTGCGGGCCTGGATGCCGTCGGCCTGGCCCATCTCCAGGCGCCCGGCGCGGCGCTCGACCACGTGCGTGCGGATGTCCGGGAACTGCGCGAGCTGTGCGGCGGCGATCATGCCCGCCGGGCCGCTGCCCACGACGAGCACGTCGACCTCGTCCGGCAGCCCGGCAGGCCGGTCGACGCCGTACCCGGCGGCCGGGCGCACGTACGGGTCGCCGGTGACGTAGCCGTGGTGGTGGAACTGCATCGTGGGTCCGTTCTGCTGGGTCCTGCCGGGGGTGGGCGGGGGCGAGGCTCAGGCGCGGGCCAGGCCGTGCACCGGGCTGGCGGCCTGGAGCTCCTCGTGGTCCGGGCCGAGCGGGATGCCGGTCCGGTCGCGCAGCAGCAGCGTCGCCGCCAGCCCCAGCACCGTCATGCCCGCCAGGTACAGGGTCACCGAGGCGGCGCTGCCTGTCGCCTGCACGAGCGCCGTCGCGATGGTGGGTGCGAACGCCCCGCCCAGGATCGACCCGATCGCGTACGAGATCGAGACGCCCGAGAACCGGATGGACGCCGGGAAGAGCTCGGCGTACAGCGCGGCCTGCGGGCCGTAGGTGAGCCCCAGGCCCACCGACAGGAAGGACAGCGCGAGCAGCACCGAGCCGAACGTCCCGCCGTGCACCAGCGGGAACAGGGTCAGCACGCCCGCGAGCTGTACCACGAAGCCGATCGCGTAGGTGGTGCGGCGGCCGATCCGGTCGGACAGGGCGCCCGCGCCCCACGTCGCGACCAGCCAGACGACGGCCGACGCCGTCACCGCCCACAGCACCGGCCCCTGGTCCATCCCGACCGGCCCCGCCGGGTCGGACGCGTAGCGCTGGATGTAGCCGCCGGTGGTCATGTAGCCCACGGCGTTGTTCCCCGCGAACACGAGCGCCGCCACGATCACCAGCGGCGTGTGCCGGCGGAACAGTCGCAGGAGCGGCTGGCGGGTCGTCTCGGCCCGCTGGGCGATCTCGACGAAGACCGGGCTCTCCTCGACGCTGCGCCGCACCCAGTACCCGATGCCGATGAGCACCACGCTCAGCAGGAACGGGACGCGCCAGCCCCACGCGAGGAACGCGTCGCCCGGCGCCACGGCCGTCATGACGCCCAGCACCCCCGACGCGAGCAGCAGACCCAGCGGCACGCCGATCTGCGGCGCCGCACCGAACAGACCCCGGCGGCGCACCGGCGCGTGCTCGCACGACATGAGCACCGCCCCGCCCCACTCGCCGCCCGCCGAGATGCCCTGCAGGATGCGCAGCGTCACCAGCAGCACCGGTGCGGCGACACCGATCTGCGCGTACGTGGGCAGCAGGCCGATCAACGCGGTGGCCGTGCCCATGAGCACCAGCGTGAGCACCAGCACCACGCGTCGCCCGTACCGGTCGCCGAGGTGGCCCGCGACGAACGCGCCGAGCGGGCGGAACAGGAAGCTGACGCCCACGGAGCCGAACGCGAGCAACGTGCCCAGGCCCGAGCCCGCGGGCTCGAAGAAGAGCTGCCCGAAGACCAGGCCCGCCGCCGAGGCGTAGACGAAGAAGTCGTACCACTCGACGGTCGTGCCGACGATCGTCGCCAGGACGACGCGGCGGCGCTCGCGGGGGGAGGCGGTGCCGTCGGCGGGCTCGGACCGGTCCGGGGTGGGGCTCATCGCATGACTCCCTCGTCATCCGGGCCCGCCGTCGTCGGCGGGCGCATGGTGACCCGGTGCCGTTGCCGGGTCCTGATCGACCATATACGATCTGTGATACGAAGCACCAGAGGTGTCAGCCGACGAGTCGGAGCAAGGGAGCTCATGGGTACCGAAGCGCACGGGACCGGCGGGATCGGTCCGCTGGCACAGCGGCCGGGCAAGGTCGTCGCGGTCCACGTGGCGTACGCCTCGCGCGCCGAGCAGCGCGGGCGGCGGCCCGAGGCGCCGTCGTACTTCCTCAAGCCCACCAGCTCGCTGGCGGCATCGGGCGGGACGGTCGAGCGGCCGGCGGGCACGGAGCTGCTGGCGTTCGAAGGGGAGGTCGCGCTGGTCGTCGGCGAGCCCGCGCGGCACGTCGCGGTCGAGGACGCGTGGGACCACATCGCCGCCGTGACCGCGGCGAACGACCTCGGCGTGTACGACCTGCGCTGGGCCGACAAGGGGTCGAACGTGCGCTCCAAGGGCCGCGACGGCTACACGCCGATCGGCCCGGCGCTCGTGGACGCGCGGACGGTGGACCCGGCCGGGCTGCGGCTGCGCACCTGGGTGAACGGTGCGCTCGTGCAGCAGGACACCACGGGCCCGGACGCGCTCCTGTTCCCGTTCGCGCAGATCGTGGCCGACCTCTCCCAGCACCTCACGCTGGAGCGGGGCGACGTGATCCTCACGGGCACGCCCGCCGGGTCGAGCGTGGTGGCGCCCGGCGACGTGGTCGAGGTCGAGGTGGACGCCCCCTCGGCACCCGGTGCGCCGTCGTCGGGCCGGCTGGTGACCACGGTGGTGCAGGGCGGGGTGCCGTTCGGCGACGTGGGCGCCGGGCCGCGCGTCGACGACACGCAGCGGGCCGAGGCGTGGGGGAGCCGCGAGGCCGCGGGGCTGGCGCCCGAGCCGGAGCCGTTCGTGCTGACCGACGAGCTGCGGGACGTGCTGCGGCGGACGCCGGTGGCCGGGCTGTCCGCCCAGCTCCGCCGCCGGGGGCTGGACAACGTCGTGGTGCAGGGCGTGCGGCCCCTCGCGCCGGGTGCCACGCTCGTGGGGCGCGCCCGGACCCTGCGTCTCGTGCCGAACCGTGAGGACCTCTTCGCCGCCCACGGTGGCGGGCACAACGCGCAGAAGCGCGCCTTCGACACGGTCGGCGAGGGCGAGGTGCTCGTGATCGAGGCCCGGGGCGAGACCGGGTCGGCCACGCTCGGCGACATCCTGGCGCTGCGGGCCAGGGTCCGCGGGGCCGCCGGCGTGGTGACCGACGGCGGCGTGCGGGACGCCGAGGCCGTGGTCGCCACGGGCCTGCCGGTCTTCAGCAAGGGCGCCCACCCCGCGGTGCTCGGCCGCCGGCACGTGCCGTGGGACACGGACGTCGCCGTCGCCTGCGGGGGCACCACCGTGCTGCCGGGCGACGTCGTGGTGGGTGACGCGGACGGCGTCGTGGTGATCCCGCCGCACCTGGTGCGGGAGGTGGCCGAGGCGGCCCTCGCGCAGGAGGAGCAGGACGCGTGGGTGGCGCGGCAGGTCGCCGACGGGCACCCGGTCGAGGGGCTGTTCCCGCCCGACGAGCGGTGGCGGGCGCGCTACGAGGCGTCGCGGGAGGCGACGTGAGCGGCGTGTCGGCCGTCGAGGACGCGTTCGCGGCCGTCAGCAAGTCCCAGGTCGCCTACGGATTCCTGCGGGAGCGCATCGCGCGGCGCGAGCTGAGCCCGGGCTACCGGCTCGTGCTGCAGGGCATCGCCGACGAGCTCGGCATGAGCGTGGTGCCGGTCCGCGAGGCGATCCGGCGGCTGGAGGCCGAGGGGCTGGTGACCTACGAGCGCAACGTCGGCGCGCGCGTGGCGATGATCGACGAGCACGGCTACGTCGACGCCATGCAGGCGCTCGGGGTGGTGGAGGGCGCGGCGACCGGGCTCTCGGCGCCCGGCGTCTCCGCGGCCGACCTCGCGCGGGCCCGCGGCGTGAACGACCAGCTCCGGGCGCTGCTGGACCACTTCGACCCGCACGCCTTCACGGCGCTGAACCAGCGGTTCCACTCGGTGCTGTTCGAGTCGTGCCCCAACGGGCTGCTGCTCGACATGGTGCACCGCGGCTGGGCCCAGCTCTCCGGCCTGCGCGACTCGACGTTCGCGTTCGTCCCCGGCCGGGCCCACGACTCCGTGGCCGAGCACGACCACATCCTCGACCTGATCGCCCGCGGGGCCGACCCGCTGGAGATCGAGATCGCGGCGCGCGACCACCGCTGGGCCACCATGCAGGCCTTCCTCGACTCGCGCGGCGACGGCGCCGCGCACCGCACGTCCCGACCCCCGGAGGCACCGTGACCGACCAGCCCGCCCGCCCCGCCGACCTGCCCGACCGCATCCGCCACTACATCGGCGGTGTGTCCGTCGACTCGGTCGACGGCAGCACGTTCGACGTGCTCGACCCGGTGAGCAACGAGGTCTACGCGCGGGCCGCCGCCGGCCGGGCCGCGGACGTCGGGCGCGCGGTGGACGCCGCGCGCGTCGCGTTCACGGACGGGCCGTGGCCCCGCATGCTGCCGCGCGAGCGGTCGCGGGTGCTGCACCGGATCGCCGACATCGTCGAGTCCCGCGACGCGCGGCTGGCGGAGCTGGAGAGCTTCGACTCGGGCCTGCCCATCACCCAGGCCCTGGGCCAGGCGCGACGGGCCGCGGAGAACTTCCGGTTCTTCGCCGACCTGGTGGTGGCGCAGTCCGACGACACGTTCAAGGTGCCGGGCCGCCAGCTCAACTACGTCAACCGCAAGCCCATCGGCGTCGCAGGCCTCATCACGCCCTGGAACACCCCGTTCATGCTGGAGTCCTGGAAGCTGGCCCCGGCACTGGCCACGGGCAACACCGTGGTGCTCAAGCCGGCCGAGTTCACGCCGCTGTCGGCCTCGCTGTGGGCCGGCATCTTCGAGGAGGCCGGGCTGCCGCGGGGTGTCTTCAACCTCGTCAACGGCCTGGGCGAGGAGGCGGGGGACGCGCTGGTGAAGCATCCCGGCGTGCCGCTGATCTCGTTCACGGGGGAGAGCAGCACGGGGCAGGTCATCTTCGCCAACGCCGCCCCGCACCTCAAGGGGCTGTCGATGGAGCTGGGCGGCAAGTCGCCCGCCGTCGTCTTCGCCGACGCCGACCTGGACGCCGCCGTGGACGCGACGATCTTCGGCGTGTTCTCGCTCAACGGCGAGCGCTGCACCGCGGGCAGCCGCATCCTCGTGGAGCGGGCCGTGTACGACGAGTTCGTCGAGCGGTACGCGGCCCAGGCCGCGCGGGTGCGCGTGGGCCACCCGCACGACCCGGCCACCGAGGTCGGTGCGCTGGTGCACCCCGAGCACTTCGCGAAGGTCATGAGCTACGTGGAGATCGGCAAGGCTGAGGGGCGCCTGGTGGCCGGCGGGGGCCGGCCGGATGGCTTCGAGACCGGCAACTTCGTGGCGCCCACCGTGTTCGCGGACGTGCCGCCGTCGGCCCGGATCTTCCAGGAGGAGATCTTCGGTCCCGTCGTGGCGATCACGCCGTTCGACACCGAGGAGGAGGCGCTCGCCCTGGCCAACGGTGTGAAGTACGGGCTGGCCGCCTACGTGTGGACCAACGACCTCAGGCGCGCGCACACCTTCTCCCAGGCGATCGAGGCGGGCATGGTCTGGCTCAACTCGAACAACGTGCGCGACCTGCGCACGCCGTTCGGCGGCGTCAAGGCCTCCGGCCTGGGCCACGAGGGCGGGTACCGCTCGATCGACTTCTACACGGACCAGCAGGCGGTGCACGTCACGCTCGGCAAGGTCCACAACCCCACGTTCGGCAAGGGAGCCTGACGCATGACCGACACCACGATCCCCACGCCCCAGGCGCCGCCGCCCGACATCGTGCGGTGCGCGTCCATGGAGCTGGTCGTCACCGACCTGGCCGCCTCCCGGGACTTCTACGTGGACGTGCTGGGCCTGGTGGTCACCGAGGAGGACGAGCACGCGGTCTACCTGCGCACGCTGGAGGAGTTCATCCACCACAACCTGGTGCTGCGCCAGGGGCCGACGGCGGCCGTGGCCGCCTTCTCCTACCGGGTGCGCACGCCGGAGGACCTCGACCGGGCGGTCGGGTTCTACACCGAGCTCGGCTGCCGCGTGGAGCGGCGTGCGCACGGCTTCGTGCGCGGCGTCGGCGACTCGGTCCGCGTGACGGACCCGCTGGGCTTCCCGCAGGAGTTCTTCCACGAGGTCGAGCACGTCGAGCGACTGGCGTGGCGGTACGACCTGCACACCCCCGGCGCCCTGGTGCGGCTGGACCACTTCAACCAGGTGACCCCGGACGTGCCGCGGGCCGTGCGGCACATGGAGGACCTCGGCTTCCGCGTCACCGAGGACATCCAGGACGGCGAGGGCACCACCTACGCCGCATGGATGCGGCGCAAGCCCACCGTGCACGACACCGCGATGACCGGTGGTGACGGCCCCCGGATGCACCATGTCGCGTTCGCCACCCACGAGAAGCACAACATCATCGCGATCTGCGACAAGCTCGGCGCCCTGCGGCTGAGCGACCGCATCGAGCGCGGGCCGGGCCGGCACGGTGTGTCCAACGCCTTCTACCTGTACCTGCGCGACCCCGACGGGCACCGGGTCGAGATCTACACGCAGGACTACTGGACGGGCGACCCCGACAACCCCGTGGTGACCTGGGACGTGCACGACAACCAGCGCCGCGACTGGTGGGGCAACCCGGTGGTGCCGTCCTGGTACACCGAGGCGTCGCCGGTGCTGGACCTCGACGGCGTCCCGCAGCCGGTCGTCGCCCGCACGGACACCTCGGAGATGGCGGTGACCATCGGGGCCGACGGGTTCTCCTACACGCGCCCCGAGGACGCGGCCCGCGCCGCCGCCCACCTCGAGGACGACGTGCTGCCGTCCTGGAAGCAGGGCGAGTACAAGCTGGGGCACCAGCTGTGACGGGGGAGCGCACGCTGGACGACGACGCGGTGGCCACGATCGCCGACGAGCTGGCCGGGGCCGAGGCGGGGCGCACGATGGTGCCGCTCCTGACCGCCCGCCACCCGGGCATGACGGTCGAGGACGCCTATGCCGTGCAGAACACCTGGCGCCGCCGCGGCATCGAGGCCGGGCGGCGTCCCGTGGGCCGCAAGATCGGGCTCACCTCCAAGGTCATGCAGGCCGCGACCGGCATCACGGAACCCGACTACGGCGCGATCTTCGCCGACATGGTGCACGACAACGGGTCGGTCATCGAGCACGGCCGGTTCTCCAACGTGCGGATCGAGGTGGAGCTCGCCTTCGTGCTGCGCGAGCGCCTGAGCGGACCGCACGCCACCGTGTTCGACGTGCTGCGCGCCACCGAGTACGTGGTGCCCGCCCTGGAGATCCTGTCGTCGCGGATCGAGATGACCGGGCGCACCATCGTCGACACGATCAGCGACAACGCCGCCATGGGCGGCATGGTGCACGGCGGCAGCCCGGTGGAACCCGGCGCGGTGGACCTGCGCTGGGTGTCCGCGCTCCTGTACCGCAACGAGGCCGTCGAGGAGTCCGGCGTGGCCGCCGCCGTGCTGGGCCACCCGGCCACGGGCGTCGCGTGGCTCGCGAACAAGCTCGCCCGGCACGGCGACGTGCTGGAGGCGGGGGAGATCGTGCTGGCCGGCTCCTTCACCCGCCCGGTGTGGGTGGAGCCCGGCGACACCGTGCTGGCCGACTACCGAGAGCTGGGGACCGTCTCGTGCCGCTTCGTGTGACCCTCCCGCCCACCTTTCGCGACCGGATCGCCGCAGCCGACCGGCCGCAGGCCGGCATGTGGGTCTGCTCGGGCAGCCCCGCCGTGGCGGAGATCTGCGCGGGGGCCGGCCTGGACTGGCTGCTGATCGACGGCGAGCACTCGCCGGTCGGCCTCGAGACCACCACGGCCCTGCTCCGGGCGGTCGCCGCGTACCCGGTCACGCCGGTGGTGCGGGCCCCGTCGGGCGACGCCGTGGTGCTCAAGCAGCTCCTCGACCTGGGCGCCCAGAACGTGCTGGTGCCCATGGTGGACACGGCCGACCAGGCACGCGAGGTCGTCCGGGCGGTGCGCTACCCGCCCCGCGGCGTGCGCGGGGTGGGCAGCGCCCTGTCCCGCGGGGCGCGCTGGAACCGCGTCGAGGGCTACATGCGCGACGCCGACCGGTACGTGTCGCTGTTCGTGCAGGTCGAGTCGGCCGCGGCCGTCGAGAGCGCGGGGGAGATCGCCGCCGTCGACGGCGTGGACGGCGTGTTCGTGGGACCGTCCGACCTGGCAGCCTCGATGGGGTTGCTGGGGCAGCAGGAGCACCCGGACGTGGTCGCCGCGGTGCACCGGGCGTTCGAGGCCGTGCGGTCGGCGGGCAAACCCGTCGGCGTCAACGCCTTCGACCCCGCGCTCGCGCAGGCCTACCTGGACGCCGGGGCGTCCTTCGTGCTGGTCGGCGCCGACGTCGCGCTGCTCGCCCGCGGGTCGGAGGCCCTGGCGGACCGCTGGGCGGCACGGTGACCGGCTACCCCTCGGCGTAGGTCAGCGCGACCAGCCGGTCCCGGAGCCGCTCCAGCTCCTGCGGCGCCGGCTCCATGCCCCACACCGGCTGGGCGCTCACGCCGTCCGCGGCCGCCAGCACGAGCGCCAGCACGTCCTGCGGCAGGCCGTCCGCGCGGAGGTCCTCCTGCCAGCGCAGCGCGTCGGCGCGCGCCAGGTCGGTGATCGCCTCGACGCTGGACAGGTGCGCGAGCAGCACGAGCGCGTCGCGCGTTGCCGCCGCGTCCAGGGCCTCGTGGACCGAGACGCGCACGTACGCGCGCACCAGGCGTCCGGGCGCGTCGTCCGCCGGGTCGACGGCGGCCAGGACCGCCACCCGGAACCGTTCGAGCCACTCGCGGGCCAGCGCGAGGAGGAGCTCGTGCTTGCTGGCGAAGTGGTAGAGCAGCCCGCCCTTGGACACGCCGGCGCGGCGTGCGACGTCGTCGAGGGTCGCCGAGATGCCCCGCTCGCGGACCACCTCCGCCGCGGCGTCCAGCAGCGCGGCACGCGTCTGCTCGGGGTCCCTGCCTGCCGTCCTGCCCACGGGGGCACCACCTCACCTTCGGCACGAACTATAGGGGCCGGGATTTCAAACTGTACCGGCTGGACGGTACAGTTGTCGTGTGACCGTCTCCCCTCCCGCCCTCTCCGCCCGTCGCCGGTGGTCCGCGCTGGCCGTCCTCGTGCTCGCGGTCGGCCTCCTCGCCATCGACGGGACCGTGCTCTACCTCGCCGTCCCGTCCCTGACCCGTGACCTCGAACCCACCGCCACGCAGGTGCTCTGGATCGGGGACATCTACTCCCTGGCCATCGCCGGCCTGCTCGTGGCCATGGGCACGCTGGCCGACCGGATCGGGCGCAAGCGCCTGCTGCTGATCGGCGCGACGGCGTTCGGTGCGGCGTCGGCGCTGGCCGCCTTCGCGCCCGACGCGGAGACCCTCATCGTCGCCCGGCTGCTGCTCGGCGTGGCGGGGGCCACGATCATGCCCTCGACCCTCTCCCTCATCCGCACGCTGTTCCCCGACGCCCGCGAGCGCAGCCGTGCCATCGCCGTGTGGTCGGCCGCCGCGGGCGGTGGTGCCGCCGTCGGCCCGCTGGTCGGCGGGGTGCTGCTCGAGCACTTCTGGTGGGGTTCGGTCTTCCTGGTCAACGTGCCCGTGGTGCTGGTGCTCGTCGTGGCCGGCGCGGTGCTGCTGCCCGAGGCCAAGGATCCCGACCCGGGCCGCCTGGACCTCCTGTCGGTGCTGCTGTCGTTCGCCGCCGTGATGCCGCTCGTGTGGTCCATCAAGCACGCGGCGTCCGACGGCGCGGACCTGCTCGCCGCCGGGGCGCTGGGCGTCGCGGTGGTCGCGGGCGTCTGGTTCGTGCGGCGGCAGGCCCGGCTCGTGGCGGACGGCCGCGGGCCGCTGCTCGACATCGGGCTGTTCCGGGTCCCGGCGTTCAGCGGTGCCGTGGCGGCCAACCTCATCGCGATCTTCGCGCTGACCGGCATGCTGTTCTTCTTCTCGCAGTACCTCCAGCTCGTGCGAGGTTTCTCGCCGCTGGTGGCGGGCGTGGCCGAGCTGCCCGCGACGATCGCGTCCATCGCGGTGGTGGCGATCGTGGGCTGGTCCGTGGCGCGCTTCGGCCGGGGCAACGCGATCGCCGTGGGCCTGGCCGTGACGGCCCTGGGGATGCTCGCCATCGCGGCTGCCGAGGGCGCCGACCACTACGTGTGGCTCGCGCTGGCCCTGGTGTCCGCGGGCCTGGGCGTCGGCCTGGCGATGACGCTGACCACGGACGCCGTGGTCAGCGCCGTGCCGCCCGCGAAGGCCGGGGGCGCGTCCGCGATCTCGGAGACGGCCTACGAGCTCGGGGTGGCCCTGGGCGTGGCCGTGCTCGGCTCGCTGGTCACGCTCGGGTACCAGGCGCGCGTCACGCTCCCGGCGGGCTTGCCCGCGGACGTCGCGTCCGGGGCATCGGACTCGCTCGCCTCCGCCGTGGCGCTCGCGGGGGACCGGACGGACGTGCTGGAGTCCGCCCGGGAGGCGTTCGTGGCCTCGCTCCAGACGGCGTGCGTGGTGGCCGCGGTGCTCACGGCCCTCGCCGCCGTCGTGGCGTGGCGCCTGATCCCGAACGAGCGGTGAGCGGACGGGTCAGAACCGGCCGTGCGCCGTGCGCCGGTGCCGCCCGCCCTGGTGGTCGTGCGCCGCGAGGCGCCGGCCCAGCCCGCGCAGCGCCCAGGACTCCTCGCGCACGTCGGCGAAGGCGCGCGTGCACCGGCCGCAGCCGTCCAGGTGTGCCTCGACGCGGCGCTGGCGGCTCGGTACCAGGCTGCCCTTGACGTAGTCGTACATCGCCGCACGGGTGGTGCGGCACGCGGGAGGCGGTACGGACCGGGTGCGGACCGGCCCGGGGCCGGCCGGGTCGTCCCGCCGACCGTCGGCGAGGGTCGAGAGCGCGGCGCGGAGGGCGGCGACGGCGGCCAGGCGTGCGGGGTCCGGGTGCGGGCCGCCGATCCACGAGCTGCTCGTGATCGTCACCCCGGTCCCGCCCCTCTCCGTGCGCGGTCGTTCAGGTCGCGGGGCAAGATTTCCACAGGCAACAGGGATCGTGTAGCAGCCGTGTGATATCTGCGAGGGGGATCAGAGGGTCCCGCCGGCGGCCCGCGGGGCGGAGGCGGACTCACCGGCATCACCGATGGTCTCGCGGGCCACGTAGTTCTCCAGGTCGAACAGGTTGTCGCCGGCGCGCCGGGCGACCGTGAGCAGCGTGGTGGCCGCGGCGACCTCCTCCACCTGCTCCTCGAGGAACCACAGGAGGAACTGCTCGCCCAGGGCGTCTCCCTCCTCGCGGGCCGCCCGGAAGATCGCCTCGATCTGCCGCGTGACCTGCTGCTCCTGGTCCAGGGCGAGCTGGAGCGGCTCCACCACGTCCGCGAAGTCGTTGCGCACCGCGGGGGTGCCCGGGATCTGCACGGGCAGGGACCGGTCCAAGTGGTACTGGACGATCATCATGGCGTGGTTGCGCTCCTCGAGCGCCTGCCGGTAGAAGTGCGCCGCGAGCTGCGGCAGGTCGTGGCTGTCGAACCACACCGCGATCGCCACGTACTGGAGGTGGGCCGCGAGCTCGTGCCCCACCTGCTCGCCCAGCAGCCGCAGGTACTGCGAGTCCTGAGAGGTCGTCGTCATGCGACAACGCTACCCGGCGCACTGCCCCGTGGACACGGCGTCGTCCAGGCCGGCGGCGCGGTCGGCCACGGGTCGCAGCTCGGCGGTCGTCATGGCGTAGCCGACGTTCGGGTTGGTCTCGGCCCGCGCGAAGATGACGCCCGCCACCTCGCCGTCCGTGGTCAGCAGCGGTCCGCCCGAGTTGCCGGGCCGCACGACGGCGGCCAGCGAGTAGACCTCGCGCTCCGCACCGCCGCGGCCGTACGAGTCCGGCACGACCGTGGTGCTGACGTCGAGCACCCCGGCGCTGCCGGAGGTGAACGGTCCGCCGTAGGGATAGCCCTGCACGACGGCGCGGTCGCCGACCGAGAGGGTGGGCGCCACGGCGAGCGGGTCC
This sequence comes from Promicromonospora sp. NPDC050880, assembly GCF_044456525.1. Lineage (NCBI taxonomy): Bacteria > Bacillati > Actinomycetota > Actinomycetes > Micrococcales > Promicromonosporaceae > Promicromonospora > Promicromonospora sp. NPDC050880. Next base: position 161,383 of record NZ_JBITFV010000010.1, read on the forward strand.
GCGGCCAGGCCGTCGACGGCGATCACCGCGAGGTCGTCGACCGGGTCGTAGTAGACCACGCTGCCCTCCCGCACCTCGCCGCCGGGCAGCTCCACGACCGGCCGGTCCACCCCGGCCACGACGTGCGCGTTCGTCACCAGCCGGTCGTCCGCCACCACGAACCCCGACCCGGTCGAGCTCGTCCCGCACGCGTAGGCGATGCCCGAGATCCGGGCGACCGACTGTGCCGCCGCCTCCAGGCGCGGGTCGTCGAGCGCGACGGCGGGCACCTCGGCGTCCTGCCGCGGCACCGCCAGGATGTTCAACCGCGGCAGGCCGTCGTCGAGCACGAACGCGCGGGCCTCGGCCAGCGGCCGGCCGATGGCGGGCGGCGTCAGCTCGTCGATGGTGCGCAGGACGGCGGACGACGACACCGCGGGCGCGACGCCGGGCACGCCGGTCGCGCCGACGGCGTGGCCGACGAACGAGAGGGCCAGGGCGACGACCCCTACGTTGGCCACACCGCCCAGCAGCCGTTCGAGCGGGCGCAGCGCCGTGCGGTCCACGCCCCGGCGCAGGTCCCGGCCCAGCCCGGCGCCGACGGAGGCGCCGAGCATCGGCAGCAGCACGGCGACGGCGATGGACACCGGCCCGCGCCACTGCGCCGACGGCAGCGCGTCGTTGACGGCGGGGACCGCCCAGAAGGCCGCGACGCCCCCGACGACGAGGCCGGCCAGGCCGCCGAGCGTGGCCAGGAGGCCCCGGCTGAGGCCGGTCATCAACGCGATGAAGAGCACCGCGAGAAGCACCAGGTCGACGAACGTCATGGGGGCTCCTTGGTCGGGGCAGGCGAGCGCCGGCCGGGTGGACGAGACGACCGTAGACGCTGAACCTCGGCCGCGCGCCCGCCGACCCACGTCCATCACGCGATCCGCAGATTCCCGGCCGGACGTTCACAGGTGTGCTCGCCGGTCTGTCACGCGGAAAAAGGCTGGGGTGCGTGCGGGCAGCGCTGCTACGGTCCCGGTCATCATGATCGAGGTCGACAGACTGTAGCCACCGGGCGGCCGGTGGCCGGCACTCCCTGGGACGCGTGCTCGCCGTCCCGGCGCTGCAGTCCCCTTCCGTGGGCCCTGGCCCCGGCACGCCCGCGACGCACCGACCATCGGTCTGGTCCCTGCGCCTGCCGCGCACGGTCGACGGTCCGCGTCGTGGTCTCCCCGTGACGACCCTCTCCGGCTCCCCGGCGGTTCGCGCACGTCCCCGTGCCCCGCCGCGCCTCGACGACGCTCCGTGCCTCCCGGGCCACGCCCGTGGTCGGTTGCTCCCCGCTGATCAGCAACCGTTCACGAAAGGCACTCCCATGCAGCACCGCACCTCCCGCTCGCGTACCCGGCACCGTCGTGCCCACTGGAAGACGAGCCCGCCCGTCCTCGCCCGCTGCGCCAACCCCCGGTGCGCGAAGCTCGTACCGCCGCACCGCGCGTGCCCGTACTGCGGTCTCTACCGGGGCCGCGAGGTGCTGCCCGCGACGGACGGTGACACATGAGCGCGCTCACCGTCCGGAGCCGGTGGATGCGCCTGCGCGAGCACCTGTCCGCGACCGGCGTGCCGGACTACCGGTTCCGGCAGGTGGTCGCCGCCTGGCGGGGCTCGACGGCGGAGACGTTCGCGGACATCCGTGCCCTCCCGCCGGACCTGCGCTCCGACCTGGCCGACCGGTTCGGGTCGCGGCTCCATCCCCTGGACGAGATCGCGGTGCAGCACGACGAGCACGTCGAGAAGGTGCTGTTCGCGGCGGAGTCCGGCGCGCGCATCGAGACGGTGGTGTCGCACTACCGGACCGGCTGGGACTCGATGTGCGTGTCCTCGCAGGCCGGCTGCGGGCTGGGCTGCACGTTCTGCGCCACCGGCGCGGTCGGGCTGGTCCGCAACCTCACGGCCGACGAGATCACGGCTCAGGTGATGCACCCCCGGTGGACGTGCGACGGCCTGCCCCGGCCGGCGAGCGTGGCCTTCATGGGCATGGGGGAGGCGCTGGCCAACCCGCACGTGTTCGACGCGCTGACCCTGCTCACGGACCCGGCGTTCGCCGGTCTGGCGGCCCGTCGCGTCACGGTCTCGACGGTCGGGTTCGCGCCGAACCTGGCGCGGCTGGTGACCGAGCACCCCCAGGTGACGGTCACGCTCTCGGTGCACTCACCGTTCCCGGAGCAGCGGGCCGCCCTCATCCCGCTCGAACGGCGCTACCCGCTGGCCGAGAACCTCGCCGTCCTCGACCGGCACGTCGCCACCAGCCGGCGCAAGGTCTACCTCGCCTACCTGCTGATCGCGGGCGTCAACGACGGCGAGGCCGACCTGGCGGCGCTGGCGGGGCTGGTGCGGCAGCGCTCGCGGCCCGAGCTGTTCCACGTGAGCGTGATCCGGTACAACGAGGCGGCAGGGGCGGACCCGTCCTACCGCGCGCCGACCACCCGGCACGTCGACGGTTTCGTGCACGGGCTGCGTGCCCGGGGCGTGCACGCGACCCGGCGGCGTCAGCTCGGCACGGGCATCGACGCGGCGTGCGGGCAGCTCCACGCCCGCTACCTGCAGCCCGGGTGACCTGCCGGACGGACAGGTCGTCGCGTTGACCTGTCCGTCCGGGTCAGGCGAGCGGCGCGCGGAGCACCTCGACGCCGAGGGCCTCGATCCGGGCGGCGTCGGGCTCCTCCAGGCCCGGGTCGCTGATCACGGTGTCGAGCTCGTCCAGGGACAGCACGCGGTACTTGGCGTAGCGCCCGAACTTGCCGCTGTCGGCGAGCAGCACCGTCGTCGTCGCCGAGGCCATGGCCGCGCGCTTGGCCTCGATCTTCGCCTCGACCGGGGTCGTGACGCCGTGGCGCGCGTCCCAGGAGCTGGAGGACAGGAACGCGACGTCGAGCGACAGCTCGGCGAGCGTCAGGGCGGCGAGCCGGCCGATCGTGGACTGGTTGTCCGGGTCGACCCGCCCACCCACGCTGATCAGGTCCACGCTCGGGTGGTCGAGGAACGCGAGCACCGTGCTGAGGTCGTTGGAGACCACGGTCAGCCCCGTGCGCTGCTCCAGGAACGGGCGCATGGCCTGCACGGTGGTGCCGGCATCGAGGTAGACGGTCATCGAGTCGGTGACCAGCTCGGCCGCCGCGCGGGCGATCGCGGTCTTCTCGGGCAGCCCGGTGACTGCTTTCTCGGCCCGGCGGGGCTCGTCGAGCAGCCGGGTCGCCAGCGTCGCGCCGCCCTGGGTCGCCCGGACGCGCCCCTGCTCGGCGAGCACGGCCACGTCGCGCCGCGCGGTCATCTGGCTGATGCCGAGCAGCTCGGTGATCTGCCGGTAGCTGAGCACCTGCTCGGTGCGCAGGTGGCGCAGGATCTGCTGCCTGCGCTGCTCCGGGATCAACCCCGTCGTCTTCGCCATCATCGCCTCCCGCGCGTCAGTCTAGGGTTCCGGCGTCCAGGGGCTGTCCCAGCGTCGCGCCAGCTCAGCGATCTGGTCGGGCGTGAGCTCGCGGCGCGGGGACCCGGCGGTGAGCAGGGCGATCCGGCACGCCTCCTCCAGCTCGGTGGCCCGGTCGACGGCCTCGTCCAGGTCGGCCCCCGCCACCACGGCACCGTGGCTGGCGAGCAGCGCGGCGCGCAGCGGCCACGGGGCGGCCAGCAGGTCGTCGCCCAGGGCCGGGTCGCCGGGGTGGCGGTAGGGGAGCAGGGGCGCCTGCCCCACCCGCATCACGAAGTACGGGGTGAGCGGAGGGACGGCGTTGTGCACGGCCCACGGCTCCAGGCACGCCAGGGCGACGGCGTGCGGCGAGTGCAGGTGCACCACGGCCCGGAACGCGGCGTCGCGCCGGTAGAACGCGACGTGCAGCGGGGTCTCCTTGGAGGCGCGTGCGCCGCCCAGGTGGGTGCCGTCGAGCCCGACGTGCGCCAGGTCCGCCTCGGACAGCCGGCCCAGCGACGAGCCGGTGCCGCTGATCAGGATGCGGTCGCCGTCCAGCACGCTGACGTTGCCGCTGCTGCCCGGGCTCAGGCCCGCCGCGACGAGGCGGCGGCCGGCGTCCGCGAGCGCGTCGGCGGGGCTCATCGCAGCACCTCCCACGCCGCGGTGAACAGGTCGGCGCCGCCGAAGTTGCCGCTCTTGAGGGCGAGTGCGACCGTCCGGTCGCCGGCGCTGCCCGTGGCCCAGCACACGCCGGGCGCGAGCTCGGGCCCGATGCGCAGCGCGTCCACGCCCAGGGCGCGCACTACCGCACCGCTGCTCTCACCTCCCGCGACGACGAGCGCCGTCACCGTGCCCCGCTCGACCAGCCGCCGCGCCACCTCGGCGAGCACCCGCTCGACCACGGGCGCGACCGCCACGCCGTCCACCTCGGGCCGCACGTCGGCACGCTCGCGCGCCGCGCACACCACCGGGTACGACGCCGCGTCCTGCCGCTCGACCCAGTCGACGAGGTCCGCCGCGGTGGCCTGCTCGTCGGCCACGGCCGCGGTCAGGTCGACGGTCCGCACCGGCTGGGTGCGGGCGGCGTCGGCCACCTGGCCGAGCGTCGCCGTCGACACGCTGCCGCACAGGACGACGCCCCGGCCCGTGCGGGGCGGGGACCACCGCTGGTCGGGCAGACCCGGGCCGGCGATGCCGAGGGCGAGGCCGGAGCCGCCGGAGACGAGCCGGTCGTCGGCGGTGGCGGCCCCGATCGTGACGAGGTCGTCGTCCGAGACGGCGTCCACGACGACGTAGCGCGCCTCCGCGGCGTCCAGGGAGTCCCGCACGGCGCCCGCGCCCTCGTGCACGGTCGCCAGCGGCACCTCCGCGACGTCGTGGGCGGTCTGGGGCCGCAGCAGGTCCGCCACCCGGGAGCGGGTCATGGGCGTGAGCGGGTGGTGCCGCATCGAGGAGTTCTCCAGCAGGTCCGGGCCCACGAACAGGTGCCCCTGGTAGACGGTGCGACCGTTGGCGGGCAGGGCGGGTACGACGACGGCGCGCCCGGCCCCGACGGCGTCCGACACCGCGTCCAGGACGGGGCCGATGTTGCCCTCGTCCGTCGAGTCGAAGGTGGAGCAGTACTTCACGTAGAAGCGCGTGGCCCCCCAGGAGCGCAGGCGCGCCAGCGCGTCGAGCGACGCCTCGACCGCCTCGGCGCGCGGCGCCGTGCGCGTCTTGAGCGCGACGACGACGGCGTCGGCCGCGCGGAGCTGGTCGGGGCTGAGCGTGCCGTTCTCGATGACGACACTGACGCGGTGGCCGGACCTGCGCAGCATCGTGGCGAGGTCGGTGGCGCCGGTGAAGTCGTCGGCGATGGATCCGAGCATGATCAGATCTTCTCACACGCTGTGACGATCTGATGCGAAGTTGGACGATTCTAGAAACTGTGGCACAGTGGCCGCCAGCCCGCTCGAACGCCGAGCAGGTGCACGACGATCGGAACAACGGTGATCCTTCATCACGTCTCCCGGACGCGCGCCCCGGTGCGCGTCGCCCTGACGGGGGCCAACGGCGGCTACGGCCGCACGTTCCTCGCCCAGCTCGCCCTGACCCCCGAGATCCGCCCGGCGGTCCTGGTGGACCCCGACGTCGCGGGCGTGCGCCGCATGCTCGACGACCTCGGCCACCCGGCCGAGCGCGTCGGCGAGTCCGCCGACCCCGAGACCACCGCCCGCCTGGTGCGCGAGGGGCGCACCGCGCTGCTCGCCTCCGCGGACGCCCTGGACTGGGCGAGCCTCGACGTGCTCGTCGAGGCCTGCGGCCGGGTCGCGGCCGGGCACGGCTACGCCTCGGCGGCCCTCGCGCACGGCACACATGTGGTGATGGTGAGCAAGGAGGTCGACACCGTCGTGGGCGTCGCGCTCGGTGAGCTCGCCGCCGCGAACGGCCTCAGCTACCTCCCGGGCGACGGCGACCAGCCCGCCAACCTGCTGCGCCTGGTCGACTGGGTCAGCGCCGTCGGCCTCGACATCGTCGCGATCGGCAAGTCGGGGGAGTACGACCTGGAGCTCGACCCCGCCACCGGCCGCGTCACGCAGGCCGGCGTGACCGTCGACGCCCCCGCGCTGGCCGGCCTGCTGGAGCTCGGCGACGACGTGCCCGGGACGCTCGCCCGGCGCGCCGAGGCCGTACGGGACCTCAAACGGGCCGCCGCCGCGGACCACTGCGAGATGACGGTCGTCGCGACCCGGACCGGCGCGCGCGCCGACGTCGAGGCCATGCACTACCCCGTGGCCCGCATCGCCGAGCTCGCGGACATCTACGCGGCGCGCGAGGACGGCGGCATCCTCGCGCACGACGGCGTGGTGGACGTCTTCTCGGCGCTGCGCCTGCCCGGCGAGGCGAGCTTCGCGGGCGGCGTCTTCGCCGTCGTGCGCACGGGCGACCCCGCGACCTGGGAGCTGCTGCGCGGCAAGGGGCACGTGGTCAGCCGGGACGGCCGCTACGCGTGCGTGTACTGGCCGTACCACTACATGGGCGTCGAGACGCCGCTGACCGTGCACGCCGCCGTCGACCGCGCGCCCGCACCCCGGGCACGCTGGACCACCCTGCTCGCCGCGCGCACGGCGGACGGCCTCGCGGCCGGCACCGAGCTGCGCGTCCAGGGCCACCACCACGAGATCGACGGCGTCGCCCCGGTGCTGCTGGACCCCGCGGCGCTCGACGACGCCGAGGGCGTCGCCCCCTACTACCTGCTCGACGGCGCGCGCCTGACGCGCCCCGTCGCGCCCGGCGGCCTCATCGGCCTGGACGACGTCGAGGGCGTCGACGAGCCGGCGCTGGCCGCCTACCGCCAGGGCATCGCCCGCACCACCACGAACGGAGACGATCGATGACGATTCTCGCCCTGTCCGCGCACGCCGTGCCGCCCCGAGGGGAGCGTGCGGCATGAGCGCCGAGATCATCGCCCTCATCGGGCTCGCCGCCGTCTTCGGCATCTCGGCGGTGCGCAACATCCACATGGGCGCGCTCGCCCTGGTCGCCTCGTTCATCGTGGGCATCGGCGTGGTGGGGGAGGGCCTGGACGACGTGCTGGGCGGGTTCCCCGTCGACGCCCTGATCATCCTGCTGGGCATCACCTACCTGTTCGGGATCGCGCGCGAGACCGGCACCATCGACTGGCTCGTGGACCGCTCGCTCGGGCTCATCGGCGACCGCGTGGCACTGCTGCCCTGGGGCCTGTGGCTGATCGCCACCGGCGTGGCCTGCCTCGGTACCTCGCACGCGGCGTTCGCCGTGGTGCCGATCGCGATGAGCCTCGCCGCGACCCACCGGATCAACTCGACCATGATGGCCATCGCGATGAGCTCCGCCATCGTCGGTGGCGCGCTCGCGCCCACCAGCATCGTGGGCATCACCGTGCAGACCGTGGCCTCCTCCGCGGACCTGCGGTACGACGCCGGCCTGATGTTCGGGCTGTCGGTCGGGATCAACGCGCTGGTCGTGCTCGTGGCGTTCTTCATGTTCGGCGGGCGGGAGCTCATCCAGCGGTCGCGCGGGGCCGGTTCGGGTTCCGGGGTCTCGCCGGAGGGCGGGGCCGGTGGGGGTGCGGGTTCCGGTTCCGGTTCCGGTGGTGCCGGTGGCGGTGGGACCGCGACGGCGACGCTCACGCGGGCCGAGGCGCCGGCGACGCCGGCCGGGGCGACGGGCATGCAGGTGCTCGTCATGGCCTCGATCGTGGTGCTGATCGGCGGGTTCTTCCTGCTCACGCAGCTCGACGTGGACATCAACCTGGGCGTGGTCGCGCTGACCATCGCGGTGATCCTCGCGCTGGTGGACCCCGGCGTCGGACGACGCGCCATGACCAAGGTCGACTGGAGCACCATCCTGCTGCTGGGCGGCATCATCACGTACGTCGAGGTGCTGACCCGGCTCGGCGCCATCGACCAGCTCGGCGAGGCCGCCCGCTCCGTGAGCGACCCGCTCGTGGCCGCGTTCGTCATCTGCGTGGTGGCCGGCCTGGTGTCGGCGTTCGCCTCCACGATCGGCATCATCGGGGCGCTCGTCCCGCTGGCCGTTCCGCTGCTCGTGCCCGGCGGCGGCCTGGAGATGACCGGGTTCATCTACGCGCTGGCGATCTCGGCCTCGCTCGTGGACTGCGCCCCGTTCGGCACCACCGGCGCGACCATCGTGGCGTCCACGGTGGAGGCGGACCGGCCACGGGTGAACCGGAACCTGACCGTCTGGGGCCTGTCGATGGTGATCATCACCCCGGTGGTGACGCTGCTGACGATGGTGGTGCCGTTCCTCTGGGCTTGACGCCGGGGCGGCCGGGGCTGGCGTGCCTCGGGGGTGGGGGCTGGGACTGGGGGCTGGGGGCTGGGTTGGCTTGGCTGGGTTGGCTCGGGCTGGGTTGGCTGGGTTGGCTGGGTTGGCTTGGTTGGCTGGGTTGGCTGGGTTGGCTGGGTTGGCTGGGTTGGCTTGGCTGGGTTGGCTGGGTTGGCTGGGTTGGCTTGGCTGGGTTGGCTGGGTTGGCTGGGTTGGCTGGGTTGGCTTGGCTGGGTTGGCTGGGTTGCTGGCTTGGCTGGGTTGGCTGGGTTGGCTGGGTTGGCTGGGTTGGCTTGGCTGGGTTGGCTGGGTTGCTGGCTTGGCTGGGTTGCTGGCTGGCTGGCTGGGTTGGGCTGGCTGGGTCGCGGGTGCCGGCCGGGCTAGGGGCGTCGGCTGGCCTGGGCTGGCGGCGTTGGGCCGGGCTGGTTCGGTCCCTTGCACCCGCTGGGCTGTGGTGGTGGGGGGGGGGGGGGGGGGGGGGGGGGGGCCGCCGCGGGGGGGGGGGGGGGGGGGGGGGGGGGGGGGGGGCCCCCCCCCCCCCCCGCCCCCCCCCCCCCCCCCCCCCCCCCCCCCCCCCCCCCAACACGTTGCCGGAGGGGCGGCTAGAGACCGAAGTGGGGAGGACGTGGTGCCCCGCTACTTGGTCTCCGAGCGGGTCCAGCGCTCCCAGAGCCAGAGAATGAAGACGATCAGCAGGAACGCAGGCACGCCCGCGACGCCGAGCCGGGCGAACCAGCTCCTCAGCTCCGCGCCGATGCCGGGGGTGGTGCCCTCGGCGGACGCGGGGCCGTCGCCGTTGGTGGTGGGGTCGGCCCCGGTCTGGTCGCGGTGGCCGGTCGTGGGGTCGGCCCCGGAGGTGCCTGCGGAGTTGTCGCCGTCCGCCGAGTCGCTGCCGTTCTCGGAGTTGTCGCCGTCCGCGGAGTCGCTGCCGGGGGCGCCTTGGTCGCCGTCGTCGTCACCGTGCGCGGGGTCGGCGCCGGTGCGGCTGCCGGATGCCGTGTCCGCATCGCCGGTGCCACCGGACGAGCCGTCGCCCAGGCCGAGCCCGGCCAGCCAGTCCGAAACGGTTGCTCCGAGGTCCGAGCTGCCGCCGTCCGAGCTGCCGTCGGAGCCGTCGGCCGGGGTGGTGCCGGAGTCGCCAGGAGCGCCGTCCGGGTTGTCGGTTCCTGTTCCGCCGCTTCCCGTGCCGGACCGGGCCCCGTCGTCGGACTGGGCCCCGTTGTCGGTGGTGGACTCGGGTTCGTCGGTGGTGCCGGCATCCGTACCCGCAGCGTCAGGGTCGTTCTCGCTGGGAGCGTCCGGACCGTCGCCGGAGTCGCGGCCGTCCCCGGTCGGATCGGCTCCGGTTCCCGTCTCGCCGTCGCCCGATCCCTCCGGCGCACCGCTGCCCGGTGCAGCGTCCGCGCCGGGGCCTGCTGCACCGTCGGCGTCACCGGCACCCGTCTCGCCGTCGGCTGTGCCAGCTCCGCCGTCGGCTGTGCCAGCTCCGCCCTCGGCTGTGCCAGCTCCGCCCTCGGCTGTGCCACCTCCGCCGTCCGTCCCGCCGTCTCCACTGCCAGGTTCGCCCTCGCCTGCACCCCCGCCCGCCGCGCCCCCGTCCTCGCCCGCCCCTCCGCCGCCCGGAGCACCCCCGCCCGGAGCACCCGCACCCCCGCCCGAGCCGCCATCCGAACCCGCTCCCTCACCCGCACCCCCACCAGGAGCCTCGACGGACTCCGCCGCTGGCGGGTCGTCGGGCTGGTTCGCCACGAGCGCCGCCGCGCCTGCCCCGACCGCCAGAGCGGCAACCACCCCCGCGGCGACCGCGGCCTCCTTCTTGCCGAACGAGCGCGGTGCCCCGGCACCCGCGGCCCCGCCTCCGGCCGCGCTGCCGCCCGCGGCGCCGGCCACCCCGGCGCCGACCGCCGCACCGAGCGCACCGGTCGCCAGCGCCCCGGCCACGACGTGCTGGCCCAGGTCGCGCAGCATCCAGGACACCTCCCGCACGTCCAGGAAGGCGCGCGTGCAGTCGGCGCAGCCGTCCATGTGGGTCTCCACCCGGGCGCGGCGCCGGGGGAGCAGCCGGTCCTTCAGGTAGTCGTGCATGGCGGCGCGGGTGGCTCGGCACTCGGGCTCGTTCACGGTGCGGGCGTGGGCGGCGGCGAACGCCCCGGCGAGGCGTTCCTCGGCGCGCCGCAACCGCATGGTCACCGCGTGCGGGCGTACGCCCAGGCCGGTGGCGATGTCGCTCACGGCCTTGTCGTGCACGTGGCGTTCGAGCAGGATCTGGCGGTCGTCGTCGGCCAGGTCGGCCAGGGCCGTGCGGAGCATCGAGACGTCCGCCTGGCGTTCGGCGTCGAGCTCCGCGCCCTCGGCGGGTGGGGTCAGGCCGTCGAGCGTGTCGTCCTCGACGAGGGTGGTGCGTCCGGCCTCCCGCGTCATCGAGATGGCCTCGTTCATGGCCGCACGGCGCCAGTAGGGCGCGGGGTCGGTGATGGTGCCGCCGGTCGAGACGATGCGGATCATCTTCTCCAGGGCACGGCTGGTGGCCTCCTCGGCGTCGATGCCGGGCACCCGGGCCATGACCGAACGCACGACATTGGGCCGATGCACGACCCAGTCGTCGATCTGCAGCGCGCGTGCGGCAGTCATACCGGCTGATCCCCTCCCGTTCGGGGACCATTCCACCGAGGTCGGGCACGGGCCGCGCGACGAACCGCAGAATGTGCGTCAACGCACCATCGGCTTGACGAGCGGTGTGCGGGCACCTACTTTGAGTGAAACTTCACGTAAATCTGGAGGGGTGCCATGTCGGAGCCGGGGCTCGAGAAGCTGATGCGCGCCAACCTGCTGGAGGTCTTCGGGGAGCGGGACGCCACCCGCCGGGCGGAGGCGATCCGCCGGACGTACACGAAGGACGTGGTCTTCGCCGATGCGGAGGGCCAGGTCGAGGGGCACGAGGCGCTGGACGCCAAGGTGCGGGAGATCCTGGACGGGGCACCGGGCTTCGTGTTCCGGCCGGACGGGGACTTCTACCAGGTGCAGGACCTGGGCTACCTGGCATGGGCGCTCGGGCCCGAGGGCGCGCCGCCGGTGGTCCGCGGCACGGACATGGGCTTCGCCCGCGACGGGCTCCTGGCGAAGGTCTACACCGTCCTGTTCCGCTGAACCGCATGGGCCGGTACGACGTCCCTCCCGAGTCGCCCTTCGCCTTCCTCGACGACGACCAGGTGCGCGCCTGGTACGCCTACATGAAGGTGCACCTGCGCCTGCGGTACGAGATGAACCACCAGCTCCAGGCCGACGCCGGGGTCTCCCTGGCGGACTACGACGTCCTGGTGGCGCTCACCAGCGACCAGGACGGCAGCATGACGGTCTCCGACCTGGCCACGCGCATCGGCGCCGAACGGAGCCGGGTGTCCCACCAGGTGCTGCGCATGGCGCGCCGCACCCTGGTGGAGGTCACGCCGAGCGCACGGGACCGCAGGGCGACGGACGTGACCCTCACCGACGAGGGGCGCGCCCTGCTCCGACGTGCCTCGCCGGCGCACACCGACTTCGTGCGCACCGTCTTCCTCGACGCGCTGTCGGGGGCGCAGACCCGGCAGCTGGCGAGCGCGTTCGAGGACATCTACGACCGCCTGGTCGAGCACGGCACGCTCCCGCGCCCCGCGGACCACCCCTGAACGACGGCGTGGCCGGCCGGCCGTCGCCGGGGGAGCGGGTTCAGCGACGGCGCAGCACGAGCCCGCGCACGTACGCCGCCTGCCCGGCGTGCTGCATGTCGTCGTTGACGACGCTGACCAGCCGGACGCCGAGCGTCACCGGCGGGTCCCACCGGGTGTCGACCACGCGGTCGAGGTCGTCGTCGGACAGCCGTTCCAGGTAGCGCACCGTATGGCCGTGCACGGCGTCGTGGTACCCGGTGAGCAGGTCGCCGGACGAGACGCGGACGGCGGCCACCTCGTCGGCGTCGTGCCGGTAGCCCGTCTCCTCGGCCGGGAACGGCAGGCCGAACCGGCGGTCCCAGCCGTCGTCGGACCAGATCTGGCTGGTGCCGGCCGCGTCGGCGACGTGGTCGTCCTGGACCCGGGTCAGGTGCCAGACGAGCCAGGCGACCGAGTTGGAGCCCTCGTCGGGCCGGAAGGCCAGCTCGTCGGGGTCGAGGCCCCGGACCGCGGCGTGCACCGTCTCCCGGATCCTGCCGAACGCGTCGACCAGCAGCTGAGTACCTCGCATCGTTCCCCCTCGGACCTCGACGTCGCGTGCGGTGCCACGATGCCACAGCAGATGCGGCAGCACCGCACGCGACGGCTGGTCAGCCCTGTGCCAGGCGGATCAGCACCTTGCTGCTCTCCGGCCCGGCGGCGGCCGCCAGCGCGGCGCCGGCGTCCTCGATGCCGAACCGGTGCGTGACGACGTCCGAGACGTCGAGCCCGTCACGCAGCGCGTCGAGCGCGTCGCTGATCTCCTCGACGAACCGGTAGGCCCCGACCCAGGTGATCTCGCGGGTCACGAGGTCGCCGAGCGCGGCGGGAGCCGCGGCGCCGGGCAGGTTGCCCACCTGGACGAGCGTGCCGCCGCGGGCCGTGGCGCGCAGCACGCCGCCCAGCGCGGCGGGTGCGCCGGAGGCCTCGAACACGAGCTCGCTGTCCTGCGGCAGCGTGTCGCCGGCGGCGACGTTCAGGGTGCGGTCGGCGCCGAGCTCCTTGGCCACGGCCAGGGACGTGCCGGACACGTCGGCGGCGGTGACCGTCGCGGCTCCGGCATGCTTCGCGGCGGCCACGACGAGGCAGCCGATCGGTCCCGCCCCGTTGACCACGACGTCCCGCCCGCGGACGACGCCGGCGCGGCGCACCGCGTGCATCGCCACGGCCAGCGGCTCGGCCAGCGCCCCCTGCTCGGTGCTCACGCCGTCGGGCAGGCGCCTCAGCTGGGCGGCGGGGACGGCCCGCAGCTCGCTGAACCCGCCGTCGGTGTGCGGGTGGAAGGCCGCCGAGCCGAAGTACCGCACGTGCGAGTGCAGGTTGGTGCGCCCGGCCAGCCGGTCGGGCAGCACGGACTCCGCCGTCGCCGTCGCGGGGTGCACGGTCACCGGGGTGCCCGGCGCCCAGCCGCTGACGCCCGGACCGAGGGCTGCCACGCGGCCGGCCACCTCGTGACCGAGGACGAGCGGGTCGCGCAGCACGGCCGTGCCCGAGGACCCGTTGCGCCAGTAGGCCACGTCCGACCCGCAGACACCGCCCCACTCCATCGCGACGAGCACCTCGCCGGGCCCGGCCACGGGGTCGGGGCGCTCCTCGACCCGCAGGTCCCCGGCCCCGTGCACGACGACGGCCCTCATACGGCGTCCTCGAGCTGGACCAGGTCGCGGCCACGGGTCTCCGGCGCGAGGCGCGCGGCGACCAGGGTGATGACCGAGTAGGCGACGAGCATCGCGGCGATGGGCCACCAGCTACCGGTGGCCGCGGTGAGCGAGGCGGCGACGACCGGGCCGATCGCGGTGGCGAGGATGCCGCCGATCTCCTTGGTCAGGGCGAGCTGGGTGAACCGGGTGCGGGCGCCGAACAGCTCGGCCATGGTCACGCTCTCCAGGGCGAACAGGCCCAGCACGCCGATGTTGAGCCCCGCGATCATGCCGAGCAGCAGCGCGGCGGTGCTGCCGCTGGTGACCAGCAGCATCATCGGGAACGCGAACGCGATGGTGAGCAGCGAGAGCGTGGTGTACATCGCGCGCCGTCCGAAACGGTCGCCGAGCATGCCCACCAGGGGCACCGTGGCGAAGCCGGCGATCGAGCCCCACATGATGGCCTCGGTGGGCAGGGCGCGGTCCATGGCCAGGTTGGTGGCGATGTAGCCCACCAGGAACGTCTGGATCAGGCCGGAGTTGCCGGCCTGGCCGAACCGCAGGGCCAGCGCGAGGAAGAACGCCTTGCCCTTGCGCTGCGCCAGCGCCGCCTCCAGCACGGGCGCGGCGGGCGCCTCCTTGACCTCCGAGCGGCTCAGGGCGACGCCGTCGACCACGTCGGCCCGCGCCTCGAACACGGGGCTCTCCTTGACGTTCCGGCGGATCCAGACCGCGAGGATCATGAGCACGAAGCTGAGCAGGAACGGCACGCGCCAGCCCCAGGACAGGAGCTGCTCCTCGCTGAGCACCACCAGCAGCAGCGCCCACAGGGCCGAGGCCGCCAGCGTGCCGGAGTTGGTGCCGAGCGAGACCAGCGACGCCACCAGGCCGCGCCGCTTGACCGGCGCGTACTCGGCGAGCATCACGGTGGCCCCGGCGATCTCCGCGCCGGCGCCGAAGCCCTGCACCAGGCGCAGCACCACCAGGAGGATCGGCGCGGTGATGCCGATCATCTGGTACGTGGGCAGCACGCCGATCAGCGTCGTCGACACGCCCATGAGCGCGATGGTCAGGAACAGCACCTTGCGCCGGCCGATCCGGTCGCCCATGCGGCCGAAGTAGATCGCGCCCGCGAGGCGGGCCACGTAGCCGACGCCGTAGGTCGCCATCGCCGCGATGAGCGCGATGGCGGGGCTGACCCCGGGGAAGAAGATCTGGTTGAACACGATCGCCGCCGCCAGCGAGTAGAGCTGGAAGTCCATGAACTCCATGGCGGTACCGAGCCAGCCGGAGACGGCTGCCTTGGTGAGGTCCTTGGTCGACCGGGTGACCACGTTCCCCGGTGGGGTCATAGCGGTGTCCGCCATGGGAGGTGCTCCTTGACTTCGTGACTGACGTCGTTGTCGGGACATGCCCACGACCTATGTGTGGCAGGACTTGTATGGAAGCAGTGTCGACAAGTTGGTGTCAACTGCCGTGCCTGCTCGGTGCCTCGTCTAGACTCCCTGGCATGGGGCAAGGCTCGCGATCCAACCGGAGCGTCGTGTACGAGACGCTGCGCCGCAAGGTGCTCACCCTCGAGCTGCCGCCGGGCGCCTCGCTCTCGGAGAACGAGCTGGCGGCGTCGCTCGGCGTGAGCCGCACACCGGTGCGCGAGAGCCTGATCCTCCTCGGCGAGGAGGGGCTGGTCCGGGTGTTCCCCAAGGTCGGGTCGTTCGTCTCCCGGGTCGACGCCGAGCGGGTCGCGGACGCACAGTTCCTGCGCGAGGCGGTCGAGCTCGCCGCGTTCGACGACATCCCCGACGTGCTCGACCCGGACCTCCTGGCCGAGCTGCGCGCCAACCTGGAGCAGCAGCGGGAGCCCGGACTCGGCATCGAGCGCTTCTTCGAGCTCGACGAGGCGTTCCACCACGGGCTGCTGCGCCTCAGCGGGCACGGCCGCGCGTGGTCCACCGTCGTGGCGGCCAAGGGGCACCTCGACCGGGCGCGGCGCCTGGGCCTGCACGAGTCCGACGGCGTGGGCCGGTTCGTCGACGAGCACCATGCCATCCTCGACGCCGTGGTCGCGGGAGACATCTCCAGCGCACGCGACTGCCTGCGCGGGCACCTGCGCGCGGTGTTCGACGACATCGAGAAGACCCGGCAGCGCTCGCCGGAGCTGTTTGCCGCCGACGACGGGTCGGTGCCGGTACGACGCAGCGTCGCGGTCTGGGAGTAGCCGCGGGGGTGGGGCCCGGGGGAGCGCGGGCCGGGCGGTGCGGGCCGGGCGGTGCGGTCCGGTCCGGGGGAGCGCGACTCGCGAGTGTGCACGAAGCAGTGCCACGGTGCGCCGTCGTCCAACTGCCAGGCCCGCGCACGCAAAGTGCGCTTCTACCCAGTCATTGGGCCCAGAATCAGACGGGATTCTGGGCCCAAGGACTGGGTAGAAGCGCACCTTCGGGCGGGGACGAGCCGGGACCGGACCAGGCTGGATCGGACCGGCCCCGCCCCGTCCTCAGCTGATGCGGCGGCGGTAGGCCGACGTCGCGAACGCGAACGCCACCACCAGGATGCCGACGCACCAGGCCAGCGCGACCCAGATGTCCGTACCGACCGGCTGCTCGGCCAGGAGGTTGCGGATCGCGTCGACGATCGAGGTCACGGGCTGGTTCTCGGCGAACCAGCGCACCGGGCCCGGCATGGTGTCGGTGGGCACGAACGCCGAGCTGATGAACGGCAGGAAGATGAGCGGGTAGGAGAACGCGCTCGCGCCGTCCACGGTCTTGGCGGACAGGCCCGCGATCACGGCGAGCCAGGTCAGCGCCAGCGTGAACAGGGTGATGATGCCGGCCACGCCGAGCCAGGCCAGCACGCCGGCCCCCGAGCGGAAGCCCATGGCCAGGGCCACCAGCACGACCACCGCCACCGAGATCAGGTTGGCGACCAGCGAGGTCAGCACGTGTGCCCAGAGCACCGACGAGCGGGCGATGGGCATGGACTGGAACCGCTCGAGGATGCCGCCCTGCATGTCGAGGAACAGCCGGTAGGCCGTGTAGGCGATGCCCGACGCGACGGTGATCAGCAGGATGCCGGGCAGCAGGTAGTTGACGTAGTTCTCGGTGCCGGTCTGGATCGCGCCGCCGAAGACGTACACGAACAGCAGCATGAGGGCGATCGGGGTGACCGCGGTGGTGATGATGGTGTCGGGGCTGCGGCTGATGTGGGTCAGGGACCGGCCCGTCAGCACGGCGGTGTCGCCGAAGAAGTTCTTGCTCATCGCTCTTCCTTCGTGGTCGCAGGAGTGGTGCCGTTGCCGCCGACGAGCGAGAGGAAGACGTCCTCCAGGGACGGCTGCTTCTCGACGTACTCGACCTTGGCGGGCGGGAGGAGAGCCTTGAGCTCGGCCAGCGTGCCGTCGACGATGATGCGGCCCTCGTGGAGGATCGCGATGCGGTCGGCGAGCTGCTCGGCCTCGTCCAGGTACTGGGTGGTGAGCAGCACGGTGGTGCCGTTCTCGGCGAGGGCCTTCACCGTCTGCCACACCTCGATGCGTGCCTGGGGGTCCAGGCCCGTGGTGGGCTCGTCGAGGAAGATGATCGGCGGGTCGCCGATCAGGCTCATCGCGATGTCCAGGCGACGCCGCATGCCACCGGAGTAGGTGCCGGCCTTGCGGCCGCCGGCCTCGGTCAGGGAGAACCGGGCCAGGAGGTCGTCGGCGACCTGGCCCGGGTTCGCCAGGTGTCGCAGCCGGGCCACCAGCACCAGGTTCTCCCGGCCGGTGAGGATCTCGTCGACGGCCGCGAACTGGCCGGTGAGGCTGATCGACTCCCGGACGTCGGCGGCCTGGCCGGCGACGTCGAACCCGTTGACGCTCGCCGTGCCGGCGTCGGCGGTCAGCAGTGTCGACAGGATCCGGACCATGGTGGTCTTGCCGGCGCCGTTGGAGCCGAGGAGGGCGAAGATGCTGCCGCGGGCGACCTCGAGGTCGACGCCCCGCAGCACGTGCAGGTCCTTGTAGGACTTCTCGATGTTCCGTACCCGGATCGCGATGTCGCGTCCCTGTTCGGTGGGCAGGCTCATGTCACTTCCATTCTCTGGGGCTGATCCTGGGGAGGAGTGGTGCGGGAAGACGGTCACGGGCGGCGGACGATGATGTCGCCCCACCCGGTGCTGGCGTGGATCTCTGCGGTGGCCTCGTTCTCGACGGGGCCCTCGGTGGGCGTGAGGTCGTTCCGGACGCTGCCGTGCTCCGAGCTCACGTCGAGCCAGGCGGCGGTGCCCTCGGGCACGTTGATCTCGATGGACCCGTACGACGTCGTGGCGGTGACGCTGCCCGAGTCGACGCGCTCGACGCGGATGCCGGCGTGCGCCGACCGCACCGCGAGCGTGCCGTGCACGCGGTCCACGACGATCTCGGCGTGTGCTCCGATGACCTCGAGCGTGCCGGTCATCGAGCCCACGATCGTGGCGCCGTTGCTGGCGCGGACGGTGCCCTCGCCGGAGAACTCGGTGATCCGCACGCCTCCGGCGCCTGCCTTGACGTGGGTGGGCCCGGTGGCGCGGCGGGCGACGACGGACCCGGCCGAGACGTTGAGGTCGAGGCGGTCGGCCTCGTCGACCCGGGCGTCGCCACCGTTCAGGGTGAGGTCGACGGCGCCGAGGCGGCCCTCCGCGTACAGCGACCCCGCCTTGCCGCGCAGGTCGGATCCGGTGGGCACCTCGATCGTGACGATCGCCCCGCCGGCGGAGAACGGCAGCACGTACTGCTTCCAGGAGTTGGGGTAGACGATCGAGACGGCGTCGCCGTCCCGGGTGACCCGGGTCTCCTCGGCGGCGCGCACCGACCCGGACTTGGCGGGGTCGGCCGGCAGCACGGTGACGACGACGTCGTCCCGGTCGCTCGCGGTGACGCGCAGGTTGCCGAAGGGGACGTCGATGACGACCGGGACGGGCGTGGGCGCGGGGAAGGTGGGCATGACGACTCCAGGTGGTGAGGCTGTGGGGTGATGTGGTGTCGCCGTGGTGTCACGGCGGGCGGGTCGGTGTCAGCGCACCCAGCCGGTGAGGCGGGTGCTGCCGGGCTTACCGGGCGGGCCTTGCTGCTCGGGGCGGCCGGTGGGCTGCTCCAGGGCGGCGGCGACCGCCCGGACGAGCCACGTGTTGACCGAGACGCCCTCGCGCGCGGCGGCGAGCTCGGCGCGGGTCTTGAGGTGGTCGGGCAGGCGCAGCGTGGTGCGGGTGGTGGCGCCCGCCTCGGTCTCGACCGCCGCCGGCGAGACCGCAGGTGCCGACGCCGCAGGGACGGTGGCCGGGACGGCGGCCGGTGCGGCGGTCTCCGGGACGGCGACCACGAACTCCGGGTCGCCGCCGCGCAGCCGCACGTCGACCGAGCCGGGGGCGAGCTCCGCCGAGATCTCGCCGGCCGCCGCGGAGAGCGCCTCCAGCAGGACGAGCCGGGCGGCGGCGTCGAGCGGGGCGGTCAGGCGGCCGGCGAGCTCTCGGGCCTCGTCCCCGCCCGCGGCGGCCGCGGCGGAGAGCTGGCGCTGCAGCTCGTCGACATGTCTCGTCAGGTCCATGACGCCACTATGACACCACGCATGGTGTCAGCGCAAGGGGTATGGCGTCATGTGTGGTGTCGCGTGGTGTCGTCCCAGGTGGGCGGACGGCGGGAAGTGCTACCAGGGGGGTACACGAGAGTCATCGCCAGGCTGATCCGCGTGGGCCGGTGCACGCGCAGGGTGGGACTCGTCCGACGAACCAGCACCAGAGAGAGGCCGTGACGTGGCATCCCCACTGCTCTCCGTGAGCAACCTGCACAAGACCTACGGGTCCGGGCCGAGCGCGTTCGAGGCGCTCAAGGGCCTGGACCTGGACATCGCCGAGGGTGAGTCGGTGGCGATCACCGGCAAGAGCGGCTCGGGCAAGTCGACCCTGATGCACCTGCTCGCCCTGCTGGACCGGCCCACCTCGGGCACCATCACGCTGGACGGGACAGACACCTCCCGCCTCTCGGCCAAGCAGCTCAACCAGACCCGCAACCGCACGTTCGGGTTCGTGTTCCAGCAGTTCTTCCTCAACGCCCAGGCCAGCGTGCTGGACAACGTGACCCTGCCGCTGAAGATCGCCGGGGTGCCCCGCCGCGAGCGTCACGCCCGCGGGCTGGCGGCCCTGGCACAGCTCGAGCTGGACGACAAGGCCGGCAACAAGGCCAACGACCTGTCCGGCGGGCAGAAGCAGCGCGTGGTTATCGCCCGCGCGCTGATCAACCGGCCGCGCGTGATCTTCGCCGACGAGCCGACCGGCAACCTGGACACCACCACCGGCGGCGTCGTGGAGGACATCCTGTTCGGCCTCAACCGCAGCCACGGCATCAGCCTGGTGGTCGTCACGCACGACGACGACCTGGCCGCCCGGTGCGACCGCAGCATCCAGATGCGCGACGGCCTGGTCGCCGCGCACGAGGAGGTGGCGGCATGAGGACCGTCGACGTGGTCGCCACCGCGTTCCGCAACGCCTTCCGGTCGCGGCTGCGCACCAGCCTGACCGTCCTGGCCATCTTCATCGGGGCCTTCACGCTGTCCCTGACCAACGGTCTGGGTACGGGCATCAACCGGTACATCGACGACACGGTGGCGTCCGTCGGCGTCGAGGACGTGCTCACCGTGACCAAGACCGACGACTCGGTGCCCACCGAAGGCCCCGCCGAGTACGACCCCGACCAGATCGCCGCCGACGGTCCGCCCGGCTCCACGACGACGGCCCTGACCGACGACGACATCGACACCCTGGCCGGGATCGACGGAGTGCTGGGCGTCGAGCCGGTCAAGGCGGTCACCACGGACTACGTCCAGCACGGCGGCGGCGACCGGTACCAGCTCGCCGTCTCCCAGTTCGTGCCCGGGATGAAGGCGGAGCTCGCCGCCGGCCGGCAGGTCGACCTCGACGCCCCCGACCCCGAGCTGGTGCTCCCGGAGGATCACGTGGAGCCCCTGGGCCTCGGGACGGCGTCCGACGCCGTGGGACAGACCGTCACCCTCGCGGTCACCGACGGCACCGGGAAGCAGGTGACGACCGAGGCGACAGTGGTCGGGGTGGCCGAGCCCGGCGTCATCAGCATGGGCGGCGCCATCCCGAACGACGTGCTCACGCAGGAGCTCTACGACCTGCAGGCCACCGGGGTGCCCGCGGCACAGGCCTCCCGTTACGCGCAGGCCTCGGTGACCTTCGACGCCGACGCCGGACCGGAGGCCCAGCAGGCGCTCGTGGACCGCCTGGCCGACGCCGGGTACACCGCCAGCACCCTGGAGGACCAGCTCGGCACGCTGACGTCGGTCATCGACGCGATCGTGCTGGTGCTGAACGGGTTCGCGGTGATCGCGCTGATCGCGGCGGGCATCGGGATCGTCAACACGCTCTTCATGGCGGTCCAGGAACGCACCCGCGAGGTGGGCCTCATGAAGGCCATGGGACTGTCCAGCCCGCGCGTCTTCTCCCTGTTCAGCATCGAGGCGGTGGTGATCGGCCTGGTCGGCAGCGCGCTGGGCGTGCTGGCCGCGATCGGCGTCGGACAGCTCGTGGGCAGCGTCTCGGGCGACCTCCTGGCGAACCTGCCGGGCCTGACCCTCGTCGCCTTCGACCCGGTCACGGTCGCGGCCGTGGTGCTGGGCGTCATGGCCATCGCCTTCCTCGCCGGCACCCTGCCGGCGCTGCGGGCGGCCCGGCAGGACCCGATCTCGTCGCTGCGGTACGAGTAGCGGGAAGTACCGGCAGGTACCGGGAAGTGTGGGGAGCGGGCAAGGCGAGCGGGCGTTCACCCGTTTCCCACGAGGCGGTGGCAGGACGCCGCGCCTACCGTGGAGCTCTCGGCTCGTGCCGGGGAAAGACCCCATGGAGGAACGTCGAGAGCGGAGACGGTCATGGACTTCTGGGACTTCTTCTGGCTGATGGTCTACAGCTTCTTCTTCGTGGCCTACCTGATGGTGCTGTTCCAGGTGGTCGCCGACCTGTTCCGGGACAAGGAGCTCTCCGGGTGGTGGAAGGCGGTGTGGATCATCTTCCTGATCTTCCTGCCCGTCCTGACCGCACTGGTCTACCTGATCGCGCGCGGCCGGGGCATGGCACAGCGGCAGGCTGCCGTGGTCACCCAGGCACGCCAGGACACCGAGAGCTACATCCGCGACGTGGCCGCGGTGGCGCCCGCCGACCAGATCGCGAGCGCCAAGAACCTGCTGGACTCCGGCACCATCACACCGGCGGAGTTCGAGCGGCTCAAGGCCAAGGCGCTGGCCTGACGGGCCCGGCGCGTGCTGGCAGCCTTCGGGTGGGGTGCGCTCGGGGCGGCCGCCCTGGTCGCGGGGGCGCTCGTGGCGTACGCGGGGCGGCCGAGCCGCCGGTTCATCGCGGTGGTGATGGCGCTCGGCGCCGGACTGCTCATCGGGTCGGTCGCCTTCGAGCTGGTGGACGAGGCCGTCGAGACGGCCTCGGTCGGCCAGGTCGGGCTGCTCACCCTGCTGGGCGCGGCCACCTTCACCGCCGGTGACTGGTGGCTGGGCCGGCGCGGCGCGGCGGCACGCAAGGACGCGGGCGGGGCCCAGGCCGACGGGGCCCCGCTCGCGATCGTGTTCGGGTCGGTGCTCGACGGCATCCCGGAGTCCTTCGTGCTCGGCCTGACCGTGCTGGAGGGGAACGTCAGCGTGGCGCTGCTGGCGGGCGTGATCCTCAGCAACTTCCCGGAGGGGCTGTCGTCCTCGAGCGGGCTGCGCACGGCCGGGTGGACGCGGTCGCGGGTGCTGTGGATGTGGTCCGTCGTGGTGCTCGTGGCCGGGGTGAGCGCGGCTCTCGGGTACCTGCTGCTCGACCCGGCCAGCGGCCGCACCGGGGCGCTCGCCCAGGGTTTCGCGGCCGGTGCGCTGCTCGCGATGGTGTCCAACACGCTGCTGCCGGAGTCCTACCGCGTGGAGGGCGTGGCCACCGGTTCCCTGGTGGCGATCGGCTTCGCGGTCTCGCTGATGCTGTCGGCCGTCTGACGGCGCGGCTCACCCGTTCCGGGGGAGGCTCTGGCCTGCGGGTCCGCCCAGCATGGGTGACGGGCGGCGCGCGACCTCGCGTGCGGAGCACGCCCCGGGCTCGGAGGGGCGGATGAACGACGCGGCCGCAGCACCGGAGGACGGCGCGCGCCTCGCCGCGCTGGAGCGCGAGAACGCGGAGCTGCGCGGCCGCCTCGATGCCCTGGCCGCGGCCGGGCGGACGGCCGGCGCCCCGCGGCCCGTACGCCACCGGGGGCGCAGCACGGCCGCCGTGGTCCTGATCGTGCTCGGCGCCCTGCTGGCCCCCGTCGGCGTGGTCGCGGCGTGGGCGGAACGCACCCTGACCGACACCGACCGGTACGTCGCCACGGTGGCGCCCCTGGCCGAGGACCCGGCGGTCCGGTCCGCCGTGTCGGCCCGGATGACGTCGGCGCTGATGGAGCAGATCGACGTCGGCGCGCTGCTCGACGGGGTCGCCGAGGGGCTGGACGAGCAGGGGCTCGCGCCGCGGGTGGCGGGCGCCCTGCCGATGCTGGAGGCGCCGCTGACGGGCGGGGTCGAGTCGTTCGTCCGTGACGCCGCGGACCGCGTGGTCGCGAGCGACCAGTTCCGGGACGCCTGGACCCAGGCCAACCGGGTCGCCCACCAGCAGCTCGTGGCCGTCATGCGGGGCGAAGGCGGCGACGTGGTCCAGGCCGGCGAGGACGGCCGGCTCACCATCCAGCTCGCCGGGGTGATCGACCTGCTCAAGGACCGGCTGGTGGACCGGGGGTTCACGCTGGTGGCCAACCTGCCCACCGTCAGCGCGTCGTTCGTCGTCCTGGAGTCGTCCCAGCTCGTCGAGGTGCGCAACCGGTACGCGCAGGTGGTCGCGCTGGGGCAGTGGTTGCCGTGGGTGGTGCTGGTCCTGCTGGGCGCGGGCGTGGTCGCGGCGGTGCACCGCCTGCGGACCCTGGTCGTGGCGGGCCTCGCGCTGGTCGCCGCGATGCTCGTGATGGCGCTCGCGCTCGCGGTCGCCCGCGGGCTGTACCTCGATGCGCTCAGCGGCCTGGTGCTGCGCCTCGACGCCGCGCAGGTCGTCTTCGACCAGGTGGTGTCGTTCCTGCGCGTGACGCTCCGCACCGTGGGGGTGCTCGGCCTCGTGGTGGCGGTGGCGGCCTACCTGGGCGGGTCCAGCGCGTCGGCGCGGAGCCTGCGGGCCGCCGTCGGCAAGGGCCTGGGCGGGGCGCGAGGCTGGGCCGAGGGCAGGGGAGCGACCACCGGGCCGGTGGGCACCTGGCTCGCCCGCTACCGCGCCGTGGTCCGGGTGGCCGTCGTCGCGCTGGCCGCCGTCGTGCTGCTGCTCGCGCCGAGCCCGACGCCGGGTCTCGTGGCGGGCGTGGCCGTGGGGGCCCTCGTGCTGGTGCTGCTCCTCGAGCTCCTGTCCCGCCCCGTGGCGGCCGCCGGGGGAGACCGGACCTGAGCGCGCGTGCCGTCCGCCCGAACGACCCGAGGAGCCCACGTGACCGACCTGACCGGCGACCCGCTGCCGTCCTGGCGCTCCGGACCCACCCGCGACGCCCTGCTCGGGTTCCTCGGCGCGGCGCCGGAGATCCCGCCCGAGGACCGGGTGGCGTACTTCGACAACGACGGCACCCTGTGGTGCGAGCGGCCCACCTACGTGCAGTACGAGTTCTATCTCGACGCGCTGCGGCGGCGGGTGCGGGACGACCCGGCGCTCGCGCACGAGGCCGAGTTCCGTGCCGTGCTCGCGGGGGACTCGGCGGCGGTGGGGGAGATCGGGCTGGAGCGGGTCGCGCTGGCCCTGGCTGGGCTCTTCCGGGGGCTCGACCCCGCGGCCTTCACCCGGGAGACCCGCACGTTCCTGCGCTCGGCCGCCCACCCGACCCTGGGCCGGCCCCTCGCCGCGACGCGGTACCGGCCGATGCTCGAGCTGCTCGGCGCCTTGCGGGCGCTGGACTTCACCGTGGGCGTCGTGACCGGCGGTGGTACCGAGTTCGTCCGCTCGGTCAGCCAGGAGCTGTACGACGTGCCGCCCGAGCGTGTGGTCGGGACCATGATCGCGTACGTCCTCGACCGGGACGACGCCGGCCGCCCGGTCCTGCGGCGCACCGGGCGGGTGCTGGGCGACGTCAACGAGGGCGCCGCCAAGGTGACCAACATCCAGACCCAGCTCGGGCGCTCGCCGGCGCTCGCCGCCGGCAACTCCGCGGGTGACACCGAGCTGCTCGAGTGGGCTTCCGCTGCCGACGGACCGCACCTCTCGCTGCTGGTGGACCACGACGACGCCGACCGGGAGTTCGCCTACGCCGGTCAGGCGCAGACGTTCGCGGCGGACGAGCCGATCACGGACACGGCGCGGCGGCTCGGCTGGACCGTGGTCAGCATGCGGCGGGACTGGGCCACGGTGTTCGCCGGGGGCCTCACGGACGGCGAACCGGCCGGGTTCACCCGCAACGGGTGAGCCGCCTGCCGCACCGCCCGCGCAGGGTCGCAGGGTCGGCACGAGCGAGACGAGAGGTCAGGTGAGACGGTGGCCGTCCCACGACAACCGCAGGATCCCGCACCGCGCGCCCGCGCCGTGGACGCCCGCACGCTCTGGTCGGGAGGGGTCGCGACGGCGCTGGTCGTGGCCCTGATCGCACTGGTGGGCGTGCTCGTCCTCCGGGGGGTGTTCGACATCCCGCTCCTGGCGCCCCAGGGGGAGGGCGTGTGGGGCGACGTGTCGACGGTCCGGTTCATGGTGGCTGCCGCGGTCGCCGCTCTGCTCGCCGTCGCGCTCGTGCACCTGCTGCTCCTGAGCACGCCGCGGGCGCTGTCGTTCTTCGGCTGGATCGTGGGCCTGGCGACCGTGGTCGCCGGGGTGGCGCCGTTCGTCACCGACGCCCCGCTGGGCAGCAAGCTGGCGAGCGCGCTCATCAACGTGGTCATCGGGTTCGCGATCCTCGGTCTGGTCTCGGGCATCGCTCGCACCACCGTGGCACGTGCCGGGTAGTCCCCCCGGTCCCGCAACTCCTGTTGCGAACAGTCCCTGGAGGTCATCATGCAACCCTCGTTCGGTCCCGTCGAGCTTGTCGCGCTCGCCTTCGACACCCCGCGCATCCCGCCCTCGGTCACCCGGGCCGTCCTCGACGTCGCCGCGGGCGGCGCCGTCACCCTGCTGGACCTCGCCGTCGTGCGCCGCGGCGAGGACGGCGAGATCGCGCTCCTGGAGGCGCACGAGCTGGGCGACGAGATCGACCTGGTCACCGTGGAGCTCCCCGCCGCCGGGCTGACGGGCGACGAGGACCTGCGGGAGATCGCCGCGGCGGTCGACCCGGGAATGTCCGTGCTCGTCCTGGCGATCGAGCACACCTGGTCACGAGCCCTCGTGCAGGCGGCCGTGGACGCGGACGCGGAGGTGATCCTGCACGAGCGGGTACCCGCCACGACGGTCAACGAGGTCGCGGCTCAGGCCGAGACCGCGGCCGGGTCCCCGGCCTGAACCCGAACCTCACCGCAGAACCTGACAACGAACGGAGCACCGACATGGCACCCCTGAGACGTTTCGGCAGGCCCGGACTCCTGGGCACCGCCGCGCGCACCGCCGTCATCGCGGGCACCGCCCAGGCGACGGCGGGAGCGATCAGCCGCCGCCAGGCGAACCGCGCCCAGCAGCAGTACGAGGCCCAGCAGTACGAGGCCCAGCGGTACGAGGCGGCCCCGCCCCCGGCGCAGCCCGTCGCGCAGCCCCAGGCGGCACCGCCTGCGGCAGCGTCCGGCGGCGCGGGGAACAACGAGCTGCTGGCCCAGCTCGCGCAGCTGGGCACGCTGCACGGCCAGGGCGTCCTCACGGACGCCGAGTTCGCGGCGGCCAAGGCGAAGCTGCTGGGCTGAGCGCCCGCCCGCCGTACCCGACGACAGATCCGTACCGACGACAGAAGGGCATCGACATGCGCAGCACCACGAGACGGGCGGCGGGCGTCGCGACCGGGCTGATGATCCTGGCCACGGCGGCCTGCTCCAGCGAGACACCCGAGGAGAACACCGAGCAGGCCTGCGCCGCCGCCGAGCAGCTCGGCACGGCACTGGACGACTTCGCCACGACTGCTACCCCTGATGCCACGGTCGACGAGGTGATGACCGCGCGCGACGAGGTCCGCGCCGCCTGGCAGGACCTCGACGCCGCGGCGGACCAGGTGGCCCAGGACCGCGGTCAGGCACTCGACGAGGCATGGGACGGCCTGCAGCAGGCGGTCGAGGACGTGGACGGCGACGAGACCCTCCAGGACGCGGCACAGTCCCTGAAGGACGAGGCGGAGAACGTCCAGGAGGCCCGCGAGGCCATGGTGGACGAGCTGGGGTGCTGACAGCGGCACCGTACGGGGAGGCCGACGACGACGCGGGGAGCGGTGGTGGGCATGCCGGAGGAGACCGTCGAGACCGAGCCGGACCAGGGGCGCCGCCCCGGACGGCGTTGGCCCCTGGAGACCGTGGCCGTCGTGCTGCTGGCGGTCACGGCTGTGCTGACCGCGTGGAGCGGGTTCGAGTCCAGCAAGTGGAGCGGCGAGATGTCGATCGCGTTCTCCCGCGCCTCCACCCAGCGCATCGAGGCGGCCCGCGAGGCCACCACGGCGGAAGCGGCGCGTGCGGTGGACCTGCAGGTGTTCGGCATCTGGCTCCAGGCGACGGCGGACGGGGACGAGACCCTGGCGCAGTTCGCGCGCGAACGGTTCACCGACCACTTCACACCGGCATTCGACGAGTGGCTGGCAGCGCGCCCGCTCCAGGACCCCGGCGCGCCGCGCAGCCCGTTCATGCTGGACAGCTACGTGCCGCCCGGCGAGGTCGAGGCGCAGCAGGCCGACGACCGGGCGGACGCGTACTTCGGGGACGCGCTCGCGGACAACCGGCGCGGTGACAACTACACCCTGCTCACGGTCCTGTTCGCGCTCGTGCTGTTCTTCGGGGCGCTCGCGGGCAAGTTCGACTCGGAGCGCAGATCGTGGGCGGTGCTCGCTGGGGCCGGGGTCCTGCTGCTCGTCGGGATCGGCTTCCTGGCAGCATTTCCCAAGATCGTCTAGGGGCGCGGTCCGGGGCCGGCCGCCTCGTCGTCGTCCACGGGCTGCCACCTGGTCGGGTCCCGCAGCAGGTGGGACTCGATGAGCGCGTGGCGCCGCAGGTAGGTGTTCGCCGTCGCCTGGATCGTGGCGGCCACGGGCAGTGCGAGGAACGCGCCCAGGGCGCCGAACAGCGCGCCGAACGCGAGCACCACGAGGAAGCTCACCGCGGGGTTCATCTCCAGCGCGCGCGCCGACACCTTGGGCGAGAAGTAGAGGTTCTCGAGCTGCTGGTACCCGATCACGAAGGCCAGCACGCCGAGCGCCTGGGGCAGGCCCTGCGCCGTCAGCGCGACGGCCACGGGCAGCGCCCCGCCCAGGTAGGTGCCGATGGTCGGCACGAACTGCGACACCACGCCGACGAAGAGCGCCAGCGGCAGCGCGTACGGCGTGCCCAGGACGAGCAGGAAGACGGCGGTGAAGGCGCTCGACAGGGCCGCGAGCACGATGCGGGAGCTGATGAAGTCGGAGACCTTGACCTGGGTGATCTCCCACAGCGTCAGCACCTCCTGCTGCCGTGCGGGTGTCAGCCACCGGCAGACGGCCGCCCGGAACCTCGGGCCGGCCGCGAGCAGGTAGTAGGTCACCAGGAGAACGGTGAGCATCGCGAAGAGGGCCCCGATCACCGTGGTGCCGAACAGCAGCGCACCGGAGGCGACGTCGTCGCCGAAGGTGGTCAGCACGTCACGGACGAGATCGCCCGAGTCGGGGAGGGCGAGGCCGAACCGCTCCGCGGCGAGGTCCTGGACCGCCGTGTAGACCTCGGGCACCACGTCCAGGAGCTGGAGGAGCTGCTGTACGAACAGGTTGCCGAACAGTGCCAGCACCACGGCGACGGCCACGAGCGAGCCGCCGAGCGCGGTCGCCGCTGCCGCACCGCGCCGCCAGCCGTGCCGCACGCACCACAGGACCGGGGGCTCGAGCGCGAGCGCCAGGAAGAAGGCGATGAGCACGTTGATCGCGAGGCCGCGCAGAGCGCCCAGCGCGTACCAGCCGAACGCCGCGAGGTAGACGGCGAGCACCGCCATGAGCAGCGCCCGCGGCAGCCACCGGGGCGGACGCCGGGACGTGGCCTCGCCCCGAGGCGCGGAGCGCTCCGCCGGCCCGGTCATGCCGGAGCCTCTCCCGTGGCCTCGCCTGTGGCTTCTTCCGTGGCCTGCTCCGCGGCCCGTTCCGGGGCGGCCGCCGCCACGGCGGCTCCCACGGTGGGCAGGACCCGGCCGTCCCGCTCCGCCGCCGCCCACCACGCCGACACCGTCGCCCTGCGGCGCACCCGCGCCGGGAAGGCCGCCAGCAGGAGCCTGATCCCCTCCCGGGCGAGGTCTGCGTCCAGCCCCTCGACGGCGTCCAGCAGCGGTACCGTCGCCCGCTCGACGGCCGTGCCCTCCAGCACCACCGCGCGCGGCGGCGGGTCGGCGGCGAGGGCCGCGGCCAGCACGGCGTCCTGCGTGGGGCGGGCGTTGCCCGTGTAGATCGTGCGGTCGAGGTGCAGCAGCATCAGCCTGGGTGGCGCGGCCTCGCCGTCGGGCGGGGGGTTGGTGGTCCAGCCGCCGTCGGGTGCGGGGTGGAGCGGGCGGACGGCGCTGCGGCTCACGGCACGCAGCACCAGGAACAGCGTGAGCACCACGCCCGCGCCCACGGCGGGCAGGAGGCCCGCCGTGAGCCCGATCGCCGTGGTGATCGCCGCGACCCAGAGCTCGGTCCGGTCGATGCGGTACAGCCGCACGAACTCGGCCGGCGACACGAGACCCACGACCGCGACCAGCACCAGGGTGGCGAGCGTCGCGGCCGGCAGGTCGCTCAGCACGGGGGCGAGGAAGAGTGCGACGAGCACGGCCAGCGCCGCCGTCGTGATCCCCGACACCTGGGTGCGGGCGCCTGCACCCAGGTTGACCGCGCTCTGGGAGAAGCCGCCCGCCGGGGGCAGGCACTGGCTGAGGCCACCGCCGAGGGCCGCGACACCGACGGCGAGCAGCTCCCGGTCGCTGTCGATCGCCGGCTCGGACCGTTGCCGTTGTGCGCGTGCCACCAGGACCGTCTCGAGGAACGCCATGACGGCGATGGCCAGCGCGCCGGGCAGCAGGCGCACGACCTCGTCCCACACGGGCAGGCTCACGCCCGGCAGCCCGGCGGGCACCGGCTCGATGAGCGCCAGCCCGCGGTCCTCGACGTCGGTCAGTGCCACCAGCAGGATCGAGGCCGCCACGACCACCAGCGCGCCCGGGACCCGCGGCGCCACCCGCCGCAGCACCAGCAGGGTGCCCACGGCGGCGGCCGAGACCACGGCGGTGAGCACGTGCGTCGTGGACAGTGCGGACACCACGCCGCCCAGTGCGCCGAGGAACCCCGGGTCGTCCGCCGGTGTGGCCAGACCCAGGAGCGTCGGTAGCTGCGCCACGGCGACCGTCAGCCCCACGCCCGTCTTGACCCCGGTCAGGGTGGCCGGGCTGATCTGCTCCACGAGCGAGCCGAGCCGGAACAGCCGCATCGCCAGGAGGCAGGCGCCGACCAGCGCGGTCAGGGTGAACGCGGCGCCGAGCACGTCGTCGGCCGCCTGGTCCGCCGCTCCGCCCGCCGACCCGCCGGCCGCCGCGAGCGTGGACGCCGTCAGCACGGCGATCGTGGACGTCGTGGAGACGCTGAGGGTGTGCGAGCCGCCGAGCAGCGCGTACAGGACCACGGGCACCATGCAGGTGTAGAGCCCGACGGCCACGGGCAGGCCCGCGATGGTCGCGTAGGCCATGGCCTGCGGCACCACGACGACGCCGGCGGCCAGGCCCGCGACGACGTCCGCCCGCAGCCACGTCCTGCGGTACCCCCGCAGGGAGGGGGCGAGCCAGCCCGGGAGTGCCGAGGTCGCGTCCACACCCGTCAGCCAAGCTGTGGGCCTCGCCGATCCTTTCACCTGGATCGGGTGAGGTGGCCCGCGCCCGCGCCCGCGGAACATCCAGGGGCGGGGGCGTGACCGAGCTGGAGGAAAAGAGATGGCACGGGAGTTCCAGGGCAGGATCGAGCTCGACGTCCGCGACTCGCAGGGGGACTGGGACGCGTTCCTCCCCGACAAGGCACCGCAGGGCGCCCCCAACGTGCTGGTGGTGCTCTACGACGACACCGGGCAGGCCGCCTGGTCGCCCTACGGCGGCCGGATCCAGATGCCGACGATGGACCGCCTCGCCGCCGGCGGCCTCACCTACTCCCAGTGGCACACGACGGCGCTGTGCTCGCCCACGCGCTCGACGTTCCTCACCGGGCGCAACCACCACCTGAACGGGTTCGCGTCGATCTCCGAGAGCTCGACGGGCTTCCCGGGGTACAGCTCGCACATCCCGCCGTCGAACGCGACGCTCGCGACCGTGCTGCGCGACGCCGGGTGGAGCACGTTCTGGGTGGGCAAGAACCACAACGTGCCGATCGACGAGTGGACCACGGGGGCGTCGAAGAAGCGCTGGCCGCTGGGTCAGGGGTTCGACCAGTTCTACGGCTTTCTCGGCGGGGAGACCAACCAGTGGTTCCCGTCCCTCGCGGAGGGCAACCGGTACGTGGCGCAGCCGTACGGTCCGGAGGACGGGTACCACCTGTCGAAGGACCTCGCCGACCAGGCGCTGCGGATGATCCGGGACAGCAAGCAGACCGAGCCGGACAAGCCGTGGTACCTGTGGTTCTGCCCCGGTGCCAACCATGCTCCGCACCACGCCCCGCAGGAGTACGTGGACAAGTACAAGGGTGCCTTCGACGACGGGTACGAGGCGTACCGCGAGTGGGTGCTGCCGCGCATGATCGAGCGGGGCGTGCTGCCCGAGGGCACGGAGCTGACGCCCATGAACCCCATGCCGGAGGGCACCTTCACCCCGCCGGACAGGGTGCGGCCGTGGGCCGGGCTGAACGAGGAGGAGCGAGCGCTGTTCTGCCGGATGGCGGAGGTGTACGCCGGCTTCTCCGAGTACACCGACGCCCAGGTGGGTCGCATCGTCGACTACCTGGAGGAGTCCGGACAGCTCGAGAACACGCTGATCCTGTACTGCGCGGACAACGGGGCCTCGGCCGAGGGCAGCCCTGACGGGTCGGTCAACGAGGGAAAGGTCTTCGGCGGCTACCCGGACGACCTGCAGCAGAACCTCTCGATGGTGGACCGGCTCGGCAGCCCCGACACCTACAACCACTACCCGACGGGCTGGGCCATGGCGTTCTCGACGCCGTACCGCATGTTCAAGCGGTACACCTACCAGGGTGGGGTGTGCGACCCGCTCGTCGTGCACTGGCCGGCGGGCATCTCCGCGCGCGGCGAGGTGCGGCACCAGTACCACCACTGCACGGACGTGGTGCCGACCATCCTGGAGGCGTGCGGGGTCGAGTTCCCCGACGTCGTCGACGGGGTGGAGCAGACGCCGCTGTCGGGTGTGTCGATGATGTACTCCTTCGACGACGCGGACGCGCCGACGCGCAAGGAGACCCAGTACTACGAGATGTTCGGCAGCCGCGGCATCTGGCACCGGGGCTGGAAGGCGGTCACCGAGCACGGGCCGGTCAGCGGCATGAGCGGTTTCGACAGGGACCGGTGGCAGCTCTTCCACACCGACGAGGACCGCGCGGAGGCGCACGACCTCGCCGCCCAGCACCCGGACCGGGTCGAGGAGCTCAAGGAGCTCTGGATGCGCGAGGCGCGGGCCAACGACGTGCTGCCGCTCAACGACCTGCAGGTGCTCGGCAACGCGAAGGACTTCGAGACCTACATGAGGATGGAGTTCCACGTCCCGGTGCCGCCGACGGGCCAGTACACCTACTACCCGGGTACGTCGGAGGTTCCCGAGCGCTCGGCCGCCAACGTGCACGGCGTGTCCTACAAGGTGCTCGCCGACCTCGACCTGGAACCCGGCACGGAGGGTGTGGTCTTCGCCCAGGGCTCGCGGTTCGGTGGCCATGCGCTCTTCCTCAGGGACGGCACCGTGACCTATGCGTACAACTTCCTCGGCATCCCGCCGGAGATCCGCGTCTCGGCACCGGCGCCCACGAGCGGTCGGCACGTCGTCGGCGTCGACTTCGCCAAGGAGCGCACGGGCGAGTACCGCGAGGCGATCGGTCCGCTGCGGTTGTGGGTGGACGACGAGCTGGTCGCCGAGCAGGAGATCCGGACCGTCCTGGGCCACTTCTCGCTGTGCGGGGAGGGTCTGTGCATCGGCTACGACAGCGGGGACGCGGTCTCCAGCCTGTACGCCGGGTCGAGCTTCGAGTTCACGGGCGGCACGATCCACAAGGTGGTGTTCGACGTCGCGGACGACGCCTACGTGGACGTCGAGGCCCACCTGCGGGCCGCGATGGCCCGGGACTGACCGGCCGGCGGGGCGGGGGGCCCCCCCCGGGGGGGGGCCCCCCCCCGGGGGGGCGCCCGGCCCGGGGGGGGCCCCCCCGGGGGGGGGGGCCCCCCCCGGGGGGGGGGGGGCCGCCGAGGGGTTGAGGCA
>NZ_JBITFV010000011.1:0-188290 GCF_044456525.1 Promicromonospora sp. NPDC050880
GGGCGGCGGGGGGCGGGGGGGGGGGGGGGGGGCCGGGGCCCGGGGGGGGGGCGGGGGGGGGGGGGGGGGGGGGGGCCCCCCCCCCCCCCCCCCCCCCCCCCCCACGGCGACAAGCATCTCAGCGCACGAGAGCCACGCCTCCAGCTGCGGACGACCCACGCCTGGTCCGCGCGACCGACGCATCGGCACGCGCGGCGTCACGATCACCGGCGAGCTCGGGCGCGGCGGACTGCAGGAACTCGACAACGGCCTCGGCCGGCACCTCGCACGGCTTGAGCACGGCCCCTCGGGTGGTGACCCACACGTTCGCGCTGAGCTGCTGCGCGTCGCTGAGGCGCTCGGCGCTGATCGTGACGACCTTGCCGTTCGCACGCGTCGTGCGGGTCACGCCCCAGGCCTGTCCTTCTACCCGCACCCGGGACCATCCCTCGGGGACCTGGTCGACGAGTGCGTCCAGCGCCTGGTGCTGTTGCTGATCCATCGGGTCGTGTCCCTTCGCAGACGATGTCACCGCTCCGCCGCGGGCGGGGTGGGTCAGCCGAGGCGTTCGCCCGAGGTCGCGGAGAACACGTGGGAGTGGCCGGCCTGGATGGCGACGTTGATGACGTCGCCCTTGTCCGGCACGCCGCGCGGGTCGATACGGACGATGACCTGGTTGGTGTCGCCGGCGGAGAGGTCGACGTCGGCGGCGTCGCCCTTGAGGGAGCCGTAGACGAAGGCGTCGGAGCCGAGCTCCTCGACGAGGTTGACCTCGACCTCGAACGAGCCGGAGGTGCCGGAGGGGACCACGTCGAGCGACTCGGGGCGGAAGCCCAGGGTCACCTTGCCGCCGTCGGAGTCCGGGATGGCGCCGGCGATGGACCGCTCCAGCGGGACGCTGGCCGAGCCGACCTTGACGCTGCCGTCCTTGACGTCGAACGTGCCGATGTTCATGGCCGGGGAGCCGATGAAGCCGGCGACGAAGACGTTGCTCGGGCGGTCGTACATCTCCCGCGGGGTGCCGACCTGCTGCAGGATGCCGCCGTTGAGGACCGCGATGCGGTCACCCATGGTCAGGGCCTCGGTCTGGTCGTGGGTCACGTAGACCGTGGTCACGCCCAGGCGGCGCTGCAGCGAGGCGATCTGGGTACGGGTCTGGACGCGCAGCTTGGCGTCCAGGTTGGACAGCGGCTCGTCCATGAGGAACACCTGCGGCTGACGCACGATCGCGCGGCCCATGGCCACACGCTGACGCTGACCACCGGAGAGGGCCTTGGGCTTGCGGTCCAGGTACTCGGTCAGGTCCAGGATCTTGGCGGCCTCCTCGACCCGCTGGCGGATCTCGGCCTTCGGGGTGCCGGCGATCTTCAGGGCGAAGCCCATGTTGTCCGCTACGGACATGTGGGGGTAGAGCGCGTAGTTCTGGAACACCATCGCGATGTCGCGGTCCTTGGGCTGCACGTCGGTGACGTCCCGGTCACCGATGAAGATGTGCCCGCCGTTGACGTCCTCCAGACCCGCCAGCATGCGCAGGGCTGTCGACTTGCCGCTACCCGAGGGCCCGACCAGCACCAGGAACTCGCCGTCTGAGACCTCCAAGGTGAACTGGTTGACCGCAGGGGTCTCGGTGCCCGGGTAGACGCGCGTCGCGTGGTCGAAAGTGACCGTAGCCATGAGAAAACATCCCTCCACCGGCAGGTACGTGCCGGACGATCCGTCGTGGCCCTCACCGAGCACGGCGAGGGAGCGGGTGCAAGCTCGAAACTCGGCCTTGCAGAGTGCCTCAACACCAGGTGGTAGGTCTTTCATCCAGCTACGGTCCCCACCCTGACGACCGCCCGGCTCAGCCGACGCCGTAGACCTCGATCCGGTCCATGCTGACGACCGAGGCCGTCGACGCAGGGTTGCGCTCCCCGGTCACCCGGACCCGCAGCGTGTGCTCCCCGGGCGGCAGCACCGGGCTGAGGTAGTTCAGCTGCTCCCCGACACGGATGCCGCTGTAGAGGTCGACGCGCTGCTCGGCGCCACCGTCGATCGATATCGCGGCGATACCGTTGCCGCTGTCCCGGACGCTCAGCAGTGCGACCTGGGTGCCGTTGAACCTGATGGTCGCGGTGGCGTTCGTGGCGCCGCTCCAGTGGTCGTCGCTCCAGAAGCACTGCACGCCGCAGCCCGAGCCGGACTGCCAGGAGCCCGCGTACTGGACCTGCCACAGGCCGGTGCCGGTGTCGAAGTCGTTGATCGCCCGGGTGGCCGCGCCGGGGTCACCGGACGGCAGGGTCTGGGTCGCGCCGGCAGCCAGGGGACGGCCGAAGTTCGGCGTGCCGTCCGCGTTCCAGGTGAAGCGCTGGACCCGCGTCGTCCGGAACGAGTAGGTGTTGGTGCTGGTGTTCTTGCCGTGGTAGGCGATCCAGTCCTCCGTGCCGTCGGGAGACCGGAAGAACGAGTGGTGCCCGGGCCCCCAGACGCCGGTCGCGTCGTTCCGGGAGAAGACCGGCCCGGCGTGCTGCACCCAGTTGCCCGCCACCATCGGGTCGGCGCCGTTCGCGATGCTCTTCATCCACAGCTGGTAGTCCGGCTTGCCGGTGTCGCAGGTGGAGTAGGTCAGGAACGTGCGACCGTTGCGGTAGAGCGGTGTCGGGCCCTCCCGGACCTCGGTGCAGCCGCCGTCCGCGGGGATCGCCACCCTGCCGCCGGTCGTCGTCCAGGGATTGCTCATCCGCGCGATGTAGAGCTGCGCGGGCCCACCCTGGCCGCGGCCCGGGCCGGTCCAGACGAAGTAGTCCTGACCGTTGTGGGTGATGGGCTCGCCGTCGATCGCGTACTCGCCGAAGTCGGCGATCTTGGCCTTGAACGAGTACGGGCCCATGGGGCTGTTCCCGGCCGACTCCAGCACGTACATCCGGTGGTTGCTGTCCACGCCGTCCGACGCCGTGTAGTAGATGTACCAGCGGTCACCGACATGCCGGAACGCCGGCGCCCACATCTGGGTGTTGCGGGTCGGGTCGGAGTCGCGCCAGACGACCTCCTCCGGAGCTGCCAGCAGCGTGGCGATGCTCGGCGAGCGCCAGATGCTGATGCGATCGCCCCGCGTCGTGGCGGCGTAGTAGGTGCCCTCGTGGAAGATCACCGACGGGTCGGCGCTCGGGTTCACGGGGTTGCGGAAGGTGTTCACCACGGCTGCGGCTCGTACGGGGTCCTCCGGTGGCACGGCGGCACTGCTCGTGAACGGGGTGGCGGCGATCAGCACTGCGACCGCGAGGGCCATCCGACGAAAACGGGACATAGTGGGTCCTCTCACCGTTGAGGTGCCCGAGTATTGCATCGCGGCAAAACCCTGTCCATCACCGCTGCCGTCGGCCACCGCCGTCAGAGGCACTCCGAGTCTCGGCTCAGGTTCTTGTCCCCGTAGTAGACCGGGTCGGCGTTGACGAACCTGACCCGCACGTCGTTGCCGTTCAGCCGCTGCTCGTAGTGCAGGTGCGGCCCCGACGAGCCGCCCGTGCTGCCCACCCGGCCGATCGGCGTCCGCACCGTGACCGCGTCGCCCACCGACACCGCGAAGCTCTCCAGGTGGGCGTACAGGGTCTGGTAGCCACCGTTGTGCGTGATGACGACGTACCTGCCGTAGGACACCCCGCCCAGGTCGCGCACGGTCGTCACCGTGCCGCCGGCCGACGCGTACACCTGCTGCCCCTCGTCGGGGTTCCGGTTGAAGTCCACGGCGTTGGCCGGGCTGTGCCCGGAGCGGGTGCTCCCGGTCCAGGTCTCGCTGCACGGGAACGGGACCTGGAACGCGCCGGCACAGATCGGGACGACGTCGGTCGTGAGCCACTGCTCGCCCGAGTCCGGCCCGGACCACTGGAAGAACGCCCGCGCCCGGAAGCTGTGCCCGCCGCTGGTGCACGAGTGCGAGCCCGTGTCACCCTCGTCGCGCGTCGCGGCCCACCCGTCGAAGTTGCCGTTCTCCTTGACCGTCACCCACGTGCTCCCGTTGTGCCGCTGCAGCTGGATGCTGTTCACGGCCACGTCGTACGCGCCGTCCTCGTCCTCGATCCCGGCGTGCGCGTAGTACGACGTGCCGACCTGAAGCACCCTGATGCACCGCTTGACCTGCGTCCCGGGGCACTTGTCCCCCAACGCCTGCGCCGGTGCCGCCGTCGACGCCACGACCAGGAAGCTCGCCACCATGGCCAGGACCACCCCGAGGGCCATGCCGACGCGCCGTCTCACCAGCTCCATGCTCGTTCCTCACTCGATGCGGGACATGACAGAGGCGAGCCTGGCGCCGCGTCCTACGGCCGACCTCACCCGGATCTGTGCCGGACGGCCCCGCAGCCGGGCATCGGCACGTAGACCGCGCGTAGACCGCGCATAGGCACGATGCCCAGACTCGGCCGGGTCCGGTGCCGCCGGACGGGCCGCACCACGGGGCCGACGACGGACGAGTGATCGAGGACGACGGACATGAACATCAAGAGGACCATCGCCGCGGGGATCGGGCTGGCGCTGGGGTGCACGCTGCTGACCGCTGCCCCGGCGTCCGCGAGCCAGCTCCTGGGGCGGAGCTGCTGGGGTGAGCAGGTGACCCGCTGCGTCGCCGTGTACCGGGACGACAGCGGGTGGACGAGCTCGACCGCCACGGTGTCCGACGTCTCCGGCGGCGGCGACTACGAGGTCGCGGCGAACCGCTACGGGCTGCAGGCCTGGGACGGCAGCACGTGGGTGAACTGGACCTCCGTCTACAACCAGTACGACGGCTGGTGGCCCCGCACCGACTACGGCCTCAACCCGCAGGGGATCAACTGCGGCAACGGCGGTGCGGGATTCTGGGTGCGCGCCCGCGCGTACATGACGTGGCGCAACGCCGCCACGAACGAGATGCTGGGCGGTGCCTGGTACTACTCGGACAGCGTCTGGTGCGGATGAGTCCGGGCCACGGCTGATCTCACGCTCGGGCCGCGCGCGCGGTGGCGGCCACGGCCGGCCACCGCCCGGACCACCGCACCAGGACGACGTCGGCGCGCGCCCCGACGGTCAGCGACCCGCGGTCGGTGAGACCTGCCACGCGCGCGGGCCCGGAGGTGACGAGACCGACCGCACGCGGCAGGTCCGCCAGCCTCTCGTCCACCAGCAGCGCGACGGCGGCCATCATCGTGGCGGGCACGTAGTCGGACGCGAGCGCGTCCACCAGCCCCAGCGCGACCAGCTCGCGCGCCGAGACGTTCGCCGTGTGCGAGCTCCCCCGCACCGCGTTGGGCGCCCCCGCCACCACGGCCAGGCCGTGCTCCCGGGCGGCCCGGGCTGCCACGACGGTCGTGGGGAACTCGGCCGCCGCGTGGGACGTCAACCTCATGCTGACACCCCAGGCCGACGGCACGCTGATCGTCGGCGACACGCACGTCCGCGCCGTCGACGCGCCCGTGTTCCAGGACGAGGCCGGCAACGCCGTCCTGATGCGTCTCCTGACGGACCTGCTGGGCACCGGCCTCGACGTCGTCGAACGCTGGCAGGGCACCTACGAGACCGCACCGGGCCGCGAGTTCCTGGTGGCCGAACCCGAGCCCGGCGTGCACGTCGCGACCGTGACCACCGGAATCGGCATGACCACCGGCCTGGGCCTGGCCACCGACGTGCTCGACCGCGCCGGCCTCACCGGCTGACCCCTGAACCAGGCATGTTGCACCACCCGAGAGGAAACGACTCATGATCGCTCTGGCCGCACTGGACATCGCCGGTACCACCGTCGAGGAGGGCGGAGCCGTCTACCGCGCCCTGCACGACGCCGTGCGCGCACGGCAGCACCGCAGAGGTCGCCGACGTCGCCCGCTGGATGGGCGCCGACAAGCGCACCGCCATCCGGTCCCTGCTCACGATCGGTCGCACAACCGACGGAGACACCGTCGAGGCGGCGTTCGCCGACTTCGAGCGCCTGCTCCGCATCGCCTACGACGAGACGCCGCCCGTGGCGATGCCCGGGGTGCTGGATGCCTTCGAGGCACTGCGGGCCCACGGCGCGAAGATCGCCCTGACCACCGGGTTCTCCGCCGAGGTGACCGGACTGCTCCTCGACCGCCTCGGATGGCGTGAGGGCGATACGGTCGACGCCGTCCTGTGCACCGACGACGTGCCCACAGGTCGGCCCGCTCCGTACATGGTGCACCGGGCGATGGAGCGCACCGGCGTGTGGCGAGCGACCGACGTGCTCACCGTGGGTGACACGGTGCTCGACCTCGAGGCAGGCAGCAACGCAGGCGCCGGTCTCGTGATCGGCGTGCTGAGCGGCGGCGTCCCGCGCGCCACGCTCGCCGCAGCACCGCACACCCACCTCATCGACTCCGTCGGCAGCTTGCCGGCCCTGCTGGCTGAGGCGCACTCCGGCGCCGCCTGATCTCGGCGCCGCCCGGCGTCGGTCCGGGCGGCGCCTGGCTGGTCCAACCCGCGGACGTCACGTCCCGGTGAAGAAGAGCAGCGTGGCACCTACGGCTCGCGGTCCTCCCGCACAGCCTGGACCGCCCGCGCAGCCCGGACCAGGTGGTCCATGAGCGTCGCCAGGCCGTCCTCGCCCAGCTCGTCCGCCACGCGCGCCTCCAGGTCGGCGATGATGTTCCGCGAAGCCTCCAGCTCGGCGAGCCCCCGCTCGGTCGGGGCAAGCAGCTTGGCCCGACCGTCGGAGGGGTCCGGCCGCCGCACCACGTAGCCCGCTGCCTCCAGCTCGTCGGCGATGGTGCCGATGATCTGCTTGGGCTGACCGGACAGCTCCGCATACTCGGACAGGCGCCGCCCCTCGGGCGTGAGGTAGGCCAGCACGGCGCCCTGACGCGGACGCACGTCCGTGTACCCCTCCTCGGCGATCCGGCGGAACATCTCGCCCTGCAGCAGGAGCAGCAGCCGCGTCGTCGCCATCGGCAGGTCGGTCCGCGGCCGGACCTGCCGGCCAGTACCGTCGTCCCGGGCGGCGCGCGTCATGCTTGCCACACCTGCCCCTCCTCACCGGAGACGACGGCGTCGATCGCGGCAAAGAACGTCGCCACGGCCGCAGAGTCCGCGCCACGGCGCCGCGACTCCGCGAA
Source organism: Promicromonospora sp. NPDC050880 (assembly GCF_044456525.1). Classification (NCBI taxonomy): domain Bacteria; kingdom Bacillati; phylum Actinomycetota; class Actinomycetes; order Micrococcales; family Promicromonosporaceae; genus Promicromonospora; species Promicromonospora sp. NPDC050880. The sequence continues at coordinate 7,053 of NZ_JBITFV010000011.1, forward strand.
GTCCGCCGAGCTCTCCCACACGATCAGGTCGAGCCACTCGTTCTCCGACACCCGCACCAGGTCGGCGCGGACGAACCCGGGCCGCTCGCTGAACGCCGCCAGCATCGCGGGCCGCGCCTCGCTCAGCGCGGCCGCCTTGTCCGACGCGACCCGCAGTCGCGTCACCTCCATCACCGGCATGACCCCTCCTTGAGATTAGTCAACAATCTTGACCAGTTGAGAATAGTCAAGAATCTTGTCCAATGACAAGGGCTTCCCCGTCAGGGAGCGCGGCGGCTGCGGGACGGCGCCCGGGCCCGCGTCCCGCGGCGAGAGCTCGCGGACCAGGAGGTCCGTGACCGGGACCCGCACCACCACCGCCGGGCGGGTCCCTAGCCCAGCACCGGCGCCGGCCCGGTGGACTCCCGCAGCACCAGCCGGTTCAGCGGCAGCCGCGTGCGCTCGGGTTCCGGCTCGCCGCGGACCAGCGCGATCAGCCGCTCCATGGCCACCCGCCCCTGCTCCTCCCGGTCGACGACCACGCTGGAGAGCGACGGCGTGGCGAACCGGCCCAGCTCGAGGTCGTCCCACCCCACGACGCTCAGCCGCTCCGGCACGCCCCAGCCCCGGTCCAGGGCGGCCCGGACAGCACCGGTCGCCATCGGGTCGTTGGCCGCGACCACCGCGGTGACGGGGCTGGTTCCGGGGAGGGCGCGCACCGCCGCGTACCCGCACTCCGCGGACCAGTCGCCGTCGACGACGCCGTGGGAGACGAGCCTGAGCCGCTCGATCACCTCGGCGTAGACCTGCCGGCGGGCCCGGGCCGACGGCCAGGCGCCCGGCCCCGCGACGTGCAGGAAGTGCCGGTGCCCGAGGTCCGCGAGGTGCTCGACGATCTCGGCGACCACCGAGGCGTCCGCGAGCTCGCCGATGCCGTGCAGCTCGTCGTCGTACTCCCCCACCACCGCGAACGCGGCGCGCGACGGCGTCGCAGGCTGGTCGGTCAGCCCGGGCAGCGAGCTGAGGGAGAGCACTCCCTCGACCTGGCCGGACGTCATCAGCTCCAGTGCCCGGCCGGCACGTTCCCGCGGGCCGCCCTCGACGCTGACGACCTCGATGAGGAAGCCCGCGTCGTGGGCCACGACCGCGGCGGCGCTGAGCAGGCGTGTGGGCAGCAGCAACGCGGGGGCGGGCAGCAGCACGGCCAGCCGGCCGGTGCGCCGGGTGCGCATGGAGCGGGCCACCAGGTTGGGGCGGTAGCCGAGCTCCTCGATGGCGGCCTCGACGCGCCGGACCGTCTCGGGCTTGAGGCCGCCGTTGTGCCGCAGGTACCGCGAGACGGTCTGATGGGAGACGTGTGCGAGGCGCGCGACCTGGACGATCGTCGGCCGCCGCCCGGCGTGGTCGGACATTCCGCCATCCTCTCGCTCGGGGCGTCCGGCGAGGCACCGACACCAGCGTTGACAGCATAGTGAACGTTCACTATGTTGACGCCGGGTGGAAAAGTGAACGATCACTATTCCCGCCCGCCTGTGCGACGACGCATGACACGATCCGAAGGAGTATCGGTGTCCTCAGCTCCCACCATCCCCCGCGGAGGGTCCGGCGCCGGCAGGCGCGCCCGTCCGGCCAGCACGGAGGCCACGTCGTGAGTGCGATCGGCGAGCTGCGGACCCTGAGCCGCGGCGGCCGGGGCAGTCTGACCGCCGACCAGAAGCAGGCCCTGGCCAAGGAACGCCGCCGGGACTCGAAGGCCGCGGCGGTCTTCCTGGCACCCTGGCTCCTGGGCCTCGTCGGCATCACGATCGGCCCGATGGTCGCCTCCCTGTACCTGGCGTTCACGGACTACAACCTGCTGCAGGACCCGAACTTCACCGGGCTGGAGAACATCCAGCGCATGGTCGGCGACGAGCGGCTGGGCAAGTCGCTGGTCGCGACACTCACCTACGTGGTGGTCTCGGTGCCGGTCCAGCTCGCCGTCGCCCTCGGCCTGGCGCTCCTGCTGGACCGCGGCATCCGCGGCCTCGCCCTGTACCGGTCGGTGCTCTACCTGCCCTCCCTGCTCGGGGCGAGCGTCGCCATCGCGGTGCTGTGGCGCCTCGTGTTCGGCGGGGAGGGCCTGGTCAATGCGTTCCTCGGCCTGTTCGGCATCCAGGGTCCCGCCTGGGTGGCCGAGCCGGACACCGCGCTGGGCACCCTGATCGTGCTGCACGTGTGGACCTTCGGCGCGCCGATGGTCATCTTCCTCGCCGGCCTGCGGCAGATCCCGCGGCAGTACTACGACGCGGCGTCGACCGACGGCGCGAACACGTGGCAGCAGCTGCGCAAGATCACGCTGCCGCTGCTGAGCCCGATCATCTTCTTCAACCTGGTGCTCGGGCTGATCGGCAGCTTCCAGTCGTTCACGCAGGCGTTCATCGTCTCCAACGGCAGCGGCGGACCGGCCGACTCGACGCTCTTCTTCTCGCTGTACCTCTACCAGGAAGGCTTCGCCGGCTTCCGCATGGGGTACGCCTCGGCCCTGGCCTGGCTGCTGCTCATCATCATCGGCGCGTTCACTGCCCTGAACTTCTGGGCCTCGAAGTACTGGGTGTTCTATGACGACTGAGACTCTCGCGACCACCGCACCGACAACGGAGCCGGGCCCGCGCCCCCTCGTCATCAGGCAGCGCCGACGCCGCCCGCGGATCCTGGCCCACGTGGGTCTGATCCTGGTGGCGATCGTGATGCTGTACCCGCTGCTGTGGATGGTGACCAGCTCGCTGCGCCCGAACGACGAGATCTTCACCAGCCCCGGGCTGCTGGTCGACACGTTCGACCTGAGCCACTACCCCGACGGCTGGAACGCCCTGAGCCAGCCGTTCGGCAGCTACCTGCTCAACTCGGCGCTGGTCGTACTGGGCTCCGTGGTGGGCAACCTCGTGTCCTGCTCGATGGCCGCCTACGCGTTCGCCCGGCTGCAGTTCCGCGCCAAGACCGTCGCGTTCGCCGCGATGCTCCTGACGATCATGCTGCCGGTGCACGTGCTGATCATCCCGCAGTACGTGATGTTCGCCCAGATCGGCTGGATCAACACCTACCTGCCGCTGATCGTGCCCAAGCTGCTCGCCACCGACGCGTTCTTCGTGTTCCTCATGGTGCAGTTCGTGCGCGGCATCCCCCGCGAGCTCGACGAGGCCGCGCGGATCGACGGCGCCGGCCACGCCCGGATCTTCCTCCAGGTGATCCTGCCGCTCATGGTGCCGGCGCTGGCGACCACCACGATCTTCACGTTCATCTGGACCTGGAACGACTTCTTCTCGCAGCTCATCTTCGTGACCGACCCCGACCTCTACACGGTCCCGGTGGCCCTGCGGCAGTTCATCGACGCCCAGTCGCAGTCCGACTTCGGTGCCCTGTTCGCGATGAGCGTCGTCTCGCTGGTCCCGGTGTTCCTGGTGTTCCTGTTCGGGCAGCGCTTCCTGCTGCGTGGCATCGCGACGACGGGCGGCAAGTGATGAGGCGACCGGCCCCGACCCACGGAAGGACGACGATGGAACGACGCGTGCGACGGGGTGTGCTGGCCGGCTCCGCCCTTGCCCTGAGCCTCGGGGCGGCCGGGTGCGGCATCGCGCCCGACCCCGCCGACGCGGAGCTCAGCGAGGATCCGGTGACCCTGACGATGACGTGGTGGGGCGCGGACGCGCGCCACCAGTCGACCCTCGACGCGATCGAGCTGTTCGAGGAGAAGTACCCGCGGATCACCGTGGAACCCACCTACGCGGACTGGGCCGGGTACTGGGACCGGTTGGCGACCACCGCGGCGGCGGGCGACATGCCCGACGTCATCCAGTTCGACCAGCTCTACCTCTCCTCGTACGCAGGCCGTGGCGCGCTGCTCGATCTCGACGCACTGTCGGAGTTCGTGGACGCGAGCTCGCTGCCCGAGAACGTGCTGGGGTCCGGCCGGGTGGACGGCACCCTGTACGCCGTCCCGATCGGCGTGGCCGGGAACGGGGTGGTGATGAACACGAGCCTGTTCGAGAAGTACGACGTGCCGATCCCCGACACGGACACCTGGACGTGGGACGACTTCGACGCCGCCGCCGAGGCGATCACCGAGGCCTCCGGCGGGGAGGTCCACGGCGTGTCCCCGTTCGGCGCGGACTCCTTCAGCCTGGAGGTCTTCGCCCGCCAGCAGGGCGACACGCTGTTCGACGCCGAGGGCGACGTGGCGATCGATCCCGCGGTCCTGGCCGCCTACTGGCAACGACGGCTCGACTGGATCGACTCGGGGGCGTCTCCCTCCGCCGCCGCACTGAGCGAGAAGCAGGGCGTTCCCCTGGACCAGGGCAACCTGGTCGTGGGCGGGACCGCGATGGAGTTCCAGCCGGGCGGCCTCTTCACGGCGATCGCCGCCGCCGCGCCCGACTTCGACTACGAGATCGTGAACTGGCCGGCCGATCCCGACGCCGAGGAGGGCTACCAGTACCCCAAGCCGTCGATGTACTGGGCGGGCTCGTCCCAGTCGGAGCACCCTGCCGAGGCGGCGCTCCTCATCGACTTCCTCTCCAACGACCCCGAGGTCGCCGAGGCGTTCGGCACGGAGCGCGGGATCCCCGCGAGCGAGGAGTTCCAGGCGGCGGTCGAGCCCTCGCTCGACGAGGCGGGCCGCAAGGCCCTGACGTTCACGGAGCTGGTGACGAAGGAGGCGGGCGACGCACCGCCCATCACCCCGAACGGCGCCAGCGAGGTCGACACGATGCTGTCCCGCTACAACCAGCAGGTCCAGTTCGGCGAGCTCACGCCGCAGGACGCCGCCGAGCGGTTCATCGAGGAGCTCCAGTCCGCGATCGACGCCACCGGCTGACGTGGTCGACGGCTTGATCCGCGTCTGACCAGGATGTTACGTTGCTCGACTTTGCCTCGACAGGAAAGAAGAGCGATGCCCCTCCCCGATGTGCACGGACGTTTCCTCGACGGTCTTCTCCCCCGCGTTCGATCGGACTCGCGCATCGTCGGCGTCGCTGCCGGCGGATCCGTCGCCAACGGCGTCCCCGACGAGTACTCCGACGTCGACCTGGTGCTCGCGGTCGAGGACGACGCCTTCGATCAGGTGATGCGTGAGCGGCTTGCACTCATCGAGGCATGGTCGCCGCTCGTCGCGGGGTTCACGGGAGAGCACGTCGGGGAACCCCGGTTGATCATCACTCTCATGGGCCCCGAGGCGCTGCACGTCGATTTCAAGTTCGTCCGGTACACGGACTTCACGTCGCGAGTCGACGAGCTTCAGGTGCTGTGGGAGCGAGACGGACGCCTCTCGACCGCGCTCGCAGCGACTTCTCCTTCTCCTCCCCGGCTGGACCTTCAGTGGATCGACGATCGGTTCTGGGTGTGGATTCACTACGGCGCCACAAAGCTGGCCAGGGGCGAGCTGTTCGAGGCCATCGGTTTCATCTCGTATCTCCGGGAGACCGTGTTCGGACCTCTGATCCAGTACCGACACGGAAAGCTGCTCCAAGGAGTGCGGCGCCTGGAGACGACAGACCCCGACGCCGCACGGGCGCTCGAAGCGACCGTGTGCGGACGTGACACCGGCGAGATCGGGCGAGCGCTGCTCGCCTGCGTCGACCTCTACGACCAGTGGACCGACGGCATCGACATCGCCTTCCATCGCAACGACGCCGCAGCGAGGCTCGCGACGCAGTACCTGGACCAGGTCGTCGGCCGGCTCGGCTCAGGGCCTGCTTCGGACTCCCGCGCGGCCGGATGACCGCACGGGAGACAGGGCCCGTGCTCAGGCACGCATGCCGAGCTCGAGGGTCACGTACGAGTGGGCCGGCAGGTCGACCTCCAGCCCGCCGTCGCGCACCCGGACGCCGTCGTGCTCGCGCGGTACGACCGTCTCGGGGGCGGACGCCGTGTTGTGCGCCGCAAGCTCCGGCGAGGTGAGGAGCCGGGCCCGGTGACCCGTGACCGCCCGGCCCCGGAGGTCGAGCGTCACGGTGTGCGCGCGCTCGGCGTCGAGGTTCGACAGCGAGACCAGGGCGGAGTCTCCCCGGGTGGACGCCGACGACGAGACGAGCGTCAGCGAGCGCCCGTCGGCCTCCCGCGCCGGCGCCCCCTTGAGGTGCACGGCCAGCGCGGCGGCGTCGTGGTGCCCACGGTTCATCTCGAAGACGTGGTAGGTGGGCGTGAGCACGAGCGCGCCCGACTCGGGGTCCGTGAGGATCATCGCCTGCAGCACGTTCACGGTCTGGGCGATGTTCGCCATGACGACGCGGTCGGCGTGGCGGTGGAAGGCGTCGAGGTGCACGGCGGCCACCAGCGCGTCGCGCAGCGTGTTCTGCTGGTACAGGAAGCCGGGGTTGGTGCCCTGCTCCACGTCCCACCAGGTGCCCCACTCGTCCACCACCAGGCCCACCTTCTTGGCCGGGTCGTACCGGTCCATCACCGTGGAGTGCCGCGCGACGAGCTCCTCCATCCAGGACGCGCGGCTCAGGGCGAGATACCACTCGTCGGTGCTGAACTCCGTCGCCCTCCCCTTCTCGGCCCACGTGCCGGTCCGCGTGTAGTAGTGCAGGGACACCGCCTGGAACGGGGTGGCCGGCCGGTCGTCCTGGTCGAGCGGGTCGAAGGACCGCATCAGGGTCTCCGTCCAGGAGTAGTCGTCCTCGTGCGCACCGGCGGCGATCCGGTACACGCGGTTGTCGGCGTGGTCCCGCGTGTACGTGGCGTACTGGCGGGCGAGCGACGCGAACTGCTCGACGCGGAGGTTGCCCCCGCAACCCCACGCCTCGTTCCCGAGTCCCCAGAAGGGCACCTTCCAGGGTTCGTCCCGGCCGTTGGCCCGGCGCAGCGTTGCCATCGGCGAGTCGTCCGCCCGCGTGAGGTACTCGATCCAGTCGCTCATCTCGCGCACCGAGCCCGACCCGATGTTGCCGCTGACGTAGGCGTCGGCGCCGAGCAGCTCGCACAGGTCCATGAACTCGTGGGTGCCGAAGGAGTTGTCCTCGACCACGTCGCCCCAGTGCGAGTTGACCGTGCGGGGCCGCTCCTCGCGCGGCCCGATCCCGTCCTGCCAGTGGTAGTCGTCGGCGAAGCACCCACCGGGCCACCGCAGGTTCGGGATGCCGAGCGCGCGCAGCGCGTCGACGACGTCGCGCCGGATGCCGCGCACGTTCGGGACGTCGGAGTCCTCACCGACCCAGAAGCCGCCGTAGATGCAGCGTCCGAGGTGCTCCGCGAAGTGCCCGTAGACATGGCGGGAGATGGTGGGGCCGGGCAGGTCGAGGTCGATGACGGCGGTGATCGTGGCCATGGGTTCTCCTGGTGGTCGGTGGTCGCGGCCGGACGGCGGGGCAGGACGGCGGCGCAGGACGGCAGGGCAGGACGGCGGCGCGGGGCGGGCGGTTGCTCAGGGCACGAGGTACCCGCGCAGGCCGGACAGGGCGCCGTCGCGCGTGAAGACGGGGACGAGGTGACGCGGGGCGTCCGCCTCGACCCACTGCCCGCCGGCGTGCGTGGCGCCCGTGTGCAGGTCGGTCCAGCGCGCCCCCGCGGGCAGATAGACGGCCCGGGACGTCGCCCCGGGTTCGAGGACCGGTGCGACCAGCACGTCCGGGCCGTGCATGAACTGGTCCCCCACCTCCCACGCCTCGGGGTCGCCCGGGAAGTTGTGGAAGAGACCGCGCATCACGGGCTGACCGTCCTCGTGCGCGGCGCGCATGACGTCGCGGGTGTAGTCACGCAGGCGCTCGCGGAGCCGCACGTACCGCGCGAGGATCTCGTAGTTCTCCTGGCCGAAGCTCCACAGCTCGTTCCCCGAGCCGGAGGGCAGGCGGCGGCTGCCGTCCGCCGCCACGACGGGCACCTGCGGGGCCCGGTCCCCGTGCAGGCGCATCACCGGCAGGAACGCCCCCATCTGGAACCACCGGACCAGGAGCTCCTGGAACGCCGGGTCGTCGGTCCGGCCACCGCCGAACCCGCCGATGTCCGTCGTGAACCATGGGACGCCCGCGGCGCCCACATGGATGCCCGCCGTGATCTGGCGCCGCATGGCCGTCCACGAGGAGTGGATGTCCCCCGACCACAGGAGCGCCCCGTAGCGCTGGCTGCCCGCCCAGGCGCACCGCACCAGGTTGACGATCTCGGACTCGCCGTCGCCCTGCTGCCCCTCGAAGACGGCGCGGGAGAACGTCTGCGGGTAGATGTTGGTCACCGCGAGCGCCTGCCCGGCGTCGTACCGGTAGGCGCCGAAGTCGTACTGGCCGAACTCCGGCTCGGCCTCGTCGAGCCAGAACGTCCGGATGCCGTGCCGCCCGTACCCGGCGCGGAGCTTGTCCCAGAGGTAGGCGCGTGCCCGGGGGTTGGTCGTGTCGACGAACCGGCTGGGCCCCTCGAACCACATCTGTACGTCGATGCCCCGGTTGGTGGCCACGAGCAGGCCCTGGCGGGACATCTCGTCGAAGTTCTCGGACGTGAGCGCCACCTGGGGCCAGACGCTGACCATGAGCTCGACGCCCAGCTCGCGCAGCTCGTCGACCATCGCGCGGGGGTCGGGCCAGAACTCGTCGTCGAACCGGAAGTCGCCCATGGCGGGCCAGTGGAAGAAGTCGGCCACGATCACGTCCAGCGGCAGGTCGCGGCGCCGGTGCTCGCGGGCGACCTCGAGCAGCTCCTCCTGGGAGGAGTAGCGCAGCTTGCACTGCCAGTAGCCGAGCCCGCGCTCCGGCATCACGGGGGCGTGCCCGGTGGCGTCGGCGTACGCCCGGGTGATCTGCGCGGGTGTCTCCCCTGCCGTGACCCAGTAGTCGATCTGGGGCGCGGCCTCGGCCGACCACTCCGTGCCGTTGCGGCCGAAGGTCGCCCGTCCGACGGCGGGTGTGTGCCAGAGCATGCCGTACCCGGCGCTCGAGATGACGAACGGGACGCTGGCCTGGGAGTTGCGGTGGGCGAGCTCGAGCGAGCAGCCCTTGAGGTCGATGTGGTCCTGCTGGTACAGGCCCATCCCGACCAGCTTCTCGTCGGCCGGGCTCTCCAGGAAGAGCGCGGTCCGCCAGCCGCCCGCGGGGAGCGCGTCGTACTGGCGGGCGCGCAGGGCGAGCGCCCCGCCGGACTCGCGCTCGGCCAGCAGCTCGCGGCCGTCGGCGTCGTGGAAGCTGACGTGGCACCGGAAGCGGCGCTGACCGCCCTGCCAGTGGTAGTGGTCGTACGCGGTCAGGACCACCCGCAGACCGCCGTTGACCAGGGTGGCGACGGGTCCGTCGAGCTCGATGCGGGCATTCTTCGCCTCCGGGGCCGGGAGCAGGGCCCAGTCGGTGTCGACGACCTCCCCCTGCGCCGACCGGACGCGCGCGCTGTCGGCCCCCCAGGGTTCGACGACGAGCGTCTCCCCGCCCCCGCGCCAGGTCAGCCGGGCGCCGTCGACGTGCCACGGGGTGGCGGCGTCCGGCTGCGGTCCGGTGGTCGCGGACGGCGTGGTCGTCGTGCTCATACCGTGCTCTCCTTCGTGAGGTCGTGCGGTGCGGCCGTGCGGCCGTGCGGTGTGGCGGGCGTCGGCAGGATGCCGCTGCGCCGCAGGCAGAACGTGGTCGCGAGCGCGGGCGCGGCCACTCCCAGCACCGGGACCAGACCGGGCACGAGGTAGTAGGCGGCGAGGATCACGCCGCCGGCCGAGGCGGTGCCGAGGGCGGTCACCGGACGTGCCAGGACGAGCGTGGCGGCGCGGCGCAGGTGCCGCAGGGGCGCCTCGTCGTAGTGCGCCGCCAGCGGCCAGACCTGCGCGGTGGCCACGGCCAGGAAGGCGGCCGCGAACCACAGCAGGCTCCCGGCCGCACCGGCGAGGCCGCTTCCCACGCCGGCGAGCAGCTGCCGTTCGACCAGGAGCACCGCCCAGAGCAGGGTCAGCGCGTAGCCGAGCACGTTCGCCCCGCGCAGGTTCGCCCGCCAGGCGGCGTCGAACTCCGCCAGGAGCCCCTGCCGCTCCGCGATGTCGTCGCTCATCAGGTCGTGCCGCAGCACCTCGTGCACCGCCGCGGTCGCGGGGAAGACGCCGAGGACCACCCCGCCACGCACCGTGTGCAGCAGCCAGAGCAGGTGCAGCGTCAGCAGGCGCCAGCCCCAGGTGCCGACGTGGGTGTGCAGGGTGACGAGCCGGTCGATCATCCCTTCACCGACCCGATCATGACGCCCTTCTCGAAGTACTTCTGCAGGAAGGGGTACAGCAGGAGCACCGGCAGCGTGGAGACGATGATCACGCCGTACTTGATCTGGTCGGCGAAGTCCTGGCCGTAGGCACCGCCGGAGCCGCCCGCACCGCCGGCCCCGCCGGCGAACGCCTGGTTGGACAGCAGGATGTCGCGCAGCACGATCTGCAGCGGCTGCAGCTCGTAGTCACGCACGAAGATCAGGCCCGTGAAGAAGTCGTTCCAGTGCTGCACCAGGTAGTAGAGCGCGATGACGGAGACGATCGCCTTGGACAGCGGGAGGGCGATGTTCAGGAAGTACCGGAAGTAGTCGACCCCGTCGAGGGTGGCGGCCTCGAAGAGCTCCTCCGGCAGCGCGTTCTCGAAGAAGGCTCTCGCGATGATGAGGTTGTAGACGTTCAGGGCCGTCGGGAGGATGAACACCAGCCAGTTGTCCAGCAGCCCGATGTCGCGGTACAGCAGGTACTGCGGGATCAGGCCCCCGCTGAAGAACATCGTGAACGCGAAGAACAGCATGAGCACGCGCCGGGGCCGGAACTCGCGACGCGAGAGGGCGAACGCCGCGGGCAGCGTCACGACCATGTTGAGCGCGGTGCCGACCACCGTGTAGACCACGGTGTTGCGATAGCCCGTCCAGATCCGTTCGTCGGCGAAGATCTGCTCGTAGCCGAACAGGCTCACGTTCTGCGGCAGGAAGGTCACCTGGCCGGTGGCGACGAGCCGGGGCTCGCTGATCGAGGCGATCGCCACGAAGTAGAGGGGATAGATCGTCGCGAACAGGATCGCGGCGCAGACGATCGCGAGGACCACCGAGAAGGCGATGTCGCCGGGCGTGCGGGCGCGGAGCGCGGACAGTCGTGTCATGTGCCTCACCACAGGCTCGTGTCGGCGAACTTCTTGGCCAGCCAGTTCGTGACGACCAGGAAGAGGAAGTTGATGACCGTGTTGAACAGCCCGATCGCCGTCCCGAGGCTGAACTGGTTGCCGAGGATGCCGATCCGGTAGGTGTAGGTCGCGATGACCTCGCTCACGGGGAGGTTCAGCGCGTTCTGCATCAGCCAGATCTTCTCGAAGCCGGTCGAGAGCACCCCGCCCATCGTGAGGATGAACAGGATGATCATCGTCGGCACGAGCGCCGGGATGTCGACGTGGCGGATCAGGTGCAGGCGGTTCGCCCCGTCGATCCGGGCCGCCTCGTAGAGCTGGGTGTCCACCGAGGCGAGCGCGGCGAGATAGATGATCGAGTTCCACCCGCAGTGCTGCCACACCTCGGAGATCACGTAGACCGGGACGAAGAGATCCGGGTCGCCCAGGAGGTCGAGGTCGAGCCCGACTCCGCTGAACAGGCGGGTGACGGTGCCGTTCGAGGGGTTCAGGAGCACCTGGATCATGCCGACCACGACGACGACCGAGATGAAGTGCGGCAGGTAGGTCGCCGTCTGCATGAAGCGTTTGCGCGTCGCGTTCACGATCTGGTTGATGATCAGCGCCAGGGCGATCGGCGCCAGGAACCCCACGACGAGGGTCGCGATGCTGATGGTCAGCGTGTTGCGCAGCACCGTGGCGAACATCGGGCTGTCGAAGAAGATCTCGAAGTACTTCAGCCCGACCCACTCACCCCCGGTCAGGCCTGCCTGGAAGTCGAACTCGCGGAAGGCGAGCTGGATCCCGTACATCGGCACGTACGCGAAGACCACCGTGAAGACGATCGCCGGCAGCAGCAGCACCCACAGCTGCCAGTAGCGACCCAGGTGCCGCCGGGCGCGCTCGGCCCGGCCCGGCGGCGCGCCCCGGCCGGCGGCCGCGGCTCCCGGCAGGTCCGCCCGTTCTCGGAGCAGGGTCATGACCGGCTCGCCACGTACTCGTCGTAGTAGCGCTGGTAGATCTCGACGTTCTGCGGGAGGCCCGCGGACTCCAGCTGCGCGACGTAGTCGTCCCACTCCTCCTCGACGCCGCCCTCGGTCACCCACCGCCCGAAGGCCGTCATGGCGAGGTTCATCACGGTGGTGTCGTTCAGGGTGATGGTGCTCTGGTCCTCGGTGGAGATGTTCACGTACTTGAAGGGGTAGATGTCCGTGACCGGGTCCACGGTCGCGAGCGCCTCCCGCAGCGGCTCCGACTGCTCGGTGGCCTCGGCGAGGTCTGCGGGCGGTTCGACGTCGACGTCGTCGCGGATCCAGTGGGGGCCGGCGTCGGCCAGCGTCGTGGTCCACTTCCAGGTCGACGGGTCGCTGTTCTCGTCGGCGGGCGGCAGCACCCGGTATCCGTCACCGTCAGGTTCCACGTTCTCGCCCAGGTCACCCCAGAGCACCTGGACCGAGATCTCGGGGTCGTAGAAGGCGTCGATCACGGCGAGCGCACCGTCCCGGTCCGCGGTGCCCGCGGACATCACGACGTGGTTGGGGCTGAAGTTCTCGGTGTCGTAGTTCCAGGTGACCGGCGTCGACTGTCCCGCCTCCGCCTCGAGCGGCGCCATCGACGTGTACTGGTCGGCGAGCCGGGCGCCGAACCGGTCCGACGCCGTCCAGCCCCAGCTGAAGCCGACCTTCGCGACGTCGCCGTCGCCGCGGCCGACGGACTGGAAGGCCGAGTAGTCCTGGGTCATCACCTGCTTGCTCACCAGCCCGGCCGCGTAGGCGCGGTGCGTGAACTCGATGACCTCGCGGTACCGCTCGTCCACGAGGAAGTTGAGGACCTTGCCGTCCTCGACCACGTACCCCTGACCGCCGCCGTAGGTGGTGGCCAGGCCGAGCCCGCTCAGCAGCATGGTGGGCTGGCCGGCCGCGAACCCCGCCGGGTCCACCGGGTTCCAGTCCCAGGGGATCTCGTCGTCCGGGTCGCCGTTGCCGTTCGCGTCCTGCTCCTTGAAGGCGACGAGCACGTCGAAGAGCTCGTCCCAGGTGGTCGGCACGTCGAGGCCGAGGTTGTCCAGCCACTCCTGGTTGATGTACTGCCGCGAGATCGTCTCCGGCCAGTAACGCTTGTAGCTCGGCAGGGCGTAGATCTCGCCCGAGGATCGCGTGGCCATCGCCGCCAGCTCGGCGTGCGAGTCGAGCATTCCCTGCACGTTGGGCAGCGCGTCCATGTCGTCGGAGAGGTCCTCGAACAGGGACGAGTAGGTGGCGAGGTCCGCGTTGGTGACCGCGTTGCCGCCGACGATGAGGTCCGGCACCTCGCCCGCGGCGAGCATCGTGGCCTTCTTCTGGCTCCAGTCGGCCGAGACCTCCTCCCAGCGGATCGTCACGCCGGCCTTCTTCTCGAGGTCCTTCACCCAAGCCATGTCGGCCATCGGGCCGGTCAGCCCGTGCTTGACGACGAGGATGTCGATCGTGCCGTCCGCGGAGCCCTGGTCGTCGCCGCCGCCACCGGTGCAGCCGGCGAGGAGGAGCGCTCCGGTCGCCAGCACGGAGCCGGCCAGGCGTGTTCTGCTCTTCATTGAGTCCTCCGGATGTCGTGCGCGTGCACCACTGGGCCGGTCGGGTCGTCGGTGACCCGCCGTCGTCGTGCCCGAGCGGCACGATGATCGCGAAGATGGTTCAGCGTTGTCAATGGTTGTCGACGAGTTCGTGACAACGCTGTACGTTGGCCTGCGACAACCCGGCGACCGCGCGACGCAGCGCGGAGCCGGGGCCGCCCGAGGCCCCGAGAGAGGGTGCGAACCGATGACCACCGGCCGGAACGACGTCACGATCCACGTGCAGGAACCCACCGGCACCCGGGTGAGCCCGGACCTCTGGGGCCTGTTCCTGGAGGACATCAACTACGCGCTGGACGGCGGGCTCAACGCCGACCTCGTCCGCAACGGCGACTTCGAGGCGACCGGCGCCGACCGCCCCGGCTGGGGCCCGCTGACCGGCTGGGACCCCGAGGCCGACGCGGACGGTGTCCGGGTGCGCAGCGACCGCCCCGTCTCCGCCGCCAACGCGACCTACGTCCGGATCGGCGCAGGGTCCCGGCTGACCAACCGGGGCTACGACCCTGAGGGCATGCTGGTGCGCGAGGGCGCCTACCGGCTCCGGCTCGCCGTGCGCCGCGCCGCTCCGTCGGCGAGCGCGCACGCGTCCCTGACCACTGCGGACGGCGGCGCGCTCGCCCGGGTCGAGATCCCGGCCGCCGCGGACGCCTGGAGCTGGGTCGAGGTAGACCTGACCTGCACCGCGACCACCCGCGCCGCCCTGAGCATCGACGTCGGCGAGGGCGCCGTCGACGTCGACCTGGTCGAGCTGCGCCCCGTCGACTCCCAGGGCCGCGCCCGCCTGTTCCGCCCCGACCTGGTCGAGACGCTGCGGGCGCTGCGCCCGGCCTTCGTCCGGTTCCCCGGCGGCTGCGTGGCCCACGGCTACGGCCTCGACAACATGTACCACTGGAAGCGCACCATCGGGCCCCGCGAGGACCGCGTGCCCATGCCCAACACCTGGGGCTACCACCAGTCGATGGCGATCGGGTACCACGAGTACTTCCTGCTCTGCGAGGAGCTCGGCGCCACGCCCATGCCGGTCGTGGCGGCGGGCGTGTGCTGCCAGAACGTGCCCGGCGGGCCGCAGGCGATCCCGCAGCAGCGGATGCCCCAGTACGTGCAGGACGTGCTGGACCTGGTCGAGTACGCCAACGGCGGGCCGGAGACGCGCTGGGGCGCCGTCCGGGCGGCGGCGGGTCACCCCGAGCCGTTCGGCCTGCGCTACCTGGGCATCGGCAACGAGGACGTCGTCGACGCGCAGTTCGCCGACCGCTTCGGGCAGCTCTTCGACGCCGTGCGGGAGCGGTGCCCGGACGTCACCGTCATCGGCACGCTCGGGCCCAAGCCCTACGGCCCGGACTACGACGCCGGCTGGGAGCTGGCCCGTCGTCTCGAGGTGCCGATGGTCGACGAGCACAGCTACCGCTCCCCGCGGTGGCTCCTGCAGCACCTGGACCGCTTCGACCACTACGACCGGTCCGGGCCCGCCGTCTACCTCGGCGAGTGGGCCGCCCACTCCTCCACCATGCGCTCGGCCCTCGCCGAGGCGGCCTACATGACCGCCGTCGAGCGCAACTCGGACGTGGTGCGCCTGTCGTCCTACGCGCCGCTGCTCGCCCGGGTCGGCAGCACGCAGTGGCTGCCCGACCTGGTCTACTTCACCGACGACGACGTGCGGCCGAGCCCGAGCTATCACGTGCAGCGGATGATGGCCGAGGTGCGTGGCGACCGGGTCCTGGCCTGCGCGGCCACGGGGCACACCGAGCGGCCGCAGTCGTCGCCCGCGATGCAGCGGGTCACGCTCCGCTCCTCCGGCTCGACCACCCGGTTCACCGCGATCCGGGTGGGCGGCACGGAACACCCGGACCAGGTGGTGGGAACCGAGGGCACGGCGTCCCTCGTCACCGACGGCACCGAGCTCGAGCTCGTGGCCACCCGGACGGACGGCGAGGAGGGCTTCGTCGTCGGGTTCGGCGGGGCGGACGGCGAGACGGTGCACGAGTTCCAGGTCGGGGGCTGGCGCAACGAGTCCCTGATCCTCGCCCGGCGCGACGACGGCATCGGCAACGAGGTGGACGGGCCGCACCCGTTCGGCGGCGTCCGCACGGAGGTACCGCTGCACGTCCGCGTCACCGTCCAGGGCGCTCGCATCCGGGTGTGGCTGGACGGCGCTCTCGTCCACGACCACGAGGACGACCTGCGCCCCTGGCCCGACCTCGTGGCGGGCGCCACGACCGGCCCGGACGGCGGCGCCTACGTCACGCTCGTCAGCCTCGCCGACGAGGACCGGACCGCGCACCTGGTCGTCGACGGCGCCCGCGGCGCGACACCGGCCACGGTCACGACGCTGGCGGGCGGCTCCCCCGACGTCGGGCGGCCGTTCGAGGCCTGCCCGGTCGAGCCCGTCGCGACCGCGGCGGAGCTCGCCGACGGCCGGGCGGCGATCACGGTCCCGGCCTGGTCGCTGGTCACCGTCCAGGTGGGACCGGCCACCTGACGCCTCACGACACCGGGTCGGACGACCTCCGGATCATCACCTCGGCACCCGTGCGCACGGACCGCGCCGGCCCGTCGTACCCGTCGAGCCGCTCGACGAGCATGCGCACGGCCGCCGAGACCATCGCCTCCGGTTCAGGGCTCACCGAGGTCAGCGGCGGGCTCGCGAACTCGCTCTCGTCCGTGTTGTCGAAGCCGGTCACGGCGACGTCCTCGGGGACCCGGCGGCCCAGGAAGCGCAGGGCACGCACGACTCCGATCGCGGTCGCGTCGTTCGCGCACACCGCGGCGTCGAACTCGACGCCGGTCCGCAGCAGCCCGACCATCGCCTCGTACCCGGACTCCCGGCGGTCCCAGTCCGACCCGACCGCGAACAGCGCCGGGTCGGGCTCCATCCCTCGCTCGGCGAGGGCGTCGACCACTCCGGTGTAGCGCCCGCTCTCGGTGCTCAGCCCGTTCCAGATGATCGCCAGGCGCTGCCGGCCCGTGTCCAGCAGGTGCCGCGTGACCGCGGCGGCCCCCTCGTACTCCCCCATGACCACGCAGTCCAGGGACGAGGTGGCCGGGCCGCCCACCTGGACGACCGGGCGGTCAGGAGCCCGCCCGCCGAGCGCCGCCGCCCGGAAGTGGGCCGGGCAGATCATGACGGCGTCGGCATCGCGCGTGGTGGAGCCGATGACGGCCGCCAGCTCCGCGTGGACGTCACCCGCGATCCGCAGCGTGGTGGTCAGCCCCTCGTCCTCCAGCGCGAGGATGAGGCGCTCCGCCATCTCGGCGAAGTACGGCTGGAAGAGGTTGGGCACCACCACCGCGATGCGGCCGGTGCGCCCCGACGCGAGGCCCCTGCCCGCGTGGTTCGGCCGGTACCCCGCGGTGGCGGCAGCAGCCCGCACCGCGGCCCGGGTGCTCTCCGAGACGTTCGGCCGGTCCAGCATCACGTTGGAGACCGTCTTCGCGGACACGCCGGCCATCCGCGCGACGTCCTCCAGGGTGGGGCGCCGGTTCATGACATCCCCATGGTCGACTCACGGCGCACCAGCGTCACGGGCACCGTGATCTGACGGGCCGCAGCCGGCGACCCGCCCCGCAGCCGGTCCGTGAGCAGCTCCAGGGCCGCGCGGGCCAGGCGCGCCGGGGACGGGTCGATCGTGGTGATCGTGGGCGTGGAGAACTGACCGTCGGCCAGGTTGTCGTAGCCGATGATCGCCACGTCGTCCGGCACGGCCACGCCCCGCTCGACCAGGCAGGACAGCGCACCGATCGCCACCTCGTCGTTCACGCACAGCAGGGCGTCGAGATCCGGGCGCACGTCGAGCGCCCTCGCCGCCGCCCGCGCACCAGCGCGCCGGTCACCGACGCCGCCCAACGAGACCCGGGGCACCGCGCCCGCCTCGATCCCCACGGCCGAGAAGGCTGCCCGGAGCGCCGCGGACGGGCTCTCCTGGTCCGGGTCCGACCGTGCACGGTCGGGCCCCAGCAGCACGGGCCGCACCCGTCCCATCACGCCCAGGTGCCGGGCCACGAGCCCCGCGGCCTCGACCACGTCCTCGTCGACGCGGTCGACCGGGGCCCGCCACCGGCCGCCCTGGACCACGACGACGGGCTGCGGAGCCTGGTCCCACGCGACAGGCTCCAGGTCCTCCGGGTCGATCACGAGCACGCCGTCGTACAGGTGGCCGCGCTCCCCCAGGACCTCCGCGACCCGCCCGGGACGACGGTGCGTCGGCTCGACCGTGGCCGTGAGACCCAGCCGCTCGGCCTCGTGGACGAGGGCCTCCACGAGCATCGCGAGGTACGGGCGGCGCAGCTCGGCCACGACGATCCCGATGGTGCCCGTCCGTCCGGTCCGGAGGTTCCGGGCGCTCGGGTTGGGGATCCAGCCCAGCTCGGCGATGGCGGCCTCGACCCGCGCCATCGTCTCGGGGCGGATGTGAGGTTCCCGATTGACTACCCGTGAGACGGTCTTCAGCGACACCCCGGCCCGGGTCGCCACTTCCTTCATGGTGGCGGGCATGGTCCAACTGTAGGCTGCGCGCGGCACCGTGCGGCGGACACGCTCCGTGCGAGACGCGCTGACGGTCGGTTCGTCGACGTCCGGGAGCTGGACGCCTCAGACGAGTGTCCGCTGCGCCCACGTGCGGAAGTCCGTGGTGGGCAGGCCCAGAGCCCGGACGTGTTCCGGCCGGGCGGGCGTGCCGTTCTGGTTGATCCGCTCGACCTCGTTGACCACGGCGGGCAGCATGCCGCGCTCGACGGCCTGCTGCGGGGTGAGCACAGGCGCGCTGATCGTGCGGCCGGTGACCTCACTGAGGATCTCGGCGGTCTCGGTCATCGTCAGCATCTCGCCGGCGAGCTCCACGTCCATGCCGTCGAACCTGCCGGGTTCCGTGAACGCGACGGCCGCCGCCTCCCCGATGTCGTCGACCGCGATCCAGGGGATCTGGGTGTCCGCGGCGAACCCGGTGATGATCGTGCCGCTGGACCAGTCCCCGAACAGGTAGGACCGGTGGGTCAGGTTCTCCATGAAGGTCGCGGGCTTGAGCACGGTCCAGTGCTCGAAGCCGGCGGCACGAACGGCATCGTCCACAGCGGCCTTGCTCTCCCAGTAGTGCTCGTCCCAGCGCCCCTCGGCCCAGCCGGGCTGGGTCCGGTGAAACTCGCCGGCGCCGTCGACGCTGCTGTGCACGACGTGCGAGACCCCCGCCTTGCGGGCGGCCTCGACCACGTTGCGGCCCCGCGCCACTTCCGCATCGCCCGCCGGGTCCGTGACGTCGGGGTGCGGGACGGAGAACAGGCCGTCCACGCCCTCGGCCGCTGCGAGCAGCGACCCGGCGTCGTCCAGGTCGCCGGTGACCAGCTCGGCCCCCCGTTCCCGCAGGGCCTGAGCCTTCGCCGAGTGCGGGTCGCGGACGAGGGCACGGACCTGGACCCCGCGGTCGAGCAGGGCCCTGGCCGTGGCCCCGCCCTGGTTGCCCGTCGCTCCGATGACCAGAACCTTCATGCTGCCTCCCAGACAAGTGGGGTGGTACCCCGGTTATCGCTCCGGCTAACATAAGGGCCACCATCCCGATGTGGCAACGGCGGAGCATGAGGGCTGACGCAGAACGCAACTACGAGCGCATCGTGAGCGCGGCCTCCGAGGCGATCGCCCGGTACGGCGCCGAGGCGTCACTCGAGGCGATCGCGCGTTCGGCAGGCGTCGGTTCGGCCACGCTGCACCGGCACTTCCCGTCCCGGTGGTCGCTGCTGGAGGCCGTCTTCCGGGACCGCGTCCAAGCCCTGTGCTCCCGTGCCGAAGAGCTGCGGGCAGCTCCGGACGCCCTTGAAGCGCTGAGGTCCTGGCTCCGGGAAGTGGCCGCGTACTCGACGACGACCCGCGGCCTTGCTGCGTCGATCCTGAACGCGCCACCCGAGGACGGTGCTTCCTGCGCGACGATGCTGGTCGCGGCGGGCGAGCCGCTGCGACGCCGAGCGGTCGACCAGGGATCGGTGCGAGCGGACGTCGCCACGGCAGACCTCTTGACCCTCGCCAACGCCATCTCGCTCGCCACTCAGGACGCCGGAGCGGCCGAGGCGGAACGACTTGTCACCCTGGCGCTGGAGGGAGTCGGCCCGCGAAGCGAGTGAGCTCGCATCGCGCAAGCCCTCGAGCAAGCCCGACATCTCCTCGCGCCGCCGGCTGCGCGACCACGTCGGGCCGGACCCCGGCGTACCGCCCGGCGCCGGGCGGCTCCCTACCTACGTAGGTCTCACCGACGCGACCACCCGCGCCGACGCGAGAAGTTCCTCCCATGGAACGACGCACTGCCCGCTGCACGCTCGACGTCGGGGCGCGCCGCGGCACGCGCCTGCCCGCCGCCAGGGACGTCCACGTCGTCGTCACACGGCACCACCACGCCTGACGCCCCTGCCGTCCGGCTCGACACCGCTCGAAGCCCTGCCACCGGACCGCCTCCGCTGCGATCCGCCGGACCCGAACCAAGGACTGACATGACCGTCTCCAGCATGCCCCGCACCTCCCGCATCACCGTCGCACTCGCCACCACGCTGACGACCGCGCTCGTCGTCGCCGGATGCTCCGGCGCGCAGGACCATGCCGCCGACGCCCCCGCGAGCACTTCGGCGGCGGACGTCCAAGCGCCGGACGTCCAGGCGCCGTCCGCCAGCCAGCAGTGCGCCGGGCAGGGCATCGACGACTCGGCTGCCATCACCCGCGCCGCCGAGATCCTGATCGACGCCCCGCTCGATCATGTCTGGGACGTGCAGACCGACGTCGAGTCCTGGGACGAGTGGCAGGACGCCGTCCTGACCGTCGACCGCCTCGACTCGGGCGACTTCGCGTCCGACTCGCGGTTCCGATGGACCACGCCGGTTCCCGAGTCGGACTTCGCCCCTGCGGACACGCTGTCGATCACGTCCAGCGTGCAGGAGCTGGAACCCGGCACGTGCGTCCTCTGGGAGGGACCCGCCGTCGGGGAGTCGATCACGATCGACCGAGGTGTCCACCTGTGGACGTTCACCGAGACGGACGAGGGCACGCTCGTGCACACCGAAGAGTCCTGGGACGCCGAGATCCTGGACGCGCTCGAGGGGCCGGACCACGAGACCGTCGCCGCCATGCTCGGAGGAGGCCTGGACATCTGGCTGCAGGAACTCAAGGACGAGGCGGAGAAGCAGGCCTGAGAGCCGGGCTGACGCCGACGCCACCGGTCAGCTCTCCGGAGGCGGCTCGCAGACTGCGGGCGGTGGCCGGGACGCCCTCGTTTGCCTCTCGCCGCGAGCCGGGCGCCTGGGGGGCACGCCTCTGACCGTGGAACCCAAGGAGCTGGGATCCCCGCCCCCAGGCCGAGGTCCCAGCTCCTGCCCGAGCGTGGGCCCAGACCACCTCGCTCGGGTCCCGACCCGAGACATCTCCCGGGCCTCTGCCCTGTGGGGAGCCTACGCGGGTCGCAGACACTGAGCTCGATCCAGGACGGGTGAAACCGCTGAGGCCGTTCAGAACCGGTAGTGAAGTATGCGCGCGCCTTGTCGGGACATCGCGGTGCTGTGCGCCACGAGGCGAGTCAGCGCACGTACGGGCTGCGGGAACGCTGCGACTTCCGGGGCGCGGGTGAGCAGCCGTTCAGAGATGAGGGTGAGGCCCGCATTCCAGCGTTCCGGCTCGCGGGGGTCGTCGAAGCCTTGGGCGGCATCGATGCCGAGGGCCTTGATGGAGGCGTCGTACCTCATCGCCCAGGCGGCGAAGCGGGTGTAGCCGTTGAGCGCGAGCTCGCCGGCCCGGAGCCGGGTGGTCAGCTGGCGGATCATGGCCTGGAAGGAGTCACCGGGCAGGAAGGGCAGCACGCCTTCGGCCACGATCATGGTGGGCCGGTCGTCCGGCAGGACCTCCGACCAGCTCTCCGCGGTGATGTCCGTGGCGACCAGGTGTGACCGACCCGGGAGATACTGCTGGCGCAGCTCCGTGACCTGGGGAAGATCGACGTCGTACCAGTCGACGCCGGCGGGTGGGGTGCAGCGGGCCATCCGGGTGTCGAGGCCGCAGCCCAGGTCGACGACGACCGCCTCGGGGTGCGTGGTGGTGAACTGGCGGACGACGTCGTCGAGCTTCTTGGCGCGGAGCGCGGTGCTGGCGACGAGGCTCGGTCTGACCTTGAGCCTGCCGAAGTCGTAGCCGGTGTCCTGGGCGATGCGGTCCGCGATCGCTGCAGCGAGGGTGTCGCCGAGGATCGGAGCCGGTGCCCTGCTGTCCTGTGCTCGTGCGTACAGGGTGAGCAGCAGCGTCTCCTGGACCGGGCTGAAGTCGAGCTGGAGGGACGGCATGGCTCTCCTAGCGCTTCAGGGGGTTGCGGGCGGCGATGTCGCGCAGCCAGGTCAGGGACTCCTGGGCCGCCTTGATGCGGCCGGCGCCATCGCGGCCGACGAGGGCGAAGCCCTCGTCGGCGATGTCACCGAACGCGCTCAGGCTGTCGAGCTTGCGTTCGACGACCTTGTGCCAGGCGTCGTCCTCGATGCGGTAGTAGGCCGTGCGATCACCGGGACGGCGCACCTTGCGCACCAGTCCGATGGCGGTGAGCAGGCGCATGTTCGAGGTCAGAGACGCCCGGCTCGCCTGGATGGTGTCCGCGATCTCGCCGGCGGACTGCTCGGGCGGGTCGCAGATCATCAACCAGCCCAGGACCCGCCCGGTGAT
Source organism: Promicromonospora sp. NPDC050880 (assembly GCF_044456525.1). Lineage (NCBI taxonomy): Bacteria > Bacillati > Actinomycetota > Actinomycetes > Micrococcales > Promicromonosporaceae > Promicromonospora > Promicromonospora sp. NPDC050880. The sequence goes on from NZ_JBITFV010000011.1 coordinate 29,362, forward strand.
CGGCGGCAGCCCCCACTCCTCCACACAGAAGGTGGCCACCTGTTCCACCCATCGCATGAGCTGGTCCCGGCGCTCCTCGGTCATGGCGTCGTCGCTATGTTTTTCAGTCACGACTGAAATATATAGCTGCATCTTGTCCACCGTCCAGGCGCTCGAGGTGCACCGCGGAGGACAGCCTCACCGGAACGCGGCGGTGTGCACCATTCCGGGGCACCAGGCGCGTTGCCTAGTTTCGGTAGCTACCTCGATGAGAATGTGACCGCGGCGACTTCAAGGGAAACTACAACAATGCGTTCCTGGACCTCGACACGACGCGGCATGTCCGGCCTGGTCGCCACGCTGTGCGCGGCTCCATTCCTGTTGACCGCCTGCGGTGCCGGCTCGACATTGCTGGACACCGGCGCACTCCCCCGGGTCGAAGAGACCACCGATGGCGACATGGGAGCACCAGGGACCGGCTGGTGCGACGCGCTCGGCTACCTGGAGTCGAAGCTGTCGAACGCCGCCGACGGGACGACCGGCGAGCAGTACGCGCTCGAGAACGGTGACGTCGTCGGTGCCACCGCGTTCGTTCCCGGGGGCGGGTACTACCCCGATGCCGAATCGATGCTCGCGGCCATCCAGGCGGCTGTCGACGACTGCTCGGCCGACGCCGAGCAGGGCGACTACGGCAAGGCGACCTGGGAGCAGATCGGCGGCCTACCCGACGGAGCCGTGGGATTCACCTTCACGAGCGCGTCGTCGAACCCGGTGGAAGTCGGCAGCATCGCGTTCGCAGAGGCGGAGGACGGACGCCTCGTCGGCGTCGGGGTGACACACAGCGGGAGTGGTGAGGCGTCCGTGGACGTGGCGGGCCTCCTCGCCACGGCGCTCGAGCGAGCCGGCGAGGTGGAACCCACGAGCTGAGTCCGTCGCACGACGCCGGGACGACTGCCGCCGACGAGCGGCTGCCTCACCGTCCCAAGGCCTGCCATTCGGGAGCGAGGACCGCCCAGACCTGCTTGTCGTAACGCCGGCCCTCGTACGGCCACGCCTCGCGCCGGACGCCCTCCAGCGTCATGCCGAGCCGCTTGGCCACCGCGGAGCTGCGGTCGTTGTCGGCACGACAGTGCCATTCGGCCCGGTGCAGCCCCCGCGACGCGAAGGCCCAGTCCAGCAGGACACCCGACGCCTGGGTGATCAGACCGTGCCCCTCGGCGGACGGTTCCAGCCAGCATCCGATCTCGCACACGCCGGAACCGGCGTCGAGATCGGTGAACATCACGCCGCCGACCAGGACACCGGCACGCCAGATGCCGTACAGGCGGCCGCCGTCCTCAGCCTGGCGCGCCGCGTACCGCCTGAGTGTGCTCCGTGCCCCGTCCAGATCGTCGGTGACGAACGTGGGGCCGACCCACGGTCGGATGTGCTCACGAGCTCGGTCCATGTGGGCCGCGAACTCCTCGGCATGCCAGACCTCCAGCGGGGCGAGGTGAATACCGTCGCGCAGCACCAGCGAGAACATGAGGACTCCTCCATTCGCATAACAAGCGTTTGGACAATGTACCGTGGCAGCATGCCGCGCCCCAAGGGAGATCACGAGGCCCGTCGCCGTGAGGTGTCCGAAGCCGTCTGGCAGGTGATGGCCACTCGCGGCTTCGCCGGCCTCACGCTGCGCGCGGTGGCGACCGAGCTCGGCGCGACCACCGGCCTGCTCACCCACTACTTCCCCACCAAGCAGGCCCTCGTCGCGTACGCCCTCGATCTGCTCGAACGGCGGACCATCGCCCGCCCGCGCCGCCCCGCCGGCAAAGGACTGATCGCCCTGAGGCACGCCCTGATGGACATCCTGCCGCTGACCCCGGAAGCCATGGACAGCAACCGGATCTGGGTCTCCTCATGGGACGCCGCGCTCTCCGACGACACCCTGCAGGCCGACTACGCCCGCAAGTACGCCCAGAGCCGCGACACCTTGCGCGAACGGGTGACCGCGGCCCAGGAGCTCGGCGAGCTTCCCCCAGGCAACCCGGCAGACATCGCGGCCGGCTCCCAGTCCTTCACCCTCGGCCTGGTGGTCCAAGCACTGCTCGACCCTGCGACGTTCACACCGCAGCGGCAGGTCGAGCTTCTGGACGACTACCTCGCTGCCCTGGCCGCCTCGCGCCCACCCGAGGATCGCCTCTGACCAGCTGCATCGTCGGCGGGTTCGGTCTCGATGTCCCGGCCAGGCCGCTGGGCGGCGGAAGGGCAGGGGCGCCACGGCACTTCCCTGCGCCTCTGGTGCTCGGCCGGGCCGGTGCACAGGTCTCGTCAGGGCCGTGGTGTGCCCCGGTCTGCTACGGCTCGGGAGCGTCGAGGTGAGCCGTCGCCGCACGTGCGGGCGCGGTTCGTCCCTTGTTGATCGCGGCGTCCACTGCTGCGCCGATGCGCTTCAAGGCCATCAGGTCGCGCGGATCGAGCAAGTCGATCAGATATTCGCGGACTGCCGCGACATGCCCGGGCGCCGCCGCGACCACGACCTCGTACCCGGCATCGGTCAGGGTGGTGTTGGTGCGGCGACCTGCGCCGGGTATCCGGGACCTGGCAAGGAGCCCTCGCTTCTCCAGCCGTCCGACGACGTGCGACAAGCGCGACAACGACGCCGACGTGCGCACAGCGAGCGAGCTCATCTGCATGGTCCGGTCCGGCTCCTCGGAGAGGACCGACAGCACCATGTACTCGAAGAAGGTCATCCGGGACTCGCGCTGCATCCGCGCGTCCAGGGCGGCGGGCAGGCTGATCATGATCGCGGAGTTGGCCAGCCAAGCAGCCAGCTCATCACTGTTCAACCAGCGCGGCTCGTCGCCCGTCCCGACGAGCGGCTCCGCATCGGCCGCTGTGCCGTCGGGCTCTTCTGCGGCCGCCGTCGGTGTCACGCGGGACACGGAGCCGCCCTCCTCGGCCCTCTCGTCGTGCACCTGAGCACCCGCTGCCTTGGCCATGCGACCAGCCTACGACGGCAGTTATTGACGCATCAAGTTCGAGAGGGTAGAACTTGACACGTCAAGTTCATCTTGATGCGTCAAGTTCTTGTCCGGTCGACGTGCCGGCTGTGGGCCTGGCGAATCGACCCCCGAGAGGAACACTCGATGCAGACCACGTCACTGGGCGGGCTTGAGGTCTCGCGCCTCGGCCTAGGAGTCATGGGCATGTCCGCCTTCTACACGGGCAAGGACGAGTCCGAGGAGGACTCCGTCCGCACCATCCAGCGCGCTCTGGACCTCGGCGTCACCCACCTGGACACCGCCGAGGCGTACGGCGAAGGGGCCAACGAAACCCTGCTGGGTCGCGCAGTCAGGGGTCGTCGGGACGAGGTGGTGCTCGCCACCAAGTTCGGTCTGGTCTCGCACACGGGCCGGCCCGGGGCCGACAGTACGCCGGCGAACGTCCGGCTCGCTGTCGAGGGGTCGTTGCGGCGCCTGGGCACCGACCACATCGACCTGTACTACCAGCACCGAGTTGACCCGGACACCCCGATCGAGGACACCGTCGACGCCCTGGCCGACCTGGTCACCCAGGGCAAGGTCCGCTACATCGGCCTGTCCGAGGCCGGCCCCGCCACCATCCGCCGCGCACACGCGGTCCACCCGGTTGCTGCGGTCCAGAGCGAGTACTCGCTCTGGACGCGCGACCCCGAGACGGCGGTGCTTCCGGTGCTGCGCGAGCTGGGGATCGGACTGGTGCCGTACTCCCCGCTGGGCCATGGCTTCCTGACCGGGCGCATCCGTTCCCTGGACGGCCTGGACGCCGGCGACTGGCGTCGTACCAACCCGCGCTTCACCGGCGGCAACCTCGAACGCAACCTGCGCATCGTCGACGAGGTCCGGGCCGTGGCGGCCGAGACCGGAGCCACCCCGGCCCAGATCGCCCTGGCCTGGCTCCTGGCCAAGGGCGAGGACATCAACCCCATTCCCGGTACCCGACGCGTCGAACGGCTTGCGGAGAACATCGCTGCAGACGGGATCCGGCTCACCCCGGACCAGGTCAACCGGCTGGACAACCTGACGCCCGCGTCCGGCGACCGCCATGACCGCAGCGGTATGGCCGCCATCGACCGGTGAAGGCGGCTCGGCGACCGAGCCGAACCGCACGAGACGACCGTGTCTCCACCGCAGAACAGTGAGCAGTAGATCGAATGGAGCAGCAGATCATGGCAAGCAGTGTGATTCGTGTCGGGATCATCGGCGCGGATACGAAGGCGAGCTGGGCCGGCGCATCGCACATCCCCGCGCTGGCGGCCCAACCGCAGCTCGTGCTGGCGGCGGTGGCGACCCGGCGTGAGGAGAGCGCACGGGAGGCCGCCGAGGTGTTCGGTGCCGAGCGTTGGTACGCCGACCCGTACGAACTGATCAACGACCCGTCGATCGACCTTGTCACCGTCGCCGTCAAGGTTCCGGCACACCGCGAGCTCGTGCTCGCGGCCCTCGCGGCGGGCAAGGCCGTCTACTCGGAGTCGCCGCTGGGCGCGAGCGTCGCCCAGACGGAAGAGATGGCTGCGGCGGCCGGCACCCTGCACACCGCGATCGGGCTGCAAGGGAGCCTCAACCCGTCGGTACGCCGGGCGGCCGAGATCATCGCCCAGGGCCGGCTCGGGCGACTCTTGTCAGCCCGAGTGACCGCGACGACCTTCGGGAACGGCCCGGAGTCGGTGAGCGCCTACGAGTACTTCGACAAGGCGGACGCCGGCGCAGGCTTCATGACGATCGCGGTAGGCCATGTCCTGGACGTGATCGAGACGATCCTCGGTGACATCACCGAGATCGATGCACGCACGGAGCTGCTCTGGCCCGAGGTGAAGCTGACCGACACCGGCACGACCACCACCCGCGAGGTACCGGACCATCTCGACGCGATCCTCAAGACCTCGTCCGGAGCTGCCGTCGGCGTGCAGGTCCTCGCCGGTGTCCCGGTACCCGACGCCCGGTTCAGCCTCGAGGTCCGAGGCGCCGACGGCTGGCTCAGGCTGACCGGCAACCACCCCGCCGGCGTCCAGGTCGGCGACCTCACGCTGACCTCGAACGTCGACTACGAGGCGCCCGACAGCCCCGTCGCCACGGGAACCGGACCCGCCGCGGCCGAGATCTGGACCGGTGCCGCCATCAACGTGGGCGAGGTGTACGCGAGCCTCGCGCGCGACATCACCGACGGGACCCACCACACCCCTGGGTTCGCGCACGCCGCTCACAACAGCCGCCTGGTCGCCCGGGTCGAGCAAGCCGCGCGAACCGGCGTCCGACAGTAGGTGAGCCGGCAGGAACAAGTCCTGGTGTCCGCAGCAGTCTGCGCGGACACCAGGTCGTGCCTGGCGCCGGAGCCATCGAGGTGGCCTCCACAGCGCCGCGCCCCGGTGTCCGCCGACGCGTCCCAGCCTGTGCGGACCAGGCTCGGTGTCGTCGACCGTCAGGATCCGCTGGGCTGGCTCGTCAGCTGCCCGATCCGGTCCATGTTGGCGTATCCCCATTCGCACAGCGGGCGCAGCGTTTCGGCGAGGCTCGCGCCGAACGGTGTCAGGGAGTATTCGACATGAGGCGGAAGCTCCTGGAAGTCCTTGCGGACGATGACGGAAGCAGCTTCAAGGTCTTTGAGCGCGCCGATCAACACCTTCTCCGTCACGCCGTCGACCAGGCGGCGCAGCTGGCCGAACCTCTGCGGGCCGTGTGCGGCGAGCTGCCAGAGCACCAGGGACTTCCACCTGCCCCCGACGACGGACAGTGCGGCGTCCAGTCCGGAGTAGAACCCACGCTCGGTCATCTGGATCGACCTTTCCACCAGCCACCACGGAAAAGCCTCGCCCGTGGGACGGAAACTCGCTGTTGATTCTCTCGGCCGAAGGGGTGGATTCGGCGGTCAACGGTCCCGCCAGGCGAGCATCTTCTCCAGCTCGGAAAAGTTGTACCCGTTCTCGTCGGGATGGATCTCAGTGGTGAACAGGGTCACCCCCTCGGCGACAAAAGCGTCGGAGGTGGCCTCGTCGGTCCAATCAACTCCGCGTTCGATCGTCGCCTCATCTCGCCCGGCCTCCTCGACGAGACCCTTGAGCAATTCGTTCTTGCGACGAAACTCCTCGATGGGCTCGAAGCTGTGCCAGATGTCGGCGTAGCGCGCCACGATCGGCAGGGTACGGCGCTCGCCGCCACCACCGATGAGGATGGGGATGTCGCGCACCGGAGCCGGCGTGAGCTGCTGCAGCCGGTTCGTGATGCGCTCGAGGCTTTCCTCGAAGTGGTCGAAGCGCGACTTCGTCGTGCCGAAGTCGTACTGGTAGACCTCGAAGTCCTTCTGGTACCAGCCGGTCCCCAGACCGAGGATGAGCCGACCGTTGCTGATGTGATCGACCGTGCGCGCCATGTCGGCGAGCAGGTCCGGGTTGCGGAAGGCGACGGCCGACACGAGCAGCCCGATCTCCGCCCTGCTGGTGATCTCGCCCCATGTCGCCAGTGCGGTCCACCCTTCGAAGTTGTTGACGTCTTCTTGCACCTCGTGCAGCTTCGGGACGCCGTCGACGATGTCGACGAACGGCTTGTGGAGGTGGTCGTAGCCGAAGACTGCGTCGGCGCCCAGCTCCTCGGCGTGCTGCACCGCTCGGCGCCAGGTCGCGTAGTCCGGTGTGCCGCCGGGCCAGAGCTGGACGCCGATGCGCACGCGGTCGGGCCGGCTCTCGGCAGTGGCGATGTCGGTGGTGCTGGACGTGCCAGGCATGAATGTGCCTCTCATGTATTCGTGTGGTCTGCATCCCCCACGCCGGCACTCAGACGCCGTGGGAGAGAGTTCGGCGGCTCGGCCTGTTCGCCTGCGCCGGAATCGAGTAGACCTGCCGCTACTTCCCACCGACAAGTACCTACTTTTTTGTCAGTGCCCTCGGCGGTGGGTCTCCGGGACGGCCAGCTCGTCCAGATTCAGGTGCGGACCCAGCCCGTCCGCGGGGGTGTTCGATGAGTACTTGCCGTCGACGAAGACCCCGCGCTCGCGGGTCGGTCGTCTTGGTTCGGTCCATCGTGACCAGGGCCGAGGATGGCAGCGGTTCCATGATGGGATCGCACCAGCTGACCGAGCCGAGGAGGAGCGATGAAAGGACATGCCCCGACCTTGCGGGACGTCGCCGACCTGGCAGGCGTGTCATCCACGACGGTGTCGCGCTTCATCAGCCGCAACGGCTTCGTCGGCGCAGGAGCGCGTGCGGCGATCAAGCAGGCGATCGACGAGCTCGGCTATGTCCCGTCGGCGTCTGCACGCGGCCTCGCATCGCGGCACACGGGGATGGTCGGTCTGTGCCTGCCCGTCGTCGAGGCTGACGCCGACCTGGCGGACCGCCGGTCGTCCGGCCCGGTGCGCGGCGCTCCGGGTGGCGAGGCGGTGACCATGGTGGTCGACGCGGAGCCGGACTCGCTCGTCTCCTGGGGCGGCATGTACTTCGGCGAGGTGGTGCGTGGCGCCGAGTTCGCGGCCTGGGACGCGGGGCTCGCGATCACGGTCGCGATGACCCGGACCCCTGACCTCGAGGCGCGGGTGCTCAACATGGCCGGCCGGGTCGACGGCATGGTCGTCGTCAGCGGGACGCTCCCGGAGGACCTGCTCGACCACGTCGCCCGCCGCGTGCCGGTCGTGCTTCTTACCGGGCTGAGCCCGGCGAGCGCCCACGACCGCGTGACCGTGAGCAATGCGGAAGGCGTGGAGCGCCTTGTCGACCATCTCGTGGCGGACCACGGGATCACGACGTTCGAGTACGTGGGCGCGTGGGCCGGCACACCCGACGACGACGAGCGCTTCCGCGGATTCCGCCGTGCTCTGCTGCGGGCCGGCCTCGAGGCGCCCGAGGCTCCGCGGCTGCGGGGTGACCTGGGCCGCGGGCGCGGGCGGGAGATCGGAGAGGCACTCGTCGCAGGACGGAGCCACGGCGTGGCACTGCCTGGCGCGCTGGTCTGCTGCAACGACAACACGGCGCTCGGGCTCCTCGACGTCTTCACGGCGTACGGCATCCGCGTCCCGGACGACGTGGTGGTCACCGGGTTCGACGGCATCGAGGCCGCCCGCACGTCCGCGCCGTCGCTGACCACCGTGGAGCAACCGATGGCCGAGCTCGGGCGGGCGGCGGTGGAGGTCCTCACCGCACGGATCGCGGAGCCCGCCCGCCGCGCCGTGACCAGGAGCCTCCCCGTCACCGTGGCGCTCCGCGCCAGCTGCGGCACCCACCCGACGAGTCTCTGACCTTTTCGTCGCGCGGTGCTACCGCGAGAAGGGTGGCGCTGCCGCAGGAACAGGCGCCGTCGAGGATCACCAGCCCGCCACCTCACCCGACCGCCGCCTACGGTGAGCGGGGCGGTTCACCGTGGGTCAAGCCGGCCATTCCTCGGCGAGCAGCCCGAACCGCAGGACATCCATCCACACGCCTGAGCGGTGCAGCTTCGCCTTGCGGCTGTGCTCCTCGCGCCGCATCCCGATGCGCTCCATGAGCCGCCACGACGGCTCGTTCTCGGCAAAGCACCGCGCATGCACCCGCCGCAGTCCGAGAGCGCCGAAGCAGACGCCGACGATCGCCCGGACGGCCTCCGTCGCGTAGCCGCGACCACCGTAGACAGGGTTCAGCGTCCATCCGAGCTCCGCCTGCGAGCTGCGGGCGGCCTCGACGGTCTCGCGCTGCGCCGACCCGTCCTCGACGCGCACCATCATGTCACCGAGGACCGTGGCGCCCTCGGCCGTCACGAGCTCGATGACCAGCAGGACCGCAAGGCGTTCAGGCCGCATCAACTCGGCACGGAACGTGTCAAGGTCCTTCGGGTTGTTGGAGATCCACTGCGTGACCTCGGGCAGCCGCCGATGCCGCCACAAGGCCTCCGCATCGTTCGATGTCGCCCGCCGGATACGAAGCCGTTCGGTGCGGACCGGCCACGGGACCACGTCGAGAGAATCAGGCACGCAGACACGATACGTGGCGCCGACGTGCACACCGGCCCGGTGCTCGTGATCGCCGACGAGTCCGGCCTGCCCGGTATTGAAGGCATCGCGAACACCCTCGAGGGCCGCGCAGCCACCGACCTGCTGGAGGTGCCGCACGCGGCCGACCAGCGAGCCCTGCCCGCCGCCGACGCCCGCTGGCTGGTGCGCGAGGATGGCCGGCCCGCCGGCTCCGCAGCGCTCGACACGCTGCGCACGGCCCGTGTGGACCCGGCGGCCTACGTCTACGTCGTGGGCGAGGCGTCGTACACGCCGGCGACGCGAGCGCACTGCCTGAGCGTCGGCGTACCCCAGGCGCGGATCGACTTCTGCACGTACTGGCGCTCGGGCCGGAGCCGCTGAGCCACGGTGGTCGGCGGCGCGGTCAGGACACCGCGACGCCACCCACCGTGCGCAGCCCGGCCATGCTGCCGTACAGCTCCTGCAGGCGGGCGACCTCCTCCAGGTCGGCGAACGTGACGATGCCGCGGCCGAAGTCCTTGGCGGTCTCGATCGCGAAGCGGACGGCGGCCTCGACGTCGTGCAGGTCGGTGGCACCCGTGGCCGACCCCGCCACCGCGGTCTCCGTGACGACGGCCAGGCCCACGACCGGCACCGCCGTCGCGGTCGCCGGCTGCACGATCGAGTTCACATGGAACAGGCCGTTCCCGTACGGCGTGATGTCCTGCATCGTGATCGGCATGACGGCCGGTGCCCGGCCCGTCGTCCGCGCCGCGACGTCCAGGAGCGTCTCCGAGACGCGCACGATCCAGCCGTCGACGATCGTCGGGGTGATCGCGATGCCCTTGTGGTTGCAGACGCGGTTGCCCTTGGTGGTGTCGATGGACAGGACGGCGTCCATCTCGGCCAGCACCTCGTGCCGGTTGCTGGTCTCCTGGTCCACGGCCGAGCTCATGAACGGCACCGGGTCGTGCGGCTGGGTTGGCGCGTCGGGGTCCACGTGGGTGGCCACGACCACGTCGCCGGGCAGGTGCTCGCCGCGCTCGCGCATCGTGATCAGCTTGGCGGCGACGGTGAGCGCGGCCAGGGCGCCGTCGCCGTCGCTGACGAACCCGATCTGCTCGGGACGAGCACCCAGGCCGCCGAGGCGGCCCAGCACGCCGAGCGTCGGGGCCGTGCCGCCGACGCGCTTGCCGGCGCTGCCGGGGATGGTGACGCGGACGAAGTCGGTGGTCCCGCCGGGGCCGTCCACGACCTCGACCTCGATGCTGTCGGCGGGCGCGCCGAGGCCACGGAGGTGGTCGGCGACGGCGGTGCCTCGCACGGCGGGGTCGTCGAGCAGGTCGTACAGGGCGACGAGATGGCTCCAGGACATGGATGTGTCTCCTCCAGGGTTGCGGTGGTGCGGTGATACGTGGTCGTCAGTGCGCCGCGGACGGCGGCCGCCCGCGGCGCGGATGTGACCAGGTCACGGGTCTCGCGGGCGCTGTGGGCCAGCTGGGCGGCCACGAGCCGGTCGCCCAGGTCAGGACCCGGATGGCGCGGAGCCTCGTGCGCCGAGCACCTCCGCGGCGAGCCGTGCGGCCACCGACCGGGCCACCACGACGGGCAGGCCGCTCGCCTCGGCCACGGCGTCGCGCATCGCGTCCGTGTAGCCGAAGCAGTCCAGGGCGATCACCTCGGCGCCGCCGGAGGCCAGCTCTTCGGCCCCGGCTCGCAGGGTGCGTTCGTCGTCGGTGTAGGGCGAGCTCGCGGCCACCGCGACGCGCGTGCCCCTGCCCAGCACGCGGGCGAACTTCCGGGTGGTGTCCTGGGTCTGCTCCGCGAGCGGGGCGATGACGCCCACCGCGCCGCCGTCGTCCACGACGGCGGCCACGGCGTGCGCGATGATCCGGTCCGGGACGAACAACGGCTTGGTGTGCGCCAGCGCGGGGAACGGCCCGGTGCACGCCAGGAGCACGGCGTCGACCTCGTGCTCCAGCTCCGCGAGGAGGCCGGGCAGCCGCCGGAGCACCGTGGCCTCGCCGATGACCGTCGACCCGCCGCCGGCGAGCCGGGTGGTCAGGACGTGGTCGCCGGGCTCGGGGGCGAAGGATGCGATCTCCTGCGGCGTGCAGCCGTCGAGCACACCGCGCTCCACGAGCGTGACGCCGGGGAGCAGGCCGACGAGCTCCGGGGTGAGGTCGACGCGCGGCGTCTGCCCGATGGTGACCACCCCGAGCCGGGTGCCGGTGTGCGTCATCGCCAGACCATCCGTCCCACGGAGTACAGGGAGTCGCCGGCGATCAGGCCCGCCCCCACCAGAGCGGTCTCCCGCTCACCCTCCTCGCCGCGCACCCGCCGCCACACCAGGCGCGCCGCGAGGGCGGCGAGCACGAGCCAGCCCGCGTTCGGCGTGGCCACCAGCAGGCCGGTGGCCAGCAGTACCCCGAGCTGACGGCCGGGGCCCCCGACGACCTGCACCACCGCGCCCGGCACCGCCCAGACCAGGAGGTTGACGAGGACCGTGGGATCGGTGATCCCGGCCTTGATGGTGTCGGCGTAGACGACGGCGGTCGGCGGGATCTGACCGCTCTCGAACAGTGTCGGCCACACCAGCGCGACGATGCCGATGGCCACGACGAACCCGAGGATGGAGGCCCGCAGCTGCTCGCGGCGGCCGTCCAGCTCGAAGGCCGTGTACGGGCGGCGATCCCTGCGCAGCAGCCAGCCCGCCTTGAAGTCGTACCCCATGTCGGCGAACGCGGGACCGGTGGAGGCGCAGTACCCGACCAGCAGGGCCAGCGGCACGGTCGGGAACTGGAGCAGCAGCCCCAGGATCAGGAAGATCAGGGTGACCGCGAAGGCCGGGAACCAGCCCGCGTGCATGGCGGCCAGACCCACGATGAGCTCGTGCACGATGGCCGCCACGGCCGCGAACAACGCGAACCCGAGGATCCCCCACCACGGCAGCTCCACCCACACCCCGCCCGCGATCGCCAGGACCACGGCACCGAGCAGGAACATCATGAAGCCGGACCCGAGGGCACGACGCAGGGTGCGCTCGCCGACCGTGGGCGCCAGGGCCGGATCGTCCTTCGCCGCCTCTTCGAGCGCGGCCGCCCGCTCCTGCGCCCGGAGGGAGGGGCGGCCGAACAGCATCACGCCGATCTGGGCGAGGGCCACGAGGCCCGCGCCGATCATCACGCCGTGCGGCACGTAGTACGCGTTGAGGTCCAGCCCCGTGGTCGCGGGCACGTACTGCGCCACCAGCAGGCCGACGGCGAACATCAGCAGCGCCCAGACGTTGCCGATCATGGCGATGCCCGCCGCCGACATGGGCAGCCCGAGGAACGACGCGCCGAACCCGACGACGCCGCCGCCCACGAGCAGCGCGGCCTGCTTGCCGCCCCGGTCCCCCGCGCGGATGGTCTCCGCGGCCGCGACGCCGGGCGGCCACGCCGCGTCGGCGGGCAGGAAGCGTGAGCCGTAGGCGCGGTAGAGCACGAACACGTCGACTGCCAGTCCGAGGCTCGCGCCGAGCAGCATCGGCCAGACCAGGTCGGCACGCCCGAACAGGAACGGGATCGCCATGGGCGTCAGCAGCGAGTTCGCAGCGGCGAACGTCGCCCCCGAGATAGCCGACTGCACGAGGTTCTGCCGGTTGACGTCACGCATCCGGTGCAGCCCCGCGAACCCGATCCGGCCGATCAGCATCGCGACGACGGCACCGATGACGCTCGTGTTCGGCGAGACGCCCAGCGTGGTGATCATGTGGATGCCGATCACGGCCCCTACGACGCTCATGGCGAGGGTGATGATCGCCGTGCGGGGCTCGAGAGCCCGCGGGTGGCGCTCCGTCGCCGCGCCGGGCGCGGGTTCGGTGACGGGTGAGGCTGCCATGACGCGTGCTCCTTCGGGGCGATGCCGGCGGCGCAGGTGCCGGCCCGGGATGTGAACGTTGACGAGCACGGTGCGCCACGAGGACGCCGACCCACAACGAGATCCCACTATCTGGGAGTTACATTCAGATTTCGGGCCATGGCCTAATATCCGGACGACCGCTCTGACGTGGAGCCGTGGACTGACGTGGACAGGAGTGCCAGTGCCCGCACCGCACGCCCCCGGGACCCGGGACGCCAGGCCGGAACCCGGGAGCAGCTCGCCGCTGCAGACCGTCGACCGGGCCCTGCAGGTGCTGCTGTCATACAGCGAGACTCGCACCGAGTGGGGCGTCTTCGAGCTCGCCGAGGAGTTCGGCATCACCAAGTCGACCAGCCAGCGGCTGCTCGCTGCCCTCGCTGCCCAGGGCTTCCTCGCCGCCGACCCGTACACCCGCCGCTACCGCCTCGGCCCTGCGATGTGGCGCATGGCGGCGCTCTGGGAACGCGGGGGCGGGCTGGCCCGCCTCGCCGAGCAGGTGCTCACCGAGCTCGCCGCCACGACCGGCCGCACCGCCTCGTTCACCATCCCCGACGGGTTCCACGTGCGCTGCATCGCCGCCGTCGACGGCGAGAACGGGCCGGTCCGCTCGCACCCGCTGGTCGGCGACCTCTACCCCGCCCATGCCGGCGCCACCTCGCGCGCCTACTTCGCATTCCTCGACCCGCTGGAACGGCGCAACATGCTCGCCGGACGACCGTTCGCCCGGTACACCGAGCTCACCGAGGTCGACGAACAGGGCCTGGACCAGCTCTTCGACGAGGCCTACCGCACCGGCTGGGCCCACTCCGAGGGCGAGTACGACTCGACCACCCGCGCGATCGCCGCACCCGTCCTGATCGGCGGCAACCCCGTCGGCTCGATCTCCGTCATCGAACCGAAGGTCTTCCGCTACGAGGACGACCTGCTCGACCAGGTCCCCGCCTTGCTGCAGGCCGCGACTGCGCTCGCCAACCTGCTGCACCGGCCACCCGGCCCGGTGCAACGTGACTGGCGCCGCGGGCGCTCGCTCCAGGCCCGCCCCTGAGACCACCCGACCGCCCCGACCACCGAACGGTAGGCACCATGCGACTGCTGCTCCTGTCCAACTCCACCAACCACGCCGCCGGCTACCTCGAGCACGCGCTCGACACCGTGCTCGGCTTCCTCGACGGCGCCACCGTGACGTTCGTGCCCTACGCGCTGGCCGACCACGACGCCTACACCGCGAAGGTCGCCGCCGCGCTGACGCCGCACGGTGTTCCCGTGACCGGGCTGCACACCGCGGACGACCCACGAGACGCGATCACGCGCGCCGAGGCGGTCTTCGTAGGCGGCGGGAACACCTTCCGGCTGCTCGACACGATCCAGCGCCTGGACCTCGTCGCCCCGCTCCGGGCGCGGGCGGTCGACGGGATGCCCTACATGGGCGCGAGCGCCGGCACCAACATCGCGGGGCCGAGCATCCGCACCACCAACGACATGCCCATCGCGCAACCGGCGTCGTTCGAGGCCCTCGGCCTCGTACCGTTCCAGCTCAACCCGCACTTCCTCGACGCCGACCCGGCCAGCACCCATCGCGGCGAGACCCGTGAGCAGCGGCTCGCGGAGTTCCTGGAGGTCAACGACGTACCCGTGCTGGGTCTGCGTGAGGGCACCTGGCTCTCGGCCCAGGACGGCACCGCCCGCATCGGCGGCACCGCCGTCGGCGCTGACGCGCCGGGGCCCGCGGTCGTGTTCGCCCGCGGGGCCTCACCGCGCGAGGTGGGCGGCGACGTCAGCGAGCTGCTGTCCGGGACGCCGCGCTTCGACGTACCCGCTTGATGCCGGCGAGACCGACCACGACGCCGTCGGCCGCGGCCCGCGGCGGTGGTCTGCCAGAGCCCCTGGCCGTTCAGAAGGTGGTCGTCATCCCGCCGTCCACCATGATGGTCTGGCCTGTGATGAACTCGGCGGACGGTCCCGCGAGGAAGACGACCGCACCGGCGATCTCGTGCGGGCGACCCCAGCGCCCCAGGCTCGTACGCCGCTGCAGCCACCGCTGCCACTTCGGGTCCTGGGCCAGTGGGGCGTTGGTCTCGGTGGCGAAGGTACCCGGGGCGACCGCGTTGACCCTGATCCGGTGCTCGCCCAGCTCGGCCGCGAGCACCCTGGTCATCCCTTCGACCGCCGCCTTGGCCACCGGGTAGCCGACGTCGCCACGGCGACCGAGCTGCCCGATCACGGACGAGACGTTGACGATCGCGCCGGGTGCTGCCCGTTCGATCAGGCCGGTCGCGACCTGGCGGCTGAGGGCGTAGGCGGCCACGACGTGCACCTGGAGCAGCCGGTTCAGTGCCTCCGGCGTGATCTCGGCCAGGCCCCGGCGGTCTCGGTGCCCCACATTGTTCACCAGGACGTCTACGGGCGGATGCTGCTCCAGGACGGCAGCCGCCCGATCCGGGTCGGTCGCATCGAAGCAGACTGCGTGGACGTCCAGTGCGTGCGCACGGAGCTCCTCGACGGCCCGGCCCAGGGTGGCCGGGTCGCGCCCGTTCATCAGGACGCGTGCTCCGGCCTGCGCCAGACCGCGGGCGATCTCGTACCCGAGCCCGCGCACCGAGCCCGTGACGAGCGCGACCCGTCCGCTCAACCCGTACATGGCCGTCAAGCCGTTGCCGTCTCGGACTGGCACGTCCACCTCCGCTGCAGCGCTCTCGTCGTCGACTGTAGCGACCACGGACGACCAGGTGCGGACGCTCAGGCCCCCCCGTGCTCCAGCAGTCCGTCGTCGGCCGCGAACTCCTTGCCCGATCCCCAGGCCGTCGAGGGGGGGCGGGGGGCTGGCCTGTACGGCGTGCCGGCTCCCCGCCCTCATGTCACCTCCCGGCGGGCCGCACCACGCGGGCCGAGCCGCCGCCGAGCCGCACCGGCTCCGCCACCGCTGTGAGCAGCCCGTCCGGGCCGATCTCGATGGCCGTCGCCGCACCGATCGCGTTGGCGGTCGGCACGAGCGTGTGCCCGTAGGCAGCCAGGCCGGTGCCGTAGGCGTCGACGTACGCCCGCTCGGCCGGCGTCCGCGTGCCGTTCTGCGGCGCCGCCCGCGGCGCGGCGATGGCCTCCTGGATCGTCATGCCGAGGTCGATCCGGTTGAGCAGCATCTGCGTGACGGTCGAGATGATGTTGGACCCGCCCGGCGAACCCAGCGCGAGCACCGGGCTCCCGTCCTGCAGGACGATCGTGGGCGCCATGGACGAGCGCGGGCGCTTACCGGCCTCGATCCGGTTCGGGTCGTCGGCGTCGTACACGATGCTGAAGTCCGTCAGCTCGTTGTTCAGCAGGAACCCACGCCCGGGCACCACGACCCCCGACCCGCCGATCTGCTCGATCGTCAGGGTGTACTCGACCACGTTCCCCCACCGGTCGACCGCCGTCAGGTTGGTCGTCGACGTGCTCTCGGTGTCCTCCGGCACGGTGCCGGGAGAGGCAGTGCCGTCGCACACGCCGTCGTACGAGCGGGCGTCACCCGCGGCGACCGGCTTGGGCGCAGCGACCTGCGGGTCGAGCAGGCAGGCCCGCTCCTTCGCGAACGTGTCGTCCAGGAGAGCGTCGACCGGCACGTCCACGAAGTCGCCGTCACCCAGGTAGGCGGCCCGGTCCGCGAACGCCAGCGCGCTCGCCTCGAAGAAGTGGTGCCGCACGGCCGCGTCGTCCAGGGCTGCCAGGTCGAACTGCTCCAGGATGTTCAGGGTCTCGCCCACGGCGGTGCCGCCCGACGCCGGCGGCGCCATCCCATAGACGTCGTACCCCCGGTAGGAGAAGACCGTCGGGTCGCGGTCCACGACCTCGTACGCCGCGAGGTCCTCCGGCGTCATCGAGCCGGCCGGGACCGGCAGCGTCGTACCGGGCGCGACCGGCGGGGCCTGGACCGCACCCGCGATCTCCTGCGCCAGCTCGCCCTCGTAGAACGCCTCGACACCCCCGGCCGCGAGCGCCCGGTACGTCGCGGCGAGGTCCGGGTTGCGGAACACCGAGCCGACGGCGGGGGCCTCGCCGTCCGGCAGGAACAGGTCGGTCGTGGAGGTGATCGCCTCGAAGCGCGCCTGGTTGGCCACGGTCTGGTCGTGGAAGAGCTGGTCGACGACGAAGCCCTTCTCCGCGACCGCCGTCGCCGGCCGGAGCGCCTGACCCAGCGTGGTGGTGCCCCACCGCTCCAGCGCGCGGTCCCACGTGGCGGGCGTACCGGGCACACCGACGCTGACGCCGCCGGTGACGAGATCCGGGTAGAAGGGGTACGGCTCCCCCGTCGCCGGGTCGAGGAACGCGTCGGGCCCGACGGCGGCCGGCGCCGTCTCACGCCCGTCGATGGTCTCGACCTCGCCGGTGGACGCGTCGTAGTGCACGAAGAACCCGCCACCGCCGATGCCCGCGCTGTACGGGTCGGTCACGCCGATCGCCGCGGCCATGGCGACGGCGGCATCGGTGGCGTTGCCGCCCTGGCGCAGCACCTTCAGGCCGATCTCGGACACGACCGGGTCGAGCGAGCTGACCGCGCCGCCGTACCCGACCGACGTCGGCACCCGGGGCGGTACGTGCTGCTCCACCTCGCCACCTCCGCTCGTGGCCAGGGAATCTGCCGGGCTCGCGGCTCCGGTCGGGCTCGCGGCTGCCACGCCGGTCAGCGCGAGCGCCAGCGCGCCCGCGACAGTCGCAGAACGGGCGACGAATCTTCTGCTCATGGAGCAAGTCCTCCTGGGTGTGCGTAGCGGCGTCCGGGACCGGACACCATGTCTATGACGCACGATTCACCCCGGAGGTTGCGCCGCACGGCCGGAGATTCGCGATCACCGCGACCAACATCGGCCGGATGCCGGCATCCCCGGGACGAACCAGCCGCAGTGGCTCGACGTCCTGCACCGCCAGGACGTCAACGCCCTGCCACCACGATCTGCGCCAGGTGCTGCCGCTGAGAGGACCCGCCGGACTCCGCAGTGACCCATGCCAGCCACTCCCCCGCCACGGCGACCTCGACCACCCTGCCCTCCAGCAGATACGCCCGGCCGCCGAGAAGCAGGTACCCGGTCCCCACGTCGTCCTGCGTGCTTGTCCACACCACAGCCTGGCCCTCGACGTCGATCTCCCCTGCCTCCCCGTCCAGCTCGACCAGCGTCATGGCCCCTGTCTCCCGGTCGAGCACGTGAAGGTCGCCCGCCACGCCCCACGCCAACAGTGCATCCGACGCCGCCATCTCCGTCACCATCTCGAGCGGGTAGCCGCCAGCCGGCGCAAGTTCCACGGGCACCTGCCGGACGCCGTCGTCCCTACGATCGGCAAGCTCGATCCCGGTGCGGACGTTGTTCGCCGCCCACACGACCCCTTCCGGCGCAGTTGCGAACGCGGTAGAGCCGATGGCCAGGATCTCGGTCGCTCCGGTCGCCAGCGAAACCTGCACCTGCTCGATCTCACCCTCGTCCGTGAGCCGCTGCAGGTGCACGTACGCGCCACTCAGCGCGATCCGGTACCCCACCGGCACCGGCTCGCCCGATGACTCCAGAAGCGTGCGCACCTCGGGGTTCCGCACGTCGTCGACGACGCGGACCGCCCAGGGCGAGGACTCGCTCTCGCGCGTCGCCACCTCCAACCAGGCGACCCGGTTGCCCTGCCGCGCGACGTCGGGGACCTCAGCGCGGTGGCCGTCGACGGTGCCGTTGACGGCGACCGGGCTGATCTCGCCTCCGGCAGTACGCAGCTCCAACGCCATCTCCGGGTCGGGGTAGCCGTCACCGTCGTCCGGTCCTGGGGCCACCTCGGTGAGCGTCATGACCGAGCCGTCCGCCGCTAGGGTGTCCGTCAGAGCGCTACCCGCCGTCGGCTCACCGACGCCGACGACCACTCCCTCCTCCACGGCACCCGGCACGGACCCCACCTCGATCCCGGACACGCACCGCCCCTCCAGCCAGGGCGGGGTCTCCAGATCCGAGGTCTCGGCGGGACAGTCATCAAGCAACGGCTCGGCGTCGCCGTCGGGCCGCTCCAGGCCCACGAGCGAACGGAACCACTCGCTGCCCGGCAGCGCGACCGGGCCCACGCCCGGGAGCGAGACAGGGCCGGCCAGGAAGAACGCCACCAGGAGGGCCGCCACGCCACCGAGCACTCCCTGCGCGGTGCGTCGCCTGCGCAGGGCGGTCCGGCTCGCGCCGAGCGTCTCCGCCGCGTCACGGTGCGGCACGGGGATGTCCGCCAGGTCCGCGCGCTCCAGGATGGTACGCAGGTTCTCCAGTCCACGTGCATTCGCAGACTTCACCGTCCCCACCGACCTCCCCAGCTCATCGGCGACCTGCGCCTCGGACAGGTCCAGCAGGTGCCGCATGACCACCACCCGGCGCTGCTGCAGCGGGAGCTGCGCCAGCGCCTGCACCAGCTCGGCTCGGACCGCGACGCGGGCGGCGTGGTCCGGGGTGTCGGGAAGCCGGATCGCGTCGTCGCCGGGCAGATCGGTGCGGCTGGTCCGGCGCCAAGTGTCGGTGCGCAGGTTGACGAGGACACGGCGGGCGTAGGCACGCGGTTCGGCGTGCACGCGGTGCCATGACCGGTAGACGCGCTCGAACGTACCCTGGACCAGGTCCTCGGCCCGGTCCGGGTCACCGCACAACAGGAACGCGGTGCGGAAGAGGTACAGGCGGGCGTGACCGACGAACGCGACGAACTCCTGGTCCTTGGAACGGACCACACGGACCTCGGCCCGCTCCGGCATGTGGATGCTCATGTCCCCCATGACGCGTCCCCTCCCAGGAAGGTTCAGCCGATACCCCGAACATCGTGGTCGACGACCCGGATCCTAGGCCGACGGCCAGTTCGCCGCGGAGCAGCCAGGTCCCGACCTGGAGCGAAGACCCCGAAGTCGGAAACGTGACCCGCGTGGCGCGGTATGGATCGGCGACATACCGGTCCTGACCTGGAAGTTTGTCGCCGGTTCCCTACGGCTGCCACCACGGGGCTCGCCCACCGTGACCGGCCTAGCGGCTCCCCGGGGACGGCACGAGAGCCATGAGCCGCTGCAGCCTCTCGGAGCTCTCCGTCCCGCGCACCGCGGTATACACCGACAGGCGATGGTGTCGCTCCGGGTCGGCCAGCGACTGGTAGTTCAGCTCCAGCGCACCGACCTGCGGATGCACCAAGCGCTTCACCAGTGGCGGGATCGCGACCTCATGCCTGTGCCATACCTGCCTGAACTCCTCGCTCTGGTCCAGGAGCAGCTCCACGAAGTACGCCGCCCGGGACCCCGGGCCGCGCAGCGTCGCGACCTGACGCAGCCCGGACACGAAGACCCGGGTCAGGAACACGTGGTCCTCGCGCGCATACAGCTGCCGCGTGGCCGGATCGACGAACCACCGGTAACCGACACTACGCGCCGGCCCACGATACGACGTGCGGTCCCCGGTGAGCGCGACGTGCAGCGGACTCTGGTAGAGGGTCTCACCCAGCTCCGTGCTGATCTCGGCGGGCACGTCACCGATACGGTCCACGACGTGCCGCAGACCGGGGCTGAGCTGCGAGCCGTCCGGACCACGGAGAGGTGCGTTCAGCCCAGCCAACCGGAACAGGTGGGCCCGCTCGTCCACGGACAGCCGCAGACCTCGCGCGATCGAGGCGACCATCTGTTCCGACGGCCGAGGCCCACGCCCCCGTTCGAGCTTCGTGTAGTAGTCCACCGACATGGTGCACAGCTGGGCCACCTCCTCGCGCCGCAGCCCACTGGTCCGACGTCGTGCACCACGCACGATCCCGAAGTCCTCCGGCTGGAGCGCCGCTCGTCGCCGTCGAAGGAAATCGGCCAGCCCAGCCCGGTCGATCATCATCCGTGGTCCCCCGCGTCGTCTCGTACCAGCACCGGTCCGTCTGTACCGTCTCCGCCCGTGCCGTGTCAGCACGATCGATCTCGCACACCCTGCCCGCCTGCGGCACGGACAGGAAAGTAGACGATGCGTAAGGAACGGCGGACGGCACGTTATGGATCCTAGCCGTGCACGCGCTCAGGCTTGCCCTGCGCCCGCACCTCGATCGCCACCGGCGACACGAGGCGACCTGCGTGACACAGCACCACGAGATCGCCGCACGCCTGACCAACACCGGCACCCCGGTCAAGGAACGGCTCGGCGTCGCTCCCACCGGCGCCTCCTTCGAGATCACCGAGTACGCCCTCTACCGGGTCCACGACGGGCGGTTCGTCAACATGACCAACCTCCAGGACACCGACACCGCCAGGGAACAGCTGGGCGCCTGAGCACGAAAGCGTCGCACCGGTCCAGGCGGGTACGTGCCAAGGGCGGATCGTCAGGCCCTGAATAACGCGGTCCACGTCAATCACAGTGGGAGCTGACAGCCTGACTTCTAGGAGTGGACCAATGTCACGCAAGACCATCGATATCGTGATCCCCGATCTGTCGGGAAAGCTTGCCGTCGTCACGGGCGCGAGTGACGGCATGGGCCTCGGCATGGCCGCACGCCTCGCGGCGGCGGGCGCCGAGGTGATCATGCCCGTGCGCAACCCCCGCAAGGGAGAGGCTGCGATCACGACCATACGGAAGTCCGTGCCCGGTGCGAGAGTCTCGCTGCGGGACCTCGACCTGTCCTCGCTCGCGTCCGTCGCCGCACTCGGTGACACGTTGCGCGCGGAAGGCCGCCCGATTCATCTCCTGATCAACAACGCGGGTGTCATGACCCCACCGGAACGGCAGACCACGGCCGACGGGTTCGAGCTCCAGTTCGGCACGAACCACCTGGGTCACTTCTCCCTGGTCGCGCACCTGATGCCGCTCCTGCGGGCCGGCCGCGCGCGGGTGACCTCGCAGGTGAGCATCGCCGCCAACCGGGGCTCGATCAACTGGGACGACCTGAACTGGGAACGCAGCTACGACGGAACGCACGCCTACAGCCAGTCCAAGATCGCGGTCGGCCTGTTCGGCCTGGAGCTCGACCGGCGCAGCCGGGCGAGCGGCTGGGGTATCACGAGCAATCTCTCACAGCCTGGGGTCGCTCCCACGAACCTTCTCGCGGCACGTCCCGAGCTCGGCCGTGGCGAAGAGGTTCCCTCCCGGAGGATGATCCGCTTCCTGTCCGAGAGGGGCATCCTGCTCGGGACGGTCGAGACGGCCAAGCTGCCCGCGCTGATGGCCGCCACGGACCCCGCCGCCAAGCCCGGGGGTTTCTACGGCCCGAGCTGGCCTGGTCGCGTCGGAGGGCCGCCCGCCGAGCAGAAGCTCTACTCGCGGCTGCGCAGCACGGACGAGGCTGCACGCGTCTGGGACGTCTCCGAACAGCTGACGAAGAACACCATCGGCGCCGTCTGAAGGAAGGCCCGGACGCCGTGGGCAGGCGATGCCTCGGCACTGCCTGCCCACCGTCCGCGTGCGAGGTCAGGCGGGAGCGAGAACCGCCTCGATCAGGTGCGGGCCAGGCGTGGCGACGGCGTCCCGGAACTGGTCGTACAGCTCTTCGACGGTCGTCGCCCGGCTTGCGGGGACGCCCATTCCCGTGGCGAGCGCCACGAAGTCCAGTGCCGGGTCGTCGAGGTTCATCAGCCGTGTCGCCGCGCCGTTGCGCGGTGCCCCGACCCGTTCCAGCTCGGTGCGCAGGATCGCGTAGGAGCGATTGCTGAGGATGACGGTGGTGACGTCGAGGCGTTCGCGCGCCTGAGTCCACAGTGCCTGGATCGTGTACATGGCGCTGCCGTCCGCCTGCAGGCAGATCACGGGCCGGTCAGGGCAGGCCACCGCGGCACCGGTGGCGACAGGCAGCCCCTGGCCGATCGCGAGGCCGGTCAGCCCGAGGATGTCGTGCGCGGGTGCGCCTGACAGGGCCTCGTTCAGGTTCACCATGCCTGAGGTGACCGACTCGTCGCTGATCACGGCGTCGGGCGGAAGGAGCGCGCCGATGACGGGCGCCCAGTTCGACGGCGTCAGGACGCCGCTGCCGGTCTCCGGCCGCCTCGGCGCGGCGGGCTCGGGCTCGACGCCGTCCGCCACCAGGCCCGCGAGACGGACGAGGGCGTCCTCGACGTCGATGTCGGTGCGCCCGCCCAGGACCATCCGGTCGGCGGCGTGCGGCGCGGGCCGGCTGTCGACGCCCGGGTAGGCGAAGGCCGGCACCGGGACGCCCGTACCGGCCAGCAGCAGCAGCTCGGTGCCGTGCAGCTGCCGCGCGATCGCCTCCGACCGGTAGGCGAGCGGTTCCACGGCAGGTACGCCGGCGCCCTGGCGGCGGCGTGCGGGCCACAGCTCACCCAGCAGGCGGGTGCCGGTGGCTCGTGCGATGCGGGACGCTGCGCGGAGCCCGGGTTCGCCGAGCGCCCCGCCGCCCAGGAGCAGCACCGCCCGCCGCCCCGACCGCAGCGCGACGGCCGCGTCCACGACGGACTCGTCCGACGCCACCGCGGTGCCCGGGACGTCCACCGCGGTGGCGTCCCGCGCTCCGGTCGACCAGGACACGTCGGCCGGGACGACGAGCGTGGACACCCGCCCCGAGGTTCCTGTCGCCACGTGCGCGGGATCGTCGTCGGCGGGAGCCCAGGCCGCGCGGCTGGCGGCCACCGCCGCGACCACCGCGGGTCCGACGTCGTCGACGCCGGCCACCCTGCGCACCGCCCGCGAACAGGTCGCGGCGAGGGCGATGATGTCGGACTCGAGCGGCGAGTCGAGCGCCTTGTGTTCGTCGGTGTGGTCGCCGACGACCACCACCTGCGGGCTGTGCGCACGCCGGGCGTTGTGCAGGTTGGCCACTCCGTTGGCCAGACCGGGCCCCAGATGGAGCAGGGACGCGGCCGGGCGCCCGGTCATCCTGGCGAAACCGTCGGCCGCGCCGGTGGCGACCCCTTCGAAGAGACACAGGATCCCCCGCATCTGCGGCACCGCGTCCAGAGCGGCCACCGTGTGCATCTCTGACGTGCCCGGGTTGGTGAAGCACACGTCGACCCCCGCCTGGCACAACGACCGCAGCAACGCCTCGGCGCCGGTGACGGCGCCGGCCGCCGGACCAGGGGGCGGCGTGAGCGACGACGAGCTCACTGTCCTGGATCGCGACCGGGTGAGCAGCGACTCGGAGCGGGCGTCGTCGACCGACGCGTCATTCATACGACTGGGCATGGTGTCTCTCCCTGGTGGCGGGTAGGGCGTGCGCGACCGGCCGGCCCGCCGGGTCGCCGGCGAGCGCTCCGGGGCGCCGGGTCAACGGAGCGTCTGTGTACCGATGACGGACAGGACCTGCAGCTTCTCGTAGCTCTCGGAGCCGGGAACAGCGGTGTAGACCATCAGTGCGTGGGCCTGGTCGGGATCGACCAACCGCTGGCAGGTGAGCTCAAGGGCACCGACCTCGGGGTGCACGAAGTGCTTGACCTCGTGCGGCCGGATCCCGATCTCGTGCTCGTCCCATACCCGGCGGAACTCCTCGCTGCTGCCCAGCAGCAGGTCAGCCAGATACGCCGCCCGGGAGTCAGGGCCGCGCAACGTGACCAGTCCTCGTAGACCCGCGGCGTACATCCGCGTCATGAAGGCGTGCTGCTCGGGCGCGTAGAGATCCCGCGCCTCCGGGTCGGTGAACCACCGGTATCCATTGCTTCGCGCAGGCCCCGTGAACCGGGTCGTGTCCCCGGTCAGCGCCACCCCCATCGGAGTCTGCCGCAAGGTCTCGCCCAGCTCCGTGACGATCTCCGCGGGAGTGTCCTCCAACCGGTCGAGGATCCGCAGCAGCCCCGGGCTGATGTGCTCGCTCGACGAGCCTCGGGCCGGCGGGTTGTGCCCGGCGAGCCGGAACAGGTGGTCACGCTCGTCGATCGACAGGTGCAGGCCCTGCGCGATCGACGCGAGCATCTGCAGCGACGGCTGCGGTCCACGCTCCCGCTCCAGGCGGGAGTAGTAGTCCGCCGACATGTTGCACAGTGTCGCGACCTCCTCCCGCCGCAGCCCGCTGGTGCGACGACGCTGCCCACGCGGCATACCCACGTCCTCCGGCTGCAACGCCTCACGCCGACTCCGCAGAAACCCGGCCAACCCGGCACGATCGATCACGACACTCCCCCTTCTGAGAGTTCCGCCTCGTTCCTACCTTGTGCGGAGCACGGTAGCCACGGACTGACAAGCCCCCTCTACCGCGCAGAGCAGTCGCCCCGGCACCTGTTGGATGGACCTCTGTCGATCCGATGACCATTGAACGAGTGACGAAAGAGGACACGATGCGTGCTGTCCGGTACGAGGCTTATGGTCCGGCGGAGGTCCTCCGCACGGTTGAGGTCGAGGTGCCGCAGGTGGGCCGTACAGACGTAGAGGTCACCGTGGGTGGTGCGAGCGTCAGCGGCGCCGAGATACCTGTCCGCAGCGGGAACCTCAGGCGAGTTGTCCGCCAGCGGATGCCCGCCGGCACCGGTGTCGACTTCGCGGGCACGGTCACGTTGGTCGGACCAGCCGTGACACGGGTTTCGGCCGGCGACACCGTGTGGGGCGTCATGCCGCACCTGACGTTCGGCGCGGTCGCCGAACGAGTCGTCGTCCCGCAGCGGTGCGTGGCACCAGCACCCAGCAACGTCTCCGAGATCGAGGCGGCCGCTCTCGCCTCCTCCGGCACCACCGCACTGCATGCGCTCATCGCCAAGGCTGACCTCCGCCCAGGTCAACGGCTCCTCGTCCGAGGCGCGACCGGTGGTGTCGGTGTCGTCGCCGTTCAGCTCGGCGCGACGCTCGGAGCACATGTCACAGCCCTGGCCCGTGCCGACAGCCTCGACTGGATCCGCAGTCTCGGCGCGGACGAGGCCCTCGACTACCGGACCACGCGGCCGGAAGACCTCGCCACGTTCGACGTCATCGTCGACCTGGTCGGAACCGAGCTCCGCGCATTCCGCCGGCGCCTCGTCCCGAAGGGCGTCATGGTGGCGCTCGCCCTCGACTCACGACGCCCCATCCGCTCCGCGCTGGCCGTCGCCGTCGACGGGCTCGACAGGAGGACACGGCTGACAGCGTTCAGCAACGACCCGACGCCCGCCGACCTCGATCGCCTGCGCGGGTTCGTCGAGTCCGGTGCGATCCGCCCGGTCGTCCACGACGTGCTCCCGATGCATGAGATCGTTGCCGCGCACCACCACCTCGCGCAGGGTGGGGTGCGCGGCAAGATCGTCATCGACGCCAGGAGCCGCTAGGTCGGCGGGCCAGCTGCGGTTCAGGCCGGGTCGATGAAGAAGTTGTCCCGGAACAGACCGGCAGGGTCCCAGTGGGCCTTGAGGTCACGTAGCCGTTCCAGGTGAGCGGCCGGGAAGGCACGGGCAACCGCCTCGGGGCCGGTGTCGGTCTCGAAGCTGATGTACATCCCTTCCATGTGCTGCTGCAGCCGCGTCCACCGCTCCTCGAAGTCCGCGGTTCCTCCGCCGAGGGTGACCACGAGGAAGTTCGCATCACGCCAGGCGTAGGCGGTCGCATCCGGCGGGACGTTCGCGGTGGCACCGCCCGCCGAGCGTACGGAGAGGATGAAGCTGGTGTCGGAGGCGAGCAGTTCCGCCAGGCCGTTGGCGACGTCGGTGTCCAGGTGGCGCGCCAGGGCGGAGTGTCCGTGGGGCTCGCCGTGGCCGTGCTGGGTCTCGGTCCCGGGTGGCGGGACGAGCAGGTCGCTGTACGGGACGAGCTGGACGGACTGGTTCGCGAGAGGAGCCAGCTCGGCGAAGGGCCGGAGTCGTTCGACGATCGTGTCTGGGTCGTCGGAATCGACGACGATGACCGCCTGCACCGCGGTCTGGCGTCCGCCGGGGCCGATCATGAGCGTTCCGGTGACGCTGGGATGCGCATGCTCGATCGCGGTGCCCCAGTCCTGGAGGAAGACAGCGATGTCCTCGGGGACGTAGAGAAGGAGCGCGAAGCCGACCTGAGGGCCGACGGGGTCGGTGTCGAACTCGAAGGACACCGCGATCCCGAAGTTCGCGCCGGCTCCGCGCATCCCCCAGAACAGGTCGGGGTTCTCGTCCACGCTGGCCCGCACGAGCTCACCGTCGGCCGTGACCACCTCGACCGAGCGGAGATGGTCGATGGTCAGCCCGTGCTCACGCACGAACCAACCGATGCCGCCCGCGGTGGCGAGCCCGCCGACCCCGACGGTGCCGGCATCCCCGGAGGTCAGTGCGAGGCCGCGCGGGGCGAGGGCACGCGCCACGTCGCCCCAGACGGCTCCGGGTCCCAAGCGGATGCGGTTGCCGTCGAGCAGCTCGATGGTGTCGAGCGCGTCGACGGCGATGACGATACCGCCGTCGTTCAGGGACCTGCCCGACAGGCCGTGCCCTCCGCTGAAGATGCCCAACGGCACCTCCCGGTGCTTCGCGGCGTAGCGCACGGCGTCCTGCACCTCGGCGGCCGACTGCGGCCGCAGCACGAGCGCGGGGCGCGCGCCCCGGAAGTAGCTGTGCGTGTAGCGGGCGTACCCGCGCTCCTGCGGCGTGAGCGCACGGTCGGCGAGCGAGGCGGGAACAGGGTCGCCGCCGATCCCGGCACCGGCCGCTCGGGAGCTGGCCGAGGCCCCGGCCGCACCGGGGGTGTCACGGGCCTCCGCGACCCGTTCCCGGACCTCCTTGGCGGTGACCTCGGCGAAGCGGCGCAGCTCGTCGGGGTCGTCGCTCGCGAGGATGAACACGCTTGCGCCGTCCTCGATCGCGAGCCGGGCGAGCTCGTCCGCGCGGTCTCGTGCGCTGACGTTCAGCAGCCGCACGATCTGCTTCGGAGAGCGTCCGGCCTTCCGGGCGGACTCGTCGATCGTCCGGTTGCCACGGGCGAAGTCACCGGGTTGCAGCCACGGCAGGCTCGGCAGCCATCCGTCGGCCTTCCGTCCGATGATCCGCAGCATGCGGGGCCTGACCGCACCGACCCAGATCGGGATGTCGTGCGCAGGCCGGGGGCCACGGCGCGGGCCGTCGACATGGTGGATGCGACCAGCCACCCGCAACGGTGCCGGATCGTCGACGTCCCAGATGCCACGCACGATCTCCAGCGCCTCGTCCAGGCCCGACACGGCGTCGGGCGGGGTGAGCAGCGGGCCACCCATCTCGGCGATCGCCTCGTAGAAGCCGCCCGCCCCGATCCCCAGCTCGAACCGGCCGCCGCTGAGCAGGTCCAGGCTCGCCGCAGCGCGAGCGAGCACCGCGGGCTGCCGCAGCGGAAGATTCAGCACGTTCCCTGCGACATGGATGCGCTCGGTACGCGCAGCGACCCATGACAGCAACGTCCACGTGTCGTGGAACACCGCCTGATAGGGATGATCCTGGAACGTCACAAGATCCAGGCCGATGTCCTCGCTGAGGACCGCCAGGTCGGCTGCGTGCCGAGCGGGTGCGGCGAGGGGCGAGATGAAGCTGCCGAACCGCAGCGGATGTCCGTAATCAGGCATGCAGTCAGTCTCGGCAGAGCGCACCCGGCCCGCAAAGCCAGAGTAACTGAGTTACTATTGGTAAGTGACTTCCTCGCCAGCATCCCCGCCCTCCACCTCCTGGCGCCACGCCGACGAGGCGCAGTGCCGGCACGCCAGCAAGGTCCTCGAGGTGGTGGGGCAGCGTTGGTCGCCGAGCATCCTGCTCGCGCTGGGGCGCGGCGTCGAGCGCTTCGGCGAGATCATCGCGATGACGGCCGGCCTCTCACCGCGGATGCTCACCCTCCGGCTCAAGCAGCTGGAAGCCGCTCACCTGGTCGAGCGCACCGTGATCCCCACGACGCCAGTCACGATCCGCTATCGGCTCACAGCACAGGGGCTGGATCTCATCGACG
Source organism: Promicromonospora sp. NPDC050880 (assembly GCF_044456525.1). Classification (NCBI taxonomy): domain Bacteria; kingdom Bacillati; phylum Actinomycetota; class Actinomycetes; order Micrococcales; family Promicromonosporaceae; genus Promicromonospora; species Promicromonospora sp. NPDC050880. The sequence goes on from NZ_JBITFV010000011.1 coordinate 57,933, forward strand.
CGCTCCACTCCGTCGCCGGTTACGTGCAACGCTGGGAGGTCGACGCCGCCGCACCCCTCCCCTCGACCTGACGAAGCAGGGTACGGGGAGACCTGGCAGCACGGTCGGGAGAGCGTCAGGAGGGCCGGTCGTCGCGTCGGCTCGTGCCCGCGGTCCGACCCGGCGGTCCTGGGTGCGTCGCACCCAGGAACCCGGCAGCCTTCCTCGGCCGGCACCCGGCTGCCAGGGTGCCGCCATGACGACGAACACGCCCGCGCGCCGGCGGATGGCCCTGACGGCCGCCGCTGCTGTCGCCGTCGCGGCGCTCGGCGCTGCTTGCACGGACGACGGCGCAGCGCAGCGGTCACGCCCGCCCGCGGTCCAGGGCACGGAGCGACCTCCCGCGGGGCAGACCGACGAGCGGGGCACCGACGATCCGTTCGTCCTCCGGGGTGCGACGGTCATGAGGACTCCCACCACCTCGGTGCGCGAGGACCTGTATGTCGCTGACGGAGTGCTCGTGGAACCGACCCGGGACGAGCACACCGTGGTCGATGCCTCGGGCACGTACGCGGTCCCGCTCACGGTCGAGAGCGCAGTGTCCCGACGACCCGTGTCGCAGCGGAACATCCATGACCTGGTTCCCGGCAACCGGGCGACGTTCGCGCTCGTACGCCGCCCGGTCAGCGAGGTGCAGGTCCGCACCATGCTCGTGATCGACCCCGCTGACCTGGCAGCGGTCTACGTGTCCGGGCACCTGGAGGCACTCGACGGACGGCCGACTCGCCCGGCCGGCGCAGACCTGACCGACCCGGCCGCGGCGCAGACCTGGGTCGGGACGTGGGTGGACCCCGCGCGTGACGTGGAGCAGCACCTGCTGGCCGACGGACGCTACTCCGAGACCCGTAGCGGCCGCGCGGATGCCTACACGGGACGGTACTGGGTCCGCGACGACAGGATCACCTATCTGGACGACAGCGGTTTCTGGGCGTTCGGTGAGCTGCTGGACGGCACGCTCCACCACGCCGGCCTCGTGATGAACCGCCCCGATCTCAGCCTGGGATCGGCAGAGCCTGGATGATCCCGCTCCCGATCGCCAGCCTTGGGGGCAGCCCTCGATCAGCACCAACCAAGGGAACCGAACATGATCATCAAGAACGTGACCGTCATCGACGGCACCGGCGCCGTCGGCCTGCCGGCCATGGACGTCCGTATCGCCGAGGGGCGATTCGAGGACATCCGTCCCTCCGGCGTGGACACCGCCAGGCCGTCGAGCGAGGGCACACACGACGGCGAAGTGGTCCTGGACGGGCGCGGCGGCTATCTCCTGCCCGGCCTGTGGGAGAGCCACACCCACCTGACCGGGCTCGACATGTCCCTTCCGGAGGCCGAACGGCTACCGCAGGTCCTGAGCACCCTGTCCGGCTACCTGGACTCGGGCATCACGTCCGTGTGTGACCTCGGGGGCCCGGTCACGCAGGGCCGTACCATCCGCGAGGCCCGCCAGGCCGGCCACACCGCGGCATCGCTGTTCTTCGCCGGACCGGTCCTCACCGGTGTCCAGGGCTGGCCCCTGTCGTTCCACGGCGAGCGTTCCATGGCCGTCGAGGTGGGCAGTGCCGACGAGGCACGTCGGCAGGTCGAGAAGCTGCTCGATCAGGTCGACTTCGTCAAGTGCATCCTCGACGGACGACCCACCGGCGGCGAGCGACTCCCCGTGGCCGCACTCGAGGCGGTCGTCCAGACCGCGCACGGTGCAGGCAAGAAGGTACTGGTCCATGTGGCAACCGGCACCGACCTGCGGGACGCGGTCGCGGCCGGAGCCGACTGCATCGAGCACGCTTTCATTCCGCAGGACCCCACCGACACGAGCGAGGCCGAGCAGATCGCCGACCTGCTCGGCCGCACGGGAACGCTCTACTGCCCCACGCTCGTCACCTGGGAGCAGCTGGGCCGCAGCGGGGACCCCGCCCACCTCGACGAGCTCGTCGTCGACGGCATCTCCTCGGCCGAGGACGCGGCCGCGATCGCGGCTCGCCCCACCTGGGGCATGCCGTTCCCCCATCACCCGGCCGACGAGTCACTGACCCGGTTCGACCACGCCGTGCGCACACTGCCCCTCTTCCACGAGGCCGGCGTCAAGCTCGTCGCCGGCAGCGACATCACGATCGGCATGCCCACCCCGGGCAGCGCCCTGCTGCGCGAGCTGCAGCTGTTCGCCCAGGCCGGGCTGCCCCTGTCCGAAGTCGTCACCACGGCCACCGGCCACGCCGCCGAACGGGTCGGCAAGCGGGACAGCGCCGGCACCGTGACCGTGGGCGCCGTCGCCGACGCCCTGCTCCTGGACGCCGACCCGCACACGGACATCTCACACCTGATCGATCCACGCCACCACCAAGCCGTCATCAGCTCCGGCCGTCTCGTCCGGTCGATCGGCATCTGACGCGGGCGCAGGCAGCCCGGTCCGGAGCAACGCGGGAGCCCGGCCGTCCGCCGGGCTCCCGCGTGTGGCGTCAGTTGCCGGGCACCCGCAGGCCCGCGGCAGGTTGTCCGACCTGGTAGGCCCCGATCGTCGTCTCGTGGACCGAGCCCTGCGGGTTCGACGCCTCGACGTCGAGCGAGATCTGCTCCGCTCCCGACGGCGCCGCGACGGTCAGCACGAAGGTACCGTCGCCCTTCGGCCTGGCCACGGCACGGTGCCAGGTCGCGCCGTCGTCGGACGACCATCGGACCTGGGCCGACGTCGCCGCCGAGCCGGCTCCGCCGTCGGACGCACGCGCATCGATGGTGATCGTCGTGCGCCGCGGTGCGATCCCGTCCAGGCCGAGCCCGGCGACGGCGTAGTCGACGTCGAGCAGCGGCAACAGGGAGTCGAGCTCTCCGGCCGGGCCGGCGGTGAACTCCCACACGCCCGTCACCCGCGGGGCTGTGGGCCAGCCGTCGTCGCGCGTGCCCGAGTACTCGAGGCGCAACGGCGTCGGCTCCTGCGGCATGGGGACGACCACCCGTGCGCCCTGGGTGTCGCTGACCAGCTCGCCGTCCTGCCACAGGCGCACCCGGTGGTCCGCGTCCCAGAGGCTGCTCCAGTGGGCGTCGCCGTCGGTCCAGCCGGAGAGGGTGACCAGGAGGTTCTCCCTGCTGTCCCGGACCTGTGCGCTGCTGGAGTGGACCGCACCGCCGAACACGGTCGTGTACCGGCTGCCCGCCACGTAGGACGTCGGTGCGGACTCGTACGCGCCGTGGTCGACGATGTCGCCGTCCTCCGTCTCCTCGTCGAACGTCGCGCGCTTGGTCCATTCGATGTCACCCGCGAGCAGGTACTCGGTCCGCGCCGTGCCCGGTGCCACCGTGTCACTGAGGCCGAAGCTGGCGGGGAACCCAGGCAGCGCCGCGAAGCTGGACACCCACGCCGTCGCACCCTGCGGGGCGTGCCCGTAGCCGGTGCGGACGGTGGCCAGCTCATCGCGGCGCACGTCGAACTCGAGGTCCGTGCCAACCTGATGCTGGAAGGCGAGGTCATAGGTGTAGGTGGGCTCGTGTCCCGCGTCGACGGGCTCCCGCAGCACAAAGAGGTTCATCAGCCGGACCTCGCCGGCCGTCGCGGCACCCGAGTCGGCGAGGTACAGCTCCGTCTCACCGGACACTCCGTAGTCGTACGGGTAGATGTTGGTGCGTCCATGTTCGTCCAGCATCAGGTAGCTGAACACGCTCCGCACCGCCTCCGCGGGCCTCGGCGTGCTGACCGAGACCGGCATCGCGCCCTCGGCGCTGAGGGTGACGGTAGTGTCGTCGGTGACCCGGACGTCTGCGTCCGCGACACCGGTGACGGCGTCGAACTGCCACGTGTCGTAGTCGCCCTCGCTCAGCGCGCCGACGACGCCGTAGGTCCCGGCGGGGACGCGCACGGTGAGCTCCCCGTCGAAGACATCGAAGGACTCGCTGTACCGCGTGTGGTCGTCGAGGTTCATCAGGGAGAGCGAGGACCAGCCGTCCATGGGCTCGCCGTCCCGGCCCTCGGTCCGGATCGTCAGGTCGAACCGCTCGGGCAGCTTCTCGTAACCGAGCGCGGTGCGCACCGTCGCGCCGGCGGACGGCCCGCCGACGACGGTCGCGGTGACCGCACCGGAGTACCGGCCCACCGGCCCGACCGAGTTGTCGAGCGTGACGTCCACCGAGGCCGTACCACCCGCCGGGACGGTCAGGACCTCCGTACCGAGGGTGACCCCGCCGTCCACCGGCGCGCCGTCCGGGCCGCGGAAGTCCGTGGAGAGGGCCAGCTCGAGGTCCTGGTCGGACGGGTTGGCATAGGTCAGTGGCTTGGTCGCTGCCCCGTCACGGCCGGTCTCCAGCGCCCCGAAGGACAGCGAGGCCGGCTGCGCGGTGGCCGGGAGGTCGAGCGCCCCAGGGATCCAGACCCGGCCGGCGCCCTCGTCCCAGACCGTCGTGCCCGCCGGTCCCGGCCGGGCCGAGCCCATCAGCCGTGCCTTGAGCTCGTCGGCGCCCCACCCGGGGTGCGCGCTCTTCAGCACGGCGGCCGCCCCGGCCGCGTGCGGGGCCGCCATCGAGGTACCGCCCACTTCGGTGTACCACTCGTTGACGACCGTGCCCATGCTCGTCCCCGCGGCCCTCGCGGCGACGATACCCACGCCGGGTGCGGTCACGTCCGGCTTGATCGCACCGTCGCCCACCCGTGGCCCCTTGCTGGAGGTCGCGGCCAGCACGTCGTGGTCGTCCACCGAGCCGACGGTGAGGGCGGCGTCCGCGGTGCCGGGGGACCCGATCGACCCGTTGGTGCGCCGGTTGCCTGCAGAGACGACGAACAGGGTGTCGTGCTGCGCGGTCAGCTCGTTCACGGCGGTGGCGAGCGGGTCTGTGCCGTCGGTGGCACCGAAGTTCAGGCTCATGTTGACGATGTCGGCGCCCTGGGCCGCTGCCCACTCCATCCCGGCGATCACCGTGGACTCCTCGTCGTCGTAGCCGTCCGTGACCTTTCCGAACAGCAGGTCCGCGCCAGGCGCGACGCCCTGGTTCGCGCCACCGGACGCCTCCCCCGAGCCGGCCACGATCGATCCGACATGGGTTCCGTGCCCGTTGTGGTCCGCCACGCCACCAGATCCGGTGAAGTCCCGGCTGCCGACGATCGACTGGTCGAGGTCGGGATGCGTCACGTCGACACCCGAGTCGAGCACCGCGACCGTGACCCCTTCCCCGGTATGGCCGGCGTCCCAGGCGGCCGGAGCGCCGATCTGCGGCATCGAGTCCGCGTCCGACGACTCGACAGGCTCGTCCAGGTACACGTGCGCGACGCGGCCTGCCGCCCTCTCGGCAGCGGCTGGGACCCGGCCCGCGGCCGCGCGGGCCATCGCGCGTACGCCCGCACCCCCGCCAGGGTGCGTCGCGCGCAGGGCATCCAGGAGGTCACCCGCGCCGTCCGCGTCCAGGCGGGCAGAGACCGCGCCGATGGACTCCAGCCGGTGTTCCGGCTCGACGCCCAGGGCCGCCCAGTCCGGCTCGGCCCCGGCACTCGTCCTGGCCGACGACGCCGGCGCGGCCGGACCGCCGGCACTCGCCAGGATCACCGGGACGTCGGTCCGGTACTCGTCGTGCTGGATGTCGGCGAGCTTCGCCACGTCGAACAGGTCGCGGTCCAGGACCTCCGGCACCAGAGGAGCAACATCGGCCGGTACGACGTAGAGCGCGTCACCCACCGCCTGCTGCCGGACGACCATGTGCTCCCGGCCCGGTCCGTGCAGCACCGTCGCCGTACGGCGCCCGTCCGTGGACGTGGACACCACCACCCGGTCGCCCGTCAGGAGGGTGACCGTCCGGGCCGGCAAGGCGGCCTCGGAACCCCGGGCTGACGACGACCCGTCAGCCGTCGATGTCGTGGTGGGTGATGCGGCGTTCGCCGCGACGTACCCTCCCAGGGCCGTGGTCGCGCTCAGCACTACCGCGATCGTCATGGACGCTCTTGCTCTGCCACGCACTTCTTGCTCCTCGCGTCGTCGGAATGGGAGGTGGTCGGAACGTGCTCCCCCCTCAAGACGCCGCTGATCAGCGAGATGTGGAGTCCGGACACCCACGACTTTCGTGGTCGACGTGCGTCAGGAGCAGAAGGTGACCGATCTGACGGGGCGAGGCAGACACGCGCCTTCGCCACCCTGGACCCCATCGGAAGCACATCTACTTCGCGCGGACTCCGCGGTAGATCAGACGACTGATGACGTGACGTTCGAGAAGGTCATCAACCTGGAGGGAGTAGCGGATGTCGCCGCCGGAAGCTTGGAAGACGTGCAGCCCGTCGCGGAGAGGGCCCAGCACCGATCCCCACGCATGAGACGGAGAACGCCAGGTACGAGTCCCTCTCCCGCGGAGCGATCTCGCGATGTTGCGGGCGACCAGCTCGGCACCGTTGTTGCGCGCTGTGGAGCGCAGCGGGTCGCTGGCCGCCACGTCACCCACGGCCCAGATCCCGTCGTGACCCGGCACGCTCAGGTTCGCCTCGACCCGCACAAAACCCTCGGCACCCAGCAAGGTGCGGGGCAACCACTCCGTGTTGGGGCGGGCCCGGCCGATCGCCCAGAGGACGAGAGCAGCCTCCGCCGGCGCCTGACCGGTGGCAAAACGTACGGGTCCCGATGACAGTGACGTGTCGGACGGAGCCTCCGCACGGTGACGGGGATGCAGGCGAACGCCGAGCCCCTCAAGCCGGGACCGCACCAGGTCCCACACGCGAGGGTGATGTCTCGTCAATGCACGGTCGCCCGGGAAGTAGACGGACACCTGCTTGTGCCGGAACGCCTCGGCGAGCTGAGCGGCGCTGCCCATCGCGGCAGGGCCGCCGCCGACGATAGCGATCGACTCGGCCGCCGCGACCCGTGCGTGCATCAGGGCCAGGCCCTTTTCGATGCCGGCTTGGTTCTGCAGGTCAGGGCGGCGCCAGGCTCCGTTGCGCACGCCAGTGGCGATCAGAAGCGCGTCATAGGGCTCACGGTTCGTGGCCCCCTCGGCCGACCGCACGGTCACCGTTCGAGCTCCCTCGTCAAGGCCGGTGAGCGTGCCGTGCACCACCCGGGTCCGGTCCAGAGCGCGGAACCGTGAGAACGCGATGTTGTACTGGTCCGCCCACCTGCCGGGTCGAGCCAGCCGCAGACCGAGGTCCCGTCCGCTGAGCCATGCGGACGTGGTGGAGATCCCCACCACGTCGATCTGGCGGTCGTACCGAGCGAGGTTCACCGCGGCGATCAGGCCGGTATCACCAAGCCCCGCGACCACGACCCGGGCACGACCGATAGTTGCGGACACAGTTGACCTCCATCGTGTAGAGCGCACTGGCGCACGGTCGCGGGACCGACACCGGATCGCCTCGTCCAGGGCGTCGCGAAGCTGCTCGTCGAAGCCGGGCAGCGACATGGTGCTGTGATTGCTCAGCCGGGGTCAGCCCAAGCTCTCGACCAGCGCAGCGACGATGTCGCTGGACCGCTGGTCCGGCAGCGAGCCGAACTGGCTGGGCAGATAGGCGAAGCCCACCCGGGCGTCTGCGTCGGCGAAGCACAGGCCGCCGGCGGCGCCGTCGTGCCCAAAACTGCTGGCGCCGAGCAGCGGGTGTGCCTGCGAGGCCGTCATGAAGCCGGTGCCCCAGACGGTGTGCGGCGCGGGCAGCTGGGGCCCGGTGATCTGTGGTCCGGAGCTCAGGGCGCGCCGGGCATCTTGGAGCGTGTCGGGCCGCAGCAGGGGCCCACGCGGTTCGCCGGCGCCGCTGTCGACCTCGGAGACGAGAGCCGCATGCAGTTTGGCGAAGCTACGGGCGGTGCCGATGCCGTTGCCCGCGGGCACCTCGGCAGCCCATAGGCGCGCGTCGTTCCAGGCGCTCTCCATCGACACCCCGACCAGCGGGATCGGCACCGCGCCGTTCAGCGTGACGGCTCGGATGGCCGTGTCATCGGTGAGCATCACGGCGAGCTGCTCCCGCAGCTGCTCCGGGACGTCACGTGGATCGGCCGGCAACACTGTCGCGACGCGCGGGTGCTCAGCCTCCGGTAAGCCGATCCACAGGTCCAGCCCGAGCGGCTCGCTGAGCTCGCGCCGGAGTATGGCGCCCATGGTGGAGCCTGTAGCGCGGCGCACGACCTCGCCGAGGATCGTGCCGAGGGTGATGGCGTGGTAGCCGTGCGCGGTCCCCGGCTGCCACAACGGCTTCTGGTCCTCGAGCGCCCGCAACACGGGCTCGCCGCCCACGACGTCGTCGAACGTCAGGGGCGCGTCAACCACCGGGACCCCGGCGCGGTGCGCCAAGACCTGCCGCACCGTGACGTCCTGCTTGCCGTTCGCGTCGAACTCGGGCCAGTACGCCCCGACCGTGGTGTCGAGGTCGATGCGCCCCTGATCGACGAGGTGCAGGACGACGATCGTTGCGATGCTCTTGGTGCAGGAGTACGCAAGGGTCATCGTGTCACGACTCCACGGCCTGCCGGCCGTGACGTCGGCGATCCCGCCCCAGACGTCGACGACCAACTCCCCGTCCTGGTAGACGGCCAGTGAGGCACCGCCGAACGGTCCTGCATCCAGGCTCTTGTCGAACGCGTCAACGACGGGTTCGAACCGCGGGTCGTGGTAGCCGTGGGACGGTCTGCTCATAGCATCCTTCTTTCGTCAGAAGTGACGGTTGCTCTTCTGCGAAGAGGTTGCCTGGCGGCCTCGACCGGCGACCGCCTCGATCACCCCATCGGGCGCGAACAGCCTCTTCGGGCGTCTGTCTATCGGTTGCGGGCAGCGCTAGCCACGCCCTGCCGATCCCCCTCACGCCTCACAGGCGCGGCCCGGTCCGCATCTGCCATCCAGGTCGAACACGGCCAGTTGCGTGACGAGGCCGAGTTCGGCCAGGCGGACATGGCCGTGCGGGCTGCGGGCCAACCGCCCGTGAGGCCCGGGGCGAGGCGCCGTGTTGCAGAAGCACTCGACCGGTTCGGCCTGGACGAGCGTCCACAAGGCCACCGGCATCCCGGTGCTCAGCACGCCCGTCACCCCGACGAGCTGATCGACCGCCTCAAGACGGGGCGGCCGCTCGGTGACCGTCGTCGGCGATCCCCGACTGCCGGCACGGTACTAGCGGCGGGTCCGAGGGAGGCAGATCACGCCGTTGCCCCGGTTCAGGGGCGCGCCTTGCCGAAGTACATCAGCTCCCACAGCGCGTCGGCGGCGTGGCTCTCGACCAGCTGCCCGGCCTTGTACCGCTCGACCCGCATCTCTCCGGTGAACCGCAGGTAGGCGCCGTCGAACCGGGCAAGCTTGGCGGCGGCCTTCTTGGGCCCCTCGAGGTTGTCGACGAACTTGGACGCCGTCAGGTCGTGGTACCGGTTGTACGTCACGACGTAGCGCTCGTCGCCGTCCGTGTAGGTGTAGCGGGTCACGTTGCCCACGGGCTTACCGGTGTGCTGGTCGGTGTACGGGCCGAGCTCCTCGAAGGTCACCTTGGCGCCGTCGTCGCCGATGAGCCGTCCGTCGCGGGCCAGCATGAACACCGGCAGCTCCGCGTACCCGTAACGCTTCTCCGCGGTGATGTAGGAGGCGATGACCGAGTACGGGCCGGCCGCGCCGCGCGCCCAGTACCAGTGGTGCATGAGGTCGAGCATCGAGGCGTTGCCCCAGTTGTGGTCGTGGTAGCCGACGCCGCTCGTGGTGACCGCCCGTCCACCCGCGCTGTAGGTCACGTCGACGGCGCCCTGCGGCACCGACGGGAGCCAGGCGAAGTAGTCGCCGTCGTCCCCGAAGTACCAGCACCCCGTCTCGGGGCGCCAGGCCGGCACCTGACCGGTCAGCGTGATGTCGACCTCGACGTCCTCCAGCGTGGCGCGGATCGTGTAACGGTGCAGGTCGCCGGCGAACACGTTGTCGCCAATGCGCACGTCGCAGGCCTCGGTGGAGGCCGAGAAGGCCTCGGGATCGAACTCGACGAGCTTCTGGATCGCGGTGCCGTCCGGGAGGGTCAGGTCGATCCGGATCGTCGGGTCGAGCGACTTCTTCAGGTCGGTGAACTGCTTGGTGAAGAAGACCACGACCAGCTTGGCGCCGTCGGCCAGATGGGCGTCGAAGTACCACCACTCGTAGGTGCCCGCGGAGCCGTCGGTGCGCATCCCGTCCTCCCTGGGCTCGATGTGGCCCGGAGCGATGCCGAGCCGGGCGTAGTCCTCGGGCGTGCTGCCGAGGCGAGCCGGGACGACAGTGCCGGTGACAGACATGGTCCTACCTCCTGTGGGAACGGATCCGTGCTTAAATATCCATGTGTCTATTATCTGCCTACCGACAGCATGACCCACGTGCCGGGTCCAGACAAGCGGCGTGATGAATCGGCCCTCCCGACGGCACCGCGCGGACGAGGGCGCCCCCGGACCGGACAGGAACCCGACTCGGACCGGTTGCTGCAGGGCGCCCTGGACGCTTTCGCCGACCAGGGCTACGACGGCACGTCCGTGCGCGAGCTGAGCCGCCGCCTCGGCGTCAGCCACGCCCTGCTGACCGCGCGCTACGGCTCCAAGGAGGGCCTCTGGTTCGCGGCGATGGAGCACGCCCTGGCCCAGTCCGAACGGACCTGGAGAGACATCGACGAGTCGCCCGCCCTCGACGACCTCGAGGCGCTCCGACAGGCGCTCGTGCGCCAGGTGATCTTCTCCGCCACGCACCCCCAGGTGCTGCGGATCATGAATCGCGAGGGGTCGATCGACAGCCCGCGCGTGCGGTTCGTCGTCGATCGGTTCGTCAACCCGCTGCGCCCTGGCGTCGAGCACCTGCTCTCCCGCCTCGTCGCAGCCGGACGGATCCGCCCCGTGCCCTACGCGACCCTGCACTTCCTGGCGGTCGGAGGTGGCGGCGCAATCTTCGCCAACGACGTCGAAGCAGCACTGCTCGGCGCCCCATCACCCCCTGACGCCGCCGACATCCGCGCTCACGCCGAAGCCGTGGCGGACATCTGCATCGCAGGGATCGCGGTCGCACCGTCAGGCGCTGAGCCCGCATCAGAGCTGTCGTCCGAACGGGGCAGCGGCAGGACTGCCTGACGCAGACGTGTTCACCGTCGGGGCCAGCGACCGCTCGGGGGCCCAACTCCCGCCCGCGTTCCTGGTCGAGCGTGCCAAGTCTCCAGATGGGGACGTGAGCTTCTCGGCCTCTGATGTCCCGAGCTCGTCGTAGATGGCGTGCACGTGTGCGTAGTGGTCGACAGCGCCTGTCTGGACCCGGTCGTCCGCTCAGCGGACGCCGGTTGGCCGTGGTGGTCGCTCTCGCAGCACTGTTCAACCTGTCGAACGTGAACGGGATGAGGGGACTGCATGATGACTGCATCGCAATACGACTTCGTGGTGTGCGGCGCTGGGTCGGCCGGATCGGCGGTGGCCGGGCGCCTGGCGGAAGATCCCGCCGTCTCGGTGTTGCTGATCGAAGCGGGTGGCGACGACCGGGACCCGGCCATCACCAACCCGGAGATGTGGCCGTTGAACCAGGGCACCGACAGGGTGTGGGATTTCACCACCGCACCCGAACCGGCGGTCAACGGCCGGTCGTTGCCGTATGCCATGGGCCGCGTGCTGGGTGGCGGCGGCAGCGTCAACGTCTCGATCTGGATCCGCGGGCACGGCGACGACTGGGACTTCTTCGCCCGGGAGACCGGCGACCCGGCCTGGAGCCACGACAACGTCCGCCGGTTGTTCGATCGCATCGAGAGCGGCCCGATGTGGGTGCAGGACACCCAGGACATCCATCCCTACGGTGAAGCCGTGCTGGCTGCGGCCCAGGAAGCCGGCTTCCCGCGGTACGCCAATCCCAACGGGGCTCTGACGGAGGCCGATCGCGGAACCGCGCCGCGTCAGGAGATCATCCGCGACGGGCGACGCCAATCGCCGTACCAGTCCTATGTGGCTCTGCGGCCCCGGCCCAACCTGACCGTGCTGCACGACGCACTGGTCACGGAGGTGCTGTTCGAAGGGAACCGCGCCGTCGGGGTCAAGGTGCGGCACTCCGACCAGAACCTCGAGATTCACGCCACGGCCGAGGTGGTGCTCTCGCTCGGAGCGGTCGGTACGCCGAAAGCGCTGCTGCTGTCGGGCGTGGGCGACGCAACGCAGCTACGCCGGCACGGCATCGCCGTACGAGCGCACCTGCCCGGCGTAGGGCGTAACCTCCACGACCACGCTGTGCTCCCCCTCGTCTGGCAGGCTGCCCCCGACGCGGACCTCAGCGGTCCCCTCGAAAGCCGGGCCGGGGTGTTCTGGAACCTGACCGACGCCGCCGGCGATCCACCGTCGATCCTGTACTCAGCGATGGGCGCACAGGTGTCGCACACGGTCGCGGCGCGCGGCGGGCTGCCTGAGCACGCGGTTACCTTCCTGCTCGGCGTCAGGATGCACGACACGGGCCGCGTCAGGCTCGCGTCGGCCGACCCTTCGGTCAACCCGATCATCGAGACCGGCTTCTTCGCCAACCCGGCTGACGTCGACAGCGCGCTGCGCGCTCTCGACACCGCGCGGACCATCGGCAGGGCCGACGCCCTGAGGGCGTTTCTGGGAGAGGAAGCCCTGCCTGGCCCCGTCGGCCGCGACGCCCGCGCCGACTACCTGCGTGACGCGGTGCAGACCTTCTGGCACCAGAGCGGAACCGCACGCATGGGCCGCGACGACATGGCCGTGCTCGACTCGCGTCTCCGCGTGATCGGGTGCGAGGGACTACGGGTGGCCGACGCCTCGGCCATGCCCCGGGTGACGGTGGCCAACACCATGGCGTCCAGCGTGCTGATCGGCGAACAGGCCGCGGAGTTCATCCGAGCCGACCACGGCCTGTCCCACGGAGCGGAGGTCAGCTCGGCAACGCCGTGAGGCGCTGCAGCGAGGCCGCTGCCCGGTGCACCATCGGGGCGAACCGGTCCGTGGACCGCGGCTCGACGGAAGCGATCTGCAGGGCCGCCCGTCGCCCCGAGGGCAGGAATACCGGGACGGCGTAGCAGGTGAAGCCTTCCTGCACGGCACTGTGATCGGAACTGACACCGATGCTGCGGTGCTGCGACGAAGGCCCGCGTTGGTCGGCGAGGACCAGGCCGGGCGCGCTGAAGTGCGGCATGGTGTCACCCGGGCGGTGCCCGACCGGCAGGCTCGTCTGGCCGGGCACCGTCTCCAGCACGACGAAGGACGAGCTGTCCGGGACCACCAGCGAAGCCGTGGCGCCGGTGCCCGCCCGCAACGTCCGGAGAACGTCGGCAGCCGATTCGCGCAGCCCGGCGTACGGCTCGACCTGACGCGCCAACCCCATGAGCCCGGCCGCCAACGTCCAGTGACCCTCGATGAGATCCACGGCACCGGCCTCACGCAGCTGCGCCAGCAACCGGTGCACCGTCGGCCGCGGAATCCGCGTAAGCCGGACAAGTTGCGCCACCTGGCCGTTCGGCGTCGTCTGCGGCAACGCGTGAAGGAGCTGGAATGCCCCTTCGATCACGCCCCGGCCTGGCGACCTGTCCGGCGTACTCTCCTCCGACATCGTCATCTCACCCTCGCAGCTGCAGAAGATCATCTGTCCATCGGTTGCGGACAGGGCCAGTACCACAGGCAGCAACTGCACAGTCCACAGGTCGCCTCCCCCGTGTCCAGAGTTGCCCCTGTCATGTGGTGCCCATTCCCTCGCGTCGCACGATCGGCGACGGCACCGATCCTCCCGCGCGCTGCTCAGGCCCATACAGGCCCCGCCGATCCCAGGATCGCGAGGTCACTGTGTCAGTGTGCTGGGGTGACCTGGTGGTCCGGGGGCCTGGTGGAAGGCGGACCTGGCAGGAACACGACCTGCCGGCGCCGACACGGGAGAGACAGCGTGATCCCGCGCTTCGGTGGCCTCTTGTGTGAACTCGTGTGTGGCCGGGGACGGAATGGGGACAACTTCCGCCGTCGAGCCCGGTCACATGGCTACTCCCGGGGGAACAAGAAACGCCCCTCACCTGCAACAACAGGTGAGGGGCGATCGGTCGGGCTGACAGGATTTGAACCTGCGACCCCTTGACCCCCAGTCAAGTGCGCTACCAAGCTGCGCCACAGCCCGCGGTGTTCTTGAGCATGCTCAAGGCTACCGGTTCGACCCCTTGGGGCCGACGGAAATACTACCCCACCTCAGGGCCTGCGCCCGACCAGACGACGTTCGGCGCGCCTCGACCACGTCCGGGTCGCTCGCCTCATCGGGCCCGACGCCGCCGCACCACCTCGCCAGCCTGTGATCGGCGGGTCCTGGATACACGAGAACGGTCCGCCGACGATCGACGACAGACAGCGCCGCGGTGCACGCCGAACGAGGAGCAGGACATGTCACACCCACCGACCGACCCGCCCGACCAGCCACCTCGGAGCGGACGAGACGACCGCACGGGCCACCGGCGCGGACCCTCGCGCCGCGCCGTGCTGCGCATGGCTGCCGTCGGCGTCGCGGCCGGCGCGCTCTCCTTCGGCGCGGGACGCCTCACCGCCCCGGGTGCGGAGCTGCCCGACTGGACCACCGCGGACATGCCGTCGCAGGCCGGCCGGCGCGCGGTGGTCACCGGCGCGAACGGCTACCCCCGCGACGGCCGCAGCGGGCTCGGCTACCACGAGGCCCTGGCGCTGGCGGTCGCGGGTGCGGACGTGACCATCGCCTCCCGCCATGCCGAGCGGGGCGAGGAGGCGGTGCGCCGGATCCGCGCCGCGGCGCCAGGGGCGACCGTGCGGTTCGAACGGCTCGACCTCACCGACCTGTCATCGGTCAGCGCGTTCGTCGCCCGGGTCGAGGACGCGGGCGACCGGCTCGACCTGCTGATCAACAACGCGGGCGTCCAGGGCCGGATCGAACGCGAGGAGACCGTAGACGGTCTCGAGCGGGTGTTCGCCACCAACGCCCGCGGCCCGTTCGCCCTGTCGGCGCAGCTCCTCCCGATCCTCCGCAACGGCTCCGAACCCCGGATCGTCTGGACGTCGAGCTCGCGCGTCGGCTCGATCGACCTCGACGACCTCCAGAAGGAGCGTCACTACGAGTACGGGGCCGCGTACGACGACACGAAGCTCGGTGCCCTCCTGATGGCATTCGAGTGCGAGCGGCGCAGCAAGGCGGGCGGCTGGGGCATCACGAGCATCGCGGTGCATCCCGGGGTGTGCCGCACGAACCTCGTCCTCGACGGTCCGGGGGCCGACAGCCCGGAGGGCCGGCGTTTCCAGTACCTGCCGTTCCTGTGGCAGGACCCGGCCATCGGCGCCCTCCCCGCCCTGTACGCAGCCACCTCGCCCCAGGCGACCGGCGGCGGCTACTACGGCCCGAAGCAGCTGCGCGGGCTGAGCGGGCTGCCGGGATTCGCCGTCGTCCCCGAGCAGGCCCAGGATCGTGACATGGCATCGCGTTACTGGGACACGGTGGAACAGCTCGCCGAGGTGTCCTTCGGCTGAACCTCGCCCGCACGAGGCGGCCCGCCCCGCAAGCCGGGACGAGCCGCCAGAGGGGGATCCACGGGCCCTGCATAACGCGCCGGCGATCCCGCACAGTCAGAGGTACGCACGATCCCAAGGAGAACCACATGCCTCGCACACCGCTCGACATCACGATCCCCGACCTGTCCGGCAAGCGGGCCGTGGTCACCGGCGCGAGCGACGGGATGGGCCTGGTCATGGCCCGGCGTCTCGCCGCCGCCGGAGCGGAGGTCGTCATCCCCGTCCGCAACCCCGCCAAGGGGGACGCCGCGATCGCCACCATCCAGAAAGCCGTGCCGGGCGCACAGGTCTCCACACGTACCCTCGACCTCTCCTCGCTGGAGAGCGTGGCCGCTCTCGGCGACACCCTGCGCGCCGAGGGCGACCCGATCCACCTCCTGATCAACAACGCGGGCGTCATGACCCCGCCCGACCACCAGCGGACGGCCGACGGGTTCGAGCTCCAGCTCGGCACCAACCACCTGGGGCACTTCGCCCTGGTCGCGCAGCTGATGCCGCTCCTGCGCGCCGGCGGGGCGCGGATCACCTCGCAGGTCAGCGTCGCCGCCCGCAGCGGCTCCATCCACTGGGACGACCTGAACTGGGACGTCGAGTACGACGGGATGCACGCCTACCGGCAGTCCAAGATCGCGTTCGGCCTCTTCGGCCTGGAGCTGGAGCGCCGCAGCAGGGCCCACGGCTGGGGCATCACCAGCAACCTCTCCCACCCCGGCGTCGCCCCGACCAACCTGCTCGCCGCGCGGCCCGAGCTGGGCCGTGCGCAGGAGACCCCCGGCCGGCGGATGATCCGCTGGCTCTCCGCCCGCGGTGTCCTGGCCGGCACGGTCGAGAGCGCGGCGCAGCCCGCGCTCATGGCGGCCACCGACCCGCAGGCCAAGCCGGGCGCCCTCTACAGCCCCCGTGGGCTCGGCAACACCAGCGGCGCACCGGCCGAGCAGCGGATGTACCGCCCGCTGCGCAGCCTCACCGAGGCGGCACGCGTCTGGGAGGTCTCCGAGCGGCTGACCAGGACGACCATCCCGGCTGCCTGACCCCGCGACTACGGATGCACGATCAGCCAGGTCGCCACCGCCGGCCGCACCCCGGCGTTCCGGATCCGGTGCGGCACCGAGCAGGGGTAGCTGATCGAGTCACCGGCCGCCAGCACGACCACGTCGTCGGCCAGCTCCACCGTGAGCTCGCCCGAGACGACGTTGCCGATCTCGTACCCCTCGTGCCGGAACAGCTCGGAGTCGCCGAGCGTCGCCGTCGCGCCGGGCGGGTACACGGACTCGAAGAAGTCGAGCCCGGGCATGGGATGGGCCGAGAGCCTGCGGAAGGTGACCCCGCCGTCGAGCGTCACGGGTGACGCCTCCCAGGCCCGGGTGACGGCGATCCCGGCCTGCTCCAGCTCCCCCGCCCCGCCGCGCGGTCCGGCGGCGGCCTCCGGCGGCTCGAAGACGTCGGACAACGGCACGCCGAGCGCGTCGGTGATGGCCAGCAGCCGGACCACCGACGGGCGCATCACGTCCCGCTCGATCTGGGACACGGCGCTGGCCGAGATGCCGAGCGTCGCGGCGAGACTGCGCGCCGACACACCTCGGGCTTCACGCAGGGAGCGCAGCCGGGCACCCAGCGACGGTTCGGAGGACACCGCCGCATCGTACGAGCGCGCAGGCCCGGCCCGCGCCCGCGGCAGTGCGACACACCGGCGACACGCCTGGCGTCACGTGCCCGACACACCCTGAAACACCCGTGAAGCCATCACTGAACATGAGCCTTACGACCTGGTTACGCCCGGGAAACCGGTGCGCTCGCGTTAACCCATAACTTCATGGGGACCTCGCAGACCACTCCCTCGGAAGGCCGCTCATGACCGAGAACACGGAGGTGACGGCCTCCACGGCGGCCGCACCCGACCACCCCCGCCACTCCCCCGCCGGTGAGCACGACCTCGTGGAGGCCGCCGGGCACCCGGTGGGTTCCGGCGACGTCAAGCCCGGGTACGACCCGCGCCTCGCCAACGAGGACCTCGCCCCGCTGCGCGAGCAGAAGTGGTCGGCGTACAACATCTTCGCGTTCTGGATGTCCGACGTGCACAGCGTCGGCGGCTACGTCACGGCCGGCAGCCTCTTCGCCCTCGGCATCGCGAGCTGGCAGGTGCTCCTGGCCCTCGTGGTCGGCATCGTCATCGTGCAGGTGTTCACCAACCTGGTCGCCCGGCCCAGCCAGAGCACCGGCGTGCCCTACCCCGTGATCAACCGGGCCGTGTTCGGTGTCAAGGGCGCGAACATCCCCGCGATCATCCGCGGGCTCATCGCGGTGGCCTGGTACGGCGTGCAGACGTTCCTCGCCGCCGAGTCGCTGAACATCGTGTTCCTCAAGTTCATCCCCGCCGCCGCGGCCCTCGTCGAGCCGACCTTCCTGGGGCTCAGCGCGCTGGGCTGGATCTCGTACGCGGTCCTCTGGTTCGCGCAGGCCGCACTGTTCTGGAACGGGATGGAGACGATCCGCAGGTTCATCGACTGGGCGGGCCCGGCCGTCTACGTCGTGATGATCGTGCTGGCCGTCTACCTGGTCTCGGAGGCCGGCTGGTCGAACATCAGCCTGAGCCTCGTGCAGGGCGAGCCGCTCACCGGCTGGGCCTCGGTGGGCGTGTTCTGCACGGCCGTCGCCATCGTCGTGTCGTACTTCTCCGGCCCCATGCTCAACTTCGGTGACTTCGCCCGCTACGGCCGCTCGTTCCAGGCCGTCAAGCGCGGCAACCTGCTGGGCCTGCCGGTGAACTTCCTGTTCTTCTCGATCCTCACGGTGATCACGGCGTCCGCCACGGTCCCCGTGTTCGGCGAGCTCGTCACCGACCCGATCCACACCGTGGAGCGCATCGACACCCCGTTCGCGATCCTGCTGGGCGGCCTCACGTTCGTGACGGCCACGGTCGGCATCAACATCGTCGCCAACTTCATCTCCCCCGCGTTCGACTTCTCCAACGTGGCCCCGCAGAAGGTGAGCTGGCGCATGGGCGGCATGATCGCCGCCGTCGGCTCCGTGCTCCTGCTGCCCTGGAACTGGTACGACGACGCCGACGCGATCCACTACACGCTCGGTGTGCTGGGCGCCCTGATCGGTCCCCTGTTCGGCATCCTGATCGCCGGCTACTACGTGGCGGCGCGGCAGCGGGTGCTCGTCGACGACATGTTCACCATGTCCCCCGAGGGCGCCTACTGGTACACCAACGGCTACAACCGCAACGGGGTCCTCGCCGTCGTGCTGGCGGGTGTGCCGACGGTCCTGCTGGGCGTGGTGCCCAAGCTGGTCGCCGACCTCGGGTACTTCGACATCTCCTGGATCGGCAACTTCACCTGGTTCATCGGGTGCGCCCTCGGCTTCGCCTCCTTCTGGTGGCTGGAGCGGCTCAGCCCGCAGGTCCCGTCGTTCGACGGCGGCACCGCGGGCGTGGCAGACGGCGCCACGGCCTGACCGTGCAGATCCGGCTGATCAACCCCAACACCTCCCGGGCGATGACCGGCAAGATCGCGGCCACCGCCCGGGAGGTGGCGGGCCCCGACGTCGCCGTCGTCGCCACGTGTCCCGAGCCGGGCTCCGGCCCGGCCGCCGTCGAGAGCCACACCGACGAGGCGTGGGCGGCGCTGGTGGTCGCGCACGACGTCGCAGCCTGCGAGGCGGGCGACCACCCCGCGGACGGCTACGTCGTCGCCTGCTTCGGCGACCCCGGCCTCGACGCGGCCCGTGAGCAGGCCACCGGGCCGGTGGTCGGCATCGCCGAGGCAGCGATGCACGTCGCGACCCTGTCCGGGCGCACGTTCGCGGTGGTCACCACGCTCTCGCGCACCCTGGGCCGCGCGCAGGACCTGGTCCGGCGCTACGGGTACCAGGACGCGTGCGTCGCCCTGCACGCCGCCGACGTGCCGGTGCTGGACCTCGAGGTCGCCGGCTCGGCCGCCCGCGAGCGGATCGCCCACCTCTGCGAGCGCGCGGTGCTCGACGGCGCCGACACCGTGGTGCTCGGCTGCGCCGGCATGACCGACCTCTGCGCCGACCTGACCCGGCACACGGGGGTGCCGGTCGTCGACGGGGTGGCCGCCGCCGTGGGCCTCGTGTCCGGGATGGTGCGGATGGGCGTGGGCACGAGCAAGCGGGACGAGTACCGCCTGCCGCCGCGGGCCGACGCCCTCCGCCTGACCTAGGGCCCTAGTTGCCGAAGGCGACCCGTTCCCCGCGCCAGCCGGTGTTGCGCAGGAACTGTTCCCAGGTCAGCGTGCTCGGATCGATGCGTCGGCTCCACTCGAGGTCGCGGTCGTCGCCGAAGTATCCGTACTCCACCGCGTACTCGACCATGCCGATGGTCTCGTCGGCTGCCAACGGGTTCACGCCCAGGAACGGGAAGTACTCCAGAAGGCCTTCGCGCGTGTAGGCGTTGCGGTACTCGGCCTTGAGTCCGGTAACACGTGAGAACGTCTCGACCATCTCGGCCGGGGAGATCACGTCACCGACGACCGGGAGCCAGGCGCCGCGGTACGAGTCGGGGTCGGAGAACACCTCCAGGACGGCGGGACCGGCCGCGGTGAGCGGGTCCACGAACGGGACGCGGAAGTCCTCGGGGAAGTAGAAGGGCATGACCACCGTGTCACCGTCGACGTGCGGGACGTAGTACTCCAGCGCATTGGTGTAGTAGAACGAGAGCGAGACGAAGGTGTGCGAGATCGGCAGAGTCCGAATGTGCTCGGCGACGAGCGCCTTGTCGGTGAAGTGCGGCGCCCACTTCGTGCCCGACGTCCTCTCCTCGACGTTCTCCAGGGTGCTGAAGACGACGTGACCTACTTCGGCTTCGGCTGCGGCATCGGCAAGCTGGCTCCCGATGAGGTACTCCTCGGAGTCGGGCGGCAGGAGGGGCGGCGTCATCAGGAAAGCCCCCTCGGCCGATCCGAACGCGTCCACGAGCTCGCGCTGGTGACCCGGCGCGAGGGGAACCTCGGCAATCTCCGCCCCCATCCCCGCCAAGCCTCGGGCCTGGGCAGAATCGGCGTCCCGGGTCAGGGCTCGCACCCGGAACTTGCCGCTCTCGAGCAAGGACGTGGCAACGCTCCTGCCCTGCTTGCTGGTGGCACCCGCGACGACGATCAACGGCTTGCTGTTCTCAGGCACTGTGCACTCCTCTTGTGTATGCCCGGCGTTCGCGGCAGCCCGCAGCCGGGCGGCCGCGACACCGAGGACGTGGACACCGCACATATCGTCATATCGCGATTCGTCAACTTGTTGCAGGGAGCGAACTCAGTTCGTCACATCGAGATACGATGGTGTCTAGGAGAAAGGAGACGGCGTGGCGAAGGCACGGGCGACGGGCCCAGAGGGCGAGACGGGAAACGATGCCCCGCTGGACGCGGTCGAAGCCTTGAAGGCCCTGGCCAACCCTGCACGGCTGCAGATCATGGACTGGCTGCGAGACCCCCACGGCGAGTTCGCGCAGTGGGAACCGATCGCCGACCGGGACGAGGTCGGGGTCTGTGTCAGCCACCTGCAAGCCAAGTCGGGGTTGGCACAATCGACAATCTCTTCGTACATGGCGATCCTCGAACGGGCGCACCTTGTGCGGTCCACACGGATCGGCAAGTGGGTCCACTACAAGCGCAACGAAGACACGCTCTCGCGACTGGCGGAGATGCTCCGCAGGGCATAGCGGCCATCGCGAGGGCCACCAGCAGGTGGTGACCTTGTCCCTGCCGGCGCGCCCCCCATCCAGGAACCCCCGCAGCGTCGCCGAGCTCTACGACGCCGTCCTCGACGTTCTGTGTCCGACGAAGCATGCTGGCGCCCGCCGGGCAGCAGCGGTTCCGGCACCGCCCACGTCTCATCGGTCAGATCATGACGTGCCGGATCGCTCACGACCCCGCATCATGGCGAACTCGCAGGTCAAAACACCAATCCCAAACAGGCCCTAGGCGACGCCGGGCGGCGGCGTGCTGCGTACGTGCCACCCGTCGAGGTCGGGGGCGACCCATCCGTCCGCGCCTCGTCGCACGGGCAGCACGGCGGGAACGGTGACGCGGTCCATCGGCAGCACGCCCTCGATGCGCGGCGCCGCCGTGCCGTCCGGACCGGCGCCCGCCTCCCACCGCACCGTGATCCCCTGAGCAGCCAGGGCCGCCTCGTCGATCACAGCGAGGACGAGTGGCTCGGACGCGTCGCCGTAGACGTCGCGCAGCACGGCCGGCAGGCCCCGCGCGGTGGTGGAGTGGAGGAATCCGGTGTCGTCGAACAGCGTGCTGCGCGTCGCCACGTCGTACTCACCGAACCGCTCGCACGCCTCCCAGTCGTCGCTGAAGGCCACGTGCAGCAGTCGTTCCTCGGCCATCGGTCGTCCTCCCCGTCCATCGGCCAGCAATCAATGAAACGGCAACGTATCATTACTGACGTGAGGAGAGAGCCCGAGGAGACGGACGCCACAGGACCCGCTGCGACCCGGCGCGGCCCCGGCCGCCCACGCCGCGAGGACGTCGACGCCCGGCGTGCGGAGATCCTGGAGGCCGCCGTCCGCCTGTTCGCCGAACGCGGGTTCACGGGCACCACCATCGAAGCGGTCGCGCTCGCGGTGGGCGCCACCAAGCGGACCGTCTACCGGCACTTCACGGACAAGACCGGGCTGTTCTTCGCCGCCGTGGAACGGCTGCACGTCCACGAGCGGCCCGCCGTCCACGGCACCGCAGACCTGGAACAGCTCGCCACGCGGATGGTGCACATCCTGCACGGGGACGACGCCGTCACCCTCCACCGCCTGGTCATCGCCGAGTCGCGCCAGCATCCGCAGCTCGCGGCCACGTTCTACGAGCAGGGTCCGGCCCGGTCGATCGAGGTGCTCGCCGCGAGCCTCGACAGCCGGCGGACGACCGCCGGCGGCCCGCTTCCGGACGCGCCCGGCACGGCCGAGGCGATCTACACCCTCCTGCTCGGCGAGCCGCACCGCAGGCGCCTGCTCGGGCTCGCGCCTGCGCCCTCGTACGAGGAGGCGCGCGCCCACGCCCGGCGCGCCATCGACACCGTGCTGCGCCGGCAGGCGTGACGCACCGGCGCGGCAGCGACTCCTTGACCTCAACCAAGGTGAAGGTTCTAGCGTCGCTCCTGGACGCCGGCCGCACGGGCCGAGCCATGACGAAGGAGCGCCGGTGCGAGCCATCCAGGTACAGGAGTTCGGTGGGCCCGAGGTGCTGGTGCTGCGGGAGGTCGCCGACCCCGTGGCCGGACCTGGCCAGGTGGTGGTCCGGCTGGCCGCCGCCGACGTCATCTTCCTCGACACGCTCCTGCGCGGCGGGTGGGGCGGCGAGATCTTTCCGCTGGAGCTGCCCTACGTGCCCGGCACGGGCGGCGCGGGAACCGTGACGTCCGTCGGGGACGGCGTCGACCCCGCCTGGGTGGGCCGCGACGTCGTCGCGCACGGGCCGGGGTACGCGGAGCTGCTCGCGAGCGACCTGGACGACGTCGTCCCCGTGCCGCAGGGGGTGGGGCTGGCCGAGGCGGCGGCCCTGATGACGGACGGGGTCACCGCGCTGCGGCTGGTCCGGCACGCACCCGCGGCCGGCGGACGTGCCCCGTGGGTCCTCGTGGCCGCAGCAGCCGGCGGCGCCGGGTCCCTGCTGGTCCAGCTGTTGCACGACGCCGGGCTGCGCGTCATCGGCGCCGCCCGCGGTGAGCGCAAGCTCGACCTGGCGCGTGAGCTCGGAGCCGAGGTGGTCGTCGACTACACGCAGGCGGGCTGGGTGGAGAGGGTACGGGCGGCGACGGGCGGGACCGGCGTCGACCTGGCCCTGGACGGCGCAGGTGCCGCGCTCGGGCCCGCCGTCTTCGACACGGTGGCCGACGGTGGCCGGTTCGTCACCTACGGCACGTCGGGCGGGCAGTTCACCACGGTCGATCCGCACCTGGCCAGGTCCCGGCGGATCGAGGTGGTCAACGAGCTCGCCGCGGGGACCCCCGACCCGGCCCTCGTCCGCGCCCTGCTGGTGCGGGTGCTGGACCTGGCGGCTCAGGGCCGGATCAGGCCGGCGGTCGGTGCGACGTACGCGCTGGCCGATGCGTCCGCCGCACATGCCTCGCTCGCGGAGCGCGCGACTGTGGGCAAGTCCTTGCTGCTGATCTGAGCGGGGGCTCCCGCTGCCCCCGCTGCGCCGGCGCTGGGAGTGACGCCCCGCGACGTCAGTCGTCGCCGGTGCCGGGCGTCAGGTAGCTCCCGACGAAACCCACCAGGCCGAAGACGACGCCGGCGGTGATCGCGGGGACGAGCAGCGCCTGCGACGCGCCGGACACCCAGTCCGGGCGCAGCAGGACCACGCCCAGCAGCTGGACGGCGACCAGGGTGGCCGCGAGCCCCAGGAAGACGAGCAGGGTGACGACGAAGGCGCTGCGGCACAGGGCCTGAGCGCGGGTGGCGGGGACTGCCGTGGAGGTCATGGGTGTCCTTTCGTGAGCCGGTTTCTCGTGCGGGACGGGGGGCATCAGGTGCCGAACACGGGCAGGACACCCCAGGCGATGAGGCAGCCGATCAGCATGATGGGCACCATGTAGTAGACGATCAGGGGCAGGAACGTCTGCTCGGGCTTGGCCCCGGTCAGCCCCGCGGCGACGAAGATCGAGCCGGACGCCGGCGGCGAGGCGCCCTCGGTGGAGGCGAAGACGAGGATCGCGGTGACGGCCAGGACCGGGTCGATCCCCACGGCGACGAGCGCGAGCAGCGACACCTGGCCGACGGCGGTGAGCGTGGCGGTCGAGGACAGCGGCCCGGCCACGACCGCGATGAGCACGCCGACGATCAGCACGGACACGTACGGGTTGAGGTGCAGCTCGCCGAGCAGGCGGTCGATGTCGCGTTCGAGCCCGAGCTCGCTGAGCACCTGGCTGGCGGCGACGGCGAAGAACAGCAGCGCGCCGATGCTGGAGAACCGCGGCATGGACTCCGCGAGCCACGAGAACCACTGACCGCTGCTCCGGGGCAGCGACCGGCGCCCGAGGACCAGGGCGATCACGGTGATGAGCACCGGGATCCAGGTCAGGAGCGAGACGTCCTCGAGTGCGGCGCCGAGCCGGGCGTCGTCCTCCAGGAAGGTCGCGAGGGGGCCGATGGTGACGACGATGGGGATCAGCGCGCCGAACATGATGAGCGTCGCGCTGCCGCCGTCGTGCAGGGCCTGGCGCAGGGGCTTGATCTGGTCGCCGGGCACGCGCTGGATCCCGTCGCGCCGCACGAAGTACATGACGAGCAGCGCCCGCCAGACCACCTGGTACAGGCCGGCGGCCAGCAGGGCGAGGTAGATCTGGCCGGTGGTGACCAGCGACCCGGCGAACCCGATCATGATGACCATGGACGAGCTCGGCGGCATCGCGGCGCCGAGGCCGCCGTTGCCGGCCAGCACCGTGGCGCTGCGTGCCGGCGTCCACCCGGTGCGGACCATCCAGGGGCCGGTGAACGCGCCGGTGGTGGCGGTGTTGCCGGAGTTGGACCCGGACAGCGCCCCCATGGCCGCGGACCCGACGGTGTCCACGAGGGCCGGGCCCCCGCGGAACCTGCCGAAGACGGAGTTGAGGATCTCCAGCAGGCGCTGGATGAGTCCGGTGCGGTCCACGACGTAGGCCATGAAGACGAACGCGAGGGCGGCGTACAGGACCTCCTCGTCGAGGGCGGCGCGCAGGCCGTGCAGCAGCGCCTGGGGTGCGCCCGTGCCGGCGAACAGGGTGGTGGCGAGCAGTCCGAGCAGCATGGCCTCGCCCATGTTGCGTCTGAGGACCACGTTGCCGAGGACGATGACGGCGATGAACACGCCGAGTGCGATGAGCCCGATGGGCATGATTCTCCCTCTACAGCGTCGGAGCGGGAAGGACGGCTGGGTGGTGACTGCGGGTCAGGCGGGACGTTCGCCGAGGATCGTCCGGTAGCGGGCGGCCTCGTCCGCGAGGACGGCGCGCGCCCCGGCGAGGGTACGTGCCGCCTCGGCCAGCGGTACGACGATGACGCCGTCGGCGTCGGCGACCACGACGTCGCCGGGGTGGACCACCGCTCCGCCGACCGAGACCGCCGTGCCGATGCGGTACGGGCCGGACTTGTAGGGGCCGGCCGGCGAGGAGCCGACGGCCCAGACCGGGAACCGGGCCTCCTGCAGCGCGGGGACGTCGCGGACGGCGCCGTCGATGATCATCCCGGCGATGCCGCGGTTGACGGCCCGGTGGGCGATCAGCTCGCCGATCAGGGCGCGGGCGGGGTGCCCACCGCCGTCGACCACGAGCACGTCACCGGGACGCGCGACGGTCAGGGCCTGGTGGATGCCCTGGTTGTCGCCGGGGCGGCACAGGACGGTCAGCGCCCGGCCGGCGACGTGCGCGCCGGGCCACATGGTCCGCACGCGCGGGTCCACGACGCCGAGCCGGTCCCGGGCGTCGCCGATCGCGGCGGTGGGCACGCCGGAGTAGGCGGCGAGCAGGTCCTCCAGCCGGTCGGGTGCCTCGCCCGCGAACTGGCCGAGGTACCGGTGACGCTCCGCGGCCGCCGTCGTGACCACGGGGTTGACCCCCAGGGAGGACAGCAGCCCGGCCGCGGCCGCGGACTCGTGGGAGCGGCGCACGGCGTGCTTGCGCGTGCCGAGGTCGAGCCGCTCCGCGGCGGCGCGGCCGCCGGCGAGCTCTGCGGTGATCTGGTCCCGCACCCACGCCTCCTCGCCGGCGGCGACGCCGGCGTCGATCGCCTCGGTGATCACGGCGCCGAGGCCCTTCATGAAGACGGACCGCAGGATCTTGCGCCGCGTGGCGTCGCCCGGGTCGCCGCCCATCGCCTCGACGGGGGCGCCGAGCTCGCGGAAGGACGACGCGACGCCCGTGGTGGCCGGACCGGACACGAGCAGGGAGGTCCGCGGCCCGTTCTGGGGCACGGAGCCGATGACGGCGACGTCGGCGAAGCGCCCGCTCGCCCCGCCCAGCGCCGCCGCCACCTCGTGCTTGAGCTCGGGGGACGCGGCGTTCAGGTCGGCGTACAGCGCCTCGGGCGCCAGTGCCGGCGCCGCCTCGCGGGCCACGTCGACGGCGTGCGCCGCGGTGACCAGGCTGATCACCAGGTCGGCGCCGGCCACGGCGTCCCCCACGGAACCCGCTCGGCGGACGCCGGGCGGGGTGGCGGTGTCGCCGGGGTCGAACCCGGCGACCTCGGCGCCGGCGGTGGTGAACCCCTGCGCGTAGATGGTTCCTGCTTCGCCCAGGCCAAGTACTGCGAGCCTCATTGATCGCTCCTAGTTCTCATAGTGTGATAGCCACACTTGCTGTGCGAGATTTCTACGCAAGCGCTCGGAGCGACGTCAATCAGTGACCACCATGCGAGCGGTGCTCTCACACAGTGATAGCTTGTCCCGGCGACGAAGGAGGCGGCGTGAGCGAGACGAGCAACAGCCCGATGCGGTCGGTGCACCGGGCGTTCTCCGTGCTGAAGACCCTCGAGCTGGCCCAGCAGCCGCTGCGGCTGACCGACCTGGCGCAGCGCGCGGGATTCCACCTGGCCACGACGCAGCGCCTGGTCAACGTGCTGGTCGAGCACGGTTACGCCAGCCGGAACAGCCACGGCTACACGGCCGGCCCCGCGGCACTGTCCACCGCGCACGCGTTCGCCACGACCAGTCCCCTGCGGCTCGTGGCCCGTCCCGTGCTCGAACAGCTCGCGGCCGCCACCGGCCTGACGGCCTCGCTGTACGTGCGCATCCAGGACACCCGCGTGCTCATCGACCGCCACGAGGGCGGCAGGCGACCCGAGTACTCCCTGCCCATCGGCGAGCGGCTCCCCCTGTACCCCGGCGCGGCCGGCAAGGCCTTCCTCGCCGCCGACGACCTGACCACCGCCGTCGGGACGGCGACGGGTGGTGCGCCGTCGGTCCGCCTGGCCGACGGCACGGCCCTCGACGCCGACGAGGTCCGCGCCGACCTCACGGCGGCGCACGAGCAGGGGTTCGCGGTCTCGGTGAACGAACGGCAGCTCGGCACCACCGCCGTCGCCGCGCTCATCACCGACGTGACCGACCGGCCGCTGGGCTCGCTGGGCCTCAGCGGCGCGACCAGCGCCATGACGGATGTGCACACGTCGCCGCTGCCGGGCGAGGTCTGCCGTGCCGCCCGGACCATCGGCGCGCGCGTACCCGCGGGCGGCTGACGTCGCCGGCCCGGAGGCCGCGGACGCCTGGCGTCAGGCGTAGGCGCTGTCGTCCACCGGCGACGGCGCCGGCCCGAGCGCGTCGACCGCGTCCCACAGCTCGTCCGGGACCTGGGTCGCGACGAGCCGGTCGAGCTGCGCCCGGCGCCCCGGCGACGCGACGCCGACCACCGTCGAGTCGACCAGCGGCGAGCGCAGCGAGTAGTGCAGCGCCACGGCCGGCAGGGACACCCCGTGAGCCGCGCACGTCTCCTGCAGCCGTCGCGTCCAGGCCAGCAGGTCGGCACCCGCGGGCCGGTAGTCGTACACGGCGCCGTCGTGCGGGCCCTTGGCGAGCAGGCCCGAGCCGAACGGCGCCGCGTTGAACACGGTCATCCCTCGCTCCTTGGCCTCCGCGAAGACGGGGGCTGCCGACTGGTCGACGACCGTGAACCGGTTGTGGATCAGCACGGCGTCGAACACGCCGGTCCGCACGTACCTGGCCATCAGGGGTACCGGAGCCGCGGCGACGCCGATCGCCCCCACCCGCCCCGCCTCGCGCAGCTCGACGAGCCCCTCCACCGCGCCACCGGGGCCGACCGCCTCCTCGAACGTCACCGAGTAGGGGTCGTGCAGGTGCAGCAGCGGCAGGTGGTCGACACCCAGCCGCGCCGTGGTCTCGTCGAACGAGCGCAGCACGCGGTCACGGTCGAACACCCGCGTCCCGGGCTCGTGGTCGACCTTCGACACGACACGGGCGGCCGCCTCCGGTGCGAGGCGCGCCAGGGCCAGCCCGAGCACGGCCTCCGACCGGCCCCCGGCGTAGTTGTTGGACGTGTCCAGGAAGGCGTGGTCGCCGGCGAACAGGTCGAGCGCGACCTCGACCGCCGCCTCCTCGTCCGCGGACCCCGGCGCGGTGCGCGCACCGAGTCCCGACGTACCGAGCGTGACCGGGCCGGCGCCGATCGTGGCAGTGCGGGTCTCCTGGGTCATCGGCCTCTCCTCGACGATCGTGGGCGCGGCGAGCGCCCGGTCGGTGGTCGCGCCTCGCGACGCGACCACCGACCGTACCCCGACGACGCCGCCGCGGGGTCGAACCCGACCGAAGGTCAGACGTCCGCCGTCCCCGTCCCCGTCGACGGCGCGGCCGCCGCACCGGTCAGGTCGTACAGGGTGACGCCGTCGACGGTCGTCGCCGTGAAGTTCTCCTCGACCCACGCGGCGATCTCGCTCGACGACGACGATCCGCCGTTCTGCCCGCCGAACCCGCCCCCGCCCACGAACCAGTGGATCTCCCCGGCGGCGACGTACTCCTGGAACTGCTCCAGGGTGGGCGACGGGTCGGACCCGTTGAAGCCACCGACCGCCATCACCGGCTGCTCGGTCTCGAGCTGGTACGACGCCGCGTTCTGCGAGCCCACGGCCGCCGCGGCCCAGGTGTACCGGTCGGCGTCCTGGAGCAGGAGGGCGGCGAGCTCCTCGGACACCTCGGCGCCGTTCAGCAGGCCACCCATGCCACCGGCCATGCCGCCCGTGCCACCGGTCCCGGTCGGCGGCTGACCCATCTGGCCCCCGGTCGGCGGCTGACCCATCTGCCCGCCGGCAGGCGGCCGGCCCATCTGGCCCCCGCCGGCCTGACCGCCGGCACCTGCCGTCCCGCCCCCAGCCATCCCTCCCCCGGGCATCCCGCCGCCCATGCCCCCGAACCCGCCGGACACGGACGGCCCCGCGGTCACGATCGACCCGGCGTGCGGCGTGGCGACCGTCTGCAGCGTGTACGCCGCCGGTCCGGCGAGGCCGGCCACCAGCGCGAGCGCCGCCCCGGCCCGCGCCACCGCGGCCCGCCCCGGGCGCACGGCCGCCGCGACCAGCGCCAGCGTGCCGAGGGCGCCCACGGCCAGGACGGTCCAGCGCAGCCACGGCAGCCAGTCGGCGCTGCGCCCGAGGAGCACCACCGCCCACGCCGTCGTCGTGCCGCTCGCCGCCGCGAGGAGCCAGAGCGCCCACGGGGCGTGCCGCTCGCCCCACAGGGTCCAGCCCCCGATCCCGACCAGGGCCGCGACCGGAGCGGCCAGCGCCACGGTGTAGTAGGCGTGGAAGATGCCGGCCATGAACGAGAACGTCAGGGCGGTGACCAGCAGCAACGAGAGCCAGCCCAGCACGGCGGCACGCCGGACGTCGGTGCGGGGCGCCCGGCGGCGAGCCCACAGCGCACCCGCCGCGAGGATCAGGGCGGCGGGCACGAGCCACGTGATCTGGCCGCCGTTCTCGGCGTCGAACAGGCGGGTGAGACCGGTGGAGCCGCCGAACCCGCCGCCCATGCCGCCGCCCCCGCCGACGGAGCCCTCCTCGTCGCCGGTGATGCGCCCCAGGCCGTTGTAGCCGAACGTGAGCTCCAGGAACGAGTTGGTCTGCGAGCCGCCGACGTACGGCCGCATCGAGGCAGGCACGAGCTCGACGAGTGCCACCCACCAGCCGCCGGCCACCACCATGGCCGCGATGCCGAGCAGGCTGTCCCGGATCCGCCGGCCGAGGCCCACCGGCGCCGCCCCGAGGAACATCAGCGCGAGGCTGGGCAGCACGAGGAAGGCCTGGAGCTGCTTGGTGAGGAACGCGAGCCCCACCAGGGCGCCGGCGAGCACCATCCACCGCGTGGTGCGGGGTCCCTCGACCGCGCGCAGCACGGCCGCCACGGCGCCGGTGAGCAGGAGCAGCAGGAGCGCGTCGGGGTTGTTGAAGCGGAACATCAGGGCCGCGACCGGGGTCAGGGCGAGGACGGCGCCCGCGAGCAGGGCGGCCCGGGCGGAGAACGCGCGGTGCACCGTCGCATACAGGACGCCGACGGTGGCCACGCCCATCAGCGCCTGCGGCACCAGGATCGACCACGACGAGAGCCCGAACAGCCGCACCGACAGCGCCATGACCCACAGCGAGGCGGGTGGCTTGTCCACGGTGATGGCCCCGGCGGCGTCGGACGCCCCGTAGAGGAAGGCCGTCCACGACTCGGAACCGGCCTGCACGGCCGCGGAGTAGAACGAGTTGGCCCAGCCGGAGGCCGACAGCCCCCACAGGTAGAGCAGCGCCGTGACGAGCAGAAGACCGAGCAGCGCGGGGCGCTCCCAGCGCGCCCGGGTCGCGTGGTCCGGCGCCTCGGGGGCGGCGTCCGCGGGCGGGCGGACGAGGACGGGGACGCCGGGGCCGGCGAGCGCCGGGGCGACGTGTGCTGGGGTGGTCATGAGGGGTTCCCTTCGGAGGCGGGGGCGGGCGCGCCGGTCCGGGCGGGTCCCGCGGTGGTCGGTGCCGGTGCGGACGCGCGGTCGGCCGGTAGGGCGGACGGAGCCGGCCCGGTGCCGGCCGGGACAGCTGCGGCGCGCGGCCGGAAGACCCACACGCGCAGCAGCACGAACCGCAGGAGGGTCGCGACGAGGTTCGCCGCGACGAGCACGGCCAGCTCGACGGCACGGCCGGTGCCGGGCGAGACGGTGTGGAGCAGCCACAGGGACCCGGCGGTCAGCATCCAGGCCAGGCCGAAGACGACCAGCCCTTGCCCGTGGTGGGTGCCGAGCCGGTCCGGACCGCGCACCCCGAACGTGACGCGGCGGTTGGCCGCCGTGTTGGCGACGGCCGTGAGCACCAGGGCGGTGAAGTTGGCCGCCTGGGGCCCGGTGACGCCCGCGAGCAGCAGGTAGAGCAGCACGTAGGCGACGGTGCTGGCGACCCCGACGAGGCCGAACCGGACGAGCTGGTGCAGCAGCAGGGCGCGGCGGGGTTCGAGCGCGGCCCCGGCATCGGGCCCGGCGCCCGGTGCCCAGACGGCGCCGGGCAGGTGCGCGCGCACCTCGGCGAGCGGCAGCCGCCCCGAGACCAGGTCGCGGGCCAGGCGCGCGATGCCCCGGAGGTCCGCCAGCGCGGTGGCGACGATGTCGACCCGGCTGTCCGGGTCGTCCACCCAGTCGACGGGCACCTCGTGGATGCGCAGGCCCGCCCGCTCGGCCAGCACCAGCAGCTCGGTGTCGAAGAACCACTGCGTGTCGGCGACCAGCGGCAGCAGCGCACGGGCGGCGTCGGCCCGGATGGCCTTGAAACCGCACTGCGCGTCGGTGAACCGGGCGGCCAGCGTGCCGCGCAGCAGCATGTTGTACCCGCGGGAGATGATCTCGCGCCGCGGTCCGCGCACGGTGCGCGAGCCGCGGGCCAGCCGGGTGCCGATCGCGAGGTGCGAGTGGCCGGAGACCAGGGGGGCGACCAGGGGCAGCAGGGCCGACAGGTCGGTCGACAGGTCGACGTCCATGTAGGCGAGCACCTGCGCGTCGGAGGCGAGCCAGGCGGTGTGCAGCGCACGGCCGCGGCCCTTGGCGTCCAGGTGGAGCACGTGGACGCCGTCGAGCTCCGCCAGGAGGCGCTGCGCGACAGCGAGGGTGCCGTCGGTCGAGGCGTTGTCGACCACGGTGATCCGCGCCGGGTAGGGGAAGCGGGTGGTCAGGTAGGCGTGGGCGGCACGCACCGCACGCTCGAGCCCGCGTTCCTCGTTGTAGACGGGGATCACGAGGTCGAGCACGGGTGCACCGGGCGGCAGGTCGGTGACGTCGGGAGCCGGCCGGGGACCGGCGTCGGAGGAGAGCGATGAGTTCATGCCGACGATCGTTCGCGGCCGACCCCCGGGTGAAACTGTGGCCGGCCTATGCATCTCATGTGCGTGCCGGAGCCGTGTCCGGGGCCGTGTCCGGAGCCGTGTCCGGAGTCATAGGCAACGCACAGGCGCGGCACAGGATGGTCACCGGTCGCGGGGACATCGTGGGTCGATGACCACGACCAGCCCGGCCGCCGGCCACCCCCACCAGCCCCGCCTCAGCCGGCCCGACGGCTCACCGGTCCGGGTGCTCGTGGTGGACGACGAGCCCAACCTCACCGAGCTGCTCACGTCCGCGCTGCGCCTGGAGGGCATGGACGTCTCGGCGGCTCACGACGGCATCTCGGCGGTTCGCACGGCACGCGCGACCGGCCCGGACGCCGTCGTGCTCGACATCATGCTCCCGGACACGGACGGGTTCACCGTGCTGCGGCGGCTGCGTGCCCTGGACGACCGGATGCCGGTGCTGTTCCTCACGGCGCGGGACGCGGTCGAGGACCGCGTCGCGGGGCTGACCGCGGGCGGCGACGACTACGTCACCAAGCCCTTCAGCCTGGAGGAGGTGGTCGCCCGGCTGCGCGGCCTGCTGCGCCGGCGCGGCGCGACCACCGACGCCCAGAGCGCCGTCATCGTCGTCGGCGACCTGGAGCTCGACGAGGACGCGTACGAGGTGCGGCGCGCGGGCGCGGAGATCCGGCTCACGGCCACCGAGTTCGAGCTGCTGCGCTACCTGATGCGCAACCCGCGCCGGGTCCTGTCCAAGGCGCAGATCCTCGACCACGTGTGGCACTACGACTTCGGCGGGCAGGCGAACATCGTCGAGCTGTACGTGTCCTACCTGCGCCGCAAGATCGACCGGGGGCGCGAGCCCATGATCCACACGCTGCGCGGGGTCGGGTACACGCTCCGGCCGGCCCACGGCGCGCGGGCGGCTCGTGGCTGACGCCCCGCGGCCACGACGAGCCGTCACCCTGCGACGACGGCTGGTACTCGTGCTCGCGACCGTCGTGCTGGCCGTGACCGTCGCCCTCGCGGTGGCCTCGACGGCGGGCCTGCGCTCGCAGCTCGTGGACCGGCTCGACGGCGACCTGGACCAGGCGAGCCAGGCGCTCTCTCGTGGGCCCGCGCGGCCGCCGGCCGGAGACGAGGCACCCGTGCCCCCGCGCCCGGACGACGGCACGCCGCCCGCGTTCCCGCCCGGCCTGAGCCCCGGGAGCGTGGTCGTGCGCTACCTCGACGGCGAGCCCGTGCTCGCCGACCACGTCACCACCTCCCTGGACCGGGAGGACCTCGACGACGGACAGGTGGCCGAGCTCCTCGCGGTGCCCGCCGACGGGCGCGCGCACGACGTACAGCTCGGTGGCCTCGGTTCGTTCCGTGCGGTGCACCGCACCACCGACGACGGGCAGCCGGTCGTCGTCGCCGCGAGCACGAGCACCGTGGACGCGACCGTGCGGAGCTACGTCCTGGTCGAGACCGCCCTGGGTGTCGCGGCGGTGCTGGCCGCCGTCGTCGTCGGCGCGTGGCTCGTGCGTCGCTCCCTGCGCCCCCTCGACGGCGTCGCGGACGCCGCGCGCCAGGTCTCCGAGCTCGAGCTGTCCCGGGGCGCGATCGGCACCATCCCCCGTGTCCCCGAGAACCTCACCGACGAGCGGACCGAGGTCGGGCAGGTCGGCGCCGCCCTGAACCGCATGCTCCAGAACGTGGAGACCTCGCTCCAGGCCCGGCACGACTCCGAGACGCAGGTGCGCGGTTTCGTCGCGGACGCGAGCCACGAGCTGCGCACGCCCCTGACCTCGATCCGCGGCTATGCCGAGCTCGTGCACCGGTCCGCCGAGGAGCTCCCGCCCACCGCGGCCCGCTCGCTGGACCGCATCGAGTCCGAGGCGGTGCGCATGACGGCCCTCGTCGAGGACCTGCTGCTGCTGGCGCGGCTCGACGCCGGACGCCGGCTCGACCGTGCTGCCGTCGACCTCGCGGCCCTTGCCGTCGGCGCCGTCATGGACGCGCACGTGGCGGGCCCGGACCACACCTGGACGCTGCACCTGCCGGACGGGCCGGCCGACGCGGCGGGCGACCTGCTCGTGACCGGCGACGAGGCCCGGCTCCAGCAGGTCCTCGCGAACCTGCTCGCCAACGCGCGCACCCACACCCCGGCCGGCACCCACGTGGACGTGCGGCTCGGGCGCACCGGCGACGCCGTCCGGCTCACCGTCACCGACGACGGCCCCGGCATCCCGGCGGAGCTGCGCGGCACGCTCTTCCGTCGCTTCACGCGCGGCGACACCGCGCGCAACCGCGCGGGCGGGTCAACCGGCCTCGGGCTCGCCATCGCCGAGTCGATCGTCGCCGCCCACGACGGGAGCATCGACGTGCGCTCCGCGACGACGGGCGAACCCGGACCGGCCGGGACCACGTTCACCGTGTGCCTGCCGCACCATCCCGGTCGTTGCAGGTTCCTGCAGGACGGCGGAGCCCCGGTCGGTTAGCGTCGAGGCGGCGCCGGGAACAGGTCCCGGCACGGACAGGGGACTGGCGATGATGCGACGGATCATGGGGATGGCGCTGGGGCTCGTGCTGACGGCGACGGTGGGGCTGGTCACGGCTGCTCCGGCGTCGGCGTGGACCTACGAGTCGAAGAACTGCGTGGGCGACCTCGTCGACCGGTGCGTGTCACTGCGCAGGAACTCCGACGGCACGGTGTACGCCCGCGGGTCGGGCAGGGACGACGCGGACCGCCCCGGCGACTACAGCGTCCGGATGCTGCAGGTCAGCTACTCCTACGTGCGCGACGGGAACCCGCCGGCCGGCACGACCGTCTCGACCGACGGGGACAGCGGCTGGGACGAGACCTACGAGTGGATCGCGACCAGGGCGCTCCCGGTGCCGTGCGGCACGAGCGTGGGCGCGAGCGCCAAGGTCGAGTGGATGGACGAGCGGACCAAGGTGCGCACCACCGGATGGGTGCACACCTCGGCCGTCATCTGCTGACCGCGACCCGACGGCGCGTCGTCACGCGCCGTAGCCTCCGTCGATCCGCAGCACCGCACCGGTGACGTAGGACGCCTGCGGGCTGGCGAGGAAGACGACCCCCGCGGCGATCTCCTCCGGCCTGCCGTACCGTCCCAGGGCGGTCGTCGGCAGGAAGATCGCCGCGCCGGGGCCGTCGGCCGGGTTGCCCTCGGTGTCGATGAAACCGGGCTGGATCACGTTCACGGTGATGCCGCGGTGCGCCAGATCGCGTGCCGCACCGCGGCTGAAGCCCTCCAGGGCCGACTTCGTGCCCGCGTAGTACGCCATGCCGGGGAAGCCGGCACGAGCTGCCGCACCCGTGCTGATGCTGACGATGCGCCCGCCGTCGGGCAACAGCGGGAGCGCGGCCTCGACAGCCGCCACGACGCTGGTGTAGTTGACGACGAGCTGCCGGTCGATGGCGGCCTGGTCGACGGGCTCGCTGCCGACCAGTCCGCCACCGCTCGCGGCCGCGTTGTTGACCAGGACGTCCAGCCTGCCGAACCGCTCGGCCACGCGGCGGACCAGACCGGCCGCCTGTCCCGCGTCCGCCTGGTCGGCCCGGAACGCGGCCGCACGCACGCCCTTCGCGGTCAGGTCGGCGACGACGGCCTCGGCCCGCTCCGCCGAGGAGGAGTAGCTGATCGCGACGTCGGCCCCCTCGTCCGCGAGCGCCAGCGCCGACGCGGCCCCGATCCCCCGCGACCCACCCGTCACGATCGCCACCTTGCCGTCGAGCGTTCCCATGTGCTTCCTGCCTCCCGCTAGTTCTTGACCGATTGGTCCACCATAAGGATGGTGGACCAATCGGTCAAGAATGCGCTCGGCGGTCGACGCGGTCAGCCCTGGCGCGTAGGCCGCACCACGATCTCGCCGATCTCGACGTCGTGCGGCTGTTCGACGGCGAACGCGATCGCCCGCGCGACCGCCGCAGGGTCGATGCCGAGCTCGGCCATGGTGCGACGCACCTCGTCGCGCACCTCCGGGAGCATGTCCATCGAGTCGACGAGCTCCGTGCGCACATAGCCCGGCGAGACGGCAGTGGTCCGCAGCACCCCGTCGGTGGACTCCTGGCGCAGCCCTTCGAGCAGGGTGCGCACCGCGTTCTTGGTGGCGGCGTAGAGCGCCTGGGTCGGCACGATCTTCAGGCCCGACGTCGAGACCGTGGTCACCAGGTGTCCCGCACCCTGCCGCCGGAAGACCGGCAGGGCGGCCGCGATCCCGTTCAGCACGCCGTTCAGGTTGACGTCGATCATGGCCTGCCACCCGTCGACGTCGAGGTCGGCCACCGGGCTGAGCCTGCTGATGCCGGCGTTGCCGACCAGCACGTCGAGCCGCCCGAACTCCTCGACGGCCTGCCCTACCAGCCCCTCCAGGTCCGCACGCCGGGTCACGTCGACCGCACGCGAGACGGCCCGGCCGCCGCCGGCGCGGATCCGGCCCACGACGTCGTCCAGCCGGTCGGTCCGCCGGGCTCCGAGCACCACGCTCGCGCCGCGCTCGGCCAGCAGGAGTGCGGTGGCCTCACCGATGCCGCTGCTGGCGCCCGTGATCGCGACGACCTTGCCCGCGATTCCCGCCCCGCCCGGGGCCGTGCTCTGCTTCATGTCCTGCTCCTCGACGCTATCGTGGACACGTGTCCGTTTCCACGACCGTAACGGACACGTGTCCGTTTGTCGAGCAGCCGGGGAGCCCATGACCAGGACCGTCCGCAAGGACGCGGTGGAGAACCGCGCCCGCATCATCGAGGTCGCACGGCGCGAGGTCGCCGCCTCCGGCACCACGGACCTGCGGCTCAACGCGATCGCCAAGGAGGCCGGCGTCGGGCAGGGCACCCTCTACCGGCACTTCCCCACGCGCGAGGCGCTGCTGGTCGAGGTCTACCGGCAGGAGGTCGACGACCTGGTCGGCCTCGCCCCGCAGCTCCTGGAGGAGGCCGAACCCGTCGACGCCCTCGCGCGCTGGTTCGACCGCGTCGCCGAGTACGCGCGCGTCAAGCGCGGCGTCCTGGCCGCCGTGGAGGCCTCGGTCTGGCGCGACCTGACGCACCACAGCCTCGGGCCCATCGGCGACGCGATCACCCTGCTGCTGGACGCGGGCAAGGCTGCCGGCCAGATCCGCGAGGACGTGGACGCCGGCGACGTGATCGTGCTGATCGGCTACCTCTCCCGGCTGGACCAGGACGAGTGGGACCGGCGTGCGCACCGGCCCCTGCACATCGTGCTCGACGGGCTGCGGCGGCGCTGACGCCACCGGACGTGGCTCGCGGCAGCGGTGATCGCGGGCGCTGCCGTCAGCGAGGCACCTCGTAGCGGGTCGCCAGCACGCCGCCCAGGAACGTCCGCGTCTCCGTCAGCCTCAGGTCGGTCCGGCCGTCCAGCGGGGTGAAGAACCGCTGGCCGCCGCCCAGCAGGACCGGGTGGACGGCCAGGACGTACTCGTCGATCAGCCCGGCCCGTACGGCCGCGCCGGCGAGCGTCGCGCCGCCGATGGTCATCGGCCCGCCGTCCTCCGCCTTGAGCCGGGCGATCTCGGCGACCGCGTCACCGGGCACCAGGCGGGCGTTCCAGCCGACCTCGGTGAGCGTCGAGGAGAACACCACCTTCGGCGTGTCCCGCCAGTTCTGCGCGAACCTGGCCTCGGCCGGGGTCGCCCCCGGGTGCTGGTCGCCGGTCGGCCAGTGGGAGCTCATCGTCTCCCACAGCCTGCGCCCGTAGAGCGTCAGGCTGCTCGCCTCCTCCTGCTCGAGCCACCAGCCGAACAGCTCGTCGCTCGGGACGCTCCAGCCGATGTCGTCCCCGGGTGCGGCGACGTAGCCGTCCAGCGAGATGTTCATGCCGTAGATCAGCGTGCGCATGTGCCTGCCTCGTTCCTGTGTGGGATCCCGCAGTGGTCGACCGCGCCGGCGCGGCGGACTCATCGGCGCTCAGGTCAGCGCCGCGATCCGCGTCAGCTCCTCCCCCAGTGCCCGTGCCACCGGCGCGACGGGCAGCGCGTCCGCGTCGCAGTGCACCGCGCAGCGCAGCACGCCGTCGTACGAGACGGCCGCGATGCCGAGGCGCACGTTCCCCCCGAGCGAGGCCACGGGCCAGACGTGCTCCAGCGGAGCACCGGCCAGGGCGAGCGGGCGCCGCGGGCCGCGCACGTTCGTCACGAACAGGGCGATCAGCCGCTGGTGGCGCGCGAGCCGCACGAACAGCCGCGTACCGAGCCGGGTCCGGGTGAGCTCGTGCACGCCGCGCGCCCGCGCCCGGTCCTTGCCGGCCCGGGTCAGCGCGGCCACCCGGCGCAGCCGTTGCGCCGTGCCGGCATCGTCCACCTCCAGCGGGACGAGCATGACACCGACTGCGTTGCCGGACCGTCCCCGGTCCGGGAGCGCCACCGGCACGCTGGCGGGCAGGGTCCGCGGCGCCACCTCGCCACGGGCGGCCAGCGCCGACCTCGCCGCCACCCCGGCGGCGGCGAGCAGCGCATCGTTGACCGTCGCACCCGCCGTCGCGGCCCCGGCCGCGACCGCGTCCAGCCGCACGTCGACGAAGGCCACCGCCCGCCGTGGTCCGACCGGGCCGAGCAGCGCGGTGCGCGGCACCGCGCGACGCAGGACCGCCGCCGTGCGCGCGGCACCGCCGGCGACCGCACGCACCCTCCGCCACCGGCGCACCAGCGGTTCCGCATCACCGGCCACGCGTCCCGCCGACGTCGTCCGCGCGTCCGGACGCCGCGGAGTGGTCTCCTCCGGGTCCAGCAGGGCCCGCGCCAGCCGGATCGCCTCCACGCCGTCGGCCAGTGCGTGGTGCACGCGGATCACGACGCCCGCGCGCCCTGGCGCGACACCGGCCACGACGAGCAGCTCCCACGGCGGCCGGTCGAGCGGGAGCGGGGTGACGACCAGCCGCGCGCACAACGCCTCGAGCCCCTGCCGGCCGTCTACGGCCGGCAGGCGGCGCACCTGCCGGGTCAGATCGACCGGCACCGGCTCCCACACGAACGCCCGCCCGGCACGGCGGACGCGCCGCGCGAGCCTCGGCTCCGCGGGGAGCCGGCCGGCCAGCACCGACCGCAGGGCGCTGAGGTCCACCTCGCCGTCGGCCCCGACCGGGCCGCCCGGTGCGAGGACGGCGGCCAGCAGGAACGCGTTCACGTGTTCCGGCGTGTCCAGCAGGATGTTCGCGGCGTCGGCCGTCGTGAGCCGTTCTGCCATGCCCCACAGGTACTCCGGGCCGGGACCGCGGGCAAGCCCGTCCGGCCGACATCACCCCGCCCCGGACCGTGGATCCGTCCAGGCAAGTGCGTGGGTTCGTCCCTTCAGCGGAGCCCGG
This sequence comes from Promicromonospora sp. NPDC050880, assembly GCF_044456525.1. Lineage (NCBI taxonomy): Bacteria > Bacillati > Actinomycetota > Actinomycetes > Micrococcales > Promicromonosporaceae > Promicromonospora > Promicromonospora sp. NPDC050880. The sequence goes on from NZ_JBITFV010000011.1 coordinate 97,497, forward strand.
GGCCGACCTAGTGTCGAGCCATGCTCACCGTTGAGTCCGCCACGCCACGCCCCGACGACCGCCCCGACGAACGGTGGTCCCTCGACCTGGCCGGCCGCTGGGCCTACGCCCTGGACCCCGAGGGCGTCGGGCACCTCGACCAGTGGTTCCGGCACGGTCTGCCCGGCACCCCCGCGACGGCCGAGCTGCCCGGCTCCCTCCAGCACCAGGGCATCGGCGACCCGGTCGGCGTGGACACCCCGTGGACCGGCAGCATCGTGGACCGCTCCTACTTCACCGACGACCGCTACGCCCCCTACCGCGAGCCGGGCGCCGTCTCGGTGCCGTTCTGGCTGCAGCCGCGGGTGTACTACCGCGGCGCGGCGTGGTTCCAGCGGGAGGTGCTGGTCCCGGAGCACTGGGCGGCTCGTGACGTCGTGCTGCACCTGGAGCGGGTGCACTGGGAGTCGACCGTGTGGCTGGACGACCACGAGGTCGGCTCGGCGCGCAGCCTCACGACCCCGCACCGCTTCGACCTGGGCCGGCTCGCACCGGGCCGGCACCGGCTGACCGTCCGCGTCGACAACCGGACCGTCGTCGACGTCGGGCCGAACGCCCACAGCGTCTCGGACCACACCCAGGGCAACTGGAACGGGATCATCGGCGAGCTGTCGCTCACCGCGGTGCCGGCGGTCACGGTCCGGCGGGTCCGCGTGGTGCCCGACGTCGCCGCCCGGTCCGCGCTCGTGAAGGTCGACATCGCGGCCGGCACGGCCGGTGCGGGCACGGGGACCGTGCGGGTCTCGGCGCGGCGGTTCAACGTGGCCGGCACGCACGAGGCCGGTCCGGCGACCGCCGCCTTCGAGGCGGAGCACAGCCGGGACCTGGGCGAGCGCGGGCTGACCGCCGGCGGCGCCCACGTGGACGTGCTCCTGGAGCTGGGGGCCGGCGCGGTCACGTGGGACGAGTTCGAGCCGGCGCTGTACGAGCTCACCGTCGAGCTGGTCGCCGACGTGCACGGGCAGCAGCACCGGGACGTGGCGCGCACCGTGTTCGGGCTGCGGGAGGTCGGCGTGGACGGCACGCAGGTGACCGTCAACGGCCGCCGGACCTTCGTGCGCGGCACCCTCGAGTCGTGCGTCTTCCCCCTGACGGGGTACCCGCCGACCGACGTCGCGTCCTGGCGCCGGGTCATCGCCGTCTGCCGGGCGCACGGCCTGAACCTGCTCCGGTTCCACTCCTGGTGCCCGCCGGAGGCGGCGTTCACGGCGGCGGACGAGGCCGGCTTCTACCTCCAGGTCGAGGGCCCGGTCTGGGCCAACCAGGGGGCCGCGCTCGGAGAGGGCGGGCCGGTCGACGCCTTCCTGTTCGACGAGACCCGGCGCATCCTCGACGCCTACGGCAACCACCCGTCGTTCGTCATGATGGCGCACGGGAACGAGCCCGGCGGCCGGGACGCGGAGCTCCTGGCCTCCTGGGTCACCACCTGGCGCACCTACGACCCCCGACGCCTGTACACGAGCGGGGCGGGCTGGCCCGCCCTGGCCGAGAACGACTACGACAACATCCCTGACCCGCGCGCGCACCGCTGGGGCGAGGGCCTGGCCTCCCGCCTGAACGGACGCCCGCCCGAGACGGAGTCCGACTACGCCGAATGGGTACGGTCGCGGCCCCGCCCGATCGTCAGCCACGAGATCGGCCAGTGGTGCGCCTACCCCGACCTCGGCGAGCGGGTGCGGTACACGGGTCTGATGGAGGCCCGCAACTTCGGCATCTTCGCCGACTTCCTGGACGAGGCAGGGATGGGCGACCAGGCGGAGGCGTTCCTGCACGCCTCGGGCAAGCTGCAGACCCTCTGCTACAAGGAGGACGTCGAGGCAGCCCTGCGCACGGCGGGGTTCGGCGGGTTCCACCTGCTCGGGCTCAGCGACTTCCCCGGCCAGGGCACGGCGCTGGTCGGTGTGCTCAACCCGTTCTGGGAGTCGAAGGGGTACGCGACCGCCGAGGAGTTCGCCCGTTTCTGCGGTCCCACCGTGCCCCTGGCGCGCCTGCCGCGGCGGGTGTGGTCCGCCGACGAGCAGATCCGGTTCGAGGTGCAGGTCGCGCACTTCGGCGCCGGACCTCTGGAGGCCGACGTGCGCTGGAGCGTCCTCGACGACGGCGGGGCGCAGCTCGCGGCCGGGACGATCGCCGAGGGGACGACGATCCCGGTCGGCAACGACACCCGGTTCGCGCCGGTGCAGGTGCCCCCGCCCGCCTCCGGGGCCGCGCGGCTGACCCTCGTGGTCACCGTGGAGGACGCGTCCGGCGACCGGTTCGAGAACGACTGGGGTCTGTGGGTGTACCCGCCGGACGAGCACGTCGCCGTGCCGGACGGGGTGGTGGTCACCGGACGCCTCGACGAGGCCGTCCGGCGTGCCACGGACGGCGCGACCGTGCTGCTGGAGGTGGCGCCGCAGGACATCGGCAACGACGTGGCCCTCGGCTTCACCCCGGCCTTCTGGAACACCGCATGGACCGGGGGCCAGGCGCCGCACACCCTCGGGATCCTGCACGACCCGGAGCACCCGGTGTTCCGGCACTTCCCCACGGACGGCTGGACGGACTGGCAGTGGTGGGAGCTGCTGCACGGCGCCCGGGCGATGCTGCTCGACGGCCTGCCGCCGGCGCTGCGCCCCGTGGTGCAGCCGATCGACACCTGGTTCGAGGCACGCCGGCTCGGCGCGCTGGTCGAGGCCCGGCTCGGCCGCGGCAGGATCATGGTCAGCTCGCTGAACCTCGACCCGGGCGGGGACCGTCTCGCGGCACGCCAGTTCCGGCGGGGCCTGCTGGAGTACCTGGCGGGCCCGGACTTCGCGCCCGCGCACACCGTCACGCCGGCCGGGCTGGAGAGCCTGCTGCGGTGAGGTCGCCGTCGTCGGGCGGGGGCGCCGGTTCCCGGGCGCCCCCGTGGACGCCCCGCCCGATGACGTAGTGTCGCCTCGTCCCCTCCGGACCCTCACGATCCGGTTCCCGTACCCGAGGTGGGCTGATGACCGTTCCGCTGTCCCTGCGTGTTCCCTCCCGCGACGCCGACCAGCCACCTCCCCCGGAACCCGGCGTCCTGGCGGGGGCGCTCGGCCGACTGGAGGACGGCGGGGGCGCGCCGCCCGGTCGCGCCGACGCCGAGCTGCTGCTGCACGCGCGCGACACCGACCTGGACCGGCTCCTCGCCGTGGCCGGGGCGCTCCGGGACGAGGGTCTGCGGGGCGCGGGCCGGCCCGGCGTCATCACGTACTCCCGCAAGGTGTTCGTGCCGCTGACGCACCTGTGCCAGGACCGCTGCCACTACTGCATCTTCGTGCAGACGCCGGGCAAGCTCGCCAAGGCGGGCATCTCGCCGTACATGTCGGCCGACGAGGTGCTGGAGGTCGCCCGGCAGGGCGCCGCGCTGGGCTGCAAGGAGGCCCTGCTCACCCTCGGCGACCGGCCGGAGAACCGCTGGCCGGTGGCCCGGCAGTGGCTCGACGACCACGGCTACGCCTCGACGCTCGACTACGTGGGGCACATGGCCCGCCTCATCCTCGACGAGACGGGCCTGCTCCCCCACCTCAACCCCGGCGTCATGTCGTGGGCGGAGCTGCAGCGCCTCAAGCCGGTCGGCCCGTCGATGGGCATGATGCTGGAGACCACCTCGTCGCGGCTGTGGACCGAGAAGGGCGAGGCCCACTTCGGGTCCCCCGACAAGGACCCGGCCCTACGGCTGCGCGTGATCGAGGACGCGGGCCGATCCCGCATCCCGTTCACCACCGGCGTGCTGCTGGGCATCGGCGAGAACTACGCCGAGCGCGTGGACTCGATCCTGGCCCTGCGCGACGCGCACGCCCGGCACGGTCACGTGCAGGAGGTGATCGTGCAGAACTTCCGCGCCAAGTCGGCCACCGCCATGATGGGCGCCGCCGACCTGGGGACGCAGGAGTACGCGGCCGCCGTCGCCGTCACCCGGGTCCTGCTCGGCCCGGGGATGCGCGTGCAGGCCCCGCCGAACCTGACCGACGCCGCCGAGCTCCAGCTCCTGGTGCGCGCCGGCATCGACGACTGGGGCGGCGTCAGCCCGCTCACCCCGGACCACGTGAACCCCGAACGGCCCTGGCCGCACATCGAGGACCTGGCCCGGCTCACGGCCGAGGGCGGCTACGCGCTGCGCGAGCGCCTGACCACCCATCCGCACTACCTGCGCGAGGCCCGCGCCGGCGCCGACTGGATCGACGACCGCCTCCGCGACCGCGTCCTGGCCCAGGCGGACGACTACGGCCTGGCCCGCCACGACGCCCTCCTGGGCGAGTTCCCCTCCTCCGCGCCCCACAAGGGCGAATTCCCAGCACTCGACGGAGGCAGGCGGTTGGGGGCGTTGTTGAGCGACGTCCGGAGTGACCCCCGTGGGGCGGACGACGCCGCCTGGGTCGAGCTGCTCGGGGCCGACGGCGCCGACCTCGAGGACCTCACCGCGCTCGCCGACCAGGTGCGCCGCGAGCGGGTGGGCGACGCCGTGACCTACGCCGTGAACCGCAACATCGACGCGTCGCTGGGCCTGCCGCCCGAGCGGGTCGCCGAGCTCGCGGCCGAGGCCGTCGCGCTGGGCGCCACGGAGGTGTGCGCGCAGGGAGTGCCGCCCGCCGACCAGGGCGCCGACGCCTACCTCGACCTGGCCCGCGCCGTGAAGCGCGGCGGCCCCGGCCTGCACCTGCACGCCTTCCGCCCCGCCGAGCTCGCCGACGGCGCCGCCCGCGCCGGCCTGCCGCTCGCGGACTGGCTGGCCGAGCTGCGGGCGGCCGGCGTCGACACCGTGCCGGGCACCGGCGCGCGCATCCTCGACGACCGGGTCCGCGACCTGCTCACCGGCGGCACCGACATCCCGGCGGACCGCTGGGTCGAGCTCGTCGCCGCGGCACACACCGCGGGCCTGCGCTCGACGGCGACGATCGTGTACGGCCACGTCGAGTCGGCCCGCGACCAGGTGCGGCACCTGCGCACCCTGGCGCGCGTCCAGGACGCGACCGGCGGCTTCACCGAGCTGATCCCCATGCCGTGGCTCCCCACGGAGTCCCCCGTGCCGGTGCCCGGCGCCCGCGTCGCGACCCCGCGCGAGAGCCGCGCCCTGCACGCCGTGGCGCGCCTCCTGCTCGCCGGCCGCATCGACCACGTGCAGGCGGCCTGGACCAAGCTCGGCATGCGCGGGGCACAACGCGTGCTCGCGGGCGGTGCCGACGACCTGGGCGGCGTGCTCCTCGACGGCGTGCTCGACCCCGACGCCGGCCCCGAACAGGGCCGCGAGCTCACGGTCGCCGACGTGACCCGACTGGCCGCCGAGCTCGGCCGCCCCGTCCGCCAGCGCACCACCACGTACGAGCAGGTGAGGTGACGACGGCGCACCCGGAGCACAGCGGCACGGCCCACCCCGAGGGCCCGGGCCCCGACGTCGACGTGGCGATCGTGGGCGCGGGCCTGGCCGGCGTCGGGCTCGGCGCCCGCCTCCGGCGCGCCGGACGCCCCGGCTTCACCGTCCTGGAACGGGCCGACGACGTGGGCGGCACCTGGCGCGACAACGTCTACCCCGGTGTCGCGTGCGACATCCCGAGCGCGCTGTACTCCTACTCGTTCCTGCCCCAGCCCGCCTGGTCACGGGTGTTCGCACCGGGCGCCGAGATCCACCGGTACGTCCGCGACGTGGCCCGCTCCGAGGGCCTGGGCCCGCACCTGCGCCTGGGCACCGGCCTCACGGCCGCCCGCTGGGACGACGACGCCGCCGCCTGGCACCTGTCCACGTCCCGCGGGCCGCTGACGGCTCGGGTGCTGGTCACCGCCGTCGGGCGGCTCAGCGAGCCCCGCGTGCCCGACATCCCGGGGCTCGGCACGTTCCCCGGCCGCATGTTCCACTCCGCGCGCTGGGACGCCCGGTCGCTGGACGGGCTGCGGGTCGGCGTGGTCGGCACCGGCGCCAGCGCCGTGCAGCTCGTGCCCGAGGTGGCCGAGCGGGCGGCGTCCGTCGTCGTGCTGCAGCGCACGCCGCCGTGGGTGCTGCCGCGCGGCGACCGCGCGTACGCGCCCGGCGAGGCCCCGCCCGACCGGGCGGCGCTCGCGGAGGAGGCGGAGCACCTGTTCGACGCGCGCGTGGCGGGGAGCGCCGCCGAGGCGGTGCTGCGCGAGCAGGCCCGGGCGCACCTGCACGCCCAGGTGCCGGACCCGGCCCTGCGGGCGCTGCTCACCCCGGACTACGCCGTGGGCTGCAAGCGCGCGCTGTTCAGCGACGACTGGTACCCGACCCTCCAGCGGCCGCACGTCACGCTGGAGCCCAGCGCCCCGGTGGCGGTCGAGGGGTCGACGGTCGTCTCGGCGTCGGGCGCGCGGTACGAGGTGGACGTGCTGGTGCTGGCCACGGGGTTCGAGACCACACGCCCGCCGTTCGCGGACCTGGTGACGGGTCGCGACGGGCGCACGCTGGCCGAGCACTGGGCGGACGGCATGACGAGCCACGCCTCCACGGTGGTGCACGGGTTCCCGAACCTGTTCGTGCTGGACGGCCCCAACGCGGGGCTGGGGCACCACTCGGCGCTGGAGGTGATCGAGGCGCAGATCGGCTACGTGCTCGGTGCGCTCGACCACCTGGACGCGACCGGCGGCCCGCTGGAGGTCTCGGCGGCGGCCGAGGTCGCCTACACCCGCGAGGTGGACCGGCTGGCCGCGGGGACGGTGTGGCTGCGGGGCGGCTGCCGGAGCTGGTACGTCGACGAACGGTCGGGCCGGCTCACGCTGCTGTGGCCCGGGCGGGCGAGCGAGTTCCGTGCGCGGTTCGGCGTGTTCGACCCGCTGCCGTTCGCCGCGGAGCCGTCGCGGGCGGCCTCGCCATAGGTCAGTGATCACTGTATGGTCAGCACATGCTGACCATATCCTCGCGGCTGGACGTGCTCAACCGCCTCGGCCGGGCCATGGCCGACCCCACCCGGTCCCGGATCCTCCTGAGCCTCATCGAGGAGCCCGGCTACCCCGCGCAGCTGGCCCGCGACCTGGACCTGACGCGCACGAACGTGTCGAACCACCTGGCCTGCCTGCGAGGCTGCGGCATCGTGGTCGCCACCCCGGAGGGCCGGCAGACCCGGTACGAGATCGCCGACCCGCACCTCACCCGGGCCATCGGCGTGCTGGTCGAGACGGTGCTCGCGGTGGACGACGGCGCCCCGTGCCGGGACGAGCACTGCGACGTCCCGCTGTGCTGCGGCCCTGGAGCGGGCGCGTGACCGCCGCGCTCGCCTCCGCCCGCGTGCTGGTGCTGCGCCGCCAGATCCGGTGGGTCGTGGGCGCCACCATCGCGTACAACACCGTCGAGGCGGTCGTCGCCCTGGCGGCCGGCAGCGTGGCGTCGTCGGCCGCTCTGGTCGGGTTCGGCCTGGACTCGGTGGTCGAGGTGCTGTCGGCGGCCGCGGTCGCCTGGCAGTTCGCCGCACCCGATCCGGAGACACGCGAGCGGACGGCGCTGCGGGTCATCGCCGTGTCCTTCTTCGGCCTGGCCGCGTGGGTGACCGTGGACGCCACCCTGTCCCTGACCGGGCTGCGCGAGCCGGAGCACAGCCCCGTGGGCATCGCGCTCGCCGCCGTCAGCCTGCTGGTGATGCCGTTCCTGAGCTGGTTCGAGCGGCGCACCGGCCGCGAGCTCGGCTCGGCCAGCGCAGTGGCCGACTCGAAGCAGACCCTGATCTGCGCCTACCTGTCCGCGGCACTGCTCGCGGGGCTGCTGCTCAACGGCCTGCTGGGCTGGACATGGGCCGACGCCGTGGCCGCGCTGATGATCGCCGGCTTCGCGGTCCGCGAGGGGGTGGAGGCGTGGCGCGGTGAGGCCTGCGCTGCACCCGTCGCCGCCCTGACCGGGGAGATCGAGACCCACGACCACCACGACGGCTGACGTCGGGTTCTGCTGTCGGCAGAGCCCCCGGACTCGGCGCGCGTATCGAACGGGTGTACGATAGGTTGGTGGCATGACGCGATCGGGTGGGGTGCCGGGATTGGCGGGCGGGCAGCCTGTCGGTGGTGGGCTGCCTGGTGGTGCGCTGCCCGGTGATGCCGGGGTGTCTGGTGCGCCCCTGCTCGGTGAGATTGGTGCAGGCATCGGGGCCGCGGGTGTGCGGGTGGTGCGGGAGGCGCTGGCGGGGATGATTCTGCCGGGTGCCTCTGACACGTCTGGGTCGGGCTTGGTCTCGCGGGAGGTGCAGGCGGGGTGGGTGGATGTGTTGGGTGAGTTGGAGGCGGTGAAGGCTGCGGTGACTGCGACGCAGGCCCGCCTGGTGGTCGCCCTGGACGAGGCGACGCGGGCTGAGGAGGCTGCGCAGGGTGTTCGGGTGGAGCGTCAGGGTCGTGGTGTGTCGTGCCAGGTGGGTGCGGCGTTGCGGGTGTCCCCGCACGCCGGGGCCGGGTTCCTCAACACGTCCCGGGTGTGGGTGATGCAGATGCCGCACACGTTCGCGGCGTTGCAGACGGGGGTGCTCTCGCAGTGGCGGGCCACGTTGTTGGTGCGGGAGACGTCGCACCTGTCGGTGGAGCACCGTGCCGTGATCGACGAGCAGGTCTGCGGCCCCGCGCGTCTGGATGCTTTGGTAGGGATGGGGACGCGGCGGTTGGTGGCCCGGATCAAGGAGCTCGCCGCGAGCCTGGATGTGCACGCGTGCGTGAACCGCAACGCTCGTGCGGTGTCGCAGCGGCGGGTCTCGATCCGCCCGGCCCCGGACCTGATGGTCTACCTGACCGCTCTGGTGCCGATGGGGCAGGGAGTACAGGCCTACGCCCACCTCAAGCACCACGCCGAGGCCACGAAGGCGGGTGGGGACGAGCGTGGGACCGGTCAGATCATGGCAGACACCCTGATCGAGCGGGTCACCGGGCGTGGCCCGGGTCGGGCGGCGGATGTGCCGGTGGCGATCAACCTCCTGGTCTCCGACGACACGCTCCTGGCCGGTGGCACCCAGCCTGGCGTGATCACCGAGGGTGCTGCGGTGGGTGGGGGTGTGGTCCCGGCCCCGGCGGCCCGCAACCTGGTCGCGCACGCGATCGACACGAACGCGGCGTGGTTGCGCAGCATCTACACCGACCCACACGGTCGCCTGGTGGCCACGACCTCCACCTCCCGGTTCCACCCCCAAGGCCTGGCGGGCTTGCTACGCGCCCGGGGCCAGGGTGTGTGCGCCACGTTGTGGTGTGATGCGCCGATCCGGCACCTGGACCACATCACCCCGCACGCCCAGGGCGGCCCTACCAGCCTGGACAACGGTCAAGGCCTGTGCGCTCGGTGCAATCATGCCAAGCAGGCACCCGGCTGGGTACAGAAGAGCACCCAGCACGACGGACGCCACGCCGTGGAGACCACCACCCCGACCGGACACACCCACCTCTCGGTAGCACCCAAGCCACCGACACCCCTGCGCACCGACCGGGGTGGGATGCCGGCCAGGATCAACGACACCGAACCAGACCGAGAGCGGAACACAGGTCGGGCGCGTGATGCCGGCGCGCCCGCAGACAGCGACCCGTCGCCATCCACCGGGACAGACCAGACCCAGACCGACCAGGCCCAGACCGACCAGCCCCAGACCGACCAGAGGCAGACCAACCAGCCCCAGACCGACCAGGCCCAGACCGACCAGCCCCAGACCGACCAGAGGCAGACCAACCAGACCCAAGCCGACCAGAGGCAGACCGACCACGCCCAGAACCCACCCACGGCCGGGTCGACCGACCACGCCCAGAACCCCGCCATGGCTCGCGATCGCACCCCTGCCCTGGAATGGACCCCCGCGGTCGGCATGACCGGCCCAGCACCCGGCCGCATCCCCCGCAGCCGCTACACCATCGGCTGCCACACCACCCACCACCACGGCGCGATCGCCTACCGACCCAGCCCACCACCCCGCCGGTCACGACACCGGCCACGACACCGGCCACCGACCCGGACGCCCGGCCGAACATCAACCAGGCCCCAGCAGCCCGACCTCACCTGGACCCACCCCACCTGACCGGGACCAACCATCTAGGCGATCGTGCGCCGCCGACCCGCCAGCGCGCCGGCCAGCACCTCCGGGACCTTCATCGCCAGCAGCACCACGAGCGGGACGGTCCAGCCCGCCGTCGCGTCGTGGAGGGTGCCGATCACGAGCGGGCCCAGCGCCGCGAGGCCGTAGCCGAACGCCTGGGCCATGCCCGACAGTGCCCCGGCCTGGGCGTGGTGCTCGGTGCGCAGGCCGAACAGCGAGAGGGCGGTGACGAACGCCGCGGCGGTGCCCATCCCGAGCAGCACGATCCAGACCGGCCACCAGCCGGGCGCGAGCAGCTCGCCCACGACCGCGACGGCCGACACCCCGGAGAACGCCACCGCGAGACCGCTCTGCCCGCGCGCCCGGCTGCGGTCGATGAGCCGCCCCGCGAGCAGTGACGCGAGGATGCCGGTCACCTGCAGCAGGCCCTGGTGCGCACCCGCCGCGCCCGGCGTGAAGCCCGCGCCGGTCTCGACCGAGGGCCACCACGTGACCACCGAGTAGTAGAACGTCGACTGGAGACCCATGTAGCCGGCCACCTGCCAGCCCAGCAGGGTGCGCCAGGGCGCGGGGCCCCTCCTCGGCGGTGCGCCGGACTCCGTGCCCGGTCCGTCCGGCGCCCGGCCCAGCTCCCCGGACGAGCCCGCACCGCCCCGCACCGGCAGCCCGCGGGCGGCGCGCCACCGTGGCACCATCACGCCCAGCGCCACCAGGGTCGTGCCCACCCACACCCCGAACGCGATCCGCCATCCCTCCGGCTGCGTCCCCGCCAGCGGCACCGCGACCACCGTGGAGATCGCGGCGAACGCCGACTGCGTCGCCGAGTACGCGCCCGTCAGGCGCCCGACCCGGTGCGGGAAGTCCCGCTTGACCAGGGCGGGCAGGGCGACGTTCAGGGTGGCGACGCCCGCGCCGAGCAGCACGGTGCCCGCCCAGAGCGCGCCGGGCAGCGGCACGGAGCGGGCCACGATGCCGACCCCGAGCGCGGTGAGCGCGACGACGGCGGTCGCCTCGATCCCCCAGCGCGCCAGGAACCGGGGCGCCACCAGCGCGAACGCGCCGAAGCACAACAACGGCAGCGACACCAGGAGGGACACCTCGGTCGAGGACAGGTCGAGGTCGGCCGCGACGTCGTCCGCGACCGGGCCCACCACGGTGATGGCGGCACGCAGGTTGGCCGCGATCGCGAGCACGCCCACGAGCACCAGCCCGCCGCCGACCCCCGCGCGGCCCGGGTCCGTCCGTCCGGCGCTCAGAGCAGCCCCTCCTCACGCAGCACGTCCTGGGCGACGGCGAACGCGTGGTTGGCGCTCGGCACCGAGCAGTAGATCGCGCTCTGGAGCAGCACCTCGCGCAGCTCGTCGACGGACAGGCCGTTGCGCAGGGCGGCGCGCACGTGCATCGCGAGCTCGCCCCAGTGCCCGCCCGCCACCAGGGCCGTGAGCGTGATCATCGAGCGGGAGCGCCGGTCCAGGCCCGGCCGCGTCCAGATCTCGCCCCAGGCATACCGGGTGATGAGGTCCTGGAAGTCGGCGGTGAAGTCGGTGGTGCGCTCGGTCGCGCGGTCCACGTGCGCGTCGCCGAGCACCTCACGGCGCACCCGCATGCCTGCCTCGGCTCGCTCGGCCCCGGTGCCGTGTCCGGTGTCCCCGCTCATCGTGCCACCCCCGCCGTCACGAGATCCCGCACCAGCTCGGCCACGCGCGCGGGCGCCTCGGCGGGCGCGAGGTGCGCCACGCCGTCGAGCACCTCGGAGCGGACGGCGCCCACGCCCCGGGCGATCTCCGCCAGTGCGGCGGGCGGCGCGGGCAGGTCGTGCTCCCCCGCGATCGTCACCACCGGCACGGACGACACGGGGACGGACGACACGTGCCCGCCCGCCCCGGCGAGCCCGGGTCGCACGTCCCAGGCGGCCAGCGCCCGGCACACGGCCCCGTACCCGAACCGGTCGGCCGTCTGGAGGCTGCCCAGCAGGCGCAGCACGACCCGCGGCTCCCGCTCGACGAACCCGGGGCCGAACCATCGCCGGGCCGACCCCTCGACCTGGGTGGGCGTTCCCGCGGACTCCACGAGCCGGGCCCGGTCGAGCCACGGCCCTGGCTCCCCGAACGACGCGGCGGTGCAGATCAGGGCGGCGCCGTGCAGCCGGCCGGGCGCGTCGAGCAGCAGGTGCAGCCCCACGGCGCCGCCCACGGACACGCCCGCGTACCAGAACGGCGCGCCGACGTCACCGCGCTCGGCCTGCGCCCGCGCGACCACGTCGAGCACGGCGCGCGCGAGGTCCGGCACGGTGAGCCCGGCAAGGCCTCCGGGGTCGGGTGCAGGCGCCGAGCCGTGACCGGGCAGGTCCCAGCCCACGACGTCGACGTCCGGCAGCAGCGGGACGACGTCCTGCCACAGGGCCGTGACGCTCGTGCCGAGCGAGGGGCCGAGCACGAGGAGCGGCCGGGCGGCGTCGGTGAGCGCGAACGGGACCACCCCGAGCGCGGGGTCGGCGGTCATGGTTCCTCCGTGCGGTCGTCGGCGGCGGCGAGCACCCGGTCCACGAGGGCGGGAGCCAGCCCCACGCCGTGGGCGTCGGGCAGGGCCGCGCGCAGGGTGCGGGCGGCGGCCTCGGCGTCGACCTCCAGCCCGTCGAGGAGCTCGGCACCCAGCCGGGACGCCGCGACGGCGTGCCGGGCGAGGTCGCGCAGGGCGGGCCACTCGGCGTGCCAGGCGCCGTCGGGCCGCTCGTCGGCGGCCAGGCCCGCCGCCGTCCGGACGGTGGCGGCGAGGTGCGGGGCCGCGAGCGCGGACCGGCGCAGCAGCACGGACAGCACCGGGTTGCGCTTGTGCGGCATGGCCGACGACGCCCCCCGGCCGGGCGCCGCCGGCTCGCGCAGCTCCTCGGTGCCGGGCCGGACACCCTGGAGCACGTCGCCCGCGACGTGCCCGAGCGCGGCGCAGGTCTCGGCGAGGGCGTCGGCGGCGCGCGTCATGGGCGTGCGCGCGGTGTGCCAGGGGCCGGGCGGCACGGGCAGGCCGAGCTCCGCACCCCACGCGTCGACGAGCGCGAACGGGTCGCCCGTGAGCCGGGCGACGCCTGACAGCTCGCCGGCCGCCCCGCCGTACGCCAGCGGGAGCCCCGCGGCAGCGCTCGCGAGCGCGTCGCGTGCCGCGCGCAGGCCGCCGAGCCAGCCCGCGAACCGGGCGCCGAGCGTGGTCGGCACGGCGGCCTGGGCGAGCGTGCGGCCCAGGGCCGGGGCGTCCCGGTACGTGTGGGCGAGCCGGGCCGCGGCCGTACGCGCCCGGTCCAGGTCGGCACCGGCCGTGCGCGCGGCGTCGCGGAGCACCAGCACCAGCGCGGTGTCCAGCACGTCCTGGCTGGTCAGCCCGGCGTGGATCGTCGCGGCGTGCTCGGGGGCGGCCGCCCGCAGCGCGGCGAGCAGGGGGATCACGGGGTTGCCGCCGGCCGCGGCCTGCGCGGCGACCTCGCTGGCCAGCTCCTCGGCCGCGTCCCGGCCGGAGGCTCCGGTCCCGGCGAGCCCCGCGGCCGCCGCGTCGACGGCGTCCGCCGCCCCGTCCGGCACCAGGCCGACGGCTGCCTGGGCACGCACCCAGGCGGCCTCCGCGGTGAGGAGCGCGCGCAGGACGGCGACGTCGTCGGTCCCCTCGTCGCCCGCCGTGCCCGGCAGCAGGAGGCCGACGTCAGGCACCGACGCCGTCCCGGCCCGCGTCGGGGCCGTCGTCGTACGTCAGGAACACGGTCTCCCCCTCCCCCTGCATGCGGATGTCGAAGCGCAGCGCGCCGTCCGGCTCGCGCACGGTGACCAGCGTCGCGCGTCGCTGCGCGTCGAGCGAGGCGAGCAGCGGGTCGGCGGCCAGCGCTGCCTCGCCCGCCTCGTCCTCGGCGGGCACGTAGGCGCGCGTGAAGAGGCGGTCCTGGAGGCCGCGTGCGAAGAGGGTCACGTGGAAGAACGCGGCACGCCCGGGCGCGGTGGGCCCCGGGGTGAGCGTGCGGAACCAGAACCCGCCCTCGCGGTCGGTCTCGGCGCGGCCCCAGCCGGTGAACGTGCCGTCGCGCAGCAGCGAGCCGCTGCGGCCCACGACGTTGCCCGCGGGGTCGGCGTGCCAGATCTCGATCAGGGCGTCGGGCACCGGCGTGCCCGCGCCGTCGCGCACGGTCCCGTGCAGGCGGACGGCGCCCGTGGTGCCGGCCTCGACCACCTCGTTGCCGTGGGCGTACGGCAGGGCGTACCCGAAGAAGGGCCCGACGGTCTGACCCGGCGTCGGGGGCAGCAGGTCACTCATCGCCGTCCTCCGGCTCGGTCCACGTGCGGTGCGACCCGGTCAGGACGATGTCCCACCGGTAGCCCGTGGCCCACTCGTGCTCGGACGTGTCGTGGTCGTAGGTCGCCACGAGCCGGTCGCGGGCGCGCTGGTCCTGGATGGACTGGTAGATGGGGTCCAGCGCGAACAGCGGGTCCCCGGGGAAGTACATCTGGGTGACGATGCGCTGGGTGATCTGGCGTCCGAAGAGCGAGAAGTGGATGTGCGCGGGCCGCCAGGCGTTGAAGTGGTTCTTCCACGGGTACGGCCCGGGCTTGATGGTCTGGAACCGGTACCAGCCGTCGTCGTCGGTCAGCATGCGGCCGATCCCGGTGAAGTTCGGGTCGATCGGCGCAGGGTGCTGGTCGCGCTTGTGCACGTACCGGCCTGCGGCGTTGGCCTGCCAGACCTCCACGAGCTGGCGGCGCACCGGCCGGCCCTCGCCGTCGACGACGCGGCCGCGCACCACGATGCGCTCCCCGATGGGCTCGCCGTCGCGCTGCACCGTCAGGTCGGCCTCCAGCGGCCCGATGTCGCGCTCGCCGAACACCGGGGAGAACAGCTCGATCGTCTCCGGGTCGGCGTGGTGCAGGTCCTTGGTCGGGTGGCGCAGCAGCGAGCTGCGGTACGGGGGCCAGTTGCGGCGCGGTCCCTGTTCCTCTGGGCCGCCCCGGTCGAGACCCTCGGCGTACGCGGTGTGCGCGGCCGCGATCTCGGCGCTGAGCTGTGCCTGCGAGTCGGCGGCCGCGTCGAGCACGGTGCTCGGCGCCGCGGGCACCTGTGTCGCTGTGTGGTTCATCGTCCTCGTCCTCTCGACGTCGTCGTCCGTCCCCGTGCCGTCACGCGGCGCCCGCGGGGTCCCCGAGCACCGGTCCCCAGCCGGTGTACCCCTCGGCGAGGAACCGCCGGCCGGCCTCGGAGGCGACCAGGGTGCGCAGCTCGGCCAGCCGCCGCCGGGCGGCGAACCCGGTCTCCCCGGGGTGGGCGTGCAGCATGGTGCTCATCCACGCGGAGAAGTGCTGTGCACGCCACACCCGCTCGGACACGCGCCGGCCGTACTCGTCGAGCACGGCGTCGTCCCGCTTCGCGAACCAGGTCTCCAGCACGTCGTGCAGCACCACCACGTCCGCGAGCGCCAGGTTGAGGCCCTTCGCGCCGGTGGGTGGCACGGTGTGCGCGGCGTCGCCGGCCAGGAGCATGCGGCCGTGCCGCACGGGTTCGACCACGGACGACCGGAACCGCAGCACGGAGCGCTCCTGGACGGGGCCCTCGACGAGCCGGAACCCGTCGGGGCCGGCGACGCGGCGCTGGAGCTCGGCCCAGATCCGGTCCTCGGTCCAGCCGGCGGGGTCCTCGCCGGGGTCGCACTGGAAGTACATCCGCTGGTGGGTCTCGGTGCGCTGGCTGATCAGCGCGAACCCGTGCTCGGAGGTGGTGTAGACGAGCTCGGGGGCGCTGCGCGAGGCCTCGACGATGACGCCGAACCAGGCGTAGGGGTACTCGTGGGCGTACGTGTGCCGCTGCGACTCGGGCAGCGTGTGCCGCAGCGTGGAGCGCGACCCGTCGGCGCCGACCAGCACGTCGCAGCGCAGCTCGTGCTCCGCACCGTCCGCGTCGGTCCACAGCACGCCGGGCCGGTCGGTGCCGGCGTCGAGCACCTGGGTGACGGTGGCGCCCCAGCGCACGTCGCCGCCGTCGGCCTCCCGGCGCGTGGCGAGGTCGGTGAAGACGGCGGTCTGCGGGTAGAGCCACACGCTGCGCCCGGTCAGCCCGGTCAGGTCCACGCGGTGGTCGGCGCCGTCGAAGCGCAGCACGATGCCGTCGTGCCGGTCGCCCTCGCGCAGCACGCGGTCCATGCCGTTGTCCGCGAGCACCTGCACGGAGGACGCCTCGAGGATGCCGGCGCGGTGCGTGTGCTCGATCTCGTCGCGGGTGCGGGCCTCCAGCACCACGTGCTCGATCCCGGAGCGGTGCAGCAGGTGCGAGAGCAGCAGCCCGGCGGGACCACCGCCCACGACGGCGACGGGTGTGCGTTCCGGGGCGGGCGATGCGGTCACGGGGTCCTTCCCAGGGTCAGGCCGAGCAGCGTCTCGAGCTCGTCGTGCGTGGTGCCGTAGGTCTCCACGACGCGCGCGCCGTCCGGGCCCACGTCCAGCACGGCCAGGTCGGTGTAGACGCGGGAGACGCAGCCGACGCCGGTGAGCGGCAGCGTGCAGCGCTCCACGAGCTTGGGCGCGCCGTCCTTGGTCAGCAGCGTCATGGTCACGACGGTGCGCCGGGCGCCGACGGCCAGGTCCATCGCCCCGCCGACGGCGGGCACGGCCCCGGGCTCGCCCGTGGACCAGTTGGCGAGGTCGCCCGTGACCGAGACCTGGAAGGCCCCCAGCACGCAGACGTCGATGTGACCGCCGCGCATCATGGCGAACGAGTCGGCCTGGTGGAAGTAGGAGGCGCCGGGCAGCTCCGTGACGGGGACCTTGCCGGCGTTGACCAGGTCGGGGTCGACGGCGTCGGCGTCCGGGGAGGGGCCCATGCCGAGCATGCCGTTCTCGGTGTGCAGCGTGATGCCGCTGCCCGTGGCGAGATGGTCGGCCACGAGCGTGGGCAGCCCGATGCCGAGGTTGACGTACGACCCGGGCGCGATGTCCGCGGCGACCCGGGCGGCGATCTGCGCCTTGGTGAGCGGGGCGTCCGTGACCGTGCGGGTGTCGTCCAGGGGGGTCATGCCGTGATCTCCGTCGTGGCGGCGCGGGCGGGCAGCTCGACCACGGCGTCCACGTAGATGCCGGGCGTCACCACGGCCTCCGGGTCGAGCGCCCCGACGGGGACGACCTGGCGCACCTGGACCACGGTCCGCCGGGCGGCGGTCGCCATGATCGGTCCGAAGTTGCGCGCCGTCTTGCGGTACACGAGGTTCCCGGCACCGTCGGCCCGGTCGGCGCGCACCAGGGCGAGGTCGGCGTGGATCGGGTACTCCAGGACGTGGTCGACGCCGTCGATGCGCCGGTGCTCCTTGCCCTCGGCGAGCGGGGTGCCGAAGCCGGTGGGCGTGAAGAACGCGCCGATCCCGGCGCCGGCGGCCCGGATCCGCTCGGCCAGGTTGCCCTGCGGCACGAGCTCCAGCTCCACGGCGCCGGACCGGTAGGCGGCGTCGAAGTGCCAGGAGTCGACCTGCCGCGGGAACGAGCAGACCATCTTGGCCACGCGCCCGTGCCGGATCAGCCGGGCGAGCGGGTCCTCGCCGTTGCCGGCGTTGTTGCTCACCACCACGAGGTCGGTGGCGCCCTGCTCCAGCAGGGCCTCCACGAGCTCGGCGGGCTGGCCCGCCGGGCCGAAGCCGCCGATCATCACGGTCGATCCGTCGGCGACGTCCCCGAGCGCGTCGAGGGCGCCGGTGCCGAACACGGTGGCGCTCATGCGGCCCCGCCGGTCACGTTCTCCAGCACCACGGCCATGCCCTGCCCCACGCCGATGCAGATGGTCGCCACGCCCCAGCGGCCGCCGGTGGCCGCCAGGCGGCGGGCGAGCGTGCCGAGCACGCGCGTCCCGGACGCCCCGAGCGGGTGCCCGACGGCGATCGCGCCGCCCCAGGCGTTGACGATCCCCTCCTCGACCGGCCAGGCGTCGAGGCACGCCAGGGTCTGCGCGGCGAAGGCCTCGTTGATCTCGACGGCGGCGACGTCGTCCCACGTGATGCCCGACCGCTCCAGGGCCCGCTCGGTGGCCGCGACCGGGGCGTACCCGAAGTACTGCGGCTCGCCCGCCACCGTTGCCCGCCCCGCGATGCGGGCGAGCGGTTCGAGGCCGGTGAGCGCGGCCGCGCGCTCGGAGCCGATCAGCGCCGCCGAGGCACCGTCCGTCAGCGGGGAGGAGCTGCCCGCGGTGACCGTGCCGCCGGACGGACCGTGCCCCGCCGGGCGGAACGACGGCGCGAGGGCCGCCAGCCGCTCCAGCGAGGTGCCGGGACGGATCGGCTCGTCGCGCGTCAGGTCGGTGCCCGGGTACGGCGTGACGAGGTCGGCGTAGTGCCCGGCCTCCCATGCCGCGTGGGCGAGCTGGTGGCTGCGCAGCGCGTACTGGTCCTGCCGCGCGCGCGTGACGCCGTGCTTCTCGCGCAGCCGTTCGGTCGCCTCGCCGAGCGAGACGGTCCAGTCGGCGCGCATCCGCGGGTTGACCAGGCGCCAGCCCAGCGTGGTCGAGGACAGGTTCAGGTCGCCCGCCGGGAACGGCCGCTCGGTCTTGGGCAGCACCCACGGGGCGCGGCTCATCGACTCCACGCCGCCGGCCACGACCACGTCGGCGTCCCCGGCCTCGATCGCCCGGGCCGCCTGCACGGCGGCCTCCAGCGAGGACCCGCACAGCCGGTTGACGGTGGTGCCCGGCACGGTGATCGGCAGGTCCGCGAGCAGCACGGCCATGCGCGCCACGTCCCGGTTCTCCTCGCCCGCGCCGTTCGCGTTGCCCAGGATCACGTCGTCGACCACGGCGGGGTCCAGCCCGGGGGCGCGCCGCACCTGCTCGCCGACCACGAAGGCGGCCAGGTCGTCGGGCCGCACCCCGGACAAGGCCCCGCCGTACCGGCCGAACGGGGTCCGGACCGCGTCGAACACATAGGCGGTCGCCATCAGATCGTTCCTCTCATCCGGGCCAGGTCCGACTCGATGGCGGCCGCGGCCGCCTGCAGCGGGGGCAGCAGGTGCTCCAGGATCTCGGCGATCTCACCGCGCCGGACCGGCGCGGACACGTTCACCGCGGCGACGACGCGGCCCGTGCCGTCGCGCAGCGGGGCCGCGACCGAGCGCAGCCCCTCCTCCAGCTCCTGGTCCACGAGGGCCCAGCCCTGCTCCCGCACCTGCGCCAGCACGGCACGCAGGTCGTCGGGCCGGGTGACGGTGCGCGACGTCAGCGCGCTGAGCGTGGTCGAGGCGAGGTAGGCGTCCACCTCGGCCGGCTCGGCGTGGGCGAGCACCGCCCGCCCCATCGACGTGGCGTACGCGGGGAACCGGGTGCCCACCCGGATCGCCGCGTTCATGATCCGGTGCGTCGCCACGCGCGCCACGTAGACGATGTCCGCGCCGTCGAGCACCGCCACCGAGGAGGACTCCCCCACCTGCGCCGACAGCTCCCGCAGGTGCGGCTGCACGATCTCGGGCAGCGTGAGGCTCGACAGGTAGGCGTAGCCGAGGTCGAGGATCGCCGGGCGCAGCGTGAACTCCCGCCCGTCGCTCGCGACGTACCCGAGCTCGACCAGGGTGTGCAGGAACCGGCGCGCCGAGGCGCGGCTCAGCCCTGCCTCCCGCGCCACGTCGCTCAGCGTGAGCGACCGGTGGTCCTGGTCGAACGCCCGGATCACCGCCAGCCCGCGCTCCAGCGACTGCACGAACTCGGGCGAGCGGCCACCCGCGTCACTCGTCTCCTCGACCATGAGGTCCCCCTCGGCTCGGTCCATCGATCACGCCCCGGCTCGCGGCGGGACGTCCGCCGGATGCGTGAGGTGCGCGTCGGCCAGGCTACGTACGCCCTTCTTGGCCTGCTGGACGAGCTCGTACACGTGCGTGCGCAGGCGCGCGAACTCGGCGTCGCCGCGCGTCTCGAGCTGGTCGCGCTCGGCACCCAGGCCGACGGCGACGTCCTCCAGCACGACCGTGGGCCGGGCCGACAGGACGAGCACGCGTTCGCCGAGGTAGATGGCCTCGTCGATGTCGTGGGTCACGAACACGACCGTGATGCCCAGGCGCTTCCACAGCGTGCGCACCAGGTCCTCGAGCTCGAAGCGGGTCTGCGCGTCGACGGCCGCGAACGGCTCGTCCATGAGCAGCACCTGGGGCTCGTAGGCCACGGCCCGGGCGATGGCCACGCGCTGCTGCATGCCGCCGGAGAGCTGCCACGGGTAGGACGCCGCGACGTCGGCCAGGCCGACCGCCGCGAGCGTCTCGCCCACCAGCTGCGCCCGGCGGGCCTTGCCGACACCCTTCTCCTTGAGGGGCAGCTCGACGTTCTGGGCCACGCTCATCCAGGGGAACAGCGAGCGCCCGTACTCCTGCAGCACCACGGCCATGCCCGGCGGGGGGCCGGTGATCGCGACGTCGCCGAGCACCAGCTCGCCGGAGGTGGCGGGCATGAGGCCGGCCATGCAGCGCAGCAGCGTCGTCTTGCCGGCACCCGAGGGGCCGACGACGCACACCAGCTCGCCCGGCCGGATCTCGAACGTGAGGTCGGCGATGGCCTCGACGGGCTCGCCGCGGCCGGTGTAGACCTTGCGCAGGTTGCGGACGTCGAGGCGTGCGCCGCCGGGGTGCTCGGCCGCGGCACGGTCCGGAGCGGCGCGGCCGGCGGCCGTGTTCGCGGGGCTGGACATGTCAGGCACCTCCGTGCTGGGACTGCCGGTACCCGAGGTACCAGCGCAGGACCGCGTCCGTCACGGCCCGGAAGACGAGGGACAGCAGCACGCCGACGACGCCGAGCAGGATGACCCCGCTCCACATCTCCGGGATGGCGAAGCTGCGCTGGAACTGCACGATGGAGAAGCCGAGGCCGTCCTTGGCGGCGAACATCTCGCTGATGACCATGAGGATGATCCCGATGGACAGGGCCTGCCGGGCGCCCGTCACGATCTGCGGGCTGGCGCCCCGCAGCACCAGGTGGCGCAGCGTCGCCACGGGGCCCAGCCGGTAGGCCCGGGCGGTGTCGCGCAGCACGGGGTCCAGTCCGCGCACGCCCTCGACCGTGTTGAGCAGGATGGGCCACAGGCAGCCGATGGCGATCACGACGATCTTCATGGTGTCGCCGATGCCGAAGAACAGCATGAGGATGGGCACGAGCACCGGCGGCGGCACGGCCCGGAAGAACTCCAGCACGGGCTCCGCGAAGGCGCGCAGCGCCCGGGAGGACCCGATGGCGACGCCGAGCGCGATGCCGGCCACCAGGGCGACGGCGTAGCCCGCCAGCAGGCGCAGCACCGACGGGACCACGTCCACGGCCAGGCGGCTCTCGCCGAGCGGCGCGGAGAACCACGTCTCGCGGAACGTGCCGACGATGGTGCTCAGCGGCGGGTTGAAGAACGAGGTGCTCCCGGCGCTCGTGAACCACCACGTCGCCACGATCACGGCGGGCAGCCCGAGCGTCACGAGCACGGGCCGCAGGACCTTCCAGGCGCTGCTCATGCCGCCACCTCCCCGCGCACCGACGGGTGCCAGAACAGCACGCGCCCCTCCAGGGCCCGCGCGAGCACGTTGACGGCGACCCCGAGCAGGCCGGCCACCACCACGTACGCGTACATCGACTCCACGGCACCCGAGGACTGTGCGACGCCGAGCAGCTTGCCGATGCCCGGCGTACCGATGAGGAGCTCGCCGGTCACGGTGAGGATCAGGGCGACGCTCGCGGCCAGGCGCAGGCCCGTCATCGCGTACGGCAGCGTGGTGGGCCACACGACCGTGCGGATCCGGGTCAGCGTCGAGAACCGGTAGGAGCGCGCCGTGTCGGAGGCGACGGGGTCGACGTCCCGCACGCCGGAGAGCACCTGGACCAGCACCTGCCAGAAGCTGGCGTAGACCACCAGCAGCAGCGTCGAGACCATGCCCGTGCCGTACAGCAGCACGGCTACGGGGATCAGCGCGACCGACGGCACCGGCCGCAGGAACTCGATGGTCGAGGCGGTCACGGCGCGCAGCACCGGTACGGAGCCGATGACGACGCCGAGCACCACGCCGGCGACCAGCGAGATCGCCAGGCCCGTGACCCACGTGGTGAGCGTCTGGCCCAGCGCCGTCCAGAACTCCGGCGTGCCGAGCCGCTCGCCGAGTGCCGTCAGGATGCGCGACGTCGGCGGCAGGAACCGCGCGTCCACGAGCCCGAGCCGGGGCGCGAGCTCGACCACGAGCAGGAGCACCGCCACCCCCGCCAGGCCGAGGGCCCAGGCGGGGGTGCGGCGACCGGCGAGCCGGTGCGTGCGGGTCACGGCAGGAGCTTGCTCACGTCGACGGGCTCGTCGAACATGCCCTGCTCCGTGCCGAGGTCGGCCAGGAGCTGGAACGAGGCGTCGGTCAGGTCGGCCGAGAACTTCGGCATGACCATGGCCTCCTTCACGGCGGGGTCGATCTCGGTGTAGGTGTCCAGGACGGCCCGGGTCTCGTCCGGGTGCTCCTCCGCGTAGGTGAGCGACTGCTCCATGGCGGCGGTGAACGCCTCGACGGTCTCCGGGTCCTGCGCGATCTGCTGGTCGGAGGTGAAGTAGGCGGCGATCATCAGGTCGGGGTCGGTCTCCGCGAAGTTGGAGGCCACGACCTCGGCGCCCTGCTCCAGGGCGGTGGTCAGGTGCGGCTCGACCACCCAGGCGGCGTCCACCTGCTCGCCCGCGACGGCGGCCGGCATGTCGGGGAAGCCCATCTCGACGAACTCGACGTCGTCCGCCTCGCCGCCCGCGTCGCCCACGACCTTGCGGATCGTGGTGTCGCCGATGTTGTTGAGCGTGTTGACGGCGACGGTCTTGCCGGCCAGGTCGGCCGCGTCCTTGATCTTCGAGCCCTCCGGCACCACGACGGCGCCGAAGTCCTCGCCCGGCGTGCCGGTGGTGTAGTTGCCGGCCGCGACGGCCTTGAGGGGCAGGCCCTGCGAGGACGCGACGAGCAGGGAGGTCACGTTGCTGAAGCCGAACTGGTACTCGCCGCTGACCACGGCGGGCACGATCGCTGCGCCGCCCTGGGCGAGCTCCAGCGTGACGTCGAGACCCTGCTCCTCGAAGAAGCCCTCCTGGACACCGAGGTAGATGGGGGCGACGTCGACGATCGGGATGACACCGACCGTCACCGGGGTGAGCTCGCCGTCGGCCGGGGCGTCCCCCTCCCCTCCGGCGTCGGAGGTGCCGCCGCAGGCGGCCAGGACGAGGGCTGCGGCCGAGGCCACCACCGCGAGAGGGAACGTGCGACGCACTGTGGTTCTCCTTCGAGACATGGTGATTGCGATTGAGATTCGGCGCGCCACTGCGGTTCGCAGGTGTGCGGCATCCGAACGCCTGTGCTCAGGGAGAACACTCGCAGGATCAGCAGCCGGGGTCAACACCCCGTTTTGTCACGATCCGGTCACCACGACCGGGCCACCACGAGACCGTCACGGCAGGACGAAACCGCAGGTCAGGAACGCGTCGCAGCCCGTGACCCCTCAGCGGTGCGGCACCGCCCGCCGGCCGGGGGTCAGCCGGGCCGGCGGGCCGCGGTCACTGCGCGGGCTCCTGGACGAGCAGCTTGGTCACGTCCACGGGCTTGTCGAACAGGCCGTACTTCAGGCCGAGGTCGGCCAGCACCTGGAGGTAGGTGGGCTCGATGTCCGCGGCGAAGCGCGGCATCACCATCACCGACTTCACGACCGGGTCGATCTCCGTGTAGGTGTCGAGCACGGCCCGCGTCTCGTTCGGGTGGTCCTGCGCGTAGGTGAGCGACTCCTTGACCGCCGCCGTGAAGGCGGCCACCGTCTCCGGGTCCTGCTCGAGGGTCTGGTCGGAGGTGAAGTACGCCGCGACGAGCAGGTCGTGGTCGGTCTGGGCGAAGTTGGAGCTGATGATCTTCGCGCCCTGCTGCACCGCCGTGGTCAGGTGCGGCTCCACGACCCAGGCCGCGTCGACCTGCCCGCCCTTGAGGGCCGGGAGCATCTCCGGGAAGGGCATCTCGACGAACTCGACGGCCGCCGGGTCGCCGCCCGAGGCGTCGACCACGTTGCGCACGGTCGTGTCGCCGATGTTGTTGAGCGAGTTCACCGAGACGGTCCGCCCGGCCAGGTCGGCCGCCGTCGCGATGTCGGAGTCACCGGGGGCGACCACCGCGCTGAAGTCCACGCCGTCCTGCCCGGTCGAGAAGTTCCCGGGCGCCACGATCTTGAGCGGCTCACCCTGGTTCGAGGCCATCAGGAGGGAGGTCACGTTGCTGAACCCGAACTGGTAGTCGCCCTTCACCACGGCGGGCACGATCGCCGCCCCGCCGTCGGCGAGCTCGAGCGTGACGTCCAGCCCGTGCCTGGCGAAGATGCCCTCCTGGACACCGAGGTAGATCGGGGCGACGTCCACGATGGGGATGACGCCGACGGTGACCGCCTGGCGCCCGCCGGTGGCGGACGAGGAGCTGTCCGGGGACGCACCGGACGGCGTGGCGCACGCGGCCAGGGCCACGGCCACGGCTGCCGCCGTCGCGATGAGCGGGATCTTTCGACGCACTGGGGGTTCTCCTTCGAACTTGCACTTGCCCGGGGGATGCGGCACAGCGCGCCCGCGTACGCGGGCGCGCGGACGTACGACGAACAGGCGTGCCGGGGAGAACGGTGCCGGGCCGTGCCGACGTGGTCAACACCACAACGGTCACGATCGGGTCAAAAGTGCACGTCGAGAACTCGGACCCGGCCCCTCAGGCGTCGAACCCCCGGCGGGACGACTCGATGTGCCCCATGTTCTGCCGGGTCCACTCGCACATCAGGTCGACCGTGGCGCGCAGGCCCCGGCCGGGCCCGGTGAGCGTGTACTCGACCCGCGGCGGCACCACGGGGTGCACGGTGCGCTCGACCAGGCCGTTGCGCTCCATCATCCGCAGGTTCTGGGTCAGCATCTTGTGGCTGATCCCCTCCAGGGCGTCCCGCAGCTCGCTGAACCGCAGCGTCCGGTCGCCCA
The DNA here is from genome assembly GCF_044456525.1 of Promicromonospora sp. NPDC050880. NCBI lineage: Bacteria > Bacillati > Actinomycetota > Actinomycetes > Micrococcales > Promicromonosporaceae > Promicromonospora > Promicromonospora sp. NPDC050880. Next base: position 122,490 of record NZ_JBITFV010000011.1, read on the forward strand.
GCGTCTCGATGATGAGCAGGGCCCACTTGTTCGCGACGTCGGAGAAGATCTCCCGCGCCAGCGTCCCCGCGCGCATGATGTCGTCCTGGGCCGGCTCGTCGACCTGCGTGGTCACCATCTGGTTCCTCCGTCACCGAGAAGTGCGTCCTTCCGCACCCACCTTAACTCTCCTATGGTTTCTGAGTAACCACTGGTAACCGAGTAACCAAGGAGCAGGAGATCATGAGCGTCACCCTCAGCAACCCCGAGGGCCTCGTCCGGAGCGCGGCCTACCACCAGGTCGCCGTCACGACGGGCACCCGGCAGGTCTTCGTCGCCGGGCAGGTCGCCTGGGACGCCGACGGCGGCACCGTGGGCGCCGGGGACCTGGCCGCCCAGGTCGAGCAGAGCTATGCGAACGTCGAGGTGGCGCTGCGTGACGCGGGCGCCGGCCTCGCGGACGTCGTGCGGCTGACCGTGTACGTCGTGGACTGGACGCCGGACAAGATGCCCCAGCTCCTGGACGGCATGGCACGCGCTGCCGCCCGGCTCGGGATCACGGCGCCTCCGCCCGCGACGCTCATCGGCGTCGCCGCCCTGGACGTGCCCGACCACCTGGTCGAGATCGAGGCGACAGCCGTGGTCGACGACGAGCCCCGGTTCTTCACCGTGCCCGGGTACGGCGACCGGATGCTGGAGCGGATGCGGTACCACCAGGCGGTCCGCGTCGGGAACCGGGTGGAGATCTCGGGCCAGGGCGGCTGGGACGACGACCTCACGTTCCCGGACGACCTGGAGGAGGAGATCGTCCGGGCTTTCGACAACGTCGAACGCGTGCTGCAGGCGGCCGGTGCGTCGTGGAGCGACGTGGTGCACGTCAACTCCTACCACCTGCCCGAGGAGGCCGGGTACATCGGGGAGGCGACCAACCGCGTGATGGTCGAGCAGTTCCGCGCCCGGATGGGCGACCGGGCACCGGTCTGGACGGAGACCGGTGTGTCCGCCCTGGGGGCGCCCGGGATGCGCGTCGAGATCCGCGTCACGGCGGTGGTGGAGGACTGACCGACGAGGCCGGCGGCGGGCGGCCGTCAGGGGCGGTCGGCCGCGTCCGTCAGGAGGTCGCGCGTGAGCTGGTCCACGAGCTGCGCGACCTCCGGCTCGTCGCCGTCGGGCCACTCGGCGACGTACCGCCGCAACCGCTCCCGCTCGGCCTCCCGGATCGCCTCGGCGACGGCGTCACCGGCCGGCAGCGCCCGCACGGTGTCGCCGTCGACCGTCACGAGGCCCCGGGTCTCGAGGGAACCCGCCACGACCCGCACCACGTCCTGGTCGGCGCCGGTGCGCTCGGCCATGAGCCGCAGGGAACGGGTCCGCTTGAGCGAGACCCGCGTGAGCATCCACGCCTCCCGCGCCGACAGCCCGACGTCGGCCGCGACCAGGTCGTAGACCCGCAGCGGGTCGCGCTTGCCCACGCGGCGCCACAGGATCATGCGCAGCTCCTCCAGCGACGTGCGGGACGACGGCAGCGCGAAGGACGCTCCCGCCGCATGCCCCGCCTCGGTGCCGTCGCCGCCGCGCGTGGCCGTGCGCAGCTCCACCTCGGGCAGCAGCCACGTCAGCGCGAACGCCAGCAGCGCCACGGGCACCGCCCCGAGGAACACGACGTGCAGGGCGCCCGTGTACGCGTCGAGGAACCACGTCTGCACCTCGGGCGGGCACTGCGCGAGCGCCTGCGTGGACGCCGACAGCGACTCGGGCCCGCACGGGCCCTGCGCCCCGCCCGGGACCGACCGGGCCAGCTCGGCCGCGAGCCGGTTCGCGAACACCGTGCCGAACACCGCCACGCCGACGGACGAACCGATGGTGCGGAAGTAGGTGGTGCCCGACGTCGCGGTACCCAGGTCGCGGTAGCTCACGGCGTTCTGCACGGCGATGACCAGCACCTGCGTCACCATGCCGAGCCCCGCGCCGAGCACGAACATGCTCAGGCCGGCCTGGAACGTCGTCGTGGCCTGGTCCATGAGAGAGAGCAGGTAGAGGCCCGCTGCGGTCACCGCCGTACCGAGGATCGGGTAGACCTTGTAGCGGCCGGTGCGCGAGATGAGCTGGCCCGAGCCGATCGACGTGAGCAGCAGGCCGAGCATCATCGGCGTCATCTCCAGCCCGGACTCGGTGGGCGTGGAACCCTTGACCGTCTGCAGGTACAGCGGCAGGTAGGTGATGGCGCCGAACATCGCGAAGCCCACCGCGAACCCGATCACCGCGGCGACGGAGAACACCTTGTCGCGGAACAGGTGCAGCGGCAGCACCGGCTCGGGGGCACGCCGCTCGACGGCGACGAACGCGACGAGGCCGGCCACCGCGAGCGCCGCCATCGCGTACACGGGCGCCGAGCTCCACCCCCACGTGGTGCCGCCCAGGCTCGTGAGCAGCACGATCGCGGTCGAGACCGTGGCCAGCAGGACGATGCCCGCGTAGTCGATGCGCGGCCGCGTCCCGGTCGCGATGCGCGGCAGCACCGCGGCGACGGCCACCAGCGCGAGGACGCCGACGGGCACGTTGACGTAGAACACCCAGCGCCAGTCGAGGTTGTCGACGAAGAACCCGCCCAGCAGCGGCCCCGCGACCGACGAGACACCGAAGACCGCCCCGAACAGACCCTGGTACCGGCCGCGGTCCCGGGGTGGCACCACGTCGCCGATGATCGCCTGCGACAGCACCATGAGCCCACCGCCCCCGACGCCCTGCAGGGCACGCCAGGCGATGAGCTGACCCATGGTCTGCGACGTGCCGGCCAGCACCGATCCCGCGAGGAAGATGACGATGCAGGCGAGGAAGAGCGGCTTGCGCCCGAACAGGTCGCCGAGCTTGCCCCAGAGCACGGTGGTCGCGGTGCTGGCCAGCATGTACGCCGTCACGACCCAGGACAGGTGCTCGGCGCCGCCCAGGTCGGACACGATGGTGGGCAGCGCGGTGGCCACGATGGTCTGGTCGAGCGCGGCGAGCAGCATCGCGAGCATCAGCCCGCCGAAGATGGCCCAGACCCTGCCCTTCGGCAACGCCTGCGGTCCTGCCTCTGCGATCGGTGCGGTCATGCGGCGCCTCCCAGGTCCCGGGCGGACGGCGCGGTCCGTGCGCCGGTGCGCGTGCCCCACGCAGCAGACTGGCACGACGGGCCGGGGTCGGCGCGGGGAGACGGCGACCGCCGCTACGGTGGGCCCATGCCCGCACCCGAGGACGACACGGTCCGGTTCTGGGGCCTGGCCAGCACCCACGAGCAGCTCGACGGCTCCTGCCTGGCCCGCCGGGAGGCCGCACCACGGCTCGGCCTGGCCACCTTCCTGTACGCCGTGACACCCCGCGACGCCGAGGTGCTGCGGCACGACCTCGCGACGGCGGCGGCGCGCGGATGCCGGCGGGTCGTGGTCGAGGACCGTACACCACGCTGGGTCGAGGCGGAGCTGCTGCTCGACGGCTGGGCGGCCGAGGACGAGCTCCGCCTCGTGCTGCCGGACCGGCAGGCGCTCGCCGGCACGGCACCGCAGCATCGCGTGCTGCGCGCCGAGGACGCCGACCCCGGCTGGGCGGCGCGGCGTGCCATGCTGCGCACGGACCACCTCGAGGAGGACGCGCGCCACGGCGTGCCGGAGCGGCCCGTGGCCGACACCGACGCCACGGTCGCCCACCGGCAGGCCCTCGAACGGCACGCGACCTACTTCTGCGCGGAACGGCGGGGGGACGTCGCCGGATTCGTGTGCGCCTGGCGTGCGCCGTCGGGGCAGGGCGTGGTCGAGGACGTCTTCGTGGCCCCGGAGCACCGGGGGCACGGCGTGGCCAGGGCACTGCTGCGCCACGCGGTCGGGGCGCTGCGCGCCGAGGGTGCCGGCCCGGTCGGGATCGCCGCCGAGGTGGGTGACACGCCGGGTCACCTGTACGCACGCCTGGGCTTCCGGCCGCACCGTACGGTCCGTTCCCTGACCCGCTGACCCGATCGCGACACCGGCGCGGGGCGGGCCTCGGACTGCTGGGCGACTGCGCTGCTGAACGGGTGCGGCCCGCCGGTCAGCGGGCGCGGGAGTCCGGCGGGGTGGTGCCCGGCCGCTGCGGGTCGCCGCCCGGCTCCTTGCGCCGCCCCGGCCCGGACCCGGCGTTCAGCATCGCGAACACCGGCGCGAACGCCGCCCCGAACACGATGCCCAGGGCGATGTTGTCCAGCGCCACGCCGAACGCCACCCCGATGCCGAGGCCGACCGCGATCCCCACGCCCCAGCTCGAGCCCGCGGTCGGCGTGGTGTCGTCGTCGCGCTCCTCGTCGGGTCCTCCGGTCGCCATGTCGTCACCGTAGGCCAGACCCTGCCGCGTGCACCTCCCCCGACGGGTGGATCTTGTGGTCGTCCCTCAGGAGTACGCCCGCCGGTCCGGTGCCGTCCTGGTCCGGGGATCGGCGAGGCCTGGCTGACGGGGCCGCGACGGCATAGCGTCGGGAACCATGGACCTAGGACTGCACTACTCCACGTTCACGCACCCCGAGTGGGAGACCACCCTGGCCGACCGACTCACCGAGACCGCGCGGATCGCCGACGACGGCGGTGTGAGCCTCATGACCGTCATGGACCACTGGTTCCAGATGCTCCACACGGGTGGCCCCCACGAGCCGATGCTGGAGGGGTACACGACGCTCGGCTACCTCGCCGGCGTCACGAAGAACGTCCGGCTGAGCCTGCTGGTCACGGGTGTCACCTACCGGTACCCCGGGCTGTTGGCCAAGACGGTCTCCACGCTGGACGTCCTGTCCCGCGGCCGGGCGATGCTGGGCATCGGAGCGGCCTGGTACGACCGTGAGCACGCGGGCCTCGGCGTGCCGTTCCCGCCCGTCGCCGAGCGCTTCGAGCGCCTGGAGGAGACCCTGCAGATCTGCCGCCAGATGTGGTCCGACGACGACGGCGCCTACGACGGCAAGCACTACCACCTCGCGGAGACCATCAACCTGCCGCGCCCGCCCCGTGGTGCGGTACCCGTCATGATCGGCGGCGGCGGCGAGCGCAAGACCCTGCGGCTGGTGGCCCAGTACGCCCAGGCGTGCAATCTCTTCGGCGCGCCGGGCCCGGAGGGGGTGGAGATGGTCGGTCACAAGCTCGACGTGCTCCGCGAGCACTGCGACCGGCTCGGCACCGACTACGACGCCATCGAGAAGACCATGCTCTTCCAGGGCGACCCCACCGGCGACGTCGACGGCTTCCTCGCCGACATGGAGCGGTACCGCGCGCTCGGCATCACGCTCGTGGCCCTGATGCCGCCGCTGTACCAGGACCCGGTGCCGTGGGCGACCCGCCTGGCCGAGGACGTCGTGCCCCGGCTGCGGGACGTCTGATGGGTCCTTCCGGACCGCTGGAGGTGCTGGACGGCTGGTGGGACCCGCGGGCGTCGCTGCTCGCGGACCCCGCCTGGGCGGCGGGACCGCACGACCATCACGTGCGCGAGACCTGCTGGTACGCCCTGGGCCTCCTGTCCCGGGCGGCGGACGGCGGGGCGACGGCCGACGTCGACCGCGCCGTCGCCGCCCTCGACGCCGTGCTGGACCAGCAGTGGGACGACCCGTCGGTGCCGTGGCACGGGACGTGGCGCCGTTCGCCCGCCGAACCCGACCCCTCCCCCGAGCACGCCCGGGAGTGGCGCGACTACGACCCGAACTGGCGTGAGTTCATCGGCTGCACGCTGCTCCAGGTCGTGGCCGCCCACGCCGACGTGCTCCCGCCCGCGCTGCTGGCCCGGATCGACACCGCCCTCGTCCGGGCGATCACCGGCACCAGTGCACGGCGGGTGAGTCCCGGCTACTCGAACATCGCGCTCATGGCGGCCTTCCTGCTGCATGCCGTCGGATGCCGCACGGGGAACGCGGCATGGGACCAGCAGGGCCTGCACCTGGCGGGCGAGGTCTTCGACCGCTTCGCGGAGCACGGCACGTTCGAGGAGTACAACTCCCCCACGTACTACGGCATCGACCTGTACGGGCTGGCCCTCTGGCGGCGGCACGGCCTCGACCCGGCGACGGCGGCGCGGGCGGCCGCCGTCGAGCTCGCACTGTGGGACGAGATCGCGCGGCACTACCACGCGGGGCTGGCGAACATGGTGGGCCCGTACGACCGGTCCTACGGGATGGACCTGCAGGAGTACGCCTCCGGCGTCGGGGTCTGGATCTGGTCGGTGGTGGGGCGCGAGTGCGCCCCGTTCCCCGACCACACGGGGCCTATCGGCCATCACCGGGACCTCGCGCTGGCCCCGCTGGTGGCCGCACTCGGCGCGCCCGACCTGCCGGCCCGGACCCGGGCAGCACTGGAGACGTTCGACGGACCACGGGCCACCCGCCAGGTGATCACGGCACGCCGGGTGGCCACCGCGGTACTGGAGCCGCACCTCATGGTCGGCGCGGAGGACGTCGGGGGCGACCGGGGCCGGCTCGACGGCCAGTTCCACCCGCTGACCGCGCACTGGCGCCCCGAGGAGCCGGGACCGGTCGGCTGGTTCCGCCTGGTGAGCGATCTGACGATCGACGCCGCCGCCCGCCCCACGGGCGAACCGGACACGGCGACGGCGACGCTCCGCTGGACCGGCGCGGGCACGATCCGGTTCCAGGTGCGCCCCGGAGGTACCGCGGGCCCGGAACCTTCAGCGCCGGAGCCGTCAGGCGCCACGACGGCCGCGATCGCCCTCACCGCGAGGTCGTGGCGTCTCCCCTCGCTGCTGGTGCGGGTCACCACGCAGGCGGGGTTGCGGGAGGTGACCCGATCGCACGACGGCACCTGGTGGGTCGCCTACGACACGGACGGCCCGGGCGAGGCCCGTCTCGACCTGGCCCGCAGACCCTCGACCTGACGAACCGGTACGGCTCACGGCGCCACGTGGGCGGCCTGCGTTCAGCGGTCCGGCGACGGCGGCAGGTCGCGGCCGATCAGCCGCACGATCGCCACCTCGGTCGCCTCGGCCATGTCGACCGAGCCCGGCGCCAGCAACCACTGGAGCTGGAGGCCGTCCATCGTCGCGACGATCACCCGGGCGGTGGTGGCGGCGTCGACGTCGGCGGGGATCTCGCCCTGGCCCGCGGCGTCGTCGAGCGCCTCGACCACCAGGTCGAGCAGGCCCGCGTAGCGGCCACGGAACCACTCCTGTGCGGGGTGGCCGGCGGTCACGCTCTCCGCGGCGAGCACGGTGTAGAGCCGCACGATCCCCTCGCGCCCGGCGTTCCGGCGCACGGTGTCGACGAGATGGCGCAGGAAAGCCAGGCCGCGTGGGCGCTCGTGGCCGAGCTCCGAGATGTCGGTCGAGTCGCGCAGGTCGAGCACGCCGGTGAGCAGACCGGCCTTCGACGAGAAGTAGTGCAGCACACCGGCCTGGGTCAGCCCCACCCGGGACGCGATCTCGGCCAGCGACGCGCTCTGGTAACCGCGCTCGGCGAAGGTCTCCATCGCGATGCGCAGGATCTCCGCCCGGCGCTCCGCGGGAGGACGCCGCACCCGGCCCGCACCGGCTTCTCGTGTCATCCGAGCGAGTCTACGGACCCGGTGGCGCACATCAGGGCATTCCCTACCTACCGAGCACTCGGTAGGTAGGGGTAGGCTCGCGGCACACCACCCACAGATGGGAGTCGCAATGACGCGCACCACCCGCACCGGGCCCCTCCGCACCGCGCTCGCCACGCTCGGTGTCCTGACCCTCGCGGCCGTCGGGCTGGTCCCGGCCGCCGCGGCCAGCCTCACCCCGGACGACCGGTCCGCCGGCCGCGGGACCGCGGCCCCGTTCGCCGCCCCGACCAGTGCCCACGTCTGGACCACGACCGCCGACGGCACCCAGCGGCTCACCGACGGCGGCGCCCTCGCCTTCGACACGGGCCCGCAGGCCACCGACATCCGCGTCGACCCGAGCCAGGTGGCGCAGCGCTTCACGGGCGCCGGGGCCTCGGTGACCGAGGCGTCCGCCGCGCTGATCAGCGCCCTGCCCTCCGGGACCCGCGACACGCTGCTGCGGTCGCTGTTCTCCCGCACGGGCGACGGCATCGGGCTGAGCTACCTGCGCCAACCGCTCGGCAGCACCGACTTCAACGCGGGCGGCTTCTACACCTACGAGGACACGCCCGGGCAGTTCAGCATCGCCCGCGACCAGCAGCAGATCCTGCCCGTCCTGCGACAGGCCCTGGCGGTGAACCCCGGCATCCGGTTCATGGGCAGCCCCTGGTCGCCGCCGGCCTGGATGAAGACGGGCGGCTCCCTCAACGGCGGCAGCCTGCGCCCCGAGAACTACGACGAGTACGCCGACTACCTGGTCCGGGCGATCCAGGCGTACGCGCAGCAGGGCGTCACGCTGAGCGACCTCACCGTCCAGAACGAACCGCTCTTCGCCACGAGCTACCCGTCCACGAGCATGACGGCGGCCCAGCAGGCCGAGTTCCTCCGGGTGCTCGACGCCCGGCTGACCGCTGCCGGGCTGGGCACCCAGATCCTCGCCTACGACCACAACTGGGACCGGCCCGACTACCCGCTGGACGTGTTCGCGGGCACGCAGGGCATCTCGCGCGTGATCGGCGCCGCGTTCCACTGCTACGGCGGCTCGCCGGAGGCGCAGGCCCAGGTCGTGGCGGCGGGCAAGCGGGTCTACTTCACCGAGTGCTCCGGGACGGACAGCGACAACGCCGCGAACACGTTCGGGGACACGCTGATCTGGCACGCGGAGAACCTCGTGGTGCGCAACCTGCGCAACGGCGGCGAGACGGTCATCACCTGGAATCTCGCGCTCGACCAGAACGGCGGACCGCACCAGGGCCACTGCGGCACCCGGTGCAACGGCGTCGTCGAGATCGCGGGCAGCTCCGTGACACGTAATGCCGAGTTCTACGTGCTGGGCCACCTGAGCAAGTTCGCAGACCCCGGCGCCCGGCGCATCGGCTCGACCACCGAGCAGCCCGGCGGGCTGCAGAACGTCGTGCTCCAGAACCCGGACGGCACCCGGGTCGCGTTCGTCGTGAACGCCTCGTCCGGCAGCCGTACCTTCTCGATCACCGACGAGGGCCGCTCGCTCACCCACACCCTGCCCGGCCGCGCGGTGGCCACCTTCACCTGGGACCCGCAGGCGTCCACCGACCCCGCCGACCCCGACCCGGCGTCCTGGTACCAGGTCGCGCCCACGGCCAGCGGCAAGTGCCTCGACGCCGCCGACTGGGGCACGGCCGACGGCACCGGCCTGCAGCAGTGGACCTGCGGCGCCGCGGACCAGGCGAACCAGCGCTGGCGCTTCACCCCCACCACGGGCGGCTGGTACCAGGTCACCAACCAGCACGCGGGCAAGGTCTGGGACGTCGACGGCGGACCGGGCGCGGTCGGCGCCGGAGCCCCCGTGCACCTCTGGTCCTTCGTGGGCGGCACCAACCAGCAGTGGCGCCCGACCGCGACCAGCGGCGGCCTCACCTTCACCGCCCGGCACAGCGGCTCGTGCCTCACCCTCGGCGCCGCGACGGGGTCCGACGGGACGCGATTCACGCAGCAGCCCTGCACGGGGGCGGCGACGCAGGTCTTCCGGCTCACGCGGGTCGGCTGACCGGCTCCCCCACCAGCACCGCGAACCCGTCGAGATGGCGGGCGAGGACGTACTCGAAGAGCACGTCAAGGTCCTCGCCCGCCCGCTCCGGCGTAGCCGCGAGCATCGGGAACCGGCCGCTGCCCAGCAGCTCGCGCCTCCGGGCACCGTGCGCCACGGTCCACCGGTCGAGCGTGACGCCGGTGTCCAGCTCGGCCTCCGCCTCGGCGGCGACCGACAGGGCCACGGTGAGCACCGTCGCGTGCAGGGCGAGCGCCTCCCGCATACGAACGGCCGGGGAGAGCCCCAACCCGTCCAGCGCGCGCAGCGTCCACTCCGTATGGGCCATCATCGCGGGCACCAGCAGCGGGCGCGTGAACGAGACGGTGCGCGGCAGCCACGGATGCCGGCGGCACAGCTCCCACTGCCGACGCGCGACCAGGGTCAGTCTGGCTCGCCACCCCGGCGGCAACCGGTCGGGCAGGACCGCCTCCCCCACCGCCAGGTCGGCCATCTCGACCAGCAGCTCGTCCTTGTTCGCCACATGCCGGTACAACGACATCGGGCCGACCCCGAGCTGGGCCGCCAGACGCCGCATCGTCACCGCGGCCAGCCCCTCGGTGTCGGCCAGCGCGATGGCCGCGCGCACCACGTCGACACGGCCCAGCACCCGCTCGGCCTGCCCCTGGGCGGGCCCGACGGATGCCGACGGCAGCGGGAGGGCCGGTGGCCGGTCCCGCCGGGCCGGCACCGTGCGCCCGGCCGACACGCCGACCACGGTGCCGGAACCCACCCGGGACTCGACCAGCCCCTCGTCGCGCAGGACGGCGATAACTCGCGTCGCCGTCGCGAGCGCCACGCCCCGGCGCAACGCGATCTGGCGGACCGACGGGACCCGGTCACCCGGTCGCAGCTCGCCCGACACGATCCGGGCACGTATCTCGGCGGCGATCGTCCGGTAGGGCGGTGCGGACTGCTGCGACGACATGGCACTCCTCCGACGGTTCGAGGGGACGCCCCAAGTGTACTAGGTCGGTTTCTCACCCGCCCAGAACACTTGTCTCCCCGTTCGTCCACTGTTCTGCGTGAATCCTCGCTACGGTCGAGACGCGGCACAACAGCGATACGCCGTACGCATCTGCGGTTCCCGCCGCACCGAGACACGCACCGCCACACCCACGACACACAGGGAGAGCACACGAAGAACCGGAGCATCCTCATCTCCGGCGCCGGGATCGCCGGACCAACCCTCGCCTACTGGCTGCACCGGTACGGCTTCGACGTCACAGTGGTGGAAGGTGCCGCGGCCCCGCGCACGGGCGGCCATGCCGTGGACATCCGTGGCACCGCGCGGGAGGTGGCCGCGCGCACCGGGATCGTCCCGGCCGTCCGCGCGGCGCACACCGGCGCTCGCGGCATGGCCTTCGTCGACGAGCGCGGCACCCGCGTCGCGTCGTTCGACCCCGCCGTGTTCGGCGACTCGGGCGGCCCCGTCGCCGAGCTCGCGATCAAGCGCACCGACCTGGCCAGGATCCTGTACGAGGCGACCCTGAACGACGTCGAGTACGTGTTCGACGACTCCGTGATCGCCGCCCAGCAGGACCACGACGGCGTACACGTCCAGTTCGCCCACGGCGAGCCACGGCACGTTGACCTGCTGGTGGGAGCGGACGGTGTGCACTCCGCAGTCCGCCGGCTGATGTTCGGCCCGCACGAGGAGTACGTGCGCGACCTGGGCCTGTACCTGTCGATGTACAGCATCACCACGGACGTGGACCTCGACGGGTGGCAGCTCATGTACACCATGCCCGGCGGCGCCGGCGGTCCGGGCCGGACCGCCGGCCTGTACCCGCAGCGCACGCCGGGCACCGCGCTGGCGGGCTTCTTCCTGCCCTCGCCACCGCTGGACCACGACCGGCGGGACGTCGACGAGCAGAAGCGGACGGTCCTGCGCGCCTTCGCGGGTCAGGGCTGGGAGATCCCGCGGATGCTCGACTCGATCTGGGACGCACCGGACTTCTACTTCGACCGGGTCGTCCAGGTCGAGGTCGACGGCTGGTCGCGCGGCCGTACCGTTCTGCTCGGGGACGCCGGCTACTGCGCGTCCCCGATGTCCGGGATCGGCACCAGCCTGGCCCTGGTGGGTGCGTACGTCCTGGCCGGGGAGCTCGCAGCGGCAGACGGCGACCACACCCGGGCGTTCCGCGCCTACGAGGACGAGATGCGGGAGTTCACGGCCCGGGCGCACGCATTCGCCCGCGCGTCCGGCGACGGCGGCCTGATGCCGCGGACGCGCGGGCAGATCCGGAGGCGCAACCTGTCCGTGCGTCTGCTGCCCTACCTGCCCCAGGCGCTGGTCGGCCGCGGCATGGACCGCGTGGCTCGGACGGTCACCCTGAAGGACTACCCGACACCGGTGCACCGCTGAACAGGGACGCCGACGAACAGCACGAGGGGGAACGATGGTGAAGGCACCGACGGGGCGGCTGCGGGCCGCCTGGATGCTGGCGCTGCTGACCACGGTGTGCGCCGAGCTGACGTTCACGGCCGTGGCGGTGCCGAGCGCGTGGCTTCTCCTGCCGCTGCTGCTGGTGATGTACGGCGCGGGCGTGCTGGTGGTACGCGAGGCCGCGGTACGCGCCGGAGGTGGCTGGCCGACCCTGGTGCTGCTGGGCCTGGTCTACCAGCTCGCGGAGGACGGTCTCGGGCTGCAGGCCCTGACCAGCCCGGACATGTACGGCGCCGCCGACTGGGGCCTGCGGGCACTCGGCGTGAACTGGAGCTACTGGGTGTCCCAGGTCGGCGTGCACGTCGTGTTCAGCGTGCTCGTCCCCGTGCTGCTGACGGATCTCCTGTTCCCCGCCCACCGCGGGCGGCCGTACCTGCGCGCCGGTGGGCTCGCCGGTGTCGGCCTGCTGGCGGTGCTGGGCGTGGTGGGCCTGCGGGTGGTCATCTCGTGGACCGAGGACCCGGGGTACCTGACCCCGTGGGGCTGGACGGCCGCGTACGTGGTGGCCATGGTGCTGCTGGCCTGGCTGGCGCTGCGCGTGGTGCCCCGGGTCCGTATGACCGTCCCGGCGCCCGCGGCGTCCGTTCCTCGGCCCGGGGTGGTAGGCGCGGTTCTCGGGCTGGCGACCGTCGTGTTCCTCCTGCTCCTCCTGCCGCCCGGGCTCGCTCCGGCGTCGCCGTTCGAGGGCACCGCCCTGCCGCTGGTGGTACCCGTGACGGCCGGCGCCCTCGTCGGGCTCGGCGCGGGGTGGGTGGTGCTGTGCTGGACGGCGGCCCCGGACTGGGGCGACCGGCACCGTGTCTGGCTCGCGGGCGGCATCCTGGTGGGACACACCGCATTCATGATGCCTGGCTCGCCCGCCACCGCTGCCGTCGGCGCGGCCACGATCGGGCTGGAGGTCGTGCTGCTGATGCTGTTGTCCCGGCACGTGGCACGCAGGACGGAGGCGATCGCCGGGCCGTAGCAGGTCCGGCGTGGGACCTGGTCCTGCCGAACCGGCTACCGTCGCAGCCGGTCCGGGGGCGCGGTGCGCGACGACGCCGCGACGACCGTCAGGCAGAGCAGCACGGCGACCACGCCGAACCCGAACATCTCGGCGTAGGTCCAGGTGTCGCGCAGCCAGGCGAGCGCCATCGGCACGAAGAACCCGAGGTAGGTCAGGGAGTAGAAGACGGCGGTGAGCCCGGCGAGCTGCCCGGGCCCGGCGATCCGCGCGACCTCGCTCAGTCCGGCCACGAGCGCCAGCCCGTACCCGGTCCCGAGCACGACGGCGGCCGCGACGCCCACCGCCAGCGACAGTGACCCGGACGCCCAGGCGGCGAGCGCCATCCCCGCCGCGATGATCGCCAGCGCGACGACGGATGCCCGGGCCGACGTGGGCGTGTCGATCCGCCGGGCGACCACCTGGATGCCGATGCCGCAACCGAGGGCCAGGATGGCCATCATCCCGGCGAACGCGATGGGCAGGCCCCCGACGTGGTCGGTCAGCAGGCTGGGCAGCACCGCGAAGGCGCAGCCGGCGCAGCCGAACACCCACGGCGCCAGCGGCACCACGACGCGCAGGAACCGCGGGTTCCGCGCGGCGGTGATGCGCAGGTCGTCGACCAGCGGGGCACGCTCGGCACGAGGCCTGGCCGGGCGGGTCTCCGGGACCCGCAGCAGCACCGCTCCGGCGAGCAGCGCCCCGGCCGCGTGCAGCGCGTAGGACAGGAGCGTGGGCCAGGGCGCGAACTGCGCGAGCATGGCGGCCACGCCCGCACCGGCGAGGAATCCCGCGGTGAGCGACAGTGAGCCACGGCGGGGTCCGGCGGCCCGGTCGCCCGCGGCGGCGCTGAGCTCCGTGACCCAGGTGGAGCCCACCGCCATGGCCAGACCGAGTGCGACGCCGCACAGCAGGCGGCCGATCGAGAGCACCACGGGGCTGGACGGGTCCAGGGCGAGCACGAGCGACCCGACCGCCGACACCGGTGCGGCGGGCAGCAGCAGCGGACGGCGGCCGAACCGGTCGGACAACGGCCCGCCGAGCAGCAGCGCCGGCACCAGACCGAACACGTACACGGCCAGCAGCGCGTCGACCATGACGGGGCCGATGTCGCCCCGCTCGCGGTACATCACGAGCAGGGGCGTGAACTCGTTGCCGCCCCAGGCCACCGCGAGCAGGACGGCGGCCACCGCCCACCAGGCCCGGCGTCCGGCGGGAACGACGGCAGAGGTGTCCCCGGGGCTCGTAGGTGGCATGCCCTCATCCTCCGCAGGACGGTGCACGGGGAACAAGCGGGGCCACTGTGAGGGTGAGCACACGACGGGTGGGTACGAGGTGCGCCCGGGGGTGCGAGGTGTGCCCGGGCGTGCGGGGTGTGCCCGGGCGTGCGGGGTGTGTCCGGGGGTACGGGCCGCGCGGGGGGCAGGCGGGTTGCGGGCCGTGCTTCCCGGGCCGACCGGCCCGAGAAGATGTGCCCCGCGGGGGGGGGGGGGGGGGGGGGGGGTGGTGGACCACCACACCCCCCCCCCCCCCCCCCCCCCCCCCCCCCCCCCCCCCCCCCCCCCCCCCCCCCCCGGGGGGGGTGCCTCCCGGGCACCTCTGGACCGCCTGTTACTTGGCCCCGGCCGGGTCGACCGGGCTCGCGTCGGGATCCACGGGGCGGTCGGCCTCGTCGGTCTCCACGCCACCGTCGGCCTTGTCCTCGGCCTTGTCGTCGGCCTTGCGGTCGGCCTTGCCGTCAGCCTCGGCCGAGGTGGTCTCCGCGTCCGGATCCTCGTCGTCGGCCGGCTCGCGGCCCGGCACGTAGACCGACAGCTCCGGTTCGGTGTGCCGACGCCCCTGGACGACGACGATCGCCACGCCGAGCAGCACCGCGATCCCCGACGTCCAGATGTTCGCAGGGATCCCCAGCGGCGCGTCGCTGGTCGGGTCGATGCGGATGGCCTCCAGCCAGCTGCGGCCCAGGCCGTACCAGACCAGGTAGAGACCGAACAGGCGGCCCCAGCGCAGGCCCGAGCCAGGCGTGTCCAGTGCCGCGTTCCGGCGGGTCACGCGCCGCTCGATCGTGAGCAGCACGGCCACGCCGACGAGGTTCCAGATCATCTCGTACAGGAACAGCGGGTGGAACAGTGTGCCCTCAGGAGTCCCTTCGGGGAACATCGGCGCGTCGGAGCGGATCTCCAGGCCCCACGGCAGCGTGGTCGGCAGGCCGAACAGCTCCTGGTTCACGTAGTTGCCGAGCCGCCCGATCGCCTGGGCGACCAGCAGGCCGGGCGCGAGGGCGTCGGCGAAGGACCAGAAGCGCAGGCCGGAGATGCGGCACCCGATCCAGACACCGACGGCGCCGCCGAGCAGGGACCCGAACAGGGCGTTGCCGCCCTCCCAGATCCGCACCCAGGCCCACGGGTCCACGCCGGGCCCCGTGAAGTCACCCAGGTGGGTCAGCACGTGGTAGATGCGGGCGCCGACGATGCCGATCGGCACTGCCCACATCGCGACGTCGAGCGCGAGCCCGGGCGCGGCACCCCGCGCCCGCAGGCGCCGGTCGGTGATGTACGCGGCGGCGGCGATACCCGCCAGCAGGCACAGAGCGTAGGTGTGGATGGTGAGCGGGCCCAGGCTGAACTGCGACCACACGGGGTCGGGGCTGGGGATACTGGCCGGAAGCACGACCCGAAGGTACCGCGATCGGGCGGCCCGGTGGGCATCGGACCGCCCGAGTCGTCAGCGGCGGCGCTTCTCGCGGACGCGGACCGAGATCTCGATGGGGGTGCCCTCGAAGCCGAACGTCTCGCGCAGGCGACGCTCGATGAACCGGCGGTACCCGGCCTCGATGAACCCGGTGGCGAAGATGACGAACCGCGGCGGACGCGTCGAGGCCTGCGTCGCGAAGAGGATGCGCGACTGCTTGCCGCCCCGGAGCGGGTGCGGGTGCGCGGCGACGAGCTCGCCGAGGAACGCGTTGAGCTTGCCGGTGGGGATGCGCCGGTCCCAGGACGCCAGCGACCGCTCGATCGCGGGCACCAGGCGTTCGGCGTGCCAGCCGGTGCGCGCCGAGAGGTTGACCCGCGGGGCCCACTGGATCTGCACGAGCTCCTTCTCGATCTCCCGCTCGAGGTAGGGGCGGCGGTCCTCGTCCATGAGGTCCCACTTGTTGTACGCGATGACCAGCGCACGACCGGCGTCCACGACCTGCTGGATCACGCGGATGTCCTGCTCGGTCAGCGGGTTGGACGCGTCCACCAGGACCACGCCGACCTCCGCCTTGTCGATCGCGGCGGCGGTGCGCAGCGACGCGTAGAAGTCGGCGCCCCGGGTCTGGTGCACGCGGCGCCGGATGCCCGCGGTGTCCACGAACCAGTACGGGGTGCCGCGCAGCTCGATGAGCTCGTCGACGGGGTCGCGCGTGGTCCCGGCGACCTCGTCGACGACGACGCGCTCCTCGCCGGCGATCTTGTTCAGCAGCGACGACTTGCCGACGTTGGGCCGCCCGACGAGCGCCACGCGGCGCGGGCCGGCGGGCCGCAGCGTGCCGTGCGCCGACGTCGTGGGCAGTGCCTTGATCGCGGCGTCGAGCAGGTCGCCGGTGCCTCGGCCGTGCAGCGCGGAGACGGGGTACGGCTCCCCCAGGCCGAGGGACCACAGGTAGGCGGCGTCCGCCTCGCCGGAGGCGCCGTCCACCTTGTTGGCGGCCAGCACCACGGGCTTGCCGGACCGCCGCAGCAGCTCGACCACGCGCTCGTCGGTCGCGGTGGCGCCCACGGCGGCGTCGACCACGAAGACGACGGCGTCGGCCAGGGAGATGGCCACCTCGGCCTGCTCGGCGACCTTGGACTCGATGCCCGCGACATCGACCTCCCAGCCGCCCGTGTCCACGAGCATGAACCGGCGGCCGGACCACTCCGCCGGGTAGGACACGCGGTCGCGCGTCACGCCCGGCTTGTCCTCGACGACGGCCTCGCGGCGGCCGAGGATGCGGTTCACGAGGGTCGACTTGCCGACGTTCGGCCGTCCGATGATCGCGAGCACCGGCAGGATCTGCTCGGCCTCGGACTCCTCGTCGGACCACTCGGCGTCCAGGAGCTCCTGGTCCGCCTCGTCGAGCTCGAACTCCGCCAGGCCGGCGCGCAGCGCCCGCTCGCGCGCGAGGTCGTCCTCCGTCTCGTTCAGGTCGAGCTCGAGGGCAGCATCATCTCGGGCCGCGGCGTCCAGCGCAGCAGCCTCCGATGCAGAGGAGTCGTGGGTCATGCTCCCTATTGTCGCAGGCCCGCCGCCCTGAGGCCGACCCACGCGGGTATGACCTGCCACACCGCGCCGCGGCTCACGCCGACGGCGCGACCTCGCGCCCCGTCGCCCGTGCGACCACCGCGAGCACGGCGTCGACCGTCTGCTCGAAGTCCAGGTCGCTGGAGTCGACGGTCACCACGCCGTCCGCGGCGACCTGGAACTGCGTCACCTTCGCGTCGTCCTGGTCACGGCGCAGCACCTGGTCGCGCGTGGCGTCCACGGCCGAGTCGTCGGCGGCGCCGTGCACCTCCAGCGACCGGCGGCGCAGGCGTGCCTCCTCCGAGGCGGTCAGCAGCACGCGGACGTCGGCGTCGGGCGCCACGACCGTGGTGATGTCGCGCCCCTCAGCGACGATGCCGCGCCCGCCCGAGCGCACGGCCTGCGTCGTGCTCGACTCCTGGTCGATGAGCTCCCGCTGGAGCCGCTTGAGCTCGGCACGCACCTCCAGGTTGGAGGCGACCTTGGACACGTTCGTCGTGACCTCGGTGCTGCGGATCGTCACCGAGACGTCCCGCCCGTCCAGCTCCACACCGGGCGCGGCCGGGTCGAGCCCCATGACCAGCGGCATCGCGCGGACGGCGGTCGCCACCGCCGTCGCGTCGTCCAGGTCCGCCGTCTCCATGCTCCACACCGTGGCCGCGCGGTACATGGCACCGGTGTCGAGGTAGGCCAGCCCGAGCCGCGCCGCGACCGCCTTGGACACGCTGGACTTGCCGGACCCGGAGGGGCCGTCGATGGCGATCACCACAGGACTGGTCACGTACTCGCTCACTTCCGTTGAGTGCTGGATATCTGTTGCTGGAGTGCGTCCCGGGCCACGAGTACCCAGCACTCAGCGGACGAGGTTACAGGTCCACCGCGTTCATCAGGGTGCCCAGCTCCGTGCGGCCCAGCACCCGGGTGCGGCCCGGCTTGAGGTCACCCAGCGGGATCGGGCCGATGCGGGTGCGCACCAGGCGCGTCACCGGGTGGCCGACCGCCTCGAACATGCGCCGGACGATGCGGTTGCGACCCTCGTGCAGCACGACCTCCAGCATCGCGAGGCCGTCGATCTGCTGGAGCACGTGCACCGCGTCCATCTTCGCGACGCCGTCCTCCAGCTCGACGCCCTTCAGCAGCTCGCGGCCGGTGCGCGGGTACACCTCGCCCTCGACGGTGACCAGGTAGGTCTTGGCGATGCCGTACTTCGGGTGCGAGAGCCGGTTGGCCAGCTCGCCGTCGTTCGTCAGGAGCAGCAGGCCCTCGCTGTCCGCGTCGAGCCGGCCCACGTGGAACAGGCGCTCCTCGCGGTTCTTGATCAGGTCGGCGACGGTCGGGCGCCCCTTCGGGTCGTCCATCGTGGAGACCACGCCGAGCGGCTTGTTCAGGGCGATCGTCACCTTCGCCTGGTCGAGCTGGATCCGCAGCCCGTCCACGTGCACGACGGCGGTCGCCGGGTCGATCCGCACCCCGAGCTCCGTGACGATCTGGCCGTCCACCTCGACGCGTCCGCTCGCGATGAGCTCCTCGGAGGCCCGGCGGGAGCCCAGACCAGCCTGGGCGAGCACCTTCTGCAGCCGCACGCCGTCCTCGACGTGCACGTCACGGCCCTGCTCCGCGGGCTTCGCGGGCCGACGCCGGGGCGCGTTCGCCTGGGCGCGGCTCTTCGCGGAGCTGCCGCCCCGGAAGTTCTTGCCGCCCTTGCCTGCATGGTCGGCACGGCGGGGCTGCTGGCCACCACTGGATTCGCGGCGGCTCCCGCCGCGGCGTTCGTTGCTCATGATTCGTCTCTCGGTGAGTCGGGAAGGACGCCGCCCGGGCGGCCCGGCACCACGCAGGTACCTAGGAATCCAGCCCGTCCAGCCCGTCGATCGTGTCGAGGTCCGGCAGGTGCGGCGCCAGCGGAGGCAGCTCGTCGAGCGACGAGAGGTCCATCCGCTCCAAGAAGTATCCCGTGGTTCCGAACAACACCGCACCCGAGCTCGGGTCCTGCCCGATCTCGGCGATCAGCCCCCGGGTCAGCAACGTCCGCACCACGCCGTCCACGTTCACCCCGCGCACGGCGCTGACCTGGCCCCGGGTGACCGGCTGCCGGTAGGCGACCACCGCGAGCGTCTCCAGCGCCGCCTGGCTCAGCTTCGCCGACTGACCGTCCAGCACGAACCGGCCCACGGGGTCCGCGTGCGCGGAGGAGGAGTAGATGCGCCACCCGTCCACGGTCCGGCGCAGCTCGAAGCCGCGCGGCCGGCCGCCGAGGTGGCCGGCGTACTCGTCGGCCAGCTCGTGCAGGACGTCGTCCGTCTCGTCCTGGGTCAGGTTCAGCGCCGCCGCGATACGGTCCGCGCCGATGGGCGCGTCCGCCACCATGAGCACCGCCTCGATCGCGGCGTGCGCCCCGCCCGGGAGCGTGTGCACGTCGACGAGCGCGGGCTCGTCCGGTGCCGCGGGGGCAGGAGCGGCGTCGGCCTCCGTGTCCGGGGCCGGGGCGTCGGCCAGGGCCTGTTCCTCGACGGTCATGCTGTCGCCTCCGTTCCGGGCTGCTCGGTCTCGTCGTCCTCGTCGAACTCGCTCGGGCCGGCGGCCGGATCGAGGTACTTCTCCCCGTCCGCGGGGCCCGCGGTCCACCGCACCGTGAGCTCGCCCAGCGGGCTGACCTGCTCGAAGCCGACCAGCGCGTCGCGGAACAGCTCCAGCAGCGCCAGGAACCGGGCCACCGTGACCAGCCGCTCGGTCCCCGCCGTCAGCGCGCGGAACGTCACCGACCGTTCGGTGCGCAGCCGCCGGACGATGACGCCGGCCTCCTCGCGCACGCTCACGGCGGAACCGTGCAGGTGCGCGAGGCCCACCACGGGCGGCGGCTTCGGCGCCAGCACCTTCGCGGCGAGCTCGGCGAGCTGCTCCCCCGTCGTGTCCCACACCAGCTCCGGCAGGATCGCGGCGAGGTGCGGCTCCAGGGGCGCCAGGCGCGGCACGCGGCGTCCGCCCGCAGCCATCCGCTCCGCGACGAGCTTGGAGACCTCCTTGTACGCGCGGTACTGCAGCAGCCGGGCGAACAACAGGTCCCGGGCCTCGAGCAGCTCCAGGTCCTCGGCGTCCTCGTCCACCACGCCGGGCAGCAGGCGGGCCGCCTTGAGGTCGAGCAGCGTGGCCGCGATGACCAGGAACTCGCTGGCCACGCCCAGGTCCCAGGACTCGTGCACCTCACCGCGCTCCGCCGCTTCGCGCGAGGCGCGCTCGGCCTCCCGGATGTGCGCGACGAACTCGTCGGTCACGACGGCGAGCGCCACCTCGGTGACGTCCATCTTGTGCTTCGCGATGAGCGAGAGCAGCAGGTCGAACGGCCCCTCGAAGTTGTGCAGCCGGACCTGGAAGGTGCGGGAGGAGCGCCGCTCGTCGGCAGGCGTGTCGGCCTCGGGCGGCGCCTCCGCCTCAGGCAGCGTCGCCACGGGCCACGAGCTCCCGGGCGAGCTGACGGTACGCCGCGGCACCGGGGTGGCCCGGGGCGTAGGCGGTGATCGGCTCGGCGGCGACGGTGGCGTCGGGGAACTTCACGGTGCGCCCGATGACGGAGTGCAGCAGGGTGTCGCCGAAGGCCTCGTGCACCCGGGCCACGACCTCCCGGGAGTGCAGGGTGCGCGAGTCGTACATGGTGGGGAGGATACCGTCGATCTCCAGGGCCGGGTTGAGTCGGTCCCGCACCTTCTCGATGGTCTCCACCAGCAGCGCGACACCGCGCAGCGCGAAGAACTCGCACTCCAGCGGGATCAGCACGCCGTGCGCCGCCGTCAGGGCGTTCACCGTGAGCAGGCCGAGGCTCGGCTGGCAGTCGATGAGGATCACGTCGTAGTCGTCCATCACCGGGCGCAGCGCGCGGGCCAGCACGGACTCCCGGGCGACCTCGCCCACGAGCTGCACCTCGGCGGCCGACAGGTCGATGTTCGCGGGCAGCACGTCGAGGTTCTCGATGCCCGACGGGATGAGCACGTCGCGGATGTCCACGCCCCGCTCCATGAGCAGGTTGTAGACCGTGAGGTCGAGCTCGTGCGGGTTCACGCCGATGCCCACGGACGCGGCGCCCTGCGGGTCGAAGTCGACCAGCAGCACCTTGCGCCCGTACTCGGCCAGGCACGCGCCCAGGTTGATGGTCGTGGTGGTCTTGCCGACCCCGCCCTTCTGGTTGCACATCGCGATGATGCGGGCCGGGCCGTGGCTCGTCAGCGGCGCGGGCTCCGGCAGGTCGGGCATCACGCGCCCGACCACGTCGCGCACCGCGTCTGCGTCCTCGGGTGCGCCGACGACCGTCTTCCCGAGAAGCATGTCGGTCATCGTGCCCGCTCCCTCCTGGCTG
This sequence comes from Promicromonospora sp. NPDC050880, assembly GCF_044456525.1. Taxonomy (NCBI): domain Bacteria; kingdom Bacillati; phylum Actinomycetota; class Actinomycetes; order Micrococcales; family Promicromonosporaceae; genus Promicromonospora; species Promicromonospora sp. NPDC050880. The sequence continues at coordinate 144,138 of NZ_JBITFV010000011.1, forward strand.
GGTGCCTCGCTCACGCCCGCCACGCTATACCAGAGTGTGGGCACCGCCGGGTCGAAGCCTCGGCGTGGCGTCCTTCGGACGGCGGCTACCGCTCGCGGGCGCGCGGGTGGGCGGCGGCGTAGACCTCGCGCAGCGCGTCGGGGGTGACCATCGTGTAGATCTGCGTGGTGGTCACCGACGCGTGCCCCAGCAGCTCCTGGACCACGCGCACGTCGGCGCCTCCGGACAGCAGGTGGGTGGCGAACGAGTGCCGCAGCGTGTGCGGCGAGACGTGCTCGGTCAGGCCGGCCCGCGCGGCGGCGGCCTGCAGCGCCGCCCAGGCGGTCTGGCGGGACATCCGCGCGCCGCGCGTGTTGAGGAACAGCGCGGGTGTCCCCCGGCCGGCCGCGGCCAGCTCCGGGCGGGCGCGCACCAGGTAGGCCTCCAGTGCGTCGCGGGCGAACGAGCCCACCGGCACCACACGCTCCTTGGACCCCTTGCCCAGCAGCCGGACGGCACCCGGGTCGCCCACGCCGTCGACGTCGAGCCCCGCGATCTCCGAGATCCGCGCGCCCGTGGCGTACAGGAGCTCCAGCAGTGCCCGGTCACGCAGGGGCAGCGGCCCGTCGCCGGTGCCCGCGGCGTCGAGCAGGGCGGCCACGTCGTCCACGGACAGCGCGTGCGGCAGACGCCGGAGCTGGGTGGGTGCCCGCACCTCGGCCGACGGGTCGTCGACCGCGAGCCCCTCGGCCTGGGCGAACCGGTGCCAGCCCCGCACGGCGGCCAGGGCGCGGGCGGTGGACGACGGCGAGAGCGGCCGGCCGCCGTCGGACCCCTGCCGCAGCGCCTCGACGAAGCCGGTGACGTCGGCCTCGGTGACCCCCGCGAGGTCGGTGCGTCCGGCGGCGTCCACGAACGCCGTGTACCGCACCAGGTCGCGCCGGTAGGCCGCCACGGTGTTGGCCGAGAGGCCACGCTCGACGCTCAGGTGCGCGAGGTAGTCCCGCAGGGCGCGGTCGAGCACGTCGGCCCGGGGCCGGTCGGAGACCCGGCGGGACGACGCCTGGTGGGACAGGTGGGACCGCTGCGGGTGGGACGGCTGCAGGTGGGCCGTGGCGGTGGACACCGCCCCATCATGCCGAGCCCGGCCCGCCACGGGGGCGGGGCACGCCGGGAGGACGCCACGCCGGGCCGGGCACGACGGGCCCGGCCCGGCGCGATGGCGCGGTCAGGCCGGGTTGATGCCGAACAGCTCCGCGCGCGACCGGATCACCTGGGCGCGGGCGAGACGGGGCTTGTCGCTGCCGTCGCGGATCACCGAGCCGGCGGCCTCGAACTCGGCGAAGAAGTCGACGGCCCAGGCGACGTCGGACGGGCTGGGCGCGAACGACTCGTTGATGACGCTGGACTGCTCGAAGTCCAGGCAGAGCTTGCCGGTCATGCCGAGGTTGACCGCGTCGGCGGACTGCTCGCGCAGCAGGGCGTGCGAGGAGCCCACCGTGGGGCCGTCGACGGGACCGGGCAGGCCGCCGATGCGGCTGGCGAGCACGAGCCGCGTGCGCGGGTAGGCCATGGCCATGGGCTCGTTGGCGGCGCCCGTGTCGCGGCGGTAGTCGCCCGAGCCGAACGCGAGCCGGAACGCACCGCGCGCCTTGGCGATGTGCACGGCCTCCTCGATGCCGAGGGCCGACTCCACGAGCGGGATCACCGGGACGTCGCCGCCGAGCCGCTGGGCGGTGTCGACCACGTCGTCCGCGCTCTCGGTCTTGGCGAGCATGACGCCGTTCAGCCCGTCCAGACCACGCAGGTAGGCGACGTCGTCCGCCCAGGACGGCGCGGTGCGGTCGTTGATCCGCACCCACGCGCTGCCACCGCTCTTGATCCACCGGATGACGTTCTCGCGCGCCTCGTCCTTGAGCGAGACGTCGATGGCGTCCTCGCAGTCCAGGATCACCTGGTCCGCGCGGGAGAGCTGCGCCTTGTCGAAGAGCTCGGTCCGCATCGCGGAGAGCAGGAGCCAGGCCCGCGCGTAGTCGGGGGCGACCCGCGACTTCTCACGGGCGGCACGGCGCGGCCCGAGGTCGTTCTCGGGGACGACGGCGGACGCCGTCGGCAGACCCGCGGAGTAGCCCGAGGACTGCGGGGCCGGCTGGTCGGCAGGAGCGGTGGTTCGGTCGGCTGGGGTCTCGGTCACCAGGTCAGCCTAGGCGGGGACACCGACACGGGCCGAATCATGAACCACTACATGGGCCCGAACAATATGAACAGAAGACCGCCTTGACGAAACACCCCCGGTGGCGACCTCAGAACGGCAGGAAGACGTCCACCGCGACCGCGACGAAGAGCAGCGACAGGTAGGTGATCGACGCGTGGAACACCTTCATGGCGCCGAGCTTGCCGCTCGCGCGGCCCTGTGCCCGGCGCAGCATCGCGATCGTGGACCACAGGAACCACGCACCCAGCGCGGCGGCCACCACGGTGTAGACCCAGGACATCCCGGCCAGCGGCGTCAGCAGGAGCGAGCAGGCGATCATCGCGAGCGTGTAGCCCACCATCTCGGCGGCCACGCGCTTGTCGTCGCTGACCACCGGCAGCATCGGGACGTTCGCGTTCGCGTAGTCCTTCTTGAACTTGATCGACAGCGGCCAGTAGTGCGGCGGCGTCCAGAAGAAGATGATGCCGAACAGCGCGAGCGCGGACCAGCTCAGCCCACCGGTCACCGAGGCCCAGCCGATGAAGACCGGCATGCAGCCCGCGATGCCGCCCCAGACGATGTTCTGCGGCGTGCGGCGCTTGAGGATCATCGTGTAGCCGACCACGTAGATGGCGATGGCCGCGAGGGTGAGCCACATCGCGGCCCAGTTGATGACCAGCGCGAACCACGCCAGCGACAGCAGGCCGAGGATCGAGGCGAACACCAGGCCCGCGCGCGGGGTGATCTCTCCGGTCGCCAGCGGGCGCTTCTTGGTCCGGTTCATCACCTGGTCGATGTCCCGGTCCCACCACATGTTGAACGCGTTGGCGCTGCCCGCGGCGCCGGCGCCGCCGATCAGCGTGGCCACGATCAGCCAGAAGCCCGGCAGGCCGTCCGCGGCCAGGATCATCGTGGGCACCGTGGTCACCAGCAGCAGCTCGATGACGCGGGGCTTGGTCAGCGCGACGTACGCACCCGCCCTCCGCAGGAACCAGCCGCCCGGGCGCTGTCCGACGTCGGCGGTGGGCTCCTCGGCGCCGGACGTCTCGGCACGCGCGGTCTGGCCGGTGGTCGGGTGGCTCGTTCTCACGCGCGTCGCAGTTCCGTTCGGGAGGGTCCGGAGGTCGGTGTCGCACCTGGTAGGCCCTGTTGCCGACGCGGTGCGTGCCCATGGTACGTCGCCCCGCGACCCGGTCGCGCCCCGCATTCCCGCAGCAGCCTGTGAGATATGTCCCCGGCCAGGGGCCTGTGCAGCCTGTGGACAGCCCTGCGCGACGGAAGACACGCGCGTATAGGGTTGTTGACGCCATCGAATGAAGGGCGGCCGGCATCCCGCCGCCGCCGCACGCACGCTGCACGGCTCCGAGGCCCGTCCGCTCTCCGGGCAGGACAGGGGCCGCCGGCGGAGAGAAAGAGGACTCGTGAACGCTTTCGACCCCGTGCTGAAGCCCCTGGAGTGGTCGGAGCTCGACGAGCGAGCGGTCAAGGCCATCAAGGCGCTGGCCGCGGACGCCGTCGAGAAGGTGGGCAACGGACATCCCGGCACCGCGATCTCGCTCGCGCCGGCCGCGTACCTCCTCTTCCAGAAGGCGATGCGCCACGACCCGGCCGATCCGTCGTGGCTGGGCCGCGACCGCTTCGTGCTGAGCGCCGGCCACTCGTCACTGACCATCTACCTGCAGCTCTTCCTCGCGGGCTACGGCCTCGAGATGGACGACATCGCCGCGCTGCGCACCTGGGGCTCCAAGACCCCGGGCCACCCGGAGTACGGCCACACCGCGGGCGTCGAGATCACCACCGGCCCGCTGGGCCAGGGCCTCGCGTCCTCCGTCGGCATGGCGTTCGCCGCGCGCCGCGAGCGGGGCCTGCTCGACCCGGCCGCCGCCCCCGGTGAGTCGCCGTTCGACCACCACGTCTACGTCATCGCCTCCGACGGCGACCTGCAGGAGGGCGTGACCTCCGAGGCCTCCTCGCTGGCGGGTCACCAGCAGCTCGGCAACCTCATCGTGATCTGGGACGACAACAAGATCTCGATCGAGGACGACACCAACATCGCGTTCACCGAGGACGTGCTGGGGCGCTACGAGGCCTACGGCTGGCACACCCAGCGCGTGGACTGGACCTCGGGCGACGGCGGCTACGCCGAGGACACCGACGCGCTGGCCGCCGCGCTCGACGCCGCCAAGGCGGAGACCGGCAAGCCGTCGATCATCGCGCTGCGCACCATCATCGGCTGGCCGTCGCCCACCAAGCAGAACACCGGTGGCATCCACGGCTCGGCCATGGGCGCCGACGAGATCAAGGGTCTCAAGTCCGCGCTCGGCCTGGACCCCGAGGCGACGTTCGCCATCGACGACGAGGTGCTGGCCTACACGCGCTCCGTCGCCGAGCGCCAGGCCACGCAGCGCGAGGCCTGGGAGGCCGCCTTCGCCGCCTGGTCGGAGGCCAACCCGCAGCAGGCCGCGCTCCTGGCGCGCCTGCGCACGCACGAGCTGCCTGAGGGCTGGACCGACTCGCTGCCCGAGTTCGAGGCGAGCGAGAAGGGCGTCGCGACCCGTGCGGCGTCGGGCAAGGTGCTGACCGCCCTCAAGGACGTGCTGCCCGAGCTGTGGGGCGGCTCGGCCGACCTGGCCGGATCCAACAACACGACCATGGACGGCGTGCCGTCGTTCGTGCCCACCGAGCACGCGACCAAGAAGTTCCCGGGCGACCCGTACGGCCGCACCCTGCACTTCGGCATCCGCGAGCACGCGATGGGCTCGATCCTCAACGGCATCGTCCTGCACGGCCTGACCCGCCCGTACGGCGGCACGTTCCTGCAGTTCGCCGACTACATGCGGGCCTCGGTCCGCCTGGCCGCGCTGATGGGCATCCCGTCCACGTTCGTCTGGACGCACGACTCGATCGGTCTCGGCGAGGACGGCCCGACGCACCAGCCGGTCGAGCACCTCGCGGCGCTGCGGGCCATCCCGAACCTCGACGTCGTCCGCCCGGCGGACGCGAACGAGACCGCCTGGGCGTGGCGCGGCATCCTGGAGAACACGAAGAACCCGGCCGGCCTCGTGCTGACCCGGCAGAACGTGCCCACCTACCCGCGCGGCACCGACGGCTTCGCCGGCGCCGAGGGCACCCTCAAGGGCGCCTACACGCTGCTGGACACCGAGGGCACGCCCGACGTCGTCCTGGTGGGCACCGGGTCCGAGGTGCAGCTCGCCGTCGAGGCGCGCGCGATCCTCGCGGCCGACGGCGTCCAGGCCCGCGTGGTGTCCATGCCGTCGCGCGAGTGGTTCGACAAGCAGGACGAGGCCTACCGCGAGTCGGTCATCCCGTCCGGTGTGAAGGCCCGCGTGTCGGTCGAGGCCGGCGTGGCGCAGGGCTGGCGCGAGGTCGTCGGCGACGCCGGCCGCATCGTGTCGCTCGAGCACTACGGCGCCTCGGCGGACTACAAGACCCTGTACGCCGAGTACGGCATCACGGCCGAGGCGGTCGCCCAGGCCGCCAAGGAGTCGATCGAGGCGGCGTCCTGAACCGCGCCGGAACACCTGGACACGAGAGAGGAAGGGCACGATGACTGACAGCACCAGCGACAGCGGCGAGAACGTCAGCCCCACCGAGCGGCTGTCCGAGGCGGGTGTCGCCATCTGGCTCGACGACCTGTCCCGTGAGCGGCTGCGCACCGGCAACCTCGCGGAGCTGGTCGCCACGAAGAACGTCGTGGGCGTGACGACCAACCCGACGATCTTCGCGGCCGCGCTCGCCCACGGCGACGCGTACGACGGCATCCTGGCCGAGCTGGCCGGGTCCGACGTGGAGTCCGCGGTCGAGCGCATCACCACCGACGACGTCCGGGACGCCGCCGACGTGCTGCGCCCGGTCTACGACGCCACGTCCGCCGTGGACGGCCGGGTGTCCATCGAGGTGGACCCGCGGCTCGCCCGTGACACGGCGGCGACCGAGACCACGGCCGTCCGGCTGTGGGAGACGGTCGACCGGCCGAACGTGATGATCAAGATCCCCGCCACCGTCGAGGGTCTGCCCGCGATCACGTCGACCCTCGCGAAGGGCATCAGCGTCAACGTGACGCTGATCTTCTCCATCGAGCGGTACCGGGCGGTGATGGACGCCTTCCTGGCCGGCCTGGAGCAGGCCAAGGAGGCGGGCCACGACCTGTCCGTGATCGGTTCGGTGGCGTCGTTCTTCGTGTCCCGTGTGGACACCGAGATCGACAAGCGCCTGACCGCGATCGGCACGGACGAGGCGCTCGCGCTGCGCGGCCAGGCCGCCATCGCCAACGCCCGGCTGGCGTTCGCCGCCTACGAGGACGTCTTCGCCGGTGAGCGCTGGGCCGCCCTCGCGGCCGCCGGTGCCCAGCCGCAGCGTCCGCTGTGGGCGTCCACCGGCGTCAAGGACCCGGCGTACCGCGACACGATGTACGTGGACGAGCTGGTCGTGGCCGGCGTCGTCAACACCATGCCGGAGAAGACGCTCGACGCGTTCGCCGATCACGGCATCGTGCTGGCGGACACCGTGACCGGCTCGGGCGAGCAGGCGGCCGCGACCATCGCGGCCATCGAGGCGCAGGGCATCTCCATGGCCGAGGTGACCGCACAGCTGGAGGACGAGGGCGTGACGAAGTTCGAGGTCAGCTGGGACGAGCTCCTGACGACCACCAAGGCCGGGCTCGACGGGGCCGGCGAGCGGTGAGGCCAGCCAAGATCGCGCAGGGGGTCAACCCCCTGCGCGACCCTCTCGACCTGAGGCTGCCGCGCATCGCGGGCCCGAGCGGTCTCGTGATCTTCGGTGTGACGGGTGACCTGTCGCGCAAGAAGCTCATGCCGGCCGTCTACGACCTCGCCAACCGCGGGCTGCTGCCGCCCGGCTTCGCCCTGACCGGCTTCGCCCGGCGCGACTGGGAGGACCAGGACTTCGCGCAGGTGGTGCACGACGCCGTCAAGGAGCACGCCCGCACCCCGTTCCGGGAGGCGACGTGGCGCCAGCTCGCCGAGGGCATCCGCTTCGTGCAGGGCTCCTTCGACGACGACGAGGCGTTCGAGCGCCTCCGGGAGACCGTCGAGACCCTGGACAAGGAGCGCGGCACCGGCGGCAACCACGCGTTCTACCTGTCGGTCCCGCCGTCGGCGTTCCCGGTGGTGTGCGAGCAGCTCTCCAAGCACGGGCTGTCGCGCCCCGACAACGACGCCGACGGCGACGGGGTCGACGCGTGGCGCCGTGTGGTCATCGAGAAGCCGTTCGGCCACGACCTGGCCAGCGCGCGCGAGCTCGACGCCGTGGTGTCGAAGGTGTTCGACCCGGACTCGGTGTTCCGCATCGACCACTACCTGGGCAAGGAGACCGTCCAGAACCTGCTGGCGCTGCGGTTCGCGAACACGATGTTCGAGCCCATCTGGAACTCGAGCTACGTGGACCACGTGCAGATCACGATGGCCGAGGACATCGGCATCGGCGGCCGTGCCGGGTACTACGACGGGATCGGCGCCGCCCGCGACGTCATCCAGAACCACCTGATCCAGCTCCTGGCCCTGGTGGCCATGGAGGAGCCGGTGAACTTCGACGCCGCCGAGCTGCGCGCCGAGAAGATCAAGGTGCTCTCGTCGGTGCGCCTGCCGCGCGACCTCGGCAAGCACACCGCCCGCGGCCAGTACGAGGCCGGGTGGCAGGGCGGCGAGCAGGTGCAGGGCTTCCTGGACGAGGACGGCATCGCGAAGGACTCCACCACGGAGACCTTCGCCGCCATCCGGGTCGACGTCGACAACCGCCGCTGGGCGGGTGTCCCGTTCTACCTGCGCCACGGCAAGCGCCTGGGCCGCCGCGTCACCGAGGTGGCCGTGGTGTTCAAGAAGGCGCCGCACCTGCCGTTCGAGTCGTCCCTGACGTCCGAGCTCGGCAACAACGCCCTGGTGATCCGCGTGCAGCCCGACGAGGGCGTCACGATGCGGTTCGGCGCCAAGGTGCCGGGCACGGCCATGCAGGTGCGTGACGTGACCATGGACTTCGGGTACGGGCACTCGTTCACCGAGTCCTCCCCCGAGGCCTACGAGCGGCTCATCCTGGACGTGCTGCTGGGCGACCCGCCGCTGTTCCCGACGCGGGAGGAGGTCGAGCTCTCCTGGAAGATCCTCGACCCGATCACGTCGTACTGGGCGCGCAAGGGTCAGCCCGAGCCGTACGCGTCCGGCACCTGGGGTCCGGCGTCGGCAGACGCCATGATGGAGCGCGACGGCAGGACCTGGAGGCGACCGTGATCATCGACATGCCGGACACGACGACCAACGACGTCAACAAGCGCCTGGTGCGCCTGCGTGACGAGGGCGGGGCGGTGGCCCTGGGCCGCGTGCTCACCCTGGTGGTCCTGGCCGACGAACGGGACGTCGAGGAGGCGGTCGAGGCCGCCAACGACGCGAGCCGTGAGCACCCGTGCCGGGTCATCGTCGTGGCCCCCGCGGCGCGCGGTACGGACGCACGGCTCGACGCGCAGATCCGCGTGGGCGGTGACGCCGGTGCCTCCGAGGTGGTGGTGCTGCGCGCCTTCGGCCCGCTCCTGGAGCGGACGGACACGCTCGTGATGCCGCTGCTGCTGCCCGACGCCCCGATCGTGGCCTGGTGGCCGCGCGAGGCGCCGGCGGTGCCGTCGCAGGACCCGGTGGGCGCCATGGCGACGCGGCGGATCATCGACAGCACGGTGGCCAAGAACCCGGTGGAGATGCTGGGCAACCTCGCAGGGGCGTACGCCCCCGGGGACACGGACCTCGCGTGGGCGCGCGTCACCCTGTGGCGGGCGCTCATCGCGGCGGCCGTGGACCAGCCGCCGTACGAGCCGGTGCTCGGCGTGACCGTCGAGGGGCAGAAGCGGCACACGTCGCTCGACCTCCTGGCGGGCTGGCTGGGCGCCCGGCTGAACTGCCCGGCCGAGGTGGTGCGCACCGACAGCGACGACGCGATCACGCGGGTGACGCTGGAGCGCAAGAGCGGGCCGATCGTCCTCGACCGCCCCGACGGGCGCACGGTGACGATCACGCAGCCCGGCAAGCCGGCGCGACGGATCGCCCTGCCGATCCGGGCGCTCAACGAGGCCCTCATCGAGGAGCTGCGGCGGCTCGACCCGGACGAGGTCTTCGAGGAGACCCTCATTCGGGGCCTGGGAACCGTCACGACGCGGACGGCGGCCTGATGTCCCAGGCGACCGGCGTGCGGCTCGTCGTCGTGCACCCCGACAAGGAGGTGCTCGCCCAGGCGGCGGCCGCACGGCTGCTCACGCGGGTGCTGGACGTGCAGTCGGTCCGCTCCCCCGTGCACGTCGTGCTCACGGGCGGCACGGTCGGTATCGCGACCCTGGCGGCCGTGGCCGCGAGCCCGCTGGTGCCGGCCGTCGACTGGTCGGGCGTCCACCTGTGGTGGGGCGACGAGCGGTTCCTCCCGGACGGCGATCCCGACCGGAACGAGACGCAGGCACGGGAGGCCCTGCTCGACGCGCTCGTCGCCGGGCACGGCCTCCCGGAGGCCAACGTGCACCCCATGCCCGGCCCGTCGTCGGTGGCGACACCCGAGGAGGGGGCTGCAGCCTACGCCGCGCTCCTGGGCGAGCACGCGGCGCCGGGCGACGGGTCGGTGCCCGTGCCCACGTTCGACGTGCTGCTGCTCGGCATGGGCCCGGACGGGCACGTGGCCTCGCTGTTCCCCGGGCACGAGGGTCTGGCCGCACAGGGCGTGACCACGGGCGTGCACGGTTCGCCCAAGCCTCCGCCGGAGCGGGTCTCGCTGACGTTCGACGCGATCCGGTCCGCGCGTGAGGTGTGGGTCGTGGCGGCCGGTGCCGAGAAGGCGGACCGGGTCGCGGCCGCGCTGGCCGGCGACCCGGTGTCGGAGGTGCCCGCCGCGGGCGCCGTCGGGCTGTCCCGGACGCTGTGGCTCCTGGACGCCGAGGCCGCCGGGACCCCGCCGACGTAGAACGACGGCGAGGGAGAACAGAGAACTGGAGCGGAACGGCCCCTTTCCCGGGTGCTCGTTCCGCTCCAGTTCTACGTCGCCGTGGTTCTCCCTCGGCGTGCTAATTCTCTTAGCCTGCGACGCGGCCGCCACGGCGGACGCGCAGCGCTTCCAGCGCCTCTTCCAGGAGTGCTGCGCCGTCCTCGTCGGACCGGCGCTCCTTCACGTAGGCGAGGTGCGTCTTGTAGGGCTCGTTGCGCACGGGGGAAGGCGGGTTGACCGGGTCCATCCCGGCGGGGAAGCCGCAGCGTGGGCAGTCCCACTGTGCGGGGGCCTCCACATCCTCACCCACCGAGAAGCTCGGCGCCGTCTCGTGCCCGTTGGCACACCAGTAAGAAACTCGGACGCGCGGGGCCGTGTCGCCCCGCTCCGTCTCCCCGAGGGGGCCGGCGCCTACCCGGCTCCCTCGAATCGCATGACCGCCTGATGCCACGTCTGTCGTCCCCTCTGTGTGTGGCCGTCAGCTGCTAGGCGCTTGGCGACCGGGTCAGCTGACCTTCTGGATGAGGCCGAGCAGGACGATCACCACGGCCCACACGAGGGCGAAGGCGATGGTGATGCGGTTGAGGTTTCGCTCGGCCACGCCGGACGAGCCGGCGCCCATCGAGATACCGCCACCGAACATGTCGGACAGCCCGCCACCCTTGCCCTTGTGGAGCAGGATGAGCATGGTGAGGAAGCCGCTGGTCAGGACCAGCAGGACTTCCAGGATGATGCGGAGCACGTCCACGGGTTCACGTCCTCGGTTGTAGGTGTGCCGGGCGTCACCCGGCGGCGGATTTCCGGTCAAGAGTAAGCGAGACGTACCTCACAGTGCGAACCCCCTGTTCAGGACTTCGTGAAGCCTGGAAAGGGAGCCGTACCTGGAACATCGCGCCCGAGTGAGAGTACCTCAGCCAGGTTGCGTACCGGTCTCGGAACCACGACGTGTCAGGCGTGCAGATCACCCGGGTGACCTGCACGCCTGACGTGCGCTCAGCTCCGGTCTCAGGCGGTGACGTGAGACTGGTACCGCGCGATCTTCGCGAACTCCTCGGGGTCCAGGCTCGCGCCGCCCACCAGGGCGCCGTCGACGTCGGGCTGCGCCATGATCTGCGCGACGTTGCCCGACTTCACCGAGCCGCCGTACAGGACGCGGACGCCGTCGGCGACGGTCTGGTCGCACAGCTCGCCGAGCACCCGGCGGATCGCACCGCAGACCTCCTGCGCGTCCTCGGGTGTGGCGACCTCGCCGGTGCCGATGGCCCAGACGGGCTCGTACGCGATGACGATCTGGGCGACCTGCTCGGCCGGGACGTCGGCCAGCGCCGCCTCGACCTGCGCCAGCGTGTAGGAGACCTGGTCGCCCGCCTTGCGCACCTCCAGGCCCTCACCGACGCACAGGATCGGCGTCAGGCCGTGCGCGAACGCGGTACGGACCTTGGCGTTGACCAGCTCGTCCGACTCGGCGTGGTACTCCCGGCGCTCCGAGTGCCCGACGACGACGTAGGTGCAGCCCAGCTTGGACAGCATCGCCCCGGAGATCTCGCCCGTGTACGCACCGGACTCGTGCTTGGACACGTCCTGCGCACCGTAGACGAGCTCGAGCTTGTCGCCGTCCACGAGGGTCTGCACCGACCGCAGGTCGGTGAACGGCGGCAGCACCGCCACCTCGACCGCCGCGTAGTCGTGCTTGGCGTCCTTGAGGGACCACGCGAGCTTCTGGACCGTGCTGATCGCCTGCTGGTGGTCCAGGTTCATCTTCCAGTTGCCCGCCATCAGGGGCGTGCGGGTGGTTGCCACGTTCTTCTTCTTTCTTCTGGGATCAGGACGGTCAGTCGGCGAGCACGGTGAGGCCGGGGAGCTCCTTGCCCTCCAGCAGCTCCAGGCTCGCGCCGCCACCGGTCGAGATGTGGCTGAACCCGGCCTCGTCGAAGCCGAGCGCACGCACGGCCGCGGCGGAGTCGCCACCGCCCACGATGGAGAACCCGCCGGCGGCTGTCGCGTCCACGATGCCCTGCGCCACGGCACGCGTGCCCGCGGCGAACGCCTCGAACTCGAACACGCCCATGGGGCCGTTCCACGCGATGGTCCGCGCGTCCGCGAGCTTGCCGGCGAAGAGCTTGCCCGACTCAGGGCCGATGTCGAGGCCCATGGTGCCGTCCGGGATGGCGTCGGCGGCGACGACCTGGTGCGGCGCGTCCGCGGCGAACGAGTCCGCCGCGACGATGTCGACCGGCAGCACGATCTCGACGCCGTTCTCCTCGGCGGTGGCGAGGTAGCCCTTGACGGTGTCGATCTGGTCGCTCTCCAGCAGGCTGTTGCCCACCGACAGGCCCTTGGCCGCCAGGAACGTGAAGACCATGCCACCACCGATGAGGAGGCGGTCGGCCTTGGTCAGCAGGTTGGCGATGACGCCGAGCTTGTCCGAGACCTTGGAGCCGCCGAGCACCACGGCGTAGGGCCGCTCCGGGTCGCCGGTCGCCTTCGAGAGCGACTCGACCTCCTTGAGCACCAGGTCGCCGGCCGCGGCGGGCAGCACCTGCGCGACGTCGTACACCGAGGCCTGCTTGCGGTGCACCACGCCGAAGCCGTCCGAGACGAAGGCGTCCGCGAGCTGTGCCAGCTCGCCCGCGAGCTCGGCACGCTCCGCGTCGACCTTCGAGGTCTCGCGCGGGTCGAAACGGACGTTCTCCAGCAGGGCGACCTGGCCGTCGGCCAGCTCCGCGACGGTCTTCTGCGCCGACGGGCCGGTAAGGTCCTCGGCCAGCGCGACGGGGGCGCCGAGCAGCTCGCCCAGGCGCTCCGCGACGGGCGCCAGCGAGTACTTCGCCTCCGGAGTGAAGCCGTCGGTGGGCTTCGGCCGGCCGAGGTGCGCGGTCACGACCACACGGGCGCCCGCGTCCGCCAGACGCCGCAGCGTGGGCAGGGCGGCGACGATGCGCCCTTCGTCGGTGATCGCCCCGGTCTCCTTGTCGAGCGGGACGTTGAAGTCTGAGCGGACCAGGACGCGCTTGCCGCGCAGGTCGCCGAGGGAGTCGATGGTCTTCATGAGCACTCCAGGTCGGGGACCGGCCGCCACGAGGCCGGTCGAAGCTTCGTTACATGACGACGTCCGCGTGCGCCGGCTGGCCGATGCGCACGCGGACGTCGGGGTTCACGCCGGGACGAGAGGCGTCAGAGCTTCTCGCCGACGAACACGGTGAGCGAGACGAGGCTGTTCGAGTAGCCCCACTCGTTGTCGTACCACGAGACGACCTTGACCTGGTTGCCGATCACCTTGGTGAGCTTCGCGTCGTAGATGCTCTGGTGCGGGTTGGTCACGATGTCCGACGAGACGATCTCGTCGTCCACGTACTCCAGGACGCCCTTGAGCGGGCCCTCGGCGGCAGCCTTGACCGCGGCGTTGACCTCCTCGACGGTGACGTCGCGGGGGGCCTCGAAGGTGAGGTCCGTGGCCGAGCCGGTGATGACCGGCACGCGCAGGGCGTAGCCGTCCAGCTTGCCCTTGAGCTCCGGCAGCACCAGGGCGACGGCCTTGGCGGCACCCGTGGTGGTGGGCACGATGTTCTGCGCGGCCGCACGGGCACGACGCAGGTCCTTGTGCGGGCCGTCCTGCAGGTTCTGGTCACCCGTGTAGGCGTGGATCGTGGTCATGAGGCCACGCTCGATGCCGATCGAGTCGTTCAGGGCCTTGGCCAGCGGGGCGAGGCAGTTCGTGGTGCACGACGCGTTCGAGATGATGTGGTGCGCCGCGGCGTCGTACTGCTCGTGGTTGACGCCCATGACGAACGTCGCGTCCTCGTTCTTGGCCGGGGCCGAGATGATGACCTTCTTGGCGCCGGCGTCGATGTGCGCCTTCGCCTTGGTGGCGTCCGTGAAGAAGCCCGTGGACTCGATGACGATGTCCGCGCCCAGCTCACCCCAGGGGAGGTTCGCGGGGTCGCGCTCGGCCAGCGCACGGATCTTCTTGCCGTCCACGATGATGTTGTCGTCGTCGAAGTCGACCGACTTGCCGAAGCGGCCCAGCGTCGTGTCGTACTTGAGCAGGTGCGCGAGAGTCTTGTTGTCGGTCAGGTCGTTGACGCCCACGACCTCGATGTCCGCACCCGACTCCACGAGAGCCCGGTAGAAGTTCCTGCCGATACGGCCGAAGCCGTTGATGCCGACGCGGATGGTCACAATGCCCTCCTCAGGGGCGCCGGCCGTCCCGGCGCACACGTTTCCTTGTATCTGTCGCCACTCCCGTCGATGGCCGACGGTGAAGTGCGTTCGTCAGGGTTTTCCGGGCACCGCGACCTCGCGACGACCCGAACGGGAAACGCGATGGTCACGGCGTCGTCACCTGACGATTTCGAGCCTATACCCGAACCGCACCCGACCGTGACCCGAGCCGGACAGTGTGGAACTCCCGGTTCTGTTCGTTCTCACAAACCGGAAGTGGCACATCCGGCACGGTCCGGGTGAAGTATGGTCCGCTCCGCTCAGAGGTCGAGCAGGTCCGCGGGGAGGCCGGCCTCCGTGTCCGGGATGCCCAGCTCCAGGGCACGCTTGTCGGCCGTCGACAACAGCCGGCGGATCCGGCCCGCCACGGCGTCCTTGGAAAGCTGCGGATCGGCCAGGCGGCCCAGCTCCTCCAGCGACGCCTGCTTGTGCGCCAGCCGCAGCTCACCGGCCTGCCGCAGGTGGTCGGGCAGCTCGTCGCCCAGGATCTCGAACGCCCGCTGCACGCGCGCCCCCGCCGCCACCGCGGCCCGGGCCGAGCGTCGCAGGTTCGCGTCGTCGAAGTTCGCCAGGCGGTTGGCGGTGCCGCGCACCTCGCGGCGCTCGCGGCGCTCCTCCCAGACCTTGAGCGTCTCGGGAGCGCCGATGCGCTCCAGCATGCGGCCGATGGAGTCGCCGTCGCGGATGACGACGCGGTCGATGCCCCGCACCTCGCGGGACTTGGCGGCGACGCCGAGGCGGCGCGCGGCGCCTACCAGGGCGAGCGCCGCCTCCGGTCCGGGGCTGGTCACCTCCAGCGCCATCGACCGCCCGGGCTCCGTGAGGGAGCCGTGGGCGAGGAACGCGCCGCGCCAGACGGCTTCGGCCTCCTGCACCCCGGCGGACACGACCTCCGGGGCCAGCCCGCGCACGGGGCGGCCCCGGGCGTCGAGCAGGCCGGTCTGACGGGCCAGCGACTCCCCCTCGCGCACCACGCGCACCACGAACCGCGAGCTCTTCCGCAGCCCGCCCGCCTGCACCACGATGAGCTCGCTGCTGTGCCCGTACAGGTCGTGGATCGCGTGCCGCAGCCGCGTCGCCGCGGACTCGGTGTCGAGCTCCGCCTCGATCACGACCCGACCGGAGATGATGTGGAGACCGCCGGAGAACCTCAGCGTCGCGGAGACCTCGGCCTTGCGGCACGACGTCTTCGCAACCCTCACCCGAGCGAGCTCCTCCTTGACCTGTCCCGTGAGCGCCATGGCGTCATCCTGCCATGGTCACCGCCGGGCCGACGGGGTGGAATCGCGGAAACTCGGGGCAATTGTCCCGGCGTGTCGCCGTTCGGGGCCGTCCACCCCCGGACCTACCTCGGCGAGCGGCCCCGTGCCGTGCGCGGCCGTGAACCCGGCGGCGCGCCGCGCGTCCCGCGGACCCCACAGCTCCGTGCCGACCTCGGCACGGACCACGGGCGCCACCTCCGCCGCGAACCGGCGCAGCACGTCCTCCTGCCGGGCCGGTTCGAGCAGGTGGTTCACGGACACGGACTGCAGGACGTGCCCGAACGACGCGTGGTAGTCGAGGATCTTCTCGGCCACCCGCTCGGGCGAGCCCACGAGCGCGGGTCCGCGGTCGACGGCGTCCTGGAGAGTGCGGAAGCTCGTCACCTTGCCGACTGCGCCCGGCGCGTGCCTGCGCTGGTCCTGCTGGCGCACCTGGCCCTCGTAGATGGGCCGGTACTGCTCGATGGCCGCCTCCGTGGTGTCGGCCAGGAAAAGACCACCCGAGCCCGCGCCCACGAACCCGTAGGCCGGGTCGTGCCCCGCGGCCGCGTACCGCTCCCGGTACCGGTCGATGAGCACGGCGTAGTTCTCGCGTGGCTGCAGGGCGTTCGCGCTGACGATCGGGTCGCCGTGCTCGGCCGCCAGGTCGACGGCGAACTGCGACGTCGCCGAGCCGTGCCAGATGCGGAACGGCCCCGCGAACGGGCGCGGGAGCGTGGTCGCGTGCTCCAGCCGGTGCCGGTACCGCCCCTCCCAGGTGACGTCCTCGGCGGAGAGCAGCAGCCGCAGCAGCTCGTAGTTCTCCCGCAGGTACTCGTACTGCTTGGCGATGTCCAGGCCGAGCAGCGGGTACTGCAGGTCCTCGTTGCCCTTGCCGATGACGATCTCCAGGCGGCCGCGGCTGAGCTGGTCGATGGTGGCCAGGTCCTCGGCGAGCCGGATCGGGTCGTGCAGGGACAGCACCGTGACGCCCGTGGAGAGCAGGATGCGGGACGTGCGGGCCGCGATGGCGCCCAGCAGCACCGTCGGGGCCGAGGACAGCACCGGGCCGGCGTGCCGCTCCCCCACCGCGAACGAGTCGAACCCGAGCTCCTCCGCGAGCACCGCGGTGTCCACGATCCCGTTCAGCCGGTCGGCGGGCGGCACCTCGCGGCCGGTGACGGGGTGGGGCGGGTTGAACGCGATGTCCAGGACCTGGAAGCGCATCAGGCCGCCGCCTGCGCCGCCGCGGCGCGGTCGCGCTCCGCCACGCCCTCCTTGACCAGGGGGATGACGTAGCGGCCGAAGTCGATCGCGTCGTCCAGCAGGTCGTAGCCGCGGGCCGAGACCACCCGCACCCCCAGGTCGTAGTACGCGAGGAGGGCCTGCGCGACCTGCTCGGGCGTGCCGACCAGCGCGTTCGAGTTCCCGGCGCCACCGGTCGCCTTCGCCGTGGCGGTCCACAACGCCGTGTCGAACCGCTCGCCCTGGGCGGCGATCTCCAGCAGGCGCTGCGAGCCCGCGTTCTCCGGCTTGTCGATCGGGTGGCGTCGGCTCAGGACTCCGCCCTGGGCCGCCTTGCGCGCCTCGATCCGGTCCAGCACCCGGTGCGCCTTCTCCCAGGCCAGCTCCTCGGTGGGGGCGATGATCGGCCGGAACGCGGCGTGGATGCGCGGCGGCGTCGCCCGGCCCGCCGCGGTGGCCTCGACGTGCACCCGGGCGATCTGCTCCGCGGTGCGGTCCAGCGGCTCGCCCCACACCGCGTAGATGTCGGCCTCCGCGGCGCCGACCGGGTAGGCGGCCTCGGAGGAGCCGCCGAACGAGATGGTCGGCACGTGCCCCTCGACCGGCTTCACGTCGAGCACGAAGTCGTCGAGGTCGTAGAACTCGCCGTGGTGGTCGAACGGCTCGCCGCTGGTCCAGGCCCGCTTCACGATCTGGATGTACTCGCGGGTGCGGGCGTACCGCTGGTCCTTGGTGAGGGTGTCGCCCTCGCGGCCCTGCTCGTGGTCGTTGCCGCCCGAGATGAAGTGCACCGACAGCCGCCCGCCCGAGAGCTGGTCCAGCGTCGCGAACGTCTTCGCGGCGTACGTCGGGTAGGAGACGTTGGGCCGGTGCGCGAGCAGCAGCTCGATGTCCGGCACGTGCGCGGCGACGTGGGCCGCGAGCGCCGCCGGCTCGGGCCCGGAGGAGCCGTAGGCGAACAGGATGCGGGTCCAGCCGTTGTCCCGGTGGGCGCGCGCGATGCGGACCAGGTAGTCGGGGTCGAAGGGCGCGGTGGTGCGGGCGGTGGTCTCGGAGGCGTCACTGGTGGCGGCGATGCCGAGGAACTCGACGGGCATGGGGTTCTCCTTCGCGTGGGGCCGTGCGGGGTTGTTGGTTGTCGGACGGCGGACCGGGTTCAGACGCCGCTGGCCACCCGGCCGGGGCTCGTCGCGGCCCGCTCACCGGTCCCCCAGGCCCGCGCCAGCAGCTCGAACGAGCGGCGGGTCTCGGCGGGGTCGTGGGTGGCGGTGGTGACCAGCAGCTCGTCGGCGCCGGTGACGCGCACGAGCGTCTCCAGGCGTTCGACGACGGTGTCCGGGTCGCCGACGATCCGGGTGTCCACGCGGTCGGCCACGAGGGCACGCTCGGCGTCGGGCCGGTCGGTCCAGGCGGTCGCGGCGGACGGCGACGGGTAGGCGATGGCGCCGCGCTCGCCGCGGCGGATGGACAGCACCCAGTCGGCGAACGGCTCGGCCAGGACGCGGGCGCGTTCGAGGGTCTGCGCGACGAGGACGTCGGCCGACACGATGACGTACGGCTCGGCGAGCACCCCGGGCCGGAACGCCTCCCGGTAGGCCGCCACGGTGTCCAGCACGGTGGCGGGGCTGACGTGGAAGTTGGCCGCGAGCGGTAGGCCGAGCTCGCCGGCCACGCGGGCGCTCTCGCCGCCGCTGGACGCGAGGAGCCAGAGGTCGAACTGGGCCCCCTCGACGGGCGGGCTCGTGTACGCGCCGCCGCTGCGGTCGCGGTAGGTGCCGCGCTGGACGTCGAGCACGAGCTCGACCTCCTCGCGGAAGCCGGCCGGCTCGCGCTGTGCGCCGATCACCTCCTGCTGGGCGAGGATCCGCTCGCGCAGCGCGGGGTCGTTGAACCCGTTCGGCGGCGCGGGAGGCACGTACAGCCCGTCCACGAGCCGCGGTACGGCGCCGGCGCTCGCCGCTGCCCGCCCACCGTCGAACGTGGCCTTGATCGGGTTCTGGGCCGCCTTGGCGCGACTGTTCCCACGTTCGTCTCCCCCGGTCGCGGCCGGGGCCGGCCGGGGGACGGTGAACGCGCGGCCCAGGCCGAGGTCGACCCGGCCGGGGTGCAGGGCGGCGATGGTGCCGAACTGCTCGGCGGCGATCAGGGGCGACGTCGTGGACAGGAGCACGGCCCCGGAGCCGACGCGGATGCGCGAGGTGCGGGCTGCGACGGCGGCCGCGAGCACGGCGGGCGCCGCGGAGGCGACGCCGGGCGCGAGGTGGTGCTCGGCGTACCAGACGCGCCGGTAGCCGAGGGCGTCGAGGTCGACCGCGAGCGCCACGGCCCGCTGGATCGCCGCGGCGCCGGTGGAGCCGTCGGCGACCAGGGCGAGGTCGAGCACGGACAGGGGCACGCGGATGGCTTCGGTCATGGGGCTCACTCCTCCGTCTTGGGCAGGCCGGGCGGGTTGGTCTCGGCGCGGTCCACGGCCTCGACCTCGAGGCCCCAGCGCTCCAGCACCTGCTGGTAGGAGCCGTCCTCGATGGCGTGGTTGAGGGCGGCGGTGACCGCGTCGGCGGCGTCCGCGCCCTTCTTGGTGGCCACCGCGATCTGGGCGGTGTCGGGCCAGCCGCCGTTCAGGGTGCCGACCACCTTGAAGTCCTCCGGGGAGACGGCTGCCTGGTAGGCGAGCGACGCGTTGGGGCCCACGTAGGCCTCGACGCGGCCGGACTGGAGGGCGAGCAGCACGTCGGAGAGCTGCTCGTAGTACTCGGGGCCCTGGATGGGCTCCAGGCCGTCGGCCTGGTTGAGGCGGTCCCACTCGAGCAGGATCTTCTCCTGGTTGGTCCCGGAGCCGACGCCGACGATCTTGCCGGCGATGTCCTCGCGGGAGTCGATGACCAGGTCGGAGTCGGCGGCGGTGAGCCAGCCGAGCTCGTCGACGCGGTAGCTCGAGAAGTCGATGGTCTCCTTGCGCTCCTCGGTGACGGTGACGTTGGAGATGACGGCGTCGACGTCGCCGGACTGGAGGGCGAGCGGCCAGTCGGCCCAGGCCTTGACCTCCAGGTTCAGGTCCTTGCCGAGGGCGTCGGCGACGAGCTGCGCGATGTCGGTCTCGTGGCCGATCGGCGTCTTGTCGTCGTCGGCGAGGAAGACGAGCGGCGGGGCGCCGCTGCCGCTGACGGCGACGGTGATCTCGTCCTTGTCGGCCCACTCGTCGGGCAACAGGGCCACGGCGTCGGCGGACTCGGTGCTGCGGACGCGGTCCTGGTCGGGGCTGGTGCTGACCTGAAGACCGGCGGACTCGGGTGCGTTCCCGGCGAGGCCGGCGGACTCCTCCGTCTCGGGGCGCTCGGTGCTGGCCGCCGAGCAGGCTGCGGTCAGGGCGAGCAGCGGCACGGCGGTCAGGGCGAGGAGGCGGCGGGTGGCGCGTCGGGAGACGGTCACGGTGGTTCCCTTCGGGGCGGGGGTCGGGGCGGGGTTCGGGCGGCGGTCGAGGGTCGGGGCGGGGTTCGGGTTCAGGCGGAGGTCGAGGGTCACAGGACCTTCTCCAGGAAGGCCCTGGTGCGGTCGTTGGCGGGGTGGTCGAGCACGTCGGCGGGCGGCCCCTGCTCGACCACGACGCCCTCGTCCATGAAGACGACGGTGTCCGCGATCTCGCGGGCGAACCCGACCTCGTGGGTGACGACGACGAGCGTGGTGCCGGTGCCGGCCAGCTCCTTGATGACGCCGAGCACCTCGCCCACGAGCTCGGGGTCCAGGGCAGACGTCGGCTCGTCGAACAGGACGACGGCGGGCCGCAGGGCGAGCGCGCGGGCGATGGCGACGCGCTGCTGCTGGCCGCCGGAGAGCTGCCGGGGGCGGTCCCCGGCCCGGTCGGCGAGCCCGACCCGGGCGAGCAGCTCGCGCGCCTCCGCCTCGGCCTCGGCGCGGGGCCGGCCCTGGGCGAAGATCGGCGCC
Source organism: Promicromonospora sp. NPDC050880 (assembly GCF_044456525.1). Lineage (NCBI taxonomy): Bacteria > Bacillati > Actinomycetota > Actinomycetes > Micrococcales > Promicromonosporaceae > Promicromonospora > Promicromonospora sp. NPDC050880. The sequence continues at coordinate 164,946 of NZ_JBITFV010000011.1, forward strand.
TCGACGACGTTCTCCAGCACGGTGAGGTGCGGGAAGAGGTTGAAGTTCTGGAAGACGAACCCGATGCGGGTGCGCCGCCGCAGGATCTCGCGCTCGGTGAGCTCGCGCAGGGTGCTGCCGCGCCGGGCGTACCCGATGAGCTCGCCGTCCAGGGACACGAACCCGCGGTCCACCTTCTCCAGGTGGTTGATGGCGCGCAGCAGCGTCGACTTGCCCGACCCGGACGGGCCGATGATGGCGGCGACCTCGCCCGGCCGGACCGTCAGGTCCACGCCGCGCAGCGCCTCCAGCAGGCCGTACGACTTGTGCACGCCCCGGATCTCCAGCAGTCCACCGGTCATGCGGCACCTCCCTTCGGTCCGGTGGGTGCGGTGCGCGGCGCGACCCACCGGCCGACCCGGACGCGTGCGGCCAGGGCGGGCGGGACGCCGTCGGGCACGGGGGAGCCGGTGAGGCGCGACCAGCCGACCTGGAGCTCCCACCGCACGCGCTGGACCGGCGTGGGCGGCAGGGTGCGCAGCGCGCCCTTGGCGTAGTGCCGCTCGACGTAGTACTGGACCACCGTGATGAGCGTCGTCAGCGCGAGGTACCAGATCGCGGCGACGATCAGGAGCGGCACCACCCGGCCGTTGCGGCCGTAGATGACGCTCACGATGTAGAACAGCTCGCCGTATGCCAGCACGTACACGATCGAGGTGCCCTTGAGCAGGCCGATCACCTCGTTCACGGCCGTCGGCACGATGGACCGCATGGCCTGCGGCAGGATGATGCGCCGCACCTGGCGGTGCCGCGGCAGGCCCAGGGAGGCGGCGGCCTCGTGCTGCCCCTGGTCGACGCCGAGGATGCCGGCGCGGACGATCTCTGCGCTGTACGCCGCCTGCGACAGGCCGAGGCCCAGGATCGCGGCCCAGAACTTGTCGATCAGGTCGAGCGTGTCGAAGAACAGGAGCTCCGGTCCGAACGGGATGCCCAGGCTCAGCACCGGGTACAGGTACGCGAGGTTGTACCAGAGCAGGAGCTGCAGCAGCAGCGGCACCGACCGGAACACCCACGTGTACGCCCACGACACGGCCTGCAGGAGCGGCGAGCGGGACAGCCGCATCAGGGCCAGCACCGTGCCGAGCGCGAAGCCCACGACCGACGCCGTCACCGTGAGCCGCACCGTGGCCCACGCGCCCTCCAGGATCGAGGGCCATGTGAGGTAGCGGGCCACGACGTCCCACTCCCAGCGGTCGTTCGTGACCAGGGACGAGACCACCATGGCCAGCAGGACGCCGACCACCGCCGTGGCGACCCAGCGACCCGGGTGCCTGGCTCCCACCACGCGCAGGTCCTCGTCCGGGGTGCCCGCCGACGCCGGGCCGCCCGCCCCCGGTGGGAGCCCCGGCGGCGGGTACAGGAGGCGCGACTCGCCCTCGGCCAGCTCCGCGCTCATGCCGTGAGCCACTTCTCGAACGGGAGCGGACCGAACGGCACGTCGCCCGCCAGGTCCGGCGTGGCGACCGGCTCGCCCGCCGCGGCCGCCGTGAGCGGCCGGTACCCGGCGGACCGGTACAGGGCGGCGGCCTCCGGCTGGCGCGGACCCGTGGTCAGGTACAACCGTGGGTAGCCCAGGTCGCGAGCCCGTGCCTCCAGCTCGCCCAGCACCCGCCGCGCCAACCCGCGCCGCCGGTGCGCCGCGTGCGTCCAGATCCGCTTGAGCTCCGCCGTCGGGACCACGGGGACGCCGCCCGCGTCGCGGGTAGCCGGCCGCTCCAGGCGCGCGTCCTCCCCCAGCTCGGGCTCCAGCCGACGCCGGAACGCGCCGCCCGCCACCGGTTCGCCGTCCTCCAGCAGGAGCACCAGCGACCCGACCGGCGGGGCGAACTCGGCGGCGGCGTAGTGCGCCATCTCCGCCCGGTGCTGCTCCTCGGTCAGGAGATCGTGGTAGCGGGCGCGGTACTCGGCCGAGAGCCCGGCCAGCAGCGGTTCGACCAGCGGGTCCGACAGGTGCACGTCACGCACCTCCGCCACCGGGCCGCGACCGGGCGGCCGGGGCGCGGTGGTCGCCGTCGGGGGCAGGGTGCTCATCGGGGTGCCTTCTCGCCCGCCGGTACGGCGAACGGCAGGTGGTTGCCCGCCACCGGGGCGGGGCACGTCCCGAAGCGGGTGAATGCGAACGGCAGGTCGGTCGCCCGGTTCAGGTCGAGGCGCAGCGTGTCCGACGCTGCCGGCTCCTCGCCGGGCACCCCGGCCCGGAGGACCCGCCACGGCGCCACACCGTCCGTCTCGTCGGTGAACAGCAGCCGGGGTTGCGCGAGGGTTCCGGTCAGCAGCAGCAGGTGGTCGTGCGCGATCTCCACCTCGCCGACGGCCTCGACGTGGTGCACGAGGCGGGGCTGTGCCGCGCCGACCGTCAGGCTCACGGCCCGGTCGAACCACCGCACCGGCACGTCCAGCACCCAGGCCGGGTCGTACGCGAACGCGGGCACGCCCGGGAACCCGGTACGGGTGGGGGCCTGGGGATCGCGCAGGCGCAGGCCGTACCGGCCCGTACGGCGCACCACCTCGACGGCCACCTCCTGCTCCCCGTCCGCGCCGGACCGGCCCTCGGGCAGGTAGGTGCCGAGCACCAGGGAACGTCCCTCGGCCACGGCGACCGACGTCGGGGCGCCGTAGCGCACCAGGTCGCCCACCAGCGCGCTCGTGTCACCGGCCGTGGGCCGGGTGAACAGCCTGCCGTCCGCGACCCACCATTCGCCCGGCAGGCCGGGCAGGGGCCGCGGCGTCGACGTCGGCCACAGCAGGGCGACCGGGCTCAACCACCCGTGGGGCTCGCACAGCTTCCGCTCGCGAGCGGCACGCCACGCGGCGTGCTCGCGCTCGGCCGCCGACAGGTCGGGCGGGGCGACGGGGCCGGTGAGGTCCGTGGCGATCGTCGTGCTCCGGGGATCGGTCATGTCAGTCCTTCCGCTGGGGGTGCCGGCCGCGGCCGGTACCGGGGATCGCCGCGACCAGGTCGGCGGTGTACGGGTGGGCGGGGTGATCGAGGACGCGACCGACGGGTCCGTGCTCCACCAGCCGCCCGGCGCTCAGCACGCCGACGTGGTCGGCGACCTGCCGCACCACGGCCAGGTCGTGCGAGACGAACAGGTAGGTCAGGCCACGCTCTGCGCGGAGGCGGGCCAGCAGCTCCAGAACCCGCGCCTGCACGGAGACGTCGAGCGCCGACGTCGGCTCGTCCAGCACGAGCAGCTCCGGGTCGAGCGCCAGCGCTCGGGCGATCGCCACCCGCTGCCGCTGCCCGCCCGACAGCTCGGCGGGCCGGCGTCCGGCCAGGTCGGCCGACAGGTGCACCTGCTCCAGGAGGTGCGCGACACGGTCCCGGCGCTCGGCCCGGTCGCCCACCCGGTGCGCCCGCAGCGGTTCGTCGACCACGGCGGACACCGTGAACCGCGGGTCGAGCGACGAGTACGGGTCCTGGTGCACCAGCTGCGCGCGCCGCCGGGTGGCGCGGCCGGTGCCCACCGGGACTCCGTCGAGCTCGACCGCGCCGGCGTCGGGCCGCTCCAGGCCGAGCACGAGCCGTGCCGTGGTCGACTTGCCCGACCCTGACTCCCCCACCAGCGCGAACGCGGAGCCGCGGGGCACGGCGAACGACACGTCGTCGACGGCGCGCAGGCGTTCCCGCCGGCCGAGGCGGAACTCCTTGACCAGCCCGCGGACCTCCAGGAGCACGGGCGACGGGTCGTCGGGGCGGACGGCGTCACCTGAGGCGACGGGGTGACCGTCCGGCGCGTGGCCCGAGGTCGGCGCGGGTGCGCTTGGCACAGTATTTCTGGGCGCCGGGTTCCAGCCGGGCACGGCAGCCACGAGCTCGCGGGTGTACGGGTGCTCCGGTGCGCCCAGCACGCGCGCGGCCGGCCCCTCCTCGACCACGCGCCCCTCCCTGAGCACCACCACCCGGTCCGCGCGGTCGGCGGCCACGGCCAGGTCGTGGGTGATGAGCAGCACCGCGGTGCCGGCGCGGGACGTGAGGTCGGCGAGCAGGTCGAGCACGCGGCGCTGGACGGTCACGTCCAGCGCCGACGTCGGCTCGTCGGCGATCACGAGCTGCGGCTCGCACGCCGTCGCGATACCCACCAGGACGCGCTGCCGCATGCCGCCGGAGAGCTGGTGCGGGTACTGCCGTGCCCGCGCGGCCGGACGGTCGAGCCCGACCTCGCGCAGGATCTCGACCGCTCGCCGTCGGGCCACCCGGCGTGGGGTCCCGTGCACCACGAGGGCCTCCGCGACCTGCTCGCCCACCCGCACCACCGGGTCCAGCGCGGCGCCCGGGTCCTGCGGCACGAGACCCACGCGCACGCCCCGCACGCGCCGCCACGCGTCCGGCAGCAGGTCGGTGAGCGTCACCCCGGCGGCCGCGCGCGGGCCCGGCCCGGCCTGCGGCGCGGCGAGGTGCACCTGGCCGGCCGTGACACGGCCACCGTCGGGCAGCAGACCGATCAGGGCGTGCGCCGTGGTCGACTTGCCGCTGCCCGACTCACCCACCAGCGCGACCACCTCACCCGCACGCACGTCGAGGTCCACGCCGTGCACGACCTCGGCCTCGCCGTAGGCGACCCGCAGCCCGCGCACGCGCAGCAGGCTGCCCGACGGCGCGGCGGCGGGCCTCGCCTCCGTCAGCCGGTCGTCCGTGGACAGCCCGCCTGCCGTGGACGCGCTCGTCGTCGATGTCATCGGTCCGTCCTTCCGTCGCGGGCGAGCACCCGGCCGAGCACGCCCACGGCGAGCACGAACAGGGCGATGACCAGGCCGGGCAGCGTCGAGTACCACCAGGCGACGGCCAGGTAGTCGCGCCCCTCGGCCACGAGCGAGCCCCACTCGGGCGTGGGCGGCGTGGCCCCGTACCCGAGGAAGCTCAGGGCCGACACCGCCAGGAGCACCGCGCCCAGCTCGACCGCCGCGAGCGCCAGCACGGGCCCGGCGGAGTTGGGCAGCACGTGCCGCAGCACGACGGCGGCGCGGCTCGCGCCGGCCAGCCGCGCCGCCTCGACGTAGGTGGCGTGCCGCACGCGGAGCACCTGGCTGCGCATGACGCGGGCGAACGTCGCCACGGACGCGACACCCACGGCCACCGCGACCTTGACGGTGCCGAAGCCGAGCGCGGTCACCACGGCGAGCGACAGCAGCAGCCCGGGGATCGCCAGCAGCACGTCCGTGGCGCGCATGAGCGCCTCGTCGACGGGACCGCCCGCGAAGCCGGCGACCAGCCCGACGGCGGACCCGGCCACGAGCGCGACGCCGATGGCGAGGAGCGCGGCGCGCACGGACAGGCTCGTGCCGTGCACGGTCCGCGCGAACAGGTCACGGCCGAGGTGGTCCGTGCCGAACCAGTGGCCGGCACCGGGAGCGAGCAGCTTGTCGGCGGGGACCCCGGTGACCGGGTCGTGACCGGTGAACAGGCCGGGGGCGACCGCCCAGAGCAGCACCAGGGCGACCACGACGAGCGCACCCAGGGTGACGGGGCGGGGCAGGGCACGGGGCAGGGCACGGGGCAGGGCACGGGTCTGTGCGGAGCTCATGACGCACCTCCGGGTCCGGTGTCCGCGGGCCGGGCGCCGGTCAGCACCCGCGGGTCCAGCAGCGGGTGGACGAGGTCCACCAGGAGGCTCGTGCCCACGAACACCACGGCGGCGACGACCACGAGTCCCTGGACGACGGGGATGTCCTGCGTGGTCACCGCGTTCTCGACCAGCCGGCCGAAGCCCTGGCGCGAGAACACCGTCTCGACCACCACGGTGCCGCCGAGCAGGTTGCCGACCAGCACGCCCAGCACCGTCACGGTGGGCAGGGAGCCGTTGCGCGCCACGTGCGCACCGAGCACCCGGCCTCGTCCGGCCCCCTTGGCGAACACGGTCTCCACGGAGGGTGCGCGCCACGCCTCGCGCAGCCCCTGCGACAGCACCTGGGCGACGACGGCGGAGAGCCCGACGGCGAGCGTGACCGCCGGCAGCACCAGCGAGGCGAATCCTTCGTTGCCGACCGCCGGGAACAGGAACCAGGTGAACGAGAACAGGTGGAGCAGCACGAGGCCGACCCAGAACCCCGGTACGGCAACCCCGAGCGGCGGCAGCGCCAGCAGCAGGTCGCGCAGCCAGGTGGCCCGGGTCCACGACGCGAGCGTCGCGATCCCGACGCCGCCCGCCAGGCCGAGCACGAGTGCCAGGCCCGCGAGCTTCGCCGTCTCCGGGAACGCGTCCGCGATGAGGCCGGCCACGGGGGCGCCGCTGCTGATCGACGTGCCGAGGTCGCCGGTCAGGGTGCGGCCGAGCAGCGTGAGGTACTGCTGGACCGGCCCCTGGTCGAACCCGTGGCGTGCGCGCAGCTCGGCCACCCGGGCGGGGTCCACGCGCTCTCCCCCGGCGCCCTGGTCGAGCATGATCGCCACCGGGTCGCTGGGCAGCAGGTACAGGATCAGGTAGGAGACCGTGAAGGCGGCCCAGAGCACCGCGGCTGCGCCGCCGAGCCGCCGCAGGACGTGGACGAGCATCACTCCTGCTCGATCCACGCGTCGTGGAACAGCAGCCGGGACGAGGCGTCGAAGGTGACGCCGTGCACGTCTCCGCGCACCCCGATCGACTGGGCCAGCTCGAACAGCGGCACCGCGAGACCCTCGTCGAGGATCGCCCGCTGGGCGTCCGCGACCAGGGCGTCGCGGGCGCCGGGGTCGGCCTCCCCGAGCTGTTCGTCCAGCAGCGGGTCGACGACGTCGTCCGGCTCGCGCAGGCTCAGGTTGCGCTGGGCGGTGGAGAACTGGGTGCGCAGGATGTCGGCGTCGGCCCGGGTGACGTTGTAGTAGTAGAGGTCGTAGTCGCCGGAGTCCTGGGCCGTGGTCTGCTCGGCGGCCGCGAGCTGGCGCAACGTGAGGTCCACGCCGACGGCGCGGAGCTGCTGGGCGACGAGCTCCAGCACCGGCCCGCTGCCGGTGAACACGGGGGTGTACGTCACCTCGATCTGCAGCGGCGTGCCGTCCTTGACGCGGATGCCGTCCTTGCCGGGCACCCAGCCTGCGTCGTCCAGGATCCGCCCGGCCTCCTCGGGGTCGAAGGCGAGCTGGTCCGACAGGTCGGCGTACCCGGGCGTCGTGGACGCGAGGATGCCGGTGGCCGGCTCGAACGCGTCGGACAGCACGGTGTCGACCAGCTCCTGCCGGTCGATGGCGGGCAGGAGCGCGCGGCGCACCTCGACGTCGTCGAGCGGCGGGCGGGTGAGGTTGGGCTGCAGCACGAACGGCACGCCCGGGTTGGCGCGGGTCAGCACGGCGCCGCCCGAGCCCTCGACCTGCGGCACGTCCTGCGGCAGCACGTCGCCGACGGCGTCGAACTGGTCGGACGCGAGCCCGCCGGCCCGCACCCCGGACTCGGGCACCACCGAGAACTCGATGCGGTCGAGGTACGCCTCGCCCTCGTGCCCGGCCGACGCAGGCGCCCAGTCGTAGCCGTCGCGCCGGGTGAGCACCGCGCCCTGGTCCTGCGTGTAGCTCTCCAGCACGAAGGGCCCGGAGCCGACGACATCGCCCTGGAGGCGCTCGGCCGGGTCCGCCTGCGCGGTCTCCTCGGACAGGATCGCGAGCGACACGGTCGAGGTGGCCTGCAGGAACTGTGCGTTGGGCGCGTCGAAGACGACGGTGGCGGTGCGGTCGTCGGGCGCCTCGGTCCGCTCGTAGCCCGCCAGGTAGCTCGCCGCGAGCGGTGCGGTGGCCCCGAGGTCGCCCGCGAGCGCGTCGAAGCTCGCCCGGACGTCCGCGGAGTCCAGCGCGCTGCCGTCCGAGAACGTCACGCCGTCGCGCAGGTGGAACGTGAAGTGCGTCAGGTCGTCGCTGACGTCCCAGCTCTCGGCGAGCCACGGCTCGATCTCACCCGTGGCGGGGTCCTGGTCGGTCAGCGAGTCGGCGAGCTGGCGCGCCACGTAGATGCTCACGTTGGAGCCCACCTGCTGCGGGTCCACACCCTGCGGTGCGGCGCCGAGCGCGAACCGGAGCGTGCCGCCCGGCGTCGGGTCCGCGGGCGTGCTGCCGCCGGCCCCGGCCTCGCCCGGTCCGGCGCAGCCGGTCAGGACGAGACCGGTGACCAGGGCCGTCGTCACGACCGGTGCGACACGACGGCGTCCGGCGGACCCCTGCGGTGCCTGGCGCGGCGCGCCGTGACTGCCAGGGGATCCGGCGACGGCGCGGTCGGCGCCGGCCTGTGACGTCGCGGCGGGCTGCCGGACGGCGGACGTCGGGGCGGGCCGGCGAGCGGCGGGCCGCCGGCTCAGGTGGTGAGAGTGGTGCGGGGCCATGTGGGGGTCCTCTCGGGGCACGGCGAGGCGGACCTGCGCGAGGGTGCACGAAGGTCCGTCACCGGGGTGACGCGGGGGGCGAGGTGCGGTGGAGCGGGTGGTGGGGCGCGGGCCCGGGCGAGGCAGGAGCAGCAGCGCAGGGCCGGAGGTCAGGCGGGTGCGGTCAGCGACCGGCTGGACACCACCGCGGGACGCGACACAGGGAGCGGGCGTGCGTGGTCCGCACCGTGCCGTTCATCGCTCGTGCCATGCCGGTCTCCCTCCGGTCCGGAAATCCGATCAGACTGATCGGGTTTCGGTGCGCGGGAAGTTACGGCCGCCCTCCGGGCATGTCAACGGTGTCCAGGAGCGGTCTCGCATCGCGGACATCCCGGTGGCGAATGTCGTCGTGCGCAGGTCAGACGTCGCCGTAGACGCCCTCGAACACGTCCCGGTAGGCAGCGGCCAGGCGCAGCCCGTCGTGCCGGGCCGTGTCGTCGCCGCGGCGCACCTGCCGCATGATCACGCGGGCACCCATGGACGCGGCGGCGGCCTCCAGGGCCGCCACGTCCTCGACGGCGGACGGGTCGGCCAGCACCGCGTCGATCCGCAGGCCGGGCGCATGCTTGTGCAGCGCCTCCAGGTGGTCCACGGCGGTCAGGCCCTCGGTCTCACCGTTCTCCGCGGACAGGTTGAGCGTCACGCAGCGGCGCGCCTTCGTGGCGTGCAGGGCGTCGGCGAGCGCCGGGACCAGCAGGTGCACCAGCACCGACGAGTACCAGGAGCCCGGCCCCAGGACCACCCAGTCGGCGTCGAGCACGGCCTGCACGGCCTCCGGGGAGGCGGGCGGGTCGGCGGGCAGGAGCCGGAGCTGCTCGATGCGCCCCTCGGTCACGGCGACCCGGCTCTGCCCGACGACCGTCTCCAGCGGACGCTCCGGCTCCCCGGGCTCGGCGGCGTGCCGGACGTCCGCCTCGACCACGAGCGGCACCGACGCCATCGGCAGCACCCTCCCCCGCGCACCCAGCAGGCGGCCGACCCAGTCGAGGCCCTCCACCGGGTCACCGAGCAGCTCCCACAGCGCCACGATCAGCAGGTTGCCCATCGCGTGGTTGTCCAGCTCGCCCGACGACGAGAAGCGGTGCTGCAGCATCGCGCTCCAGGTGCGACCCCACTCGGAGTCGTCGCACAGTGCTGCGAGCGCCATCCGCAGGTCGCCCGGGGGCAGCACGTCCAGCTCGTCGCGCAGCCGGCCGGACGACCCGCCGTCGTCGGCCACCGTCACGACCGCCGTGAGGCGGTCCGACATGAGCCGCAGCGCAGACAGGCTGGCGGACAGGCCGTGCCCGCCGCCGAGGGCGACCACCGACGGGTTCTTGCTCCACTCCGGGGCGGGCACGTCGGGCGCTCCCGGCGCGTGCGGGATCATTCGCGGCCCAGGTCGCGTGCCGAGACGGAGACGAGCTGCCCGCGGGCACGCAGCCGCTCGGCGATGGCCTCGGAGATGGCGACGGACCGGTGCTTCCCGCCCGTGCACCCGACGGCGATGGTCACGTAGCGCTTCTCCTCGTTGAGATAGCCGGCGAGCACCGGCGCCAGGGCGTCGACGTACCGGTCGATGAACTCGACGGCCCCCGGCCGGGCGAGCACGTAGTCGCGTACTGGCTGGTCACGCCCGGTCAGGTGGCGCAGCTCGGTGATCCAGTAGGGGTTGGCCAGGAACCGTACGTCCACCACGTGGTCCGCGTCCAGAGGGATGCCGTACTTGAACCCGAACGAGATGACGTTGATGCGCAGCTGCTCGACCGCGTCGTGGGCGAGCCAGGCGCGGATCTCCCGCGCGAGGTCGTGCACGGACAGGTCGGAGGTGTCGATACGCAGGTCGGCGCGCTCGGCCAGGGTCGCCACGACGGACCGCTCCTCGGCGATGCCGTCCAGGATGCGGCCGCCACCCTGGAGCGGGTGCGGGCGGCGCACCTGCTCGAACCGCCGTACGAGCACCTCGTCGCTCGCGTCGAGGAAGAGGATCCGGTACGCGACGCCGGCCTCCGTCATGTGCACGAGCACCTTGTCCAGCTCGGAGAAGAACTCCCGGCCGCGCACGTCCACGACCACGGCCACCCGCTCGATGCTGGACCCCTTGGCCATGAGGTCGACCAGGGGCACGAGCATCATGGGCGGCAGGTTGTCGACCACGTACCAGTCGAGGTCCTCCAGCACGGCCGCGGCCCGGGACCGGCCCGCGCCGGACATCCCGGTGATCACGAGCACCTGCGGGTCGCTGCGCTCGGGGCTGTGCGTGGCGGCCTCGACGGCGGCGATCCCCTCGGGTGCCGTGGTGGGCGACGGCTCGGTGTTGCTCATGGCTCCAAGCATGCCCGCGTCAGGCCTTCAGGGCGGCCACGACGGCCGCGGCCGTGGTGGCCCCCATGCCCCGCACGCTGGCGATCTCCTCGACGCTCGCGGCCCGCAGCCGCTTGAGGGAGCCGAAGTGGGACAGCAGCACCTTCTTGCGGGCCGGCCCGAGGCCCGGGACGTCGTCGAGCACCGAGGCGGTCATGCCCTTGCTGCGCCGACGGCGGTGCTGGGTGATCGCGAACCGGTGCGCCTCGTCGCGGACGCGCTGCAGCAGGTACAGGCCCTCGCTGGACCGCTGGAGGATGACGGGGTACTCCTCCCCCGGCACCCACACCTCCTCCAGCCGCTTGGCCAGGCCGCACAGCGCGACGTCGGTGATGCCGAGCTCCTCCATCGCCTGCTTCGCGGCGGCGACCTGGGGCGGGCCGCCGTCGACCACCACGAGGCTGGGCGGGTAGGCGAACCGCGCCTTCTCCTGGGGTGCGTCGGGCGCCACCTCACCACCGGGCAGCGCGCCCGCCGGGTCCTCCCCGGCGGGCAGGTCACCCGCGGAGATCTCGACGTCGTTCGCCTTGAGGCGGTCGGCGAGGTAGCGACGGAACCGGCGGGTGATCACCTCGTGCATGGCCTGCGTGTCGTCGCGTGCGCCGTCGCCGTCCGAGCCGCGGATGCTGAACGAGCGGTACTCGCTCTTGCGCGGCAGGCCGTCCTCGAAGACGACCATCGAGGCGGACTGGTAGGTGCCCTGGGTGTGCGAGATGTCGTAGCACTCGATGCGCAGGGGCGCCGACTCGAGGTCCAGCGCCTCCTGGATCTCGCGCAGCGCCTGGCTGCGGGTGGTCAGGTCGCCCGCACGGCGGGTGCGGTGGAGCATCAGCGCGTGCTCCGCGTTCTTGCGGACCGTCTCGGCCAGCTCCCGCTTGTCGCCGCGCTGGGGCACCCGGACGTCCACGCGGGCGCCGCGCAGGCCGCTGAGCCAGGCACCCACCTGGTCCAGGTCGGGGGGCAGCACGGGGACGAGGACCTCGCGGGGCACCGCGTCGCGGGCCTCCGCGCCGCTCGCCTCCTCCGCCGAGCCGTACACCTGCTGCAGCAGGTGCTCCACGAGCTCGCCGTCGCTGATGTCCTCGACCTTCTCGACCACCCAGCCGCGCTGGCCGCGGATGCGCCCGCCGCGCACGTGGAACACCTGGACCGCGGCCTCCAGCTCGTCGCCCACCAGCGCGAACACGTCGGCGTCGGTGGCGTCGCCGAGCACCACCGCGTTCTTCTCCGTGGCGCGGCGCAGGGCCTCGATGTCGTCACGCAGGCGGGCGGCCTGCTCGTACTCCATCTCGGCCGCGGCCTCCTGCATGCGCTTGGTCAGCCGGCGCTCGAACTTGGCCGTGTCGCCCGCCATGAAGTCGCAGAAGTCCAGCACGAGCGCGCGGTGGTCCTCGACGCTGATCCGCCCCACGCAGGGTGCCGAGCACTTGTCGATGTACCCGAGCAGGCACGGCCGGCCCGACTGGCCCGCCCGCTTGTAGACGCCGGCCGAGCAGGTGCGGATCGGGAACACCCGCAGCAGCAGGTCCAGGGTCTCGCGGATGGCCCAGGCGTGTCCGTAGGGGCCGAAGTAGCGGGTGCCCTTGCGCTTGGCGCCGCGCATGACCTGGGCCCGCGGGACCTCCTCGCCCAGGGTCACGGCGAGGTACGGGTAGGACTTGTCGTCGCGGTACTTCACGTTGAACCGCGGGTCGTACTGCTGGATCCAGGTGAACTCCAGCGCGAGCGCCTCGACCTCGGTGCCCACGACCGTCCACTCGACCGACGCCGCGGTGGTCACCATCCGCTGCGTGCGCTCGTGCAGGTGCGCCACGTCCTGGAAGTAGTTCGCCAGGCGCTGGCGCAGGTTCTTCGCCTTGCCCACGTAGATGACGCGGCCGTGCTCGTCGCGGAACCGGTAGACACCGGGCGACGTCGGGACCTCTCCCGCCTTGGGCCTGTAGGTTGCTGGATCCGCCATGGCACCAACCTATGCGCTGCCACTGACACGACGGCGCCCCCGGGCGCGGTGTCGTCCCCGGACGGACGGCCGGCCTCGGGCGGGTGGCGCGGCCGCCCCGTCGCGGCCACGCCCGGTCAGGCGACGACGTGCAGCGGCGTGGGCTCCACGCGGACCGGGAAGTTCACCGACCGGGCGATGAAGCACATCGCGTGGGCCTTGTGGTGCAGGGCGGCCAGGTGCTCGTCCGTGGCGAGCTCACCGGCGTCGACCGCGACCCTCGGGTGCAGCGTGACGTCCGTGAACGCGCCCTCGCCCCGCGACTCGACCCGCATGGTGCCCGTGGCGGCGTCCGTGTACTCGCGCACGACGAGCCCGGACTCCGCCGCCAGGTGCAGGAACCACAGCATGTGGCACTGGCTCAGGCTCGCGACGAACAGCTCCTCCGGGCTGTTGCGGGCCGGGTCGCCCCGGAACGCCGGGTCGGCCGACCCGGGCAGGGGCGGCTTGTGCGGCAGGTCGATCTCGTGGTCCCGGGAGTAGGAGGTGTACGACGACGTACCCGCCTCCCCTGCGCCGGTCCACCGCACCGTCACGGCGTAGTCGTGCGTGGCTCCGCTCATGGGGACCACCCTAGGGGGCGCCCGCCCCGGAGGCCACGCCTGAGGCTCTCGCCGCACCCGTGGCGGATCCGGGCAGCGATCCGCCAACGGAGGCGCCCCCTGGATCGCCTGGATCCAGGGGGCGGCTCGGTCACGTGGCGTGCACGCCGTTCCCGGCAGTGCCGTCAGGTACGCGGGCAGACCGTGACGCTCCCCGAGGAGATCGTGCCTCTGCCGATGACGTAGTCCTGGTCCTGCCACTCCATGGTCACGACCGCCCGCATACGCCTCTGCGGGGAGGACCCGCACGACCACGACGGCGTGCGGTGGACGTCCTGGACGGGCTCCCACGTCTCGGCCGGGTAGGCCTCCGAGACGGTCCACCAGATCCCGTCACGCAGGATCTGGAGGTACATCTCGCGGACCCGGACCTCGTAGTCACCGCCGCCGGCGGTGTCGGTCACCCGCGCGTGGGCGTTGAACACCCCGGGGGACGACATCTCCACGTTGGCGCAGCGGATGACCTGCTCGCCCACGCAGGTGTGCGCGATCTGCTCGGCGGCCGCCGCCGGCGGGGCGGTGAGCATGGTGGCCCCCAGCGCGACGCCGAAGACCGCCGTGAGGGCGCGCTTGATCTGTCCGTTCTTTCGCATGACCCGTAGTGAACACCACGCACGCACGGACGGCTTGCAGGAACCTGCAAGCCCGCCGAGGCGCGCGCGGCACGCCTCGACGGGCGGGCGTCACGCGCTCGCCGCCGCCTTCGCCTTGGCCGGCTTCCGGGTCGCCGGCTTGCGCTTTGCCGTGCCGTTCGTCGCTCGCGGGGCCGCCGCGGCCGCCGCGACCGCCTCGGCGTCCAGGATCTCCGCGAGGTACGTGCCGGTGTGGCTCTCCGGCACGGCGGCCACGGCCTCGGGCGTGCCCTGCGCGACCACGGTGCCACCACCGCTGCCGCCCTCCGGGCCCATGTCGATCACCCAGTCGGCGCTCTTGATGACGTCGAGGTTGTGCTCGATCACGATCACGGTGTTGCCCTTGTCGGCCAGGGACTGCAGCACCCCGAGCAGACGGCGCACGTCCTCGAAGTGCAGGCCCGTGGTCGGCTCGTCCAGCACGTACGCCGAACGCCCCGACGACCGCTTCTGCAGCTCCGCGGCGAGCTTCACGCGCTGCGCCTCACCGCCGGACAGCGTGGGCGCGGGCTGCCCCAGCCGCACGTAGCCCAGGCCGACGTCGACCAGCGTGGACAGGTGCCGCGAGATCGCCGGGAACGCCTTGAAGAACTCGGCGGCCTCCTCGATCGGCATGTCGAGCACGTCGGCCACCGTCTTGCCCTTGAAGTGCACCTCGAGGGTCTCGCGGTTGTACCGCGCGCCGTGGCAGACCTCGCACGGCACGTAGACGTCCGGCAGGAAGTTCATCTCGATCTTGATCGTGCCGTCACCGGCGCAGGCCTCGCAGCGGCCGCCCTTGACGTTGAACGAGAACCGCCCCGGCCCGTAGCCGCGGACCTTCGCCTCCTCGGTCTCCGCGAAGATCTTGCGGATCCTGTCCCAGACGCCCGTGTACGTGGCGGGGTTCGACCGCGGGGTGCGGCCGATGGGCCCCTGGTCCACGTGCACCACCTTGTCGAGGTGCTCCAGGCCGGTCACCCGCCGGTGCCGCCCCGCCACCCGCCGTGCGCCGTTGAGCTGGTTGGCCATGACGGTGAACAGGATGGAGTTCACGAGCGTCGACTTGCCCGAGCCGGAGACGCCCGACACGACGGTCAGCACACCGAGCGGGAACGACACGTCGACGTCACGCAGGTTGTTCTCCCGCGCGCCCACCACCGTGACCTGCCGCTCCAGGTCGGTCGGCCGGCGGACGGCGGGCACCGGGATGGAGCGACGGCCCGACAGGTACGCCCCCGTCAGGGAGTCCTTCTGCTCCAGCAGGCCCGCGTAGTCGCCCGAGTGGATGACGTGGCCGCCGTGCTCGCCCGCGCCCGGCCCGATGTCGACGATCCAGTCGGCCGCACGGATCGTGTCCTCGTCGTGCTCGACGACGATCAGCGTGTTGCCCAGGTCCCGCAGCCGGGTGAGGGTGTCGATGAGCCGGCGGTTGTCGCGCTGGTGCAGGCCGATCGACGGCTCGTCCAGCACGTACAGCACGCCCACCAGGCCGGACCCGATCTGGGTCGCGAGCCGGATGCGCTGCGCCTCGCCGCCGGACAGCGTGCCCGCGGGCCGCTCCAGCGTCAGGTAGTGCAGGCCGACGTCGAGCAGGAAGCCCAGGCGCGCGTGGATCTCCTTGAGCACCTCGGTGGCGATCTGCGCCTCGCGCACGCCGAGCTCGATGCCCTTGAGGAACTCCGCGGCCTCGCCGACCGGGAGCCGCGAGACGTCGGCGATGGACAGCCCGTCCACCTTGACCGCGAGCACCTCCGGCTTGAGCCGTGCGCCGCCGCACGTGGGGCACGGGACCTCACGCATGTAGGCCTCGTACTTCTCCTTGGACCAGTCCGAGTCCGTCTCCCGGTGCCGGCGCTCCAGGAACGTCACGGCGCCCTCGAACCCGGTCGAGTACTGCCGCTCGCGGCCCCACCGGTTCTTGTACCGCACGTGCACCTTGTGGTCCCGGCCGTGCAGGATCGCGTCCTTCGCCCGCTCGGGCAGGGCCCGCCACGGCACGTCCATCGAGAACTTCATCTCGTCGGCCAGGGCCGACAGCACGCGCTCGAAGTACTCCGAGGACGTCTGCGCCCACGGGGCGACGGCGCCCTCGCGCAGCGTCTTCTCGTCGTCGGGCACGAGCAGGTCCGGGTCCACCTCCAGGCGGAACCCGATGCCCGTGCACTCCGGGCACGCGCCGTAGGGCGCGTTGAACGAGAAGGTGCGCGGCTCGATCTCGTCGAGCGCCAGCGGGTGCTCGTTGGGGCAGGCGCGCTTCTCCGAGAACTTGCGCGTGCGGCCCAGGTCGTCGATGTCGGCGTCCACCAGCTCGATCATCACGAGCCCGTTCGCCAGCGCCAGCGCCGTCTCGACGGAGTCCGTGAGCCGGCGCTGCACGCCGTCGCGCGACACGAGCCGGTCCACGACCACCTCGATGTCGTGCTTCAGCTTCTTCTCGAGCGTGGGCGGGTCGGTCAGCTGCACGACCTCGCCGTCGACCCGCGCCCGGGAGAAGCCCTTGGCCTGCAGTTCCTTGAACAGGTCCGCGTACTCCCCCTTGCGGCCCCGCACCACGGGCGCCAGCACCTGGTAGCGGGTGCCCTCCGGCAGCTCCAGGATCTGGTCGACGATCTGCTGCGGCGTCTGCGACTGCACCTTCTCGCCGCACACCGGGCAGTGCTGGGTGCCCGCGCGCGCGAACAGCAGGCGCAGGTAGTCGTAGACCTCCGTGATGGTGCCGACCGTGGACCGTGGGTTGCGGTTGGTGGACTTCTGGTCGATCGACACCGCGGGCGACAGGCCCTCGATGAAGTCGACGTCAGGCTTGTCCATCTGGCCCAGGAACTGGCGGGCGTACGCGGACAGGGACTCGACGTACCGGCGCTGACCCTCGGCGAAGATCGTGTCGAACGCGAGCGAGGACTTGCCCGAACCCGACAGCCCCGTGAACACCACGAGCCGGTCCCTGGGCAGGTCCAGATCCACGTTCTTGAGGTTGTGCTCTCGGGCACCCGAGACGACGAGACGATTGCTCACAGAGGCATCCTAGGGCGGCTCACCGACATTCGCACGCCTGTTCTATGGATCACACTGACAGACGTGTCACACCCGCCCGGCTCAACGGACCGCCGGACCGCCCGCGACGCGTGACCGCCGCACGCGGGACTGCAGGTCAAGGGCCCGCAGCAGGTCCTGCTCGTGGGCGTAGGAGCCGTCGACGAGCCGGCGCCGCACGTCCACGACCTCCTGCGCGTGCTCGGCCGCGGCGTCCCACTCCTCCAGGTCCAGGTGCACCGAGACCAGGTTCGACAGGGCCGCCGCGAGCGCCGGCAGGTGCCTCTCGGGGCTGCGCCGGGCGAGGTCCCGGCGCACCCGCACCGCCTCGGCGGTCGGCTCGACTCCCTCACGGGGACGGCGCGCGTCCATCAGCGCCGCGCCGAGGTTGAGCAGCGCGTCGGCGAGGTCCGGCTCGAAGCGGTCGGGGTCCCGGCGCGCGAGCCGCCGGAGCCGGTCGACGGCCTCCTCGGTGGGGGCCACGGCGTCGGCCGCCCGGCCCAGCTCCGAGTACAGCACGCCCAGGTTGGACAGCGAGCTGGCGAGGTACTCCTCGCCCGGCTGGCCCTCCTCGGCGAGCGCCCGCCGGATCGCGACCGCCTCCCGCTCGAGCGGCAGGGCCTCCTCCGGCTCGCCCGCCCGCGAGTGCGTCACGGCGAGGTTGGACAGCGAGGCCGCGAGCATCCGGCGGTACCGTGCCGGATGCTCGCGGGCGAGCCGGCGGCGCAGCAGCACGGCCTCCCGCTCCAGGGAGACGGCCTCGTCGAGCTCGCCCAGCCGGGACAGCACCGCCCCGAGCGACGCCAGGCTGTAGGCGAGCGTCCACGTGTGCGCCGCCGCGTTCTCGCGGACCAGCTCGCGGCGCAGCGCGACCGCCTCGCCGAGCGGCTCGATGGCCTCCCGGTCCCGGCCGAGGGCGGCGTAGGCGTTGGCCAGGTTGGTCAGGGCGAAGCCGAGCTCGAACCGGTGCCGCTCCGGAGCCAGGAGCACCATCCGCCGGCTGAGCTCGACGGCCTCCAGCGCGAACGGGACGGCCTCCTCCGGACGGCTCTCGGTGAGGGTCACGGCCCGGTTCGACAGCGCGGTGGTCAGGAACGTCGCCCACTGCCGCGGGTCGCGCGCGACCAGGTTGCGCAGGATCGGGAGCAGCTCGGCGAAGGTCTCCTCCTCCTCCTGCGGCGTGCCCGTGTCGCTCAGCAGCACGTTCAGGCTGAGCAGGACGCGCGCCAGCTCGGCCTCGCACCAGGACCTGTCCCTTTCCGGGGCCGCCCGGCACAGCTCGATCGCCTCTCGCTGGGCGGCCAGCGCCTCCCGGGTGTGGCCGGCACGCCAGTGCGCCGAGCCCAGCGCGTTGACGGCCGAGACGAGCGCGGTGCGGTACCGGTCGGGGTCGCCGGCGGCGATACGGCGCCAGGCCGCGACCCCCGTGCCCAGCACCTCCAGCGACTCGGTCAGGCGCGCCACGTCCCGCAGCGCCGAGCCGAGGTCGACCAGCGCCTCGGCACGGCCCACGGCGTCCTTGGCCGCCGCGACCGCCCGCTCGCCCCGGTCCACGTCGTCGGCCGAGGCGTCCGAGATGCTGCGGGGCTTGAGCAGGAACGCCGTCCGCAGCGCGCGCGGGTCGTCACCGTAGGAGTCCGCGGCCCGGCGCAGGAGCTCGGCGGACAGCGCCGCGGCGCCGGGCACCTCGGACAGCTCGACCTCCAGGCGCCGCGCGATCCGGACCACCCGCAGCGCCACCCTCCGGGACAGCCCCCAGGTGCACGAGCCGACGAGAGCCACCGACCGGCCGAGGCGGTCCACGACGAGCAGGTCGCCGACCCGGTCCGGGCCCGCAGGACTCGGACCGAGCTCCGCCGCGCTGGTCGGCAGCCCGAGCAGCCAGCGCGCCCCCGCCCGTCCCGGCAGGCCGGGCACCACGCGGCGCAGGACGTCGCGCGCACCCGCGGCGTCCTCGACCCCGAGCAGGCAGGCCGCGGCGACGACGTCCTGCACCTGATCGCGGTCGAGGTCGAGGCCGGCCTCGCGCGCCGACCGCGCCCACGAGTCGGCCGCGACCTCCAGCAGGGCGCGCAGCGGGCTCGGCTCGTCCTCCGGCACGGGGACGCCGGCCGCGACGAGCGCGGCGAGCGCCGCACCGGCGTGCAGGTCGGCCACGCGGGCGCCGCCGGCCGGGTCCAGCAGCCGGACGGCGGCGACACCGGGGTTCGCCACGCCGAGGTGCTCGGCGAACGCGGCGACCGCGCCGTCCAGCACGACGGCGTCCGGCAGGCCCGGATCCAGCCGCTGGTCGAGCGCGGTCTGGGCGGCGTCGCCGGGATCGAGGTGCTCCCAGAGCACCGACCCCCAGCGCAGCCGCCGGAGCCACTCGCCGGCGACACGGGCCAGCAGGAGGACCCGGGTGCGCCCGCGCGCGGGCCGCACCAGGGCGTCGAGCATGGCGGCCAGGCCGAGCCGGGTGGCCGCGTCGTCCACCACGAACAGGACGTCGCCCGGGGGGCGGTTGCGCACGGCCGCGGCCTCCCGCCCGCGCGGTACGGCCACGACGGTCCAGCCGGAGGCGCCCAGCCGGTCGCCGAGCTCGCCGGCGAGCCGCGTCTTGCCGGAGCCCGCGGGGGCGACGAGGAGCCGGAGGCTGACCGGCACGTCCGCCTCGGCCCAGGAGCGCAGGTCGGTCAGCTCCCGCTCGCGTCCGACGAACGGCACGACGGCACGCGCGGGGTCGAGCAGCACCAGGGGCCATGCGGCGGCGTCGTGCGGGAGGCCCTCGACCGCAGGCTGGAGCGGGCCGCGGCGTGCCGCTGTGCGGGCGGCCCGGACCGCAGCGGCCAACCGGGTCGACAGCTCCGAGACCACCACGGTCACCAAGTCAACCGGACGAACGTCCAGCCCTGCAAGAGGACGGAGTGGACTGGTTCATTCTTTGAACACAACAACAAGAAGGCGGCCGCCGGACGGCCGGGCGAGACCGACAAGTCGGGCAAAAGTTGCAGATCGGACTGGATCGCGACATCCTTCCACCGGCCGGGTGAAAGCCCGGTCGCTCCTCGACCGCACGGACGAAAGGCAGGCACGTGAGCCTGAACCTCAACAAGCTCGTCGACAAGGCCTACAAGGACCAGAGCATCGCCGCGATCCTGGCGGCCCCGCCGTCGGCGCTGCTGGGTCTCACGCCGAAGCACGACGAGATGCTCGCCGAGCTCAGGATCAAGACGGTCGCCGACCTCGGCACGTGGCAGCACGCGGTCCACGCGCAGGCGCTCGTCACGCTCGCCGACGCCGAGGTCCCCGCGGTCACCGGCGACAAGTGAGCCCGGCTCACCCCTCGCACTGACGTTCACGCCGCGGCGCCCGGCCTCCCCTGCGGGGGACCGGGCGCCGCCGTCGTCAGAGGCCGAACCGCGCGACGTCGCGCATCTTGTTGGTCGCGTCCAGCGCGGCGACCTTGTAGGCCTCCGCCAGCGTGGGGTAGTTGAACACCGTGTCGACGAGGTGGTCCACGGTGCCCCCGGTGGTCATGATCGCCTGCCCGATGTGGATGATCTCCGTGGCCCCGGTCCCGAAGACGTGCACGCCCAGCACGGTGCGGTCCTCGGTCGAGACCAGCAGCTTGAGCATGCCGTAGGAGTCGCCCACGATCTGCCCGCGGGCGAGCTCCCGGTAGCGCGCCACACCGACCTCGTACGGCACGCCCGCGGTCGTGAGCTGGTCCTCGGTGTCCCCGCAGTAGGAGATCTCGGGGATCGTGTAGATGCCGATGGGCTGCAGCTCCAGCACCGAGGAGACCGGCTCCCCGAACGCGTGGTAGGCAGCCAGCCGTCCCTGCTCCTGCGACGTCGCCGCCAGGGCCGGGAACCCGATGACGTCGCCGACGGCGTACACGTGCTCGACGTCGGTCCGGAACTGCTTGTCGACCTGGAGGCGCCCGCGGGCGTCGGCCTCCAGGCCGGCGGCGCCGAGGTCGAGGCCATCCGTGGCACCCTGCCGCCCGGCGGAGTACAGCACGCAGTCGGCGGGGATCCGCTTGCCGGAGGCCAGCGTGGTGATGGTGCCACCCTCCCCCGCGGTGACGGACTCGACCGTCTCGCCCAGCCGGAACGTCACCGACAGGTCGCGGAGCTGGAACTTGAGCGCCTCGACCACCTCGGAGTCGCAGAAGTCGAGGATCCTCGGGCGCGACTCCACGACCGTGACCCGGGTGCCGAGCGCGGCGAACACCGACGCGTACTC
The DNA here is from genome assembly GCF_044456525.1 of Promicromonospora sp. NPDC050880. Classification (NCBI taxonomy): domain Bacteria; kingdom Bacillati; phylum Actinomycetota; class Actinomycetes; order Micrococcales; family Promicromonosporaceae; genus Promicromonospora; species Promicromonospora sp. NPDC050880. The sequence goes on from NZ_JBITFV010000011.1 coordinate 186,128, forward strand.
GATCCCGATCACGCCGGCCCCGACCACCACCATGGTCCGGGGCACCTCGGCCAGGTCCAGGATGCCGTCGGAGTCGACCACGCGGACGCCGTCGAACGCGACGTGGGCCGGGCGGGCCGGGCGGGTACCGACCGCGACGACGATCTTGTCCGCGTTCAGCCGCCGGACGACGTCGCCCTCGGCGTCGGTCACCTCGACGTCGTGCGGCCCGGTGAACCGGGCGGTGCCGACCACGGTCTCGACGTGGTTGCGGGCGAGCTGGTTGCGCACCACCTCGATCTCCCGCCCGATGACGTGCTGCAGGCGGGCCAGCAGGTCCGGCACGGTGATGTGCTCCTTGAGCCGGTAGCTGGAGCCGTACACGTCGCGCATCTGCAGGCCGGTCAGGTAGAGCACGGCCTCGCGCAGCGTCTTGGACGGGATGGTGCCGGTGTGCAGGCTCACCCCGCCGACCTGGTCGCGCCGTTCCACCACGGCGACCCGCCGGCCGAGCTTGGCGGCCGCGATCGCGGCCTTCTGCCCTCCCGGGCCGGAGCCGATCACGACGAGGTCGAAGTGGTTCCCGGTTGCGTCCATGGTCCGAGTGTGGGCCCCGTGCGTGCCCGTGACGAGCATCTTCATCAAGAATTAACCGGCCCGCCCGCCCGGATGGCAGGCTGGCGCCCATGAGCACCTACGCCGTGAGCTACACGTACACCGACGACGTCGCGACGCGCGACGAGGTCCGGCCCAGCCACCGCGACTTCCTGCGGGCCCTCAACGCGGACGGCGTCGTCCGGGCGTCGGGGCCCGTCGACGGCGGCACCGGGGCCCTGGTCGTCGTCGAGGCGGACTCGGCCGACGAGGCCCTGCGCATCCTGGACGAGGACCCGTTCGCGACCCGCGGCGTGATCGCCGAGCGGAGCGTGCGCGCTTGGGACGTGGTCATCGGCGGCTTCGCCCGATAGTCCCAATACTTCGCCATGTGAAGATTTTTACGCAAACATCGGGTTTCGTCGATGGCGTGGCGCGTTGCGTGATGCACATGATGCCTGTTCGGACACTGCTCCATACGTTCGGGGAGGCAAGGCATGACCTCTGTCTTGAGCACGACGACGACCTACGCGGACATCGGCCCGCGCATCTGCGTGACGCCGCCCTACTACGCCCTCGGTGACCTGGTCAGCCCCGCCCCGGGGCTGGCCGGCGCCACCGTCCCGGTCCAGTCGCCCACCGGACGCCAGGCACCCGTGATCAACATCGCGGAGGCCGGACGACACCTCGCCATCCTGGGCCTGTGCGCCGCGGCCACCACGAACCCGGCACCCGGGAAGCACTACTACCTCGCGCACCGTGGGGTGGGCCGCATGTACCCGCCGACCGGGTCCCCGCCCGGCCGGGGCGGCGGTCCCCTGCACGGCACCGCCAGCGCCCGGATGTCCGGCCGCAACCGCGCGGTCGCCGAGACCGAGCTGCACGACGCCGACGGCGCCCTGGTGGCACGGCTCGACATGGAGTACCTGGTGCTGTCGGTACCCGTGTTCCGCCGCCTGATGGGCCCGGCCACGGCACCCGACGCGGGCGGGCCCGCACAGCCGTACGCGGCACCCGCGCCGCTCACCGACGTGTCCGCCGACGATCGCAGCGCCACCGCCCGGATGACCGTGGACCCGTCGCTGTGCCAGGGACACTTCGCCGGCTACCCCGCGCTGCCCGTGTCCGTGGCGGGCTACGCCACGTTCGCACTCTTCGACCACGTCCTCGAGGCGGCGGCCGGGCCGGACGCCCGGTGGCAGCCGGGTTCCTACCGGCTGCGGGCCGACCACCTCGCGGCGGCCGGCCGGACGTGCACGGTGGAGGTCGAGCCCTCGGCACCCACCGAGCCCGACGCGCACGACCGGGCGTTCACCGGCACGCTGCTGTCCGGCGGCCAGGACATCTTCTCGATCCAGGTGGACTACACGGTCGTCTGACCACCCACCGCACGGCAGCAGACGGCCGGGGGGGGGGGGGCCCCCCCCGGGGGGGGGGGCCCCCCCCGCGCGGGGGGGGGGGGGGGGGGGGCCCCCCCCCCCCCCCCCCCCGGGGGGGGGGGGCCGGGGGCCCCCCCCCGGGGGGGGCGGGGGGCCCGGCCGGCGGCGCCCGCGCCCCCCCCAACCCCCCCCACCTCGCTGTGCTGTGCCG
>NZ_JBITFV010000012.1:0-152072 GCF_044456525.1 Promicromonospora sp. NPDC050880
GGCCCCCCCGCGCGGCCCGGGGGGGGCGGGGGGCCCCCCCCCCCCGGGGGGGGGGGGGGGGGGGGGGGGTGGGTGGGGGGTGCCCCCCCCCCCCCCCCCCCACCCCCCCCCCCCCCCCCCCAACACTCGGTGTCTGCGGATGCAGCTGACCGAACACTCGGTGTCAGCGGGGGACAACTGACCGAGTACTCAGTGTCAGCAGGTGCAGCTGACCGAGTACTCGGTGTCAGGCAGCGGGGGCAGCTGACCGAACGCCCGGAAGCGGGGCGGGGGGCAGCTGACCGAAACGGGACCATCGCCGCCAGGCACCCGGTTCAGCCGGTCAGTACGACGTGGCCGAGGTTGCCGCGATGCGCTCAGCCTGGGCACGGGTGATGTCACGGACGATCCGGATCCACAGGACGAGCGCCACGATCATCGCGACCGTGGCGACGACCTCGAGCGGCACCAGCCCGTCCGCGGCGATCGCCGCCGCCTCCGGCGTCGTGCGGAGGTTCATCCGGCCGACGGCGTTCGAGACCGTGAGGAAGACGAGCCACGCAGCCCACCATCCGCCGACGCCTCCGAGGATCCGTGTCGCCGTCGCCCGCCGCGTGTCGCGCACGACCTGGTAGGGGAACCAGAAACTGACCACGGGCACGACCCAACCCAGCCAGACCCAGACCCGGCCGCGGGCGTGCACGAAGGACGGGTCGGCGGCCTCGGCCGTCGTCCGGCTCGCGTAGAGCCAGAGGCAGGTCACCACGAAGGCGGCGAGCTGCAACGGGACGTACAGGAGCCCGATGGCGTCGTACCCGGTGAAGGCGCTGGCGAGAGCACCCTGGCCCGCGTCGGAGGCCGCACGCAGCGCCTCGGCCGCCTGGGGTGCGAAGGCGAGCCGGAGCACCTGGACCACGGTCCACGCGCAGGCCAGCACGATCGCCGCGACGCCGAGCCCGGCGGCACTGCGCAACGGCGGCTGCCCATAGGGCGGCACGCCGTGGGCGTAGGCCGGCACCGGGGGCGCGGCGGGGTCCACGGGCGCTGCCACGGGCAGGTTCCCAGGCACGGGCGGCGTCGGGCCGCCGGGCGCTGTGAAGGGGTTGTCGGGCTGCGTCATCGAGGTGCCTTTCCGGACGTTCTCAGGAACACCGGAACGCTAGCCCGACCAAACCACCACCTAAGGCCGAAAAAGGGTGAACTCGTGGGCGAAAGAGAACGGGGCCGTGCGCCTGATCTGGCTGATCAGGCACACGGCCCCGTCCCCCGGGTGCCGGCCGTTACGCCTCGACGACCACCGGCACGATCATCGGCTTGCGCCGCAGCCGGGTGGCCACGTAGCGACCGATGGTCCGCCGCATGATCTGCTGAAGCTGGTGCGTGTCCGTGGCCCCGCCCGCGATCGCGTTCTCCAGCGCCGCGGTGACCTCCGGCATCACCTTGTCGAACACCGAGGCGTCCTCGGCCATACCCCGCGCGAGCACCTGCGGGGGTGCCAGCACCTTACCCGTCGCCGTGTCGATCACGGCGAAGACCGAGACGAAACCTTCCTCGCCCAGGATCACGCGGTCCTTGAGCTCGGCGTCGGTGATCTCGCCCACCGACGAGCCGTCCACGTACACGTAGCCGCACGGCACGGCGCCGACCACGGAGGCCTTGCCGTCCACGAGGTCGACCACGACGCCGTCCTCGGCGAGCACCACGCGGTCAGCCGGCACGCCCGTGCGGACCGCGAGCGCCCCGTTGGCCACGAGGTGGCGCACCTCGCCGTGCACCGGCATGACGTTCTTCGGCTTGAGGATGTTGTAGCAGTACATGAGCTCACCGGCCGAGGCGTGCCCGGAGACGTGCACCTTGGCGTTGCCGCCGTGCACCACGCGCGCGCCGAGGCGGGTGAGCCCGTTGATGATGCGGAAGACGGCGTTCTCGTTGCCCGGGATGAGCGACGAGGCCAGGATCACGGTGTCGCCGTACTCGACCTGCACCTTGTGGTCGCCGTTGGCCATGCGGCTCAGCGCGGCCATGGGCTCGCCCTGCGAGCCGGTGGACATGTAGACGATCTGGTCGTCCGGCACCGAGTCGGCCTTCTTCAGGTCGATCAGCACGCCCGGCGGCACGTCGAGGTAGCCGAGATCGGCGGCGATGCCCATGTTGCGCACCATGGAGCGCCCCACGAGGGCGACGCGGCGGCCGTGGGCGTGCGCGGCGCGCAGCACCTGCTGCACGCGGTGCACGTGGGAGGAGAACGACGCGACGATGATGCGCTTGTCCGCGTGGGCGAACACGTTGTCCAGCACGGGGCCGATCTCGGCCTCCGGCGTCACGAAGCCCGGCACCTCGGCGTTGGTGGAGTCGACCATGAACAGGTCGACGCCCTTCTCGCCGAGGCGGGCGAAGGCGCGCAGGTCGGTGATGCGGCCGTCGAGCGGCAGCTGGTCCATCTTGAAGTCGCCGGTGTGCAGCACGGTGCCGGCGGCGGTGGTGACCGCCACGGCCAGCGCGTCCGGGATGGAGTGGTTGACCGCGACGAACTCGCAGTCGAAGACGCCGAGCTTCTCCCGCTGCCCCTCCCGCACCTCGAGGGTGTAGGGCTTGATGCGGTGCTCCTTGAGCTTCGCCTCGATGAAGGCGAGCGTCAGCCGGGAGCCGACCAGCGGGATGTCCTTGCGCAGGCGCAGCAGGTAGGGCACGGCGCCGATGTGGTCCTCGTGCCCGTGCGTCAGCACGATCGCCTCGATGTCGTCGAGGCGGTCCTTGATGTAGTCGAAGTCCGGCAGGATCAGGTCCACGCCGGGCTGGTTGTCCTCGGGGAACAGCACGCCGCAGTCGATGACGAGCAGCTTTCCGGCATGTTCCAGGACAGCCATGTTGCGTCCCACCTCGCCCAGGCCGCCGAGGGCGACCACGCGCAGGCCGCCTTCGGGCAGCGCAGGGGGCAGGGACAGTTCAGGGTGAGGATGACTCACGTGGCCTCCAAGGCCTCGTTCCAACAGAAAAGTTTCAGTGCCCGACGGCGGCGCTCGCCTCCGCGAGCTCGTTCGCCTCGGGCCGGGGTGCGCCGTCGCGCAGCAGGCCGGCCTCGGCCAGCACCGCGCGCAGGACGGCGACCTCGTCGTCGGTCGCGGCGACGTTCGGCAGCCGCAGGAAGCGGTTGTCGGTGATGCCGAGCAGCTCGACCGCGGCCTTGGCCATGACGGCCTGCGCACCGGCACCGTTGAGCGCGTCGATCACGCCGGTGGTGGTACGGAAGACCTCGGCCGCGCCGGCCAGGTCCCCGGCGTCGAACCGGCGGACCGTCTCCGCGAAGCGGGCGCCGACCACGTGGGCCGACACGGACACGATACCCGCGCCGCCGACGCTCAGGAACGGCAGGAGCAGCCCGTCGTCGCCGGAGTACCAGGCCAGGCCCGTCTCGCCGATGAGCTTGGTGGCCGCGTAGACGTCGCCGGTGGCGTCCTTGTTCGCGACGATCCGGGGGTGCTGTGCCAGGCGGCGGTAGGTGTCGGGGGCGATGCGCACCACGGTGCGGCCAGGGACGTCGTACAGCATCACGGGCAGGTCGGTCGCGTCGGCGACGGCCACGAAGTGCTGGTACAGGCCCTCCTGGCTGGGCCGGGAGTAGTAGGGGGAGACGACGAGCAGGCCGTCCGCGCCGGACTCCGCCGCCTGCTCGGCCATGCGGATCGCGTGCACGGTGTCGTTCGAGCCGGCGCCCGCCACGACGGCGGCGCGGTCGCCCACGGCCTCCACGACCGCGGCGACGAGCTCTTCCTTCTCGGGCGTGTGCGTGACCGGCGACTCGCCGGTGGTGCCGGACAGGACGAGACCGTCGTTCCCGTCGTCGACCAGCTTCTTCGCCAGCTTGACCGCCGCCTTCAGGTCCACGGCGCCGTCGGGCGTCATCGGGGTGACCATGGCGGTCAGGACCGCGCCGAACGGGCGCGCGGGGTCAGTGGGAAGAACCATGGCACTACCGTACCGTTTACGGCACCGTTCACCGCCCGGTGACGGGCGTGCGGAGCCGCTGCACCGAGCGACGGACGCCCGGGTCGCGCGGCGCCGTCGGCCGGGCTCCCGCCGCGCTCAGCGCTCGACCAGCACCCCGTCCTCGTCGGCGTAGACCATCGCGCCCGGCCGGAAGACGACGCCGCCGATCTCGACGGGCTCGTCCAGGACCCCGGCACCGGTCTTCGACGACTTGCGGGGGTTGGTACCGAGCGCCTTCACGCCCAGGTCCAGCCCGCCGATCGCCACCGAGTCGCGGATCGCGCCGTAGACGATCGCCCCGGCCCAGCCGTTCTCGACGGCGGCGCCCGCGATGAGGTCGCCCATCAGGGCGCTGCGCAGCGAGCCGCCGCCGTCGACCACCAGGACCGCACCGTCGCCCGGGGTCTGCGTCACCGCCTTGACGATGCCGTTGTCCTCGTGGCACCGCACGGTGCGGACCCGGCCGGAGAAGGCCCGGACCCCGCCGAAGTCCCGGAGCTGGACGGCGAGCGAGGCCAGGGCCTCGCCGTGCTCGTCGTACAGGTCGGCAGTCACGGTCATCGTGGTCCTCCGTCTCGTGGGCGTAGGCCGGACGATACCGGGGAGCCGGGCAGCCCCCGCGGTCACCGGCGGCTTGCGCGGGCGTGGATACTCGAAACATGACGGCGACGACGCTCTCCCCCGCCCTCGTGGCGCACCTGCCGACCGGTCTGCTCGTCGACGGGCACTGGGGGCCCGCCGCGGACCGGGCCACGTTCGAGGTGGCCGACCCCGCGACGGGTCAGACGGTCTTCGACGTCTCCGACGCCACGCCCGCGGACGCCGTCCGCGCCCTCGACGCCGCCCACGTGGCCGCCCCCGCCTGGCGGGCGGTGCCGCCGCGCGAGCGCTCCGAGCTGCTGCGCGCCGTGTTCGCCCGCCTGGTCGCACGTGCCGACGACATCGCGGCCCTGATCACCGCCGAGGCCGGCAAGCCCCTGGCCGAGGCGCGCGCCGAGGTGGTCTACGGCGCCGAGTTCCTGCGCTGGTTCGCCGAGGAGTCCGTGCGCGCCGACGGCCTGGTGCGCAGGGCGCCGTCGGGCGGGAACACGCAGTACGTGAGCCGCCGGCCCGTGGGCCCGTCGCTGCTCATCACCCCCTGGAACTTTCCCATCGCGATGGCGACCCGCAAGATCGCCCCCGCCCTGGCCGCCGGCTGCACCGTCGTGGTCAAGCCGTCGGAGCTCACACCGATGACGACGCTGCTGGTGGCCGAGATCATCCGCTCCGAGGCGGAGTCCCGCGGCCTGCCGACGGGCATCGTCAACGTCGTGCCCACCACGCACGCCGCCGCGGTCACCGGGCCCCTGTTCGAGGATCCCCGCCTCCGCAAGGTCTCGTTCACCGGCTCGACGGGCGTGGGGCGCACCCTGCTCGCCCAGGCCTCGAAGAACGTGCTGCGCAGCTCGATGGAGCTGGGCGGCAACGCCCCGTTCGTCGTGTTCGAGGACGCCGACGTCGACGCCGCGGTGCAGGGCGCGCTGATCGCCAAGCTCCGCAACTCCGGGCAGTCCTGCGTGGCGGCCAACCGGTTCCTGGTGCACGACGCCGTCGCCCACACGTTCGCGGAGAAGTTCGCCGCCGCGGTGGGCGCCAAGGTGACCGCCCCGGGCACCCAGCCCGGGGCCGAGGTCGGCCCGCTCATCAACGAGGCCGCCGTCGAGAAGGTGACCGACCTGGTGGACGACGCCGTCGCGCACGGCGCGCAGGTGCTCACCGGCGGATCCCGCCTGGAGCGCCCCGGCCACTTCTTCGAGCCGACCGTGCTCACCGGTGTGGACGGCGACGCGCGGATCGTCACCGAGGAGATCTTCGGCCCGGTCGCCCCGATCGTGGCCTTCGGGTCCGACGACGAGGCGTACGAGCTGGCCAACGGCACCCCCTTCGGGCTCGCCGCCTACGCGTACACGACTTCGCTGGCCCGCGCCCAGCGGGCGATGGACGAGATCGAGGCCGGGATGATCGGCATCAACCGCGGGCTCGTGTCGGACGCGAGCGCCCCGTTCGGTGGCGTGAAGTCCTCCGGGCTGGGCCGCGAGGGCGGGGACACGGGCATCGACGAGTACCAGGAGACGGTGTACGTGGCGCTGTAGCGCCCGGTCGCGCTGCCGTCCGGTCGGCGGGCAGCCGCGCCGCCGCGCACCCGCGACGACGTAACCTCGCCGCGTGAAGCTTCTCCCCAGCGACCCCGCGGCCCGTGCGGCGGTCCGCCAGGGCGTGAGCGTCTCGGTGGCCACGGGGCTGTACGGCGTCTCGTTCGGCGCCCTGTCGGTGGCCGCGGGCGTCGGCCTCGGCCCGACGATGGCGCTGAGCCTGCTCATGTTCTCGGGCGGCTCCCAGTTCGCGCTGGTCGGCGTGATCGGCGCGGCGGGCACCCCGGTCGCCGCCGTCGCCACCGCCGCCCTGCTCGGCCTGCGCAACACCCTGTACGGCGCCGTGGTCTCACCGCTGCTCCAGGTGCGCGGCTGGCGCCGCCTGGCCGCCGCCCAGCTCACCATCGACGAGTCGACGGCGGTCGCCGTCGCCCAGCCCGGGCCGGCGGCGGCGCGCGTGGGCTTCTGGGTGACGGGCGCCGGCGTGTTCGTGCTCTGGAACACGTTCGTGCTGCTCGGGGCGCTCGCCGGGGACGCGCTCGGCGACCCGCGCGCGTGGGGGCTCGACGCCGCGGCCGCCGCCGCGTTCCTCGCCCTGGTCTGGCCCCGGCTCGCCCCGCGGCGGGCCCAGGTCGTGGCGGGGCTCGCGGTCGTGGCCACGGCGGCCCTGATCCCGTTCGTGCCGGCCGGCATCCCGGTGCTCGCGGCGGCCGCGGTCGCGATCGTCGTGGGGCTGGTGGCGCCGAACGGCGGCGCGGCAGGCCCGGGCCAGGGCGGCCCGGAGGACGGCACGGCGACCCGTCCCGGCGGGACCGGCCACGACACCGGCCACGACACCAACCGGGACACCAGCCATGACACCGACCGGGAGGCCGTCCGATGACCACCGCAGCCCTCTGGACCACCGTGCTGGTCGCGTCGTTCGCCTGCTTCGCGCTCAAGCTCGGCGGGCACCTCGTCCCCCGCTCCTGGCTCGCCTCCGAGCGCGTCTCCCGGGTCACCACGCTCGTCACGGTCGCGCTCCTGGTGTCGCTCGTCGTAGTCCAGGGCTTCGCCGACGGCCGCTCGCTCGTGATCGACGCCCGGGTGCCCGCCCTCGCGGTCGCGGCCCTCGCCCTCGCCCTGCGCGCCCCGTTCATCCTCGTGGTCCTCCTGGCGGCGGCCACGGCAGCGGGCCTCCGCGCCCTCGGCTGGGGCTGACCGCACCCGACGCCGGGCCCGGCTGCTGCCACCACGACCGGCCCGTCCTGGCAGCGGCAGCCGTGGTGAACGCCGTCCGGCGGGCGACGCTAGGGTGGGCCGATGGCACTGTTTCGTGAGATCGCCGACGTGTCCGTGCGGCCCGCCGTCCCCGGCGACGAGTCCGCCGTGACCGCCGTGCAGGTGGCCTCCTGGCGAGCGACCGGTGTGCTGGGAGAAGGCGTCATGGAGGCCCTGGACGTCCCCGCGATGCGCGAGCGCTGGGCCTCGGCCATCACCTCGCCGCCCGGCCCCGGGTTCGCCGTCCTCGTCGCGCTCGACGGGCCGGACGTCGTCGGGTTCGCTGCCGTCTCCCCGGGTCAGGTGCTGTCGCTGGAGGTGCTGCCGGAGGCACAGCGCGCCGGCCACGGGTCGCGGTTGCTGGCGGCTGCCGTGGACCGCCTCCGTGCGGACGGGTCGGACACGGTCACCACGTGGGCGCTCGCCGACGACACGGCGCGCGCCGCCTTCCTGGACGCCAGCGGGCTGGGCGAGGACGGTCGCAGCCGCACCCTGGCGACGGGGGTCCGCGAGGTCGTCGAGCACCGCTGGTCCGCGCAGATCTGACGCCGGCGGGTGCCCCCGTGTTCGCCACGCGAACCCCAGGTTTCACGCCCGTGTGACAGTCCCGTGACACGGCCTTGCGACGATCGCCGGCATGGGGATCCGCACCGAGTACTTCGCAGCGCCGACCGACGAGGCGGCGGCGACGGTGCTCCTCGCGCCCGGCGGGCCCTCCGAGCCGGACCTGCGCACCGACCAGCCCCGGTTCGACGCCGTCGCCGTACCGTCCGTGGACCCGTTCGTGATGCTCGGCGGTCTGGCCGGCGTGCTGTCCGGCCGGTCGTACGCCGAGGTCACCGCGCACCCGCGGCACGGCGCCCTGGTCGGCAGCGGGGGCGAGGAGGGGCCGTGGGTGGTGTCCGTCCAGCAGCCGCTCGTCGACGACCTCGCCTCGGCCGGACCGGCCCGGCTGGCCGAGGCCGCGCGGGAGTGGTCCGGCACGGCGACGCGCGTCGTGGCACCCCAGGTGCTCGTGGCCGCGCTGCTCTCCCTCGGGGCGCTCGCCGCGCGCGCCGCCGACGAGCGGCAGAGCGTGTACTGCTGGACGAGCCTGACGGACTGAGAGAGCAGCGTCATGCGCGCCACCGGCACCCCGCCCGTCGTCGTGCACCCGTTCGGACCGGGCTCCCCGACGGAGGGCCTCGCCGCCCTGCTGACCGCGTACCACCTGCAGACGGAGGCTGAGAAGGGCATCCCGGCCGGGCACGTCGAGGCCCTGCCCGACCGCTACCGGGCGGAGATCACCGACCCGCGGACCGCGTTCGCGGACGACACGGTGCTCCTGGCGGGGTGCGGTCCGGCGTCGGTCGGCTGCCTGGTCGGCGCGGCGCCGGTCGCCGGCCGCACCGAGCTGAAACGGCTCTGGACGGACCCCGCGCTGCGGGGCCAGGGCGTGGCGTCCCTGCTGATCGGCACGGCGCTGACCCGGGCGGCCGCGGCCGGCGTGCGCACGGCCGCGCTGTCCGTCTGGGCGTGGCGGACGGGTGCGATCGGGCTGTACGAGAGGCTGGGCTTCACCGTCGTCGACCCGTGGGACGAGCGGGAGGGTCTGGTCTGCATGGAACGGCCCCTGTAGCCCTCGCCGGCCGAGGGACGAGGCGGGTGCACGGCCACCGTCGCGGAGGTGCTTCACTAGCCCCGTGACCCGCTCCCCCAACCCGCTGTGGCGGACCCTCGTCGAGCTGCGCGGCAACCCCCGCGCCTGCGTGTGGACGGAACCGCTGTGGGGCCTGTCGATGGCTCTGGTGCTCCCGTACGCGTCGGTGTTCATGCTGGCGCTGGGCCTGCACGACTACCAGATCGGGTTCCTCGCGACCGTCGGCATGATCTCCCAGGTCGGCTTCGGGCTGGCCGGCGGGATCATCACCGACCGGCTCGGCCGGCGCGCCACGACGGCGTGGTTCGACGTGATCGCCTGGGTGATCCCGTGCGTGCTGTGGGCGTTCGCCCAGGACTTCTGGTTCTTCCTCGCGGCCTCGCTGGTCAACGGCGCCCTGCAGGTCACGCAGAACTCCTGGGACTGCCTCATGGTCGAGGACGCCGAGCGGGGCCAGATCACCCGGATCTACTCGCTGGTCAAGGTCGCTGCCGACTGCTCCGCGCTGTTCGCGCCGCTGGCCGCCGTCCTGGTGGCCCAGCTCGGCCTGGAGCCCGCCGTCCGCATCCTGTACGTCAACGCGGCGGTCGTGATGACCGTGAAGATCGTCTGGCTCTACCTGTGGTCGCGGGAGACCCGCCAGGGCCGGATCCGCATGGACGCCACCCGCGGGCAGAGCACGTGGCGGCTCCTGGCCGGGTACCGCGGGGCGCTCGGGCTGCTGCTGCGCTCGCGCGGGTCGCTGCTGGCGCTCGGCATCGCCGCGCTGACCGCGGCCGTCACGCTCGTCAACGGCACGTTCTGGCAGGTGGTGGCGAGCCAGCACCTGCACGTGCCGGACGCGCTGCTGCCCTTCTTCCCGATGGTCCGCTCGGTGCTGTCGGTGACCTTCTTCTTCACGCTGATCCCGCTCCTGACCACCGCCGTCGACCTGCGTCGCGCCGCCCTGTGGGGGTTCGGCGTGCATCTGGCCGGGCAGGTCGTGCTGGTCGCGATCCCGGCGGCCGACGGCGCTGCGACGGCGTCGACGTACGCGTTCCTGGGCCTGTGCCTGCTGCTGGACAGCTTCGGCGCGGGCATGCTGTTCATGCTCTCGGAGTCCCTCGTCGCGCTGCACGTGGACGCCGGCGAACGGTCCCGCGTGATGGCCATCCAGCGCACGTGCATCATGCTCGCCGCGGCGCCCTTCGGCTGGATCTCCGGGTGGCTGTCCGGCATCGACCGCACCTACCCGTTCGTGCTCACGTCCGCGCTGCTCGTCGTCGGGCTCGTGCTGGTGGCGGTGCGCTGGGTGCCGACGCACCCGGACGCCGACCCGTCGCCCGAACCGGCCTGACGCGGCGGGGCCTGGGGTGGTGCTCGCCAGGCCCTCCCCGCAGGAGCACGTGCCCGGGCGCCCGACGCGGTGAGCCCGGCACCGCCGGTGACCGGTACGCCGCCAGGACCGCTCCGGCGGCGGTCGCGAGCAGCATCACGGCCCCGCCGGCGACCAGGGCACCGCGCACGCCCAGCAGCTCCATCAAGAGGCCGAGCAGCGGCGGGCCTGCCAGGCCCCACACCGTGCTCGCGCTGCGCCAGACACCCAGGACACGGCCCCGCATGGCGGCCGGCGGATCGGTCTGCAGCACGGTGGCCCCCGCGGTGTCCGACAGCGACTCGACCACGGCCATCGGTGCCACGGCGACCAGCAGCAGGGCCAGGTTCGGCGACAGCCCGGCCCCGACCTGGAGCAGCGCCCCGGCCGCGGCCAGCACCGCCACGAGCCGCACGGTCGGACGGCGGAGCCGCCCCGCCAGGAACGCACCGACGATGCCGCCCACGGCCAGCACGGTGGCCACGGTCGCGAAGTCCTGCGTGGTCCCGGCGAGGGCACCCGTGACGAGCACGGCCAGGGTGAGGGAGTAGTTGCGCCCGAGGACGGCGCTCACCGCGGTCACGCCCAGGAGCGCGACCAGGCGGGGACGGCCCCAGAAGTACCGGATGCCGTCGAGCGACCCACCCCGTGCCGGGGCAGGCTCGACCGGGCGGGGCGGGAGCGCCGCGGGGACGGGCTCCACCGCCTCCAACGGCTCGGTCGCCCGGGGAGGCCGCCGGTACGGCCGCAGGAACGGCACGAGCGCGGCGACCGCCAGGAACGAGACGCCGTTGGCCAGGTACGCCGCGGCCGGCCCCGTGAGCGCGACGAGGCCACCCGCGAGGCCGACGCCCGCCAGCCGGCCGACGCTGTGGGTCACGGAGCCGAGGCCGATCGCGGAGGGCACGTCGCCGGGTGCCACGAGGTCGTTGCCCAGCAGCGACGTGGCCGGGCCGTCCACGGCCGCCACCAGTCCGGTGATCGCCGACAGGGCGAGCAGCACCGGCGTGCTGAGCAGGCCGAGGCCGACCAGCCCCGCGGTCACGAGAGCGATGACGCCCAGCGCCGCCTGGCTCACGGCGACCACGGTCCTGCGCGGCCACCGGTCCACCACGGCGCCACCGGCGACGCCGAAGAGCAGGCCGGGCGCGGCCTGGACCGCCAGCGAGAGGCCGGTCGCGGCCGGGGAACCCGTGATCTGGAGGACCAGCAGGTTCTGGACGGTCATCTGCGTCCAGGTGCCGGCGCTGGAGACCAGGTTGGCGCCGGTCCACCAGCGCATCGCAGGATGCCGCAGGGCCCGCCACGGGGACCGGCCGGAACCGGTGCCGGGCAGGGTGTTCGTCTTCGGCGCGCGCGGGCGCGCCCGGAGGGAGGCAGGGGCGGGCACGGCAACTTTCCGTCAGGGAGGAGACGCCGCCCGGCCGGTGTCGCCGGGCGCGGCGCCGACCATTGAAACAACCGCTTCCCGGTGCGCTCCACCCTCGGGGCCCGTTCGTGAGCAAGGTCGCAGACGACCCCGCCCGCCCGGCCCTGCACCTCAGGCCCCGCGCCTCAGGCCCCGCGCGTCGGACCCTGCCTCAGGAGGCCTTCGTGGTCCCGGCGCGGTAGAGGCCTGCGGCCCTGCGCAGCGCCTCGCGGGCCCGCCGGCGGTCACCCGCGGCGTCGTAGGCGAAGGCCAGGTGGTACCAGGCGCGCCAGTCCTCGGGGGCCGCCTCGACGGCGGCGCGCCGGGGCTCGAACGCCTCGTCGGCCGCGGCCCGGTCGATGCGCCCGCCCGGCGAGCGCGGCAGGTCGTCCACCGGCAGGTCGCCCTCGGCGAACAGGGTGTCCGCCATCCGCTGCACCGTCGCGGCGAGCCAGTACTCCCGGGCGATGAGCCCGATGACCAGCAGCGGGATGACCAGCACACCGAGGCCGATCGCGATCAGCACCGGCTCGCCCGTGCCGATCATCGCGACGCCGCGCCCCGCGATCTGCCACACGTACAGCGCGAGCAGCGCCGTCACGGCCAGGGCGCCCGCCAGCCCTCGGGGCAGGCCCCGGCGGCCCGCCGACGCGTCCGGCGTCGACGGCCCCGGCACCTCCGCCGAGCCGTCGGAGCGCTCGCGGCCCTCGTCGCTCACGACAGGTCCAGCACGTTCTCGAGGCCCACGGTGAGCCCGGGACGGGACACCACGGAGCGGACGGCGAGCAGCACGCCCGGCATGAAGGACGCGCGGTCGAAGGAGTCCTGCCGGATCACGAGCTGCTCCCCCTCGTTGCCGAACAGGATCTCCTCGTGCGCCACCAGGCCGCGCAGCCGCACGGCGTGCACGCGTACCCCGTCCACGTCGGCGCCGCGCGCCTCCCAGCCGGACTCGGTGGCGTCCGGCGAGGGCCCGCGTCCCGCCTCGGCGCGGGCCGCCGCGATGGCCGCGGCGGTGTGCCGGGCGGTGCCCGACGGCGCGTCGACCTTGTTCGGGTGGTGCAGCTCGACCACCTCGGCCGACTCGAAGTAGCGCGCGGCCTTGGCGGCGAACGTCATGGCCAGCACCGCCGACAGGCCGAAGTTCGGGGCGATGAGCACGCCGAGCGCTCCCGGGCTGCCCTGGCCCCCGGGGGACAGCTCGGCGAGGTGCGCCGCGACGCGGGCCCGGGAGTCGTCGTCCCAGCCCGTGGTGCCGACCACGGCGTGGGCGCCGGCGTCGAGCACGGCGTGCACGTTCGCCTCGGTGACGGCCGGCACGGTGAAGTCGACGACGACGTCGGCCCCCGCGAGGCTCTCCGCGGAGATGGTGTCGCCGCGGCCCAGGCGCGCGACGAGCCGGAGGCCGTCGGCGCCCTCGACCGCCGCGCACGCCTGGCTGCCCATGCGCCCGCCCGCACCGAGCACGGCCACCTTGATCTCACTCACGATCTACCCCTACCTCCTCGTTGAGTGCCGGATCTTCGCCCTTCCAAGGACCGGAAGGGGGCGAGTATCCAGCGCTCAGCGTGCGGTTCAGTTGTTGGACGGGCCGACCCGGACTATCGAGCGGGGGCGGGACGCCAGGTCCTGCGCCAGCGACTGGACGTCCGACGCCGTGACCGACTGGATGCGGTCCAGCGACTCGGCGAGGGACAGGAGCTCGCCGTAGACGAGCTCTGCCTTGCCGAGGCGGCTCATGCGCGAGCCGGAGTCCTCCAGGCCGAGCACCGTACCGCCGGAGAGCTGCCCGACGGACCGCTTCAGCTCGGCCTCGGTGATGCCGTCGTGCGCGAGCTTCTCCAGCTCCGCCACGAGCAGCTCGGTGACCTGGTCCGCCTTCGCGGACGCGCAGCCCGCGTACAGGCCGAAGGTGCCGAGCCCGCCGTGCGCGGAGGCGAACGAGTAGGTCGAGTACGCCAGGCCCCGCTTCTCGCGGATCTCCTGGAACAGCCGGGACGACATGCCGCCGCCCAGCACGGCGTTGAGCACCGACAGGGCGAACCGCCGGTCGTCCGTCGCGGAGATGCCCGTGGAGCCGACGATGATGTTGGTCTGCTCGACCGGCCGCTCGACCAGGCGCTCGGTGCCGGCGTCCGGCACGCCCACGCGGTCCTCCACGACCGGCCGGCGGTCGCGGGGGGCGACGGCGGCATCGAGGTCCCAGCCGCCGTCGGACAGGGCCTGGGTCACCTGCTGCACGAGCTTGTCGTGGTCGATCCCGCCCGCCGCGGTGACGACCAGCGTCTCCGGGCGGTAGTTCCAGCGGTAGTGGTCCCAGACGGCGTCGCGCGGCACCGCGTTGATGGTCTCGGGGGTGCCGCCGATGGGCCGGCCCAGCGCGTGGTCGCCCAGGACGGCGGCCGAGAACTGCTCGTGCACGACGTCGGTCGGGTCGTCGTCGTTCATCGCGAGCTCTTCGAGGATGACGCCGCGCTCGGTCTCCAGCTCGTCGGAGTCCAGGCGGGCGGAGGTGACCATGTCGGAGATGACGTCGACCGCCATCGGCAGGTCCGAGTCGAGCACCCGCGCGTAGTAGCAGGTGTGCTCCTTGCCCGTGGCGGCGTTGGCCTCCCCGCCGACGGCGTCGAACGCCTCGGCGATGTCCATCGCGGTCCGCCGGGTGGTGCCCTTGAAGAGCAGGTGCTCCAGGAAGTGCGTCGAGCCGAAGTGGCCGTCGGTCTCGTCCCGCGAGCCGACGCCGATCCACGCGCCCACCGTCGCCGAGCGCTGGCCCGGCATGTGCTCGGTGAGGACACGGACACCGCCGGGCAGGACGGAGCGACGGATCGTCGCGCCGTCCTGCCCGGCGGTGAGCTCGGCACCGGGCTCGCCCGCGGGGACGAGCGGCAGGTGCCATGCCATGTCAGGCGTCCGCGGGTGCGGGGGTCTCGGCGGCCTCGGCCGGGGCCGACTCCTCCTCGTCGGTGACGGCGACCAGCGACAGCTTGCCGCGCGGGTCGATCTCACCGATCTCGACCTGGACCTTCTGGCCGATGGACAGCACGTCGTCGACGTTCTCGACACGCTTGCCGCCCACGAGCTTGCGGATCTGGCTGATGTGCAGCAGACCGTCCTTGCCCGGGGACAGCGAGATGAACGCGCCGAACGACGTCGTCTTGACGACGGTGCCGACGAACCGCTCGCCCACCTCGGGGACGTGCGGGTTGGCGATCGCGTTGATCGCCGCGCGGGCGGCCTCGGCCGAGGGGCCGTCGGTGGCACCGATGTACACGGTGCCGTCGTCCTCGATGGAGATGTCCGCGCCCGTCTCCTCCTGGATCTGGTTGATCATCTTGCCCTTCGGGCCGATGACCTCGCCGATCTTGTCGGTCGGGACCTTCACCGTGATGACGCGCGGGGCGTTCGGGGACATCTCGTCCGGGACGTCGATCGCCTCGGCGAGCACCTCGAGGATCGTCAGGCGGGCGTCGCGCGCCTGCCCCAGGGCGGCCGCGAGGACCGACGCCGGGATGCCGTCGAGCTTGGTGTCGAGCTGGATGGCGGTGACGAACTCCTTGGTGCCGGCGACCTTGAAGTCCATGTCGCCGAAGGCGTCCTCGGCACCCAGGATGTCCGTCATCGCGGCGTAGCGGGTCTCGCCCTCCACGGTGTCGGACACGAGGCCCATCGCGATGCCGGCGACCGGGGCGCGCAGCGGCACACCGGCGTTGAGCAGCGACAGCGTGCTGGCGCACACGGAGCCCATCGAGGTCGAGCCGTTGGAGCCGAGCGCCTCGGACACCTGGCGGATCGCGTAGGGGAACTCCTCGCGGCTCGGCAGCACCGGCACCAGGGCACGCTCGGCGAGCGCGCCGTGGCCGATCTCGCGGCGCTTCGGGCTGCCCACGCGGCCCGTCTCACCGGTCGAGTACGGCGGGAAGTTGTAGTTGTGCATGTAGCGCTTGCGCGTCTCCGGACCGAGCGAGTCGATCTGCTGCTCCATGCGGAGCATGTTCAGCGTGGTGACACCCAGGATCTGGGTCTCGCCGCGCTCGAAGATCGCCGAGCCGTGCACGCGGGGCAGCACCTCGACCTCGGCCGAGAGGGTGCGGATGTCCGCGAGGCCACGGCCGTCGATGCGGACACCGTCGGTCAGCACGCGCTGGCGCACGAGCTGCTTCTGCAGCGAGCGGAAGGCGGCCGACAGCTCCTTCTCGCGGCCCTCGAACTGGGCGTCGAGCTGCTCGTGCAGCCCGGCCTTGATCTCGTCGAGGGTGTTCTCGCGCTGCTGCTTGTCGGCGATGGTGAGCGCGTCGCGCGTGGCGGCGGTCACGGCACCCTCGACGGCGGCGTACGCGTCGGGCTGGTAGTCCGGGAAGAGCGGGAACTCCTGCGTCTCCTTGGCGGACTGCGCGGCGAGCGCGGCCTGCGCGTCGCACAGGGCCTTGATGAACGGCTTGGCCGCCTCGATGCCCTCGGCGACGACCTCCTCGGTGGGGGCCGCGACGCCGTCGTTCTTGATGAGGTTCCACGCGTCGTCGGTGGCCTCGGCCTCGATCATGGCGATCGCGACGTCGTCACCCACGACACGGCCGGCCACGACCATGTCGAAGACCGCGCGCTCCTTGTCGGAGTACTTCGGGAACGCGACCCACTGGCCGTCGACCAGCGCGATGCGCACCGCGCCGACCGGGCCGTCGAACGGCAGGCCGGAGATCTGGGTCGACGCCGACGCGGCGTTGATCGCCAGGGTGTCGTACGCGTCGTCCGGGTGGATCGCCATGACGGTGATGACCACCTGGACCTCGTTGCGCAGGCCCTTGACGAACAGCGGGCGCAGCGGACGGTCGATCAGGCGGCAGGCCAGGATCGCCTCGGTCGAGGGGCGGCCCTCGCGGCGGAAGAACGAGCCGGGAATGCGGCCCGCGGCGTACATCCGCTCCTCGACGTCCACCGTCAGCGGGAAGAAGTCGAACTGGTCCTTGGGGTGCTTGCCGGCGGCCGTGGTCGACAGCAGCATGGTCTCGCCGTCGAGGTACGCGGCGACGGAGCCGGCGGCCTGCTTGGCGAGGCGCCCGGTCTCGAACCGGACGGTACGGGTGCCGAAGCGGCCGTTGTCGATGACGGCCTCGGCGAACTGGATCTCGGGACCCTCCACGGGTGCCCTCCTTGTTCTCTCGTACGCCCCCGTGCCCGACGGTCATCGATCGAGGCCCACCGAGCCGTCGCTGGTGCGACGTTCTCGGGAGGCCACTACCGAGGACCGGACGAGGTCACGGGCGGCGCTGTGGTTGTTGTACTACAGCATCTCACCAGACCAGCCCGGCCCCCGCAGTGGGGGCCGGGCTGGTAGGCGTCAGGTTCAGCGGCGCAGGCCGAGCTTGTCGACCAGGGCGCGGTAGCGCTCGATGTCGATGCCCCGCAGGTAGCCCTGGAGACGACGACGCTGGCCCACGAGGAGCAGCAGACCACGACGGCTGTGGTGGTCGTGCTTGTGCTCCTTGAGGTGCTCGGTCAGGTCCTTGATGCGCTGCGTGAGGAGCGCGATCTGCACCTCGGGCGAGCCGGTGTCGCCCGGCTTGGTCCCGTACTCGGAAATGATCTGCTGCTTCGTGGCAGTGTCGAGCGGCATGGCTCTCCTTCAGTGTCGTTGCGCGGTGCTCCGGGACTCGTTCACCGGGCGCTCTGGATCCGCGGCCGTTCAGACGGCGGTACAACATTACCAGTGCTGAGCCCGTACGTCCGACTGCCCGGATGAGACCTCCCGCACGTGTCAGACGCTCAGGTCGCCCGGGCGACCTGAGCGTCCGACACGTGCGGCGGGGTGGGCGTCACGCGCCGTCGTGGCCCGCGTAGCCCGTGCCCGCGGTGTCCCGGCGGAACCGCGGCAGGCCCGCCTCGTCCTGACCGACCGGGAACACCCCGGCGAACGCCAGCAGGTCCGTGATCGTCGTGACCAGGCGCCCGTCCTCGAACCGCACCCCGTACGCCGGGTTCCAGTCGCCGCCGGGCCGGCGCATGAACGAGTCGGGGTCCAGGCGCAGCAGGTAGAGGAACGTCTCGACCAGGATGCGGCTGCCCACCTCGCCCAGGAAGCTGCCGTTGCCCTGGACCTCGGCCTCCTTGAGCACGTAGTACCACAGGGGTGTGCCGTCCAGGTCGTCGAGCGCCGCCACCACCTCGGGTGACGCGTTCCGGCGGAGCTGCTCCGGCGTGAGCGGACGCACGCGCAGCGCCCGCGCCACGGCCTCCCCCGTCGGGATCGCCAGCATGTACCCGCGCAGCAGGTTGCGCTGCGCGAGCTGCTTCAGCAGCGCCCGGACCGGACCCGAGGCCGCGTTGCCCTCGTTGAGCAGGTCTCCGAGGCCGTCAGCCAGGAACGGGTCGATCTTGCGGGCCATGCGGAACGTCAGGGGGTCTCCCTTGTCGGTCAGCCGGGTCCACTCGACGGGCCAGTTCGACGGCAGGGCGGGCAGCGGGTTCGCCGGGTCGGGCGACAGCCCGCCGTTGCCGGTGAACCGGAAGAGCTGGTCCAGCGTCGCCACCCCGCCGGGCCCGCCGCCCGTGAAGTTGACGTTGAAGTCGTAGGCGCCGCGCACCATCGAGTGCCCGAACCGGAACGCCGCCACCGCGAACTCCAGCGGCATCGCGACCCGGCGGGCGGGCCGGAACAGCGACGGCCCCGTCGCCAGGACCGAGTCCAGCACGCCGGCCTTGGTCAGGGTGCGCAGGTAGTCGTGCACGACCAGCCACTGGTAGTGGAACCGGACGAGCTGCTGCGCGCGGTCGAACAGCGAACGCTGCGTCACCGCGAACCACGGCTCGTGCCGCGACACCCAGTCCACCACCGCGTTGTGGAACCGGATCATCGCCACGTGGAACTGCGCCACCACGAGGTTCTCGTCGTTGCGGCTGTCGGGGATCAGCGGCATGCGCTCGCTGCCCGGTGCGGTGCTGCGGGGCAGGTCGCGCTGCGGGTCGTCGCCGGGCGCCACGAGCTGGAACCCGCCGATCGGCTGCGTCGAGACCCGGCCGAGGCGCAGCTTGGCCGAGCCCGGCACGTACGCCGCCTCGCTGCGCGTGGTGCCCCGGTCCTTCTCCCCCTCGAACCGGGGCCCCGACCCGTACAGGCTGTCGAGGTCCAGGAGCGGGATGCGGCCGTTGTGCAGGCTGCGCCGGACGACGTCGGGCGCGAAGACGCGGAAGGGGTCGCTGACCACGTCACCCAGCGCCTGGTCCCCGCCCGGGCCGGAGCCGTCGTCGGGGCCGTTCGTGTTGAGCGTGATGTCGTGGTCGATGAACTGGCCCCAGTAGGTGTAGATCGCGGGGACCGTCGAGTCGCGCGGCGGTACCGGCGTCGCCGGGGGCGCGCCCGGTGACGGCGCGGGCGGGGGCCCCGCGGGGGCCTCGATCATGCCGGCACCGAGCCGCAGCAGGGCGTCCCGGGTCTGCGCCACCCGGTCGCCCACGGGCAGGTGGGCCTCCGGGAACTGCCGGGCGAGGTCGCGCAGCAGGTAGTCGAACGACGTCGTGGCGTCGAACCGGTGCTCGCGCAGGTCGCGCCGCACGGCGGCCTCGGTGCGCGGCATGAGCGTCGCCGTGCTGTCCTGCGGCGCGGCCTGCGCGTCCGCGTCGGCCGGTACGAACACGCCACCGTGCCCGATGCGGCGCACCGTCCGGCCGGCCGGTGTCTGCGCCAGGTCGACCGCCTCGTGCGGGGTGTGGTTGGGGTCGCCCTGGGGCGGCGCCTGGGTGGTCTGGGCCATGATCCTCTCCTTGGCTGGTGTGAAGGCCTTCCACCAGGGGAGAGCAGGACGCCGCGGCCTGCGTGCCGGGTTCGGCCAGGGCCGAATCACCCGGCGCAGGTGTCACGACGTGCGCTTGACGTGCGCGGCCCACAGCACCGCGCCCACGGCGCACACCACCTGCGCCGCGACCACCGCCGGCGCGGCGGGCCCGGCAGCCGCCGCCCAGGCGAGCGGCACCGTGCCGAGCACCGTCAGGTCCAGGCCCCTGAGCTGGTGCAGCACCAGCCCCGTGGGCAGGGCGCCCGCCGGCGTCGCGATCATCGGCACGTCCCACGGCACCGGGCCGCGGTAGGCGGTCCGCACGGCGGCGGCGCCGAGCACGACGGCGGCCGGGACCGCGGTGGCGACCCACGCCCCGCCACCGGTCGCCACGGCGACCGCCAGCAGCACAACGGCGGCGCCCGCCGTCGGCCAGACCGTGCGGACCGCCCGGGTGCCCCGGGCGCCGAGCGGGACCAGCGCGTCCAGGCGCGGGTTCTCCCCCGCCGCCCGCGGGCCGACGGCGCTCGCGACGGCCCCCGCGTAACCGAGGACCGCCAGGACCGCCCACAGCCCGATCCCGTCGGCCAGCAACGGCACCTGGACGGCGACGGCACCCGTCGCCGCGAGGGCCACCAGCCCCGCCAGCGCCGCGGACGAACGGGCCAGGAACGTGACGTCGGCGGCGAGCACCGCGCTGACGGGTCCGCGCGCCAGCCGGGGCACCCCGGCCAGGACGCGCGACGCCGTCGGGCCGGAGCTCAGCAGCGCGCGGCTCACGCCCCCGCTGTCGAGCGACAGCAGCGCCGCCGAGGCCTGCATGGCCGCCGAGGCCCGCGCCCGCAGGTCACCGGCGCGGAGCCGGTCGAGCCCCGCCGGCCAGGCCGCGAGGGCCGCCGTGCCCACGAGCGCCAGCGCCGCGGGCACGGGCCACGGCACGGTCCAGGCCGCCCAGCCGGGCACCCACAGGGCCCCGGCCAGCCCTGCCACCGGCACGGCGGCGAGCAGCAGGGTCAGCACCTGCCCGAGCCGCGTGCCGGACGTGGTCCCGGCCACCTGGAGCAGGCCCGCACCGGTCACGACGACGAGACCGAGCGCGCCACCGAAGGCGGCGTCGAGCAGGATCCCCACCGGGCTCACGCCGACGAACGCCGCGGGCAGTCCGCCCACCACGACGCCGGCACCCGTGCCGGCCAGCACGGTCCGGACGAGCGACGGCGATGCCAGGCCGGTCCGCCCGGCGGGCGTGGGCAGCCACCACCGCACCCCCGCAGCCGGCAGCCCTGCCGGGCCCAGCCGCGTCGCGAGCACGGCCCCCGCGGCGACGGCGAGCGCGAGGACGAGCGCCTGGATCAGCCCGGGACCGAGCCCGAACCCCGTCGCGTCCGAGCCGAGCAGCTCGCGCACGGGTGCCCCGAAGCCCCACACGTACAGGGCGACGAGCGTGAGCAGGATGGTCACCTCGCCCACGTCCGTCGCCACCTGCCCGGTCTCGGGCGGCAGGTTGTGGGCTCGCACGCGCGCCGTGAGGCGGCGCAGCTCGGCGCCGGTCAGTCGTTCGGCGTCGTCCCCGGCGAGGCGCGGAAGCGGCCGGACGACGCCCGGCGCCCCGCCCAGGCCCGGCTCCGCCGCCGCGTCCGGTGCCCCGCCCGCCTCCGGCGTCCCGCCCGTCACCGGAAGCCCGCCAGCACGCCCGGCGCCTCGGCCGGTTCGAGCAGCTCGGCGCCGTCGTCGGACAGGTGGAGCGCGCGGGCGCCCGTGGCCGCCAGCAGCCGGTCGTCGTGCGTGGCGAACAGCACCGCCGTCCCGGCGTCGGCCTCGGCGCGCAGCGTGTCGCCCAGGCGGGCGCGCATGGCGGTGTCGAGGCGCTGCTCGGGCTCGTCCAGGACGAGCAGGTCGCGGGGGCGCACCAGGGCGCTCGCCATCAGGAACCGGCGGCGCTGCCCCGAGGAGAGGGTGTGCGGCATGGCCCCGCCGTGCGCGGCGATGCCGACGTGGTCGAGCACCTGGTCGGTGACGGCTCCCGCGTCCGGCACGCCGTGCCCGCGTGCGGTGAGCACGAGGTGCTCGCGGACGGTGACGCCGGGGAAGAACGCGTCGTCGTCCAGCACGCCCGCGACCCGGGCCCGGAAGCCGCGCTCGCGCTCGTCCACGACCCGCCCGAAGGCGCGGACGGTGCCGCTCAGGGGTTCCTGCAGTCCGAGCACGGTGCGCAGGAGCGTGGACTTGCCGGTGCCGTTGGTGCCGATCACCGCGACCACGTCGCCGGGTGCCACCGTGAGCGTGACCGGCGGGCAGACGGCGTTGCCGCCGTACCCGACCACCAGGTCCGACAGTTCGAGGAGCGTCATGCCCGGCTCAACGTACGAGCGCCGCAAACGTCTCCACGACCTCAGGCCCGGAGGATCTCACGGGAGCGTGCCACGTCGTCGTTCATCTGGGCGATCAGCGGCTCGATGCCGTCGAACCGCAGCGTGGGGCGCAGGTGGGCCACGAACTCCAGCACCACGGTCTGGTCGTACAGGTCCAGGTCGGTGCGGTCGAGCACGTACGCCTCCACGCGGCGCTCGACGCCGTCGAAGGTCGGGTTGGTGCCCACGGAGATCGCGGCGGGCAGGATCTCCTCCTGCCCCCGGGCGCCCTCGTCCGCGGGCGTCGCCAGGCTCGCGCACGTCGCCGCCGTGCCGCGGCGCAGCCAGCCGGCGTAGACGCCGTCGGCGGGAACGAGGCCGGTGATGTCGCCGAGGTTCGCGGTCGGGAAGCCCAGCTCCCGGCCCCGGGCGTCGCCGTGCACCACGGTGCCGCGCACGAGGTGGGGGCGGCCGAGCACGTCGGCGGCCTGGCCGACGTCGCCCTCCGCGAGGAGCGCGCGCACCGCCGTCGACGACCAGCGCTGGTGCCCGTCGCCCGCCGAGTCGCCCACGTCCTCGATGGCGACCACCTCGAAGCCGTGCTGCCCGCCGAGCTCGACCATGGTGGCCAGCGTGCCGGCGTTCTGCTTGCCGAAGCGGACGTCGTGCCCCACCACCACAGTCCGCGCCCGCAGCCCGTCGACGAGGTACCGGGAGACGAACTCCTCCGGCGTCTGGGCGGCGAAGTCGAGGGTGTAGTGCACCAGCAGCGTGGCGTCCAGGCCGGTGCGCTCCATGAGCGCCAGGCGGTCCTCCAGGCCCGTGATGAGCTCGGGCGCCGACTCGGGCCGGTGCACCGCCGACGGGTGCGGCTCGAACGTCACGGCGACGGCGCTCGCGCCGTCACCCCGGGCGAGCCGGAGGATGCGGTCGAGCACCGCCTGGTGGCCGCGGTGGACGCCGTCGAAGTTGCCGATCGTCACCACGGATGGCCCGAATCCCGGGGGAACCTGCTCCAGGTCCGTCCACAGCTGCACGCGGGTTGCTCCTCATGAATCAGGTGGCGCGGGGTGCGGGCGTCGCATCGCGCCGTCCCGCACCGAACGTCAAAAGCGTAGCCCGAGCCCGGCGGTGCCCCGTGCGCGGGGCCACCCGGCGGCGCCCGGTCGCCTCAGTCGGCCGGTGCGAGCACCAGCACGGGCCGGGCCAGGTTCTCGCCGCGCCGGCGCGTGTCCTCCAGCAGCGCCACCAGCGTGCCCGACGGCGACAGCGCGGCCACCACCTCGGGCCGGCCGGACGGCTCGACCCACTGCCCGTAGCCCAGCGCCCGCACCTCGACCTCGTCGAGCCGGCGGACCGGGAAGGTGCCGCGGGCGGCGTCGGCCAGCGGGAGGGTGGCCAGGGTGCCGTCGGCGTCGGCCTGCGCCTCCAGCTCCTCCAGCGTGCGGGCACCGGTGAGGTCGTAGCCGCCCACGCGGGTGCGGCGCAGCGCGGTCAGGTGCCCGCCGGTGCCGAGCGCGGCCCCGAGGTCACGGGCCAGGGCACGCACGTAGGTGCCCGACGAGACGGTGACGCGCACGTCCACGTCGATCACGGGCACCTCACGCGTCGGGACGCCGCCGGGGTCCGCGGCGGTCGGCGCGCGGCCCGGCTGCGCGGCATCGCCCGGGGAAACGTCGTCCGGGTCCACGTGGACGTCGGCGAGGTCGCCGTCGGGCACCGCCGTCGTGGCCGTGCGGACGTCCAGCACCTCGAACCGGGACACCGTGACCGGCCGCGCCTGGAGCGTGACCTCCTCCCCGGCGCGGACACGCGCGTAGGCGCGCCTGCCGTCCACCTTGATCGCGGACACGGACGTGGGCACCTGCAGGATGTCGCCCGTGAGCCCGGCGACCGCGGCGTCCAGCGCCGCCCGCTCCACACGCCCGACCGCCTCCGGTCCGGCGACGGCCGCGACCGCGCCCTCGGCGTCGTCCGTCGTCGTGGCCACGCCGAGCCGGATCGTCGCGTCGTAGTCCTTGTCCGCGCCCACCACGTAGGTGAGCAGGCGGGTCGCCTTGCCGACACCGAGCACGAGCACGCCGGTCGCCATCGGGTCCAGCGTCCCCGCGTGCCCGATCTTCCGCGTCCCAGCGAGCCGCCGCATGCGCCCGACGACGTCGTGGCTCGTCCAGCCCTGCGGCTTGTCGACGACGACGAACCCGTCGGCCGCCGTCGGACGACGGGTCTGCGCCTGCGGGGTGGGAGAAATCATGGGTACCAGTATCTCGCGGCTCAGGGGTGGCGCACGGCATCGGGGTCACCCGCGGGCGCGGGGCCCGGGGTCACTCCGCGTCGTCGTCCTCGCGCGGCTTCTTGTACGGGTCGGCCTCGCCGGCGTACTGGGCGCCGGCGCGCAGCGCCTCGAGCTCGGCGTCCCGCTTGCGGGCCTCGATCAGCGCCGCGTCGAGCGTGGCGGCGGTCTCGGGCACCGAGTCGAGGTGGAACTCGATGGTGGGCGTCAGGCGGATCCCCGTCTGCTTGCCCACCTCCGAGCGGATCAGGCCCGTGGCGCTCTTGAGCGCCGCGGCCGTACCCGCCCGGTCCTCGTCCGAGCCGTAGACCGTGTAGAACACCGAGGCGTTCTGCAGGTCGCCGGTCACCCGGACGTCCGTGACCGTCACGAAACCGAGGCGCGGGTCCTTGATCCGCGTGTCGATCATCTGCGCGACGATCACCTTGATGCGGTCGGCGAGCTTGCGTGCCCGCGGGTTGTCGACCATGAGTCTGTTCCCTTTCAGCGTGAGTGCGGGGTATCCGCACGGACCGGACCAGCCGGCCGGGCAGATACCCCGCACTCAATGAACC
The DNA here is from genome assembly GCF_044456525.1 of Promicromonospora sp. NPDC050880. NCBI lineage: Bacteria > Bacillati > Actinomycetota > Actinomycetes > Micrococcales > Promicromonosporaceae > Promicromonospora > Promicromonospora sp. NPDC050880. The sequence continues at coordinate 24,727 of NZ_JBITFV010000012.1, forward strand.
ATCAACGTCAGGCGCGCGGCTTCTCGCGCATCTCGAACGTCTCGATGGTGTCGCCCTCGGTGACGTCGTTGAACGACCCGAGACCGATACCGCACTCGAAGCCCTCGCGGACCTCCGTGACGTCGTCCTTCTCGCGGCGCAGCGACTCGATCGTGAGGTTGTCCCCCACCACCGTGCCGTTCCGCAGCACACGCGCCTTGGCGTTGCGGCGGATGGTGCCCGAGCGGACCACCGAACCGGCGATGTTGCCGAACTTCGAGGAGCGGAAGACCTGACGGATCTCCGCGGTCCCGAGCTGGACCTCCTCGTACTCCGGCTTGAGCATGCCCTTGAGGGCCGCCTCGACGTCCTCGATCGCCTGGTAGATGACCGAGTAGAACTTGACGTCCACGCCCTCGCGCTCCGCCAGCTCCTCGACGCGCTCGCCGTACTTCACGTTGAAGCCGATGATCACGGCGCTGTCGACGGTGGCCAGGTTGACGTCGTTCTGCGTGATCGCACCGACACCGCGGTGGATGACACGCAGCTCGACCTCGTCGCCCACGTCGATCTTGAGCAGCGCGTCCTCCAGTGCCTCGACGGCACCGGACACGTCGCCCTTGAGGATGAGGTTGAGGCTCTCGACCTTGCCCTTCTTGAGCTCGGTGTCGAAGTCCTCGAGGCTGATCCGCTTGCGACGCTTGGCCAGCGTCGCGGCGCGCTCGGCCGCCTCGCGCTTCTCGGCGATCTGCCGAGCGGTCCGGTCGTCCGGCGCCACGAGGAACGTGTCGCCGGCGCTCGGGACGCTCGTCAGGCCCAGCACCTGCACCGGACGGGCCGGCAGCGCGGCCTCGACCGAGTTGCCGTGCTCGTCGAACATCGCGCGGACACGGCCGTGGGCCGTACCGGCGACGATCGCGTCACCGACGTGCAGCGTGCCGGACTGCACCAGCACCGTGGCCACGGAACCGCGGCCCTTGTCGAGGTTGGCCTCGATGGCGACGCCGCGCGCGTCCTTGGTCGGGTTGGCGCGCAGGTCCAGCGAGGCGTCCGCCGTGAGCAGGACGGCCTCGATGAGGTCGTCGATACCGATGCCCGGCTTCGCCGCGACGTCGACGAACATGGTGTCGCCGCCGTACTCCTCGGCCACCAGGTTGTACTCGGTGAGCTGCTGACGGACCTTCGCCGGGTTGGCACCCTCGACGTCGATCTTGTTGACGGCGACCACGATCGGCACGCCGGCGGCCTGCGCGTGGTTCACGGCCTCGACCGTCTGCGGCATCACGCCGTCGTCGGCCGCGACCACGAGGATCGCGATGTCCGTGACCTGCGCACCACGGGCACGCATGGCGGTGAACGCCTCGTGACCCGGGGTGTCGATGAACGTGATGGCGCGCTCGACGCCCTCGTGCTCGTGCGTGATCTGGTAGGCACCGATGTGCTGGGTGATGCCACCGTGCTCGCCGGCCACCACGTCCGACTTGCGGATGGCGTCCAGCAGCTTGGTCTTACCGTGGTCGACGTGACCCATGACGGTCACGACCGGCGGGCGGGCGACCAGGTCGTCGTCGGACTCCCCGGCCTCCTCGGCCTCCAGGTCGATGTCGAAGGTCCCGAGCAGCTCGCGGTCCTCCTCCTCGGCCGAGACCATCTCGATCACGTAGCCGAGCTCGGCGGCCAGCGTGCCGAAGGTGTCCTCGTCCAGGGACTGCGTGGCCGTGGCCATCTCGCCCAGGTGGAACAGGACGGTCACGAGCGACGCGGGGTTCGCGTCGATCTTGTCCGCGAAGTCGTTCAGCGAGGCGCCGTGGCGCAGGCGCACGACCGTGCTGCCGTTGCCGCGAGGAACCTGCACGCCGCCGAGCGACGGGGCCTGCATCGCCTCGAACTCCTGGCGCTTCGCCCGGCGCGACTTGCGTCCGCGGACCGGCTTGCCGCCGGCGCGCCCGAAGGCACCCTGGGTCGCACCGCGCCCACCGGCACCACGACGCGGGCCGCCGAAGCCGCCACCGCCACCGGGACGACCCGGGGCACCGGCACCGGCGCCACCACCGGCACCACCCGGACGACCGCCGCCACCGGGGCGACCGCGGCCACCACCCGGCGCCGGGCGGTCACCCGGACGCGGCATCGAGGTCTTGCCCGGCATCATGCCGGGGTTCGGACGCGGACCGCCGCCACCACCGGGACGGGGGGCCGACGGACGGGGACCACCGGGGCGGGGGCCGCCCGAGCGCTCGCCGCTCGCGTCCGCACGCTCGGGGCGCTGCCCCGGGCGGGGCATGCCCTGGCTCGTCGCGAACGGGTTGTTGCCCGGACGCGGGTTGCCACCGGCAGGCCGGTCACCGGAACCTGCGCCCGGACGGCCGCGGCCGCCACCGGGACGGGGCATGCCCTGGCTCGTGGCGAACGGGTTGTTGCCCGGACGCGGCGTGCCGCCACCCGGACGGTCGCCACCCGGACGCGGACCACGACCACCGTCACGCGCGGGACGCGCGCCCGAGGGCGCGGCACCCGGCTTCGGGGCACCGGGCCGCGGGGCTGCGGCCGGCTTCGGCGCACCCGGCTTGGGTGCGGCCGACGGCTTGGCCGACGCCGCGGGCGCGGCCGGGGCCTCGTCGGCGGCGGGAGCCGGAGCCGGGGCCGGGGTGGCCGGCGCAGGGCTGGCGGGAGCCGGAGCCGGAGCGGCCTCGGCCTTCGGGGGTGCCGCGGGTGCCGGAGCAGGCGCGGCGGGCTTCTGCGCCGCGGGCTTCGCGGCGGGCTTGGGTGCGCTGGGTGCGGGCTTCGCCGCTGCGCCCTTGTCGGACGGGCCGGCAGCGCCACCAGCCGGGAACTTGTCACGCATCGCACGCTCGACCGGCGCCTCGAGGGTCGAGGAGGCCGAACGGACGAACTCGCCTGCGGCCTTCAGCTCGGCCATCAGGGTCTTGCTCTCCACTCCGAGCTGCTTTGCGAGCTCGTGAACGCGGATCTTAGCCACATCTCTCCTGTCTCGGTCCATCCCGGGACAGGGAGGACCGCCATTAGTACCAGGTACTCATCGCTGGGGACTCATCGGGTGCCCATCGGCTTCTGACCCGCTTCCTTGTCGACGATTCGCTAGGTTCGGCCGGACGCGCAGGGGCGCCCGGTCGGGACGGTCTTGCGGCCGGCGCACTCACCGGCCGAGGTGTGCTCGTACCTCGGCCAGATCGACGGGGCCGTCGACGCGCAGTGCGCGGGACACGGCCCTACGACGCTCGGCGAGCTCCAGGCACCGCGGCTCCGGGTGAACCCAGGCGCCGCGACCCGGCAGGCAGGCCCGGACATCGACGACGACGTGCCGTGGACCTGCCACCGCATCACCGTGCATCGAAGGGTCCGGCACCAGACGCAGGAGTGCAGACCGCTGGTCGCGCCCCCGGCATCCGACACACGTTCGCACCGGACCCTGGACGGGTGGTCCCGGATCAGGCACGGGGGAGGTCGAAAGACGGGCGCGTGGCCCAGACTCGGACAGTCTACCGCGCCGTCCCACCTGGCGTTACCGACCCCTCTGCGTGTCGGCGGGCGTCCCACCTGCGCCGGAGTCGGTCGCCTCGTCCGACCGGATGTCGATGCGCCAGCCCGTCAGCTTCGCGGCGAGGCGCGCGTTCTGCCCCTCCTTGCCGATGGCGAGGGAGAGCTGGTAGTCCGGCACGACGGCCCGCGCGGCGCGGGCGTCCGCGTCGACCACTGTGACCGACGACACACGGGCCGGCGACAGGGCGCTGGCCACGAACGCGGCCGGGTCGTCGCTGTGGTCGACGATGTCGATCTTCTCGCCGTGCAGCTCCGCCATCACGGCGCGCACGCGAGCGCCCATCGGACCGATGCAGGCACCCTTGGCGTTCAGCCCGGCCACCCGGGACCGGACCGCCATCTTGGTGCGGTGGCCCGCCTCGCGGGCGATGGCCGTGATCTCCACCGAGCCGTCCGCGATCTCCGGGACCTCGAGCTCGAAGAGCTTGCGCACCAGGTTCGGGTGCGTACGGCTCAACGTGATCTGGGCGCCCTTCATTCCGCGGCTGACCTCGACCACGTAGGCACGCAGGCGCTCGCCGTGCACGTACTCCTCGGTGGGCACCTGCTCGTGCGGCGGGAGCACGGCCTCGGTGCCACCGACGTCCACGAGCACGACGCGCGGGTCACGGCCCTGCTGGATGACGCCGGCCAGCACCTCGCCCTCCTTGCCGCGGAAGGTGCCGAGCACCTGGTCGTCCTCGGCGTCGCGCAGACGCTGCACGATGACCTGGCGGGCCGTGGCCGTGGCGATCCGGCCGAAGTCCTGCGGGGTGTGGTCGAACTCGGGGCCGAACTCCACGGTGGGGCGCGCGTCGGGGTCGTCGGGGTCGGGCTCGACGGGCAGCTCCTCGCGCGCCCAGACCGTGACGTGACCGGACGAGCGGTCCAGCTCGACGCGGGCCCGGGTGTAGGCGTCGGGGGTGCGGTGGTAGGCCGAGAGGAGTGCCTGCTCGATGGCCGCGACGAGGACGTCCAGGCTGAGATCTCTCTCGCGCTCCAGCATCCGCAGGGTGGTCATGTCGATGTCCATGTCAGCCTTCCTCGTTGCGGCCGGGGTACCCCGCGGTCGCGTCGTCGAAACCAGCACCGTCGACGTCGTCGTCGGTGTCTTCACCTGCACTCTCGCCCAGTTCGGTGCCCTCGGCATCCTGGACGTCGTCGAGCCGCTTGAGCTCGACCTCGACCTTGCCGCGGACCACGTCGGCGAGGTCGATCCGCCGGTCGTCGTCGAGCACGAGGACCGCCGTGGCGCCGTCGGCGAGCACGTCGGTCAGCCGGCCCTCGGCGCGGCCGCCGTCCGCCAGCTTGAGCGTCACCAGCCGGGTGCGGGCCCGCTTGAAGTGCCGCAGCTCGGTCAGGGGCCGGCTGGTACCCGGCGTCGAGATCTCGAGCGTGTACGCACCGGCGACGACGTCGTCCACGTCCAGGGCCGCCGACACGGCCCGCGACACGTCGCCGAGGGCGTCGGAGTCGAGGCTGCCCACCGCGTCCTCCGGCAGGTCCACGGTGATCCGCACGACCGACCTGCTGCCGGCCCGAGTGGTGGTCACCTCTTCCAGGTACAGACCCGCGGCCTCGACCGCCGGCCGCACCACCTCGCGGACCGCTTCCGCCTGCTGTGTCATCGCCTGCCTCCCGTCGGCTCCCCCGTGCGGGGGCACGGTTCGAGCCGGAACGGTTCGACCGATGTGCTGTTGTCGTCTGTGCTTGCTGCCTGTGTCCAGCCTAACGAAGCGCCGGGGCACGGCACCTCGCGCGGGACGTGACGTCCGTGACCCGACCGCAACCGGCACGGCCCGGGTCAGCGCACGAACCGGCCTGGGGAACGTGGCATCATCGGCCACGATGAACCCCAACGGCCCCAGGTCCCGTACGCGACGCCGGTCAGGCCTGACCGCGCTGGTCCTGACCTGCGCGATCATTCTCTCAGGTTGCGGGGTGCGTCTGGAGACGCCCCCGCCGACCGAGCCGGTGCCCGACGCGGCCGAGGTGGTCCGGCGCACCGCCGTGGCGGACGCCCTGCTCGTGGCGGAGCAGGCCGAGGCCGCCGCCGGCACGCAGGGGGTCGACGCCGACGTCGCGGCCGAGCTGGAGCGGATCGCGACGGCCACCACCGAACAGGCGGAGCAGCTCGGCGGCGAGTACGACTCGGGCCTGGACGACATCGTGACCGACCGGTCCGCCTCCTCCCCGTCGGCGACCACGCCGGACCACACCCCCGCCGCCGTCCTCACCTCCCTGGTCGACGCCGCGACCCGCACGCGCGCCGCGGCGAACCAGGTCCAGCTCGGGCCGCTCGGCCGGCTGCTCGGGTCGGTCTCCGCGGCGCAGACGCGGTACGCGACGGACCTCGCGCGGCTGACGGGAGCACAGGCCCCCGACCTTCCGCCGACGACGATCCCCGAACCCACCGCGCCCAGCGCCGATCCCAGCGAGGGTGACGAGACCGCGGCCACCCCGGCCGCCGCATCCGTCCAGGACGCGCCCGTGGTGCCGACCGGGCTGTCCGCCGAGGACCTGAGCGCCCTGGTGCTCGCCGAGGACACCGCCGGCTACGCCCTGGAGGTGCGAGCCGCGCAGGCCGAGGGCGACGTGCGGACCCGGGCCGCCGACCGTGCCCGGGCGCACCGTGCGCGGGCGCAGGCCTGGGCCCTGGTGGCCGGCGTCGACGGCACGGACCAGGACCCGCGCCGGGTCGCCTACACGGTTCCCCGGGGCGACACCCCGACGCAGGACCTCGCCCGCGACCTCGAGAACGACCTGGCCCAGAACTACGCGTCCCTGGTGGGCCTCGCCGAGCCCGGCACACGCACCGTGCTGGTCTCGCTCCTCACGGACGCCGCCCTGGCCGCCGGCCGGTGGGGCGCCGCGGCGGTGCCCTTCCCGGGGCTTCCGGAGCAGGCCTGACGGCGCCTGGTCGTGGGCGGTTGCCCGCGCACGGCCAGGCGGTGCCGAGGCGATGGCCCGGCCAGGTCGGCGGCCTGGCCGAGGCGATGGCCCGGTCAGGCCGAGGCCGGTGGCCTGGCGCCGGTGGTCACGCCAGGAGCGCCGCCACCCGGGCCGCCACCGCGTCCGCGGCCTCGCCCACGGGAAGCTGCTCCGCCTCGCCGGCGCGCGGCCGCACCTCGACCACGCCGTCGGCCAGGCCCTTGCCCACCGTGACCACGAGCGGGGCGCCGAGCAGCTCGGCGTCCTTGAACTTCACGCCCGGCGACACCTTGCCGGTCCGGTCGTCGTAGAGCACCTCGACGCCGCGTGCGGCCAGGTCGTCGGCGAGCGTCGCGGCCGCGTCGAACACCTCGGCGTCCTTGCCCGCCGCCACCAGGTGCACGTGCACCGGCGCCACGTGAGCCGGCCAGGCCAGGCCCTTGTCGTCGTGGTTCGCCTCGGCGAGCGCCGCGAGCGCCCGCGTGACGCCCACCCCGTAGGAGCCCATGGTCACGACGGCCTGCTTGCCGTTCTCGTCGAGCACCACGAGGCCCAGGGCCTCGGCGTACTTGCGGCCGAGCTGGAAGATGTGGCCCATCTCGATGCCGCGCGCGAGCTCCAGCGGGCCGGAGCCGTCGGGCGCCGGGTCGCCGGGGCGCACCTCGGCGGCCTCGACGGTGCCGTCCGCGGTGAAGTCACGGCCGGCCACGAGGTCGAACACGTGCTTGCCGGGCTCGTTGGCACCGGTGATCCAGCGGGTGCCGGACACCACGCGGGGGTCGAGCAGGTACCGGATCGCGGGGATCTTCTCGCCGTCGGCTCCCTCGACCTGCTCGCCCTGGGGTCCGAGCACCTGCGGGCCGATGTAGCCCTTGACGAGCTGCGGGAACTTCTTGAAGTCCTCCTCGGTGGCGGCCTCGGGCTCGGCCGGCGTCAGCGTCGCCTCGATGCGCTTGAGGTCGACCTCGCGGTCACCGGGCAGGCCGACGACGACCAGCTCACGGGTGCCGTCGGGCTGGTTGAGCGCCAGCACCACGTTCTTGAGCGTGTCGGCGGCGGTCCAGGGCCGGTCGGGGCGCGGGAACTTCGCGTTGGCGACGTCGACCAGCGTGGCGATGGTCGGGGTGTCCGGGGTGTCCTCGACGTGGGCCGCGGGGGCGTCGTCGTAGGGGACCGCCTCAGGGACCGGGGTGACCACGGCCTCCACGTTGGCGGCGTACCCGCCGGGCGAGCGCACGAACGTGTCCTCGCCGATGGGCGAGGGCGAGAGGAACTCCTCGGAGCGGGAGCCGCCCATGGCACCCGACATCGCGGACACGATCACGTAGTCCAGGCCGAGGCGCGTGAAGATCTTCTCGTACGCCTCGCGGTGCTTCTGGTAGCTGACCTCGAGGCCCTCGTCCTTGACGTCGAACGAGTACGAGTCCTTCATGATGAACTCGCGCCCGCGGATCAGGCCCGCGCGGGGGCGCGCCTCGTCGCGGTACTTGGTCTGGATCTGGAACAGCGTGACCGGCAGGTCCTTGTACGACGAGTACAGGTCCTTGACCAGGAGCGCGAACATCTCCTCGTGCGTGGGCGCGAGCAGGTAGTCGGCGTCCTTGCGGTCCTTGAGCCGGAACAGGCCGGCGCCGTACTCCTCCCAGCGACCCGTGGCCTCGTAGGGCTCCCGCGGCAGCAGCGCCGGGAAGTGCACCTCCTGGCCGCCGATCGCGACCATCTCCTCGCGGACGATCGCCTCGATCTTGGCCAGCACCCGCAGGCCCAGCGGCAGCCACGAGTAGATGCCCGGGGCGGCCCGGCGGATGTACCCGGCCCGCACGAGGAGCTTGTGGCTGGCGACCTCGGCCTCGGCCGGGTCCTCGCGCAGGGTACGGACGAAGAGGGACGACATGCGCAGCACGTCGCCCTGAGTGAGGCGTGCGGAAGACATGGGGCACAGCCTATCCGCGCGGAGGCTTGCGGTTCTCCTGGAATACGTGGTGCCGGCGGTGTGCGGCGGGAGGGCGGGGGTGGGTGTTCGGTCGGCTGCGGCCGGATGGGGCGAGTGGTCGGTTAGCTGCAGCCGGACAGGGCGAGCGGTCGGTCAGCCGCGCCCCGGACAGGGCGAGCGGTCGGTCAGCCGCGCCCCGGACAGGGCGAGCGGTCGGTCAGCCGCGCCCCGGACAGGACGAGCAGTCGGTCAGCCGCGCCCCGGACAGGACGAGAGTTCGGTCGGCTGCAGCCGAACGGGACGAGAGTTCGGTCGGTTGCGCCGAGATCGGTCGATCGAGTGACCGATCTCGGGGCAACCGACCGAAGACAGAGCCGTGCGACCTGCAAGAGACCGAACCCAGGAGCGCCGCCTTCCTCTGCCCACCTGCCACTTCCCCCTCCCACCTCCCGCTTCCCCCTGCCACCTCCCATCTCCCGCTTCCCCCTGCCATCTCCCACCTGCCGCCCCGCCACCTCCCACCTGCTGCCTCCCCTCACCCACCTCCCACCTGCCCCTCTTTCCTCTCCCACCTGCCCCTCTCCCACCTCCCACCTGCGCACCTCCCACCTGCCCTCTCCCAACTCCCCCTGCCACCTCCCACCCCCGCCATCTGCCACCTCCCACCCTCCCCACCCCAGCTCCTCCCTTGCCGCATCCGCCGAACTCTCGGAGGATGGGCGCATGCCTGAGCTGCCCGAGGTCGCCGCGCTCGCGGACTTCCTGCGCGAGCGCACCTCCGGGCACACGGTCCGCTCGGTCGAGGTGGGCTCGATCGCGGCGCTCAAGACGTTCAGCCCGTCGCCCGACGCGCTCGCGGGCGGCACGGTGGGCGGGGTGGCCCGGCACGGCAAGTGGCTCGACGTCGTCGTCACCACGCTGCCCGACGGCGAGCCGCTCCACCTGGTCTTCCACCTCTCGCGGGGCGGGTGGGTGCGCTGGTCGGACGCCCTGCCGGACAAGCCCGTGCGGCCTTCGCTGGGCGGTTCCAGCCGGGGCGCCGTGCTCGCGCTGCGGGTGCGGCTCGACGACGGGTCGGGGTTCGACCTCACCGAGGCGGGCACCCGCAAGCGCCTGGCCGTGCACGTGGTGCACGACCCGGCCGAGATCGAGATGGTCGCCTCCCTCGGTGTCGAACCGCTGGACCCCGCCTTCACGACCGAGGTGCTGGCCGGGCTGCTCGCCGCGAGGAACCAGCAGGTCAAGGGCCTGCTGCGCGATCAGCGGGCCATCGCGGGCATCGGCAACGCCTACAGCGACGAGATCCTGCTCGTGAGCCGGTTCAGCCCCTACAAGCTCACCGGGTCGTTCACCCCGGAGGAGACCGCCCGGCTGCACCAGGCCGTCGGCGACGTGCTCACGGAGGCGATCGCGGCGGCGTCGGGCAAGCCGGCCAAGGAGCTCAAGGACGCGAAGCGGGCCGGGATGCGCGTGCACGGCCGTACCGGCCAGCCGTGCCCCGGGTGGAACGGTGTGCCGTGCGGCGACACGGTGCACGAGGTGTCGTTCGCGGACCGGTCGATGCAGTACTGCCCCACGTGCCAGACGGGCGGCAAGCCGCTGGCCGACCGGCGGATGTCGAAGCTGCTGCGGTGACAGTCGTCTACTGGCGCCGGACCGACGTCGTGGGGCTGGAGCGCCTGGAGCTCACCGCCGGCCCCGACGGCGTGACCGCGTCAGGGTCCGTCATCTGCATGGAGGACGGCGGGTTCCGGCTCGACCACCGCTGGTGGCTCGACCCCGGCTGGAGCGCGCGACGCGTCGAGACCGAGGTCTGGGCACGAGGGACCCGGGCCGCGCTCGTGCTGGAGCGGGCGGGGTCCGGCTGGCTCGTCGACGGCGAACCTCGTCCCGACCTGGACGGTGCCGAGGAGCCCGACCTGTCGGTCACGCCCTTCTGCAACACGTTGCCGGTCCGGCGGATGGGTGCCGCGCCGCGCCTGGTCCTGGACACCGCGTACATCGACGGGCCGGCGCTGACCGTCACCCGCTCCAGGCAGCGCTACGACGCCGCGGGGCCGGGCCGGGTGCGGTACGTGGACCTCGGCCTGTCCCGGGGGTTCGAGGCGGACCTGACGGTGGACGACGCCGGGCTGGTGGTGCGTTACGAGCACCTGTTCGAGCGGGTGGAGCCGCAGGCCTGACGGGTCAGAACAGGACCGTGGCGAACGTGCCCACCTGCTCGAAGCCCACGCGCCGGTAGGCCGCCACGGCCCGCTCGTTGTAGGCGTTCACGTACAGCGACACCACCGGGGCCACGGTGGCGCGGGTGGCCTCGACCACGGCGGCCATGCCCGACTCCGACCAGCCCCGGCCGCGGAACGCCGGCTCGACCCACACCCCCTGCACCTGCGCGACGCCGCCGGCCACCGCGCCGAGCTCGGCCTTGAAGGCGATGGCGGGGCGGCCGCCGACGTCGGGCACCATGCGGACGAACGAGCGGCCCTCCGTGATGAGCGACCGCACGCGCTCCGCGTAGGCGGAGCCGCCCGAGGCGACCGGCGAGTAGCCGACCTCCTCGGTGAACATACGGACGCAGGCCGGCAGCACGAGGCCCAGCTCCGTGGGCACCGACCGGCGGACGGTGGGCTCGGGCGGCAGCGCGGGCGCCGTGCCGATGGCCATGGACGGCTGGTCGGCCCGCACGTCACGCGCCGGCGGCCAGTGTGGCGACAGGTGCTCCCAGAGCGTGAGCGCGGCCCACTGCTCCCCCACGATCGACGAGGAGCGGCGCCCGTGCACGCGCGCGACGTCGGCGAACGCGGCCACTGCCTGGGCGCGCCGCTCGGGATCGGTGATCGGGACCACCGGCACCAGGTTGGCGCCGGCCCAGCAGACGGCCTCCAGCGGGCCGGCGTCGGGAAAGCCCCACGCCTGGCCCGCCGCCGCGCCGAACCCCGAGCGGAGCGCGATCTCCAGCCGGGCGGCGGCGAGCACCGACGCCACGGGGTCGACGGCGCAGACGGCGAGCGCCTGCGTCAGGTCCTCACGCGTCAGCGAGCGCGCGGTGTCCCGCCGCTCGCGCCGGGCGAGGTCACCGGGGCGAGCGGGCCCGTCCGGGCGCGCCCCGGCCGGAACCGGGGTGCGCCAGCGGGCCATGTCCTGCTCCGTTCGACTCAGGTTCCCGGGTGGCGATCAGCCGACCGAGACGACCGGCGAACCGGCCTGTGCTTCATTCTCCGGCGTCGGCATCTCATCCGCGATCCGCATCGCCTCTTCGATGAGCGTCTCGACGATCATCGCCTCGGGGACGGTCTTGATGACCTCGCCCTTGACGAAGATCTGGCCCTTGCCGTTGCCGGAGGCCACACCGAGGTCGGCCTCGCGGGCCTCGCCCGGGCCGTTGACGACGCAGCCCATGACGGCGACGCGAAGCGGGACGGTCATGCCCTCCAGGCCGGCGGTGACCTTCTCGGCCAGCGTGTAGACGTCCACCTGGGCCCGGCCGCAGGACGGGCAGGAGACGATCTCGAGCTTGCGCGGGCGCAGGTTGAGCGCCTGCAGGATCTGGTTGCCGACCTTGACCTCCTCGACCGGCGGGGCCGAGAGGGAGACGCGGATGGTGTCGCCGATGCCCTTGCTGAGCAGGGCGCCGAACGCGGTGGCCGACTTGATGGTGCCCTGGAACGCGGGGCCCGCCTCGGTGACGCCGAGGTGCAGGGGCCAGTCGCCGCGCTCGGAGAGCAGCTCGTAGGCGCGGACCATGACCACGGGGTCGTTGTGCTTGACCGAGATCTTGAAGTCGTGGAAGTCGTGCTCCTCGAAGAGGCTGGCCTCCCACACGGCCGACTCCACCAGGGCCTCGGGGGTGGGCTTGCCGTACTTCTCCAGGAGGCGCTTGTCGAGCGAGCCCGCGTTGACGCCGATGCGGAGCGACACGCCCGCGTCCTTGGCGGCCTGGGCGATCTGCTTGACCTGGTCGTCGAACTTGCGGATGTTGCCCGGGTTCACGCGGACGGCGGCGCAGCCGGCGTCGATCGCGGCGTACACGTACTTGGGCTGGAAGTGGATGTCCGCGATCACGGGGATCTGCGACTTCTTGGCGATGATCGGCAGCGCCTCCGCGTCGTCGGCGCTCGGGACGGCGACGCGGACGATGTCGCAGCCGGCCGTCGTGAGCTCCGCGATCTGCTGGAGGGTCGCGTTGATGTCGGTGGTGGGCGTGGTGGTCATGGACTGCACGCTGATGGGTGCGTCACCACCCACCTCGACCTTGCCCACCTTGATCTTGCGGGTCTTGCGGCGGGGGGCGAGGACCGGCGGGGGTGCTGCTGGCATGCCGAGGCTGATTGCGGTCACGGACTCAGTATCCACTCTTCGGAAGGGTCAAAACGCACATCGTGCTCGGCGTCACGTGATCCGCACCGGATCCACCAGGTCGGCCACGATGAGGATGCCGCCCACCCCGAGCAGCACGAGGAAGACCACATAGGCCACGGGAGTCATGCGGGCGACGTCGGCCGGGCCGGGCAGGACGGCGGCGCCGCGCACCCGGGCGACCGTGCGCTTGCCGCCCTCGTAGAGGGCGTTGACCAGATGCCCGCCGTCCAGCGGCAGCAGCGGGATCATGTTGAAGACGAACAGCGCGATGTTCAGGCTGGCGAGCAGGCTCAGGTAGATCATCACGCGGTCGAGGATCGCCTCGTCCAGGGCCATGATCTGGCCGCTGATCCGCGCGACGCCGACGACCGACTGCACCGAGTCCTGCGAGCGTTCCTCGGCGCTGAAGGCCTGCGTGGCAGCGTCGGCCACGCGGACGGGCAGCGTGGCGACCATGGTGGCCGTCTGCCAGGTCTGGTCCGCGACGGCCGGCAGCACGCTCGACACGGGCTGGGGCTCGCGCACCTGGAGCGGCGAGAAGCCCACGAAACCGCCGGGGCGGACGACGGGCTCGCCCGCGGCATCCAGGACGGGGGCGCCCTCCTCGTCCACGACGGGGCGGTCGGTGCGGGCCGGGGTGACCTCCAGGGCGACGCGTTCGCCGTCGCGCAGCACCACGATCTCGGACTCGCGCCCCGCGGAGTCGTTGATGAGGCCGACGAGCTGCTGCCAGCCGTGCACCTCGGTGCCGCCGAACGAGACCACCTCGTCGCCGGGCTCCAGCCCGGCGGCCACGGCGGGTGCGGCGGGCTGCCCCTCGCAGTCGTCGCCCGAGGCGGTGGAGGTGACGGAGGCCGGCACGCACTCCGAGAGCTGGGCGACCGTGGTGGAGACGGCGGGCAGTCCGTACCCGATGAGGATGACGGCCATCAGCACCGTCGCGATCACGAGGTTCATGAACGGCCCGCCGAACATGACCACGAGCTTCTTGGGCGTCGACAGGTTGTAGAAGGCGCGGTGCTCCTCACCGGGCCGCACCTCGGCCACCGAGGCGTCCCGTGCGTCGGCCACCAGGTCGCTCCAGAAGCCCTTGCCGCGCCGCGCACCCTCCGGGGCCGGGGGCATCATGCCGACCAGCCGCACGAACCCGCCGAGCGGGATCGCCTTGATCCCGTACTCCGTCTCCCCCTTGGTCCGCGACCAGAGCGTGGGCCCGAAGCCCACGAAGTACTGGCTCACCCGGACGCCGAACTTCTTGGCCGGGACCATGTGCCCCAGCTCGTGCAGCCCCACCGAGACGACGACGCCGAGCAGGAGGACGAGCACACCAACGATGTGCGGAACGATGCTCACGGCACCGAGACTACGGCACCTGTCCGACAGCCCGGAAGGCAGCGCACGGCTCCCCTCGGCTCGACCACGCGACATTCACGCCACTCCCGTTCCATGACAATTCCTTGAAACTTCGGTTACCGATCATTAACCTGGCGGCATGTCTGTTTCGTCCGTACCCGAGGTCGGGCACACCCACGGTCCCGCGGCGCTCGCCGACAGCCTCGCCGCGGTCTTCCAGACCGAGGCGTGGTCGGGTCCGGACGGCGACTCCCGGGTGGCCCGGCACCTGCGCGAGGCCGGGGTCGACGTCAGCGCGATCTGGGCGGCGTCCCGCTGGAACATGGGCGAGGACGGCGAGGCGCCCAACCGGCGCCACCCGCTGCCCGGCGACCCGCGCGGCCCGCAGACCGCCGCCGCCCTGCGGGCCGTCGCCGGGCTGCCGCGCGGTGCCGCGCTCCTCGGTCTCTACCTGTGGTCGCAGGCCAGCGACGCGCTGCAGTACACCTTCCGGCACGGCCGGATCATCGTGCCGCTGCGCGCGTTCGTCGAGACCTGGGAGACGTGCCGCGACGAGGCCCCCGACGCCGTGTGCCGGGCCGAGGGCGACGCCGTGGCCGTCCTGCTGCGCACGCTCATCACGCAGATGCACACGTCGGCCGCCCGCAGCGCGGGCAGCCTGCCCCGGCTCGCCGGGGCCGCCGCGCGGGCCGGTCAGAGGTGCGCGGACCTGCTGCGTGCCGCCCGGGCCATCCCCGACCCGGCGTCCCCGTTCCGCCGGGAGCTCGTACCGCAGGCCGTGACGCGGATCCGCTACTTCCGCGCGCTCGCCGAGGCGTCGGTGGCCGCGGACGAGGCGATGGCGGGCCGGCCCGACCGCCTCGGCCCCGCGCTCGACGGGCTGCGCGCCGCCGAGACCGACCGGCACCTCAACTACATCCTGGCCAGCGAGCTGCGCTCCTACCGGATGCACCTGACGGAGCTGCACCGCAACCTCGGCGCGCGGTGGCTCACGCTGGACCGGCTCAAGACCGTCTACATCTACCCGTTCGGGCTGCGGGACGTGAGCCCGGCCGCCGCCGTCGCGGCGATCCGCGGCATCGCCGACCGCGACGAACGCCCCTGGCTGCTGGGCGTCCGGACCGTCGCGACACGCGCCCGCCTCAAGATGGACGACGTCTGGGCGAGCGTCGACCGTGCCGCCCGCCCGTACGGCGGGGCCTCGCTGTCCATGCCCGACGTGCGGCTGGAACAGCCCGACGGCACGCTCATCGCCGAGCTGACCTGCGACGTGCGGTTCACCGAGTTCGGCAACCACTACGTGCGGTTCCGGTACTCGGCGCACGACCAGTCGCCGCAGCAGGTGCGCGACGCCCGGTTCCGGCTGTCCAACCTGCACGCCGACATCCGGGTGCGGTGGATCGCGCCGGACGGCTCGCCGCTCGACGTCGACCACGGCGACGCCCTGCCGCCCGAGCGCCTGTTCGACCTCGCCGACCTGCTCCAGCGCGCCACGGCGGACCTGGTCCGCACGGGGACCGAGATCGCCCAGGGACGGGCGCACGTGGTCACCACCGTCTACGAGGCCAGCCGCGGCACCGGCCCCGCGGCACCCCGGGCGGCCCGCACGCCGGTCGCGATGGGTGACGAGCTGCTCGCCGCGTTCGGCTCGCAGGTGCTGCTCCAGCCGGTCTCGTACGGCACCGCGACGCTGTGCGACTGGACCCTGCGCCAGCGCAACCCGGTGCTGCTGGAAGGCGTGCGGCACCTGGGTGACGTCGTGGCGGTGACCACCAACTCCACGACGGTCGCGCTGGTGGGCGCGGCGCACTTCAAGATCTCCCAGTACGGCTCGCTGGCCGAGTTCGTCGCGAGCCTCAACGGGCTGTTCAGCGCCTGGAACGCCACGCTGGCCGACCACCTGCGGATCGTCGCGGCCATGCTCGCCGACCACGACGTGAACAACGGCGCCGACCTGGCCGAGCGCAAGGAGCGGCTGACCCGCGAGCAGCTGCGCCTGCACGAGTTCGCCTCGGAGGTGCGCACCACGCTGACCACCATCACCTCACCCACGTTCCTGGCCTCCGCCCTCGAGTCCCGGATGCTCAACCAGCTCCTGCACGCCTCGCACTTCGAGCAGCAGGCCGCGGTGGTCACCGAACGGCTGCGCGAGCTGCTCCAGGAACCCATCGCCACGCGGCTCGCCGCCCTCGAGCGCCTGCACGGCGACCGCGAGCGCGCCGAGGAGGCGAGGCGGGAGCGCGGCAGGCGCCGGCTCATGGACGGCACCCTCTCGGCCATCACGGTGTTCGCCGGCGTCTACGCGCTGATCGGGACGGTCCAGGTGGCCCTGGACGCGGCGCTGATCGACGGCGTCCAGGCGGTCGCGGCCACGGCCCTGGTCACCGTGGGCGCGCTGGTGACAGGCCTGGCCGTCTTCAACTGGACGCGCGGTCACTGACCCCTCGATCCGGTCTAGGGTGGGCCCACATGGCGCGGGGCGCCGGGGCACAGCCCGGCTGAGACGTACCCGTGGAACCTGATCTAGGTAGTGCTAGCGAAGGGAACGCCTCATGGGCTCCGTCCTGCCCGAACCTCTGCCCGGCGCCGCAGCGCGCACGCGTCCCGCCGGCCACCCCGTGGTGGCGCTGACGATCGCCGGCTCCGACCCGTCCGGCGGGGCCGGGATCCAGGCCGACCTGAAGACGTTCGCCGCCCTGGGCGGCTACGGCTGCGCGGTGCTCACGGGCCTGACCGCGCAGTCCACGACGGGCGTGACCCGGGTGCTGCCCGTCCCGGCCGACATGGTCACCGCACAGCTCGGCACCCTGTTCGCCGACGTCGCCGTGGACACGGTGAAGATCGGCATGACGACGGACGCCGAGGTCGCCCGCGCGATCGCCGCCGCCCTGCGCGACCTTCGGGCCGGTGCGCGGCCGCCGTTCGTGGTGCTCGACCCGGTCATGGTCGCGACGTCGGGCGACCGGCTGCTGGCGCGCGAGGCCGAGACGGTGCTCCGCGAGGAGCTGCTGCCCCTGTCCGACCTCGTGACGCCGAACCTGCCCGAGGCGGCCGTGCTGCTCGGCACCGACCCCGCCCGGGACGCCGCCGAGGCCGCGGACCAGGCCCGCGCGCTGCTGGGCCTCGGCGCACGGTTCGCCCTGGTCAAGGGCGGGCACCTCACGTCCGCGGAGGCGGTGGACCACCTCGCGGGCCCGGGGCTCGGGGCGGGAGCCGGCGACGTCGTGGCGCTCGCCGCGCCCCGGGTCGCGACGCGCAACACCCACGGCACGGGCTGCACGCTGAGCTCGGCGTGCGCCGTGCTGCGGCCCGTGCACGACGGCTGGGAGCCCGCGGTGCGCGCCGCGAAGGACTACCTCACGGGGGCGCTGCGCGCGGCGGACGACCTCGTGGTGGGCGGCACCGGCACGGCGGCCGGGCCGTGGCGCGGCCACGGCCCCGTCCACCACGGCTTCGCCACCGCCTTGTCACCTACGCCGTCTTGAGGATCTCCGCGGCCCGCGCCCGGGCCCACGCGTCGGCCTCGAGCACGCCCTCGACCGACCCCGCATCGCCCGCGCCCGTCGCCGCGTGCGCCTCGACGACGGCGGCGACCGTGTCGACGATGTCGAGGAACCCGATGGTGCCGTCGTGGAAGGCGTCCACGCAGACCTCGTTCGCCGCGTTGTAGACCGCGGGGAACGTCCCGCCGGCCTCACCGACCTGTCGCGCCAGGCGGACGGCGGGGAAGGCGTCGTCGTCCAGCGGCGCGAACTCCCAGGTGGCGGCCTGCGTCCAGTCGATCCCGACGTCGACGTCGGGCAGGCGGTCCGGCCAGGACAGGCCGAGGGCGATGGGCACGAGCATCCGCGGCGGGCCGGCCTGCGCGATGGTGGACCCGTCCACGAACTCGACCATGGAGTGGATCATCTGCTGCGGGTGCACCACCACGTCGATCGCGCTGAACGGGAGGTCGAACAGCAGGTGCGCCTCGATGACCTCCAGCCCCTTGTTCACCAGGGTCGCGGAGTTGGTGGTGACCACGCGCCCCATCGCGAAGTTGGGGTGCCGCAGGGCCTGCGCGGGCGTCACCTCGCGCAGCTCGTCGCGGGTGCGTCCCCGGAAGGGCCCGCCGCTCGCGGTCACCACGAGCTTGCGCACCTCGGACGCCGACCCCGAGCGCAGTGCCTGGGCGATGGCCGAGTGCTCCGAGTCCACGGGCACGATCTGGCCCTCGTGCCGCACGGCCGCCGTGACCAGCGCGCCGCCCACCACCAGCGACTCCTTGTTCGCGAGCGCCAGCGTCGATCCGGCCTCCAGCGCGGCGAGCGTGGGCCGCAGTCCGACCGAGCCCGTGATGCCGTTGAGCACGACGTCGCTGCCGCGGCCGGCCAGCTCGGTGGCGGCGCCGGGCCCGGCGAGCACCTCGACGCCGTCGGCCCCCGCCTCGGCGAGCAGGGCGGTCAGCGCGGGGCGGGCGGCGGCGTCGGCCACGGCGACGGCGCGGACGCCGAGGGCGGCCGCCTGGCGCGCGAGGAGCGGCAGGTCCGTGCCGCCGGCGGACAGCGCGTCCACGCGGAACCGGTCGGGGTTGCGCCCGATGACGTCGACGGCCTGGGTGCCGATGGAGCCGGTGGAGCCGAGGAGGGTGACGCTTCGCATGGGGCCATCCTGTCAGGCCCGGCGGGCGGGTCTCAGCCCTCCCCGGGCTGCCCCGCCCGCCCGCGGCCGAACATGCGCCACCCGCGGACGACGCCGCGCGGGTCGGGGACGGGGTCGCCGTCGGCCTCCCAGCCGGCGTCGCCGTCGAGCGGCACCACGTGCAGCCCGAAGTCCGCGAGGATCACGGGGATGGCCCGGATCGCCGCGCGGTCCTTCTCCCGGTCCGCCTCGGACAGCTCGTCCCAGGGGCGCAGGTCGGGGTGCAGGCGGCGGGCGTCGTCCCGCTGCGGCCCGTAGGTCCAGCCCGCGGCCACCTTCTCGGCCGTCCAGCGGTCGTGCTCGTCCACGGCCCGCGCGTCCACGACGGGTTCCGGGATGCGACCGTGCTCGGTACCGCGGGCGGGCGCGACCGTGCAGCCCATCTGGCGCAGCCGGTCCGGGATGGCCCGCACCTGGGCGCGGTTGGCGGCGCGCAGGTCGTCGGACAGCTCGGCCCAGGAGACCATGGCCGGCGTGCTCTCCCAGGCCACGCCGGCCGCGCGCTGGTTGCGCAGGTAGGTCAGGTGCGCCGAGACGGCCATGAGGTCGTAGACGTCGTCGTGCACCAGCGCGCCGGGTGCCGTCGCGCGGCGCAGCAGCGTGCCCGGCTCGACCACGTCGAGCCGTCCCCCGAGGTCGTCGAGGATGGCGCCGTCGTGCGTGCCGAACAGGCCGCCCAGCCCGGCGAGGCGGTTGAGGCGCAGCACGACGGCGCCCTCGCTCGCCCGCCACAGGTCGCTGTCCCGCAGTGCCTCGCGCAGGGCGTCGCCGTCGTCGTCGTGGCAGACGTAGATCCGCGCCGGGACGCCGATCGCACGCACGTCGGCGAACGTCTCGACCGGGACCAGCCGGCAGGCCGCGCGGACGGCGGGCCAGCGGGCGTGCAGCGCGCGGGCGGCGTCGTGCGCGCCGGGCCCCACCAGGGTGACCGTGAGCGGTTCGCCGCCCGAGGCGATCTCGACGCTCCGCAGCCGCGCGAACGCGACCACGAGCGCACGGCCGAACGTGCCGTGCCCGACCACCGAGACGTGCGGCGCGTCCCCGCGCACCACGAGCCGGTCGCGGCGGGCCAGGGAGCGGGCGACCAGCTCGCCGAGCGTGAAGAAGTCGACGCCGGGCTGGGGGTGGCTCAGGTGCCGCGCCTGGAGGGCCAGGGCGAGCTCGGGGTCGCTGACGTGCGCGTTGAGCCGCAGGCCGGGCAGGTCGGGGTTCCGGTCCACGCGGTTGGCGACGGCCACGGTGAGCACGTTGACGCCGGGCTCGTCGTCCTCGGCCTCGCAGGCGTACAGGACCGCGGCGCCGGCCACCCCCGCGTCGCGCAGGGAGTCGGCGTCGCCCGTCGCGGTCCGCACCACCAGGGCGCCCCGTGCCGCGAGGGCCTCGGCGATGAGGTCGGCGGCGGGCGTGCGGCCCACCACGATCGCGTGCCCGCGCATCCGGCGCGTCCGCATCAGCGCGAACTGGTCGGCGAACAGCGAGCGCACGGCCTCGAACACGGCGTAGCCGGTGGCGACCGGGGCCAGGAAACGGGCGGCCTGGAGCTGCCAGGGCAGGTCGCCGCCGTCGTTGGTGGCCTCGGCGCCGAGCACGAAGAGCTGGACGGAGTAGTAGACGACGTCCCAGCCGGTGGTGCCCCAGGCGAAGCCGGGGTCGGTCCGGTAGACCGCGAAGCCCCACAGCCCCAGGCCGAACGCGACGCCGAACAGCCCCGTGAAGCCCGCGCGCACCCAGGAGCGGCGCATCCGCAGCCGCCGGGTACCGCCGCTCGGACGGACGAGCTCAGGTGCCGCCATCTCCCGCCTCCCTCAGCCGACCGTGCATTTCACCACGAAAGTGGCTACGGTCACGACCTGCGGCGACACTACACACCGGGGAGGTCTTTCCACCGGTCCACGACCTTCGCCGTGGAAGGGCCGCGGGGTCGAGGATGTCCGAACGGCGAGCTCGCTCCCTGTTTCCCGCCCACCGGGCGCACGCGGCACCGCGCACCGACCGGTACGACGCCTTTCTCTCCTACAGCCGTGACTCCGACGGCGAGTTCGCGCCCGCGTTCCACGCACAGCTCCTCAACTTCGACCGCCGCGAGGGCGTGCCGGACCTGAACGTGTTCCTGGACCGGACCGGGCTGGCCAACAACCCGAGCCTCTGGGACTCCATCCAGCGCAAGCTGGAGCGCTCGGACTACCTCATCCTGTTCGCGTCCGAGGGCGCCGCGAGCTCGCACTACGTGGCCAAGGAGGTCGCCTGGTGGCTCGACCACCGCGAGCCCGAGACCCTGCTGGTGGCGCTGACCAGCGGCAAGATCGTCTGGGACCAGACCAGCGGCGAGATCGACACGATCAGCACCACCGCGCTGCCCGCACCGCTGGCGCACCGGATCGACCACGAGCCCAAGTGGACCGACCTGACGCGGCTGCGCCAGCGCCGGTTCTGGCGGCACCACCCGGACCGCGCCACGGCGCTGGCCGAGCTGGTGGCCCCGCTGCGCGGCCCCGACGTCAGCACCGAGGAGATCCTCAGCGCCCACATCGCCCGGCAGAGCTCCGTCGGGCTGCGCAACCGCCTGGTGAGCACTGCCCTCGGGGCCGCCCTGGTGCTGGCCGTCGGCGCGACCGGCGTGGCGGTCCGGGAGGCGACCCGGGCGAACGAGGCCGTCAACGCCAACGCGGCCCACCTGCTCGGGGCGACGTCGCACGTGGTGCACCAGGACGACCCGGCCACCGCACAGCTCCTGGCCGTCGAGGCGGTACGGCGCCTGCGCGACGGGCAGACCCGCACCGCGCTGTTCAACGCGGTCACGGCGAACGAGCCGGCCGACCCCTACCTGCTGCGCACCGTCGACGTACCCGAGGAGACCGAGCTGGC
The DNA here is from genome assembly GCF_044456525.1 of Promicromonospora sp. NPDC050880. Taxonomy (NCBI): domain Bacteria; kingdom Bacillati; phylum Actinomycetota; class Actinomycetes; order Micrococcales; family Promicromonosporaceae; genus Promicromonospora; species Promicromonospora sp. NPDC050880. The sequence goes on from NZ_JBITFV010000012.1 coordinate 46,367, forward strand.
CGACGTCGCGCCGACGAGCACCGGCGTGGTCGGCCGCACCGGCACGGGCGACCTCGTGCGCTGGAACCCCGACGACGGCGCCCCCGAGGTGCTGCGCGGCGACCGCACCCCGTTCGGCACCGTCACCGGCCCCGGGCGCACGGGGCCCGCCGTGGCGGGCAGCGCGGACGGGACGGTGGTCGCGGCCGTCGACGACCTCGGCGTGACGGTGGGCCGGTTCGGCCCGCTGCCCGAGGGCAGCACCAGCCGCCAGACCCACCTCGACCTGCCCGGCGCGACGGCGGTCGCCGTGACCCCCGCCGGCGACACCCTGCTCATCGCGTGGCACGACGCCGCCACCGACCGGGACCGGATCGGCAGCATCAACCTCACCGGCCGGGACCTGGCGGTCCTGGAGTCGGACGACGGCTCGCTGCGCCCCCACGAGCAGCACCTCGCGTTCCGCAGCAAGGTCGGCACGAACCTGTCGGTCACGTCGCTGGCGGTCGGCTCCAGCCGCACCGTGGCCGTGGCGGACGCCGCCGCGGGCATGCTCGAGGTCCGCGGCCTCGACACCCTGGAACCGGCCGCCGACGCACCCGTCGACCTGCCCGCGGACGCCGTCCCCTCGCCCTCGCTGCGCGACTGGGCGGCGCTGACACCCGACGGCTCCGGCGTCACCGTGCACCACTGGGCGGACGGCACGGTGCGGACGGCCGACTGCCCGGTCCCGCGCGCCTGGCGGCACCCGCAGATGGTCGCGATCGACGACGGCGCCACCCGCGCCCTGGTCGCCACCGACGACGGGCTCGTCGTCTGCGAGATCTCCGCCGGCACCGGCGTGCACCGCACCTGGCACCTGTCCGGCGTCCGGCGGACCGGGCCGCCCGTGCTCGTGGGGACCGACCGCGTGGCCGTGGCGACGGACGGACGGATCGCGCTGTGGACCACCGCCGGCACCGACGGGGACCTGCCGCTGCCGCCCGCGGCCGGAAAGGTCGCGACGTCGACGCCGGACCAGGCCGCCGACGGGCCCACGGCGGTGCTGGCGACCTACCGCGACCCGGAGACCCGGCAGGTGAGCACCGCCGCCGCCTGGTCCGACGGCACCGTCACCATCCACGGCCTCGGCACGGTGACCCTCCCCGCCGGCAGCCCCGACACCGGCAGCCCGCTGCTGCCGGTCTGGCTCGACGGCGACCGGCTCCTGCTGATCGCGCCCGACGGCACCGCCTACCGGACCCAGGGCGGGACCGTCGCCGGGTACGAGGCCGGGTTCCGCGACCTCGTCGCGCCGGGCCTCGACGGCGGCGACCCCGCCTGCGCCACCGTCGTCAGCGCCCAGCGCACGCGCGACGACGTGCTGCTGGTCGACGCCTGCTCCGGGCTGCACCTGCTCGACGCCGACCTGGAGGAACGAGCGGTGCACGTTCCGGGGCCGCTGGGCAGCACGCCGCGGCTGGAGACCGAGTGGGCACAGCCCGGCCGCGTCGCCGTCACCGACGACGGCCTGCGGGTCGCCGTCGCCCCCCGGGACTTCTCCCTGCGGGTCGCCGACCTGGAAGCGGTCGCCCGCGGCGAGCGCGACGTCTGGACGGTGCGCGGCAGCAGCGTGGCGCAGGTACGCCTGATCGGCAGGCGCGACGGCTCCGGCACGCTGCCGGACCAGCTCGTCACCCTGGGCCTGGACTCGGCGGTGCGGCTGCGCGGCGTCGACGACGGCTCCGACCCGCGGAGCCTGGACCTCGCCGGCACCTCCGGCGACGTCCTGGCGGTGCTGCCGGGACCGAACCTCGTGGCGCGGAACCAGGGCCCGGCGCTCGCGTTCTTCGACATCGAGACCGGGCAGAAGGTCGGGGAGCTCGCGACCCGGCTCTACTCCCCCGGCGGCGCCGTGGCGGCGAACGACGTGCACGCCGCCGACGGCCAGCTCCTGGTGGTCCAGGACCACGGGGTCACGACCGGCTGGACGTTCTCGGACGACCAGATGATGGCCCGCGCGTGCGCCATGGCGGGCCGTGAACCCACGGCGGCGGACATGCCGGACGGCGTGCCCCTGTCGAGCACCCCCACCTGCCCCGCAGCCCGCTGACTGCTGGGTATTCGCCCTCCTGGCACACTGAAAAGGGCAAACACCCAGCACTCAGCGGTGGGGCGGGTCAGGACTCCAGGCGGGTGGCTTCCTTGTCCGTCTCGTCCGCCTCGTCGTCGCGGCCCTCCTTGCGCAGGACGCCGGACAGCGAGCGCATCGAGGTCACCGCGTCGCTCTTGACGAGGTCCGACGTGGTGCCGCGCAGCTTGCCCCACAGGCTCATCGCCTCCTCGGCGACCTCCAGCACCTGCGACCGCTCCTTGCCGCCGAGCGTCGACGTCGTGAACGTCTCCAGCGCGTGCTCGAGCACCTCACGCTGCTTGTCCGGGTCGTCGTCGTCCAGGCTCTTGTAGAGCTGGACGGCCTCGCCCATCAGCGTGGTGGTCGGCTTGTCCTGGTCCTTCGCAGCGGCCTGGCTGCCGAACGACAGCAGCGCCACGGCCAGACGTGACACCGTGCTGCCGGTCTCGCCGGGCAGCTTCTCCGCGCCCGAGGCCACCAGCTGGTGCAGCCGGGCGGCGGTGCGCGTCTCGAGGTTGTCCTCACGCTCCGGGGCCTGGTCCTGCGCCGGGGCCGGGCTCGCGGCCGGCGTCGTGCCGGCCTCCTGCTCGGCGACCGGTGCCGCCGTCTCGACGGCCGGTGCCTGCTGCGGCGCCGCCTCGAGCACCGTCTCCCCTGCTGCGGTGACCTGCGCCGCCTGTGCCTCCTGAGGCAGTGCGTCCGTGCTCACTCGTTCCTCCTGTCCACGGTGCGACGAAACTACCAGAACGGGCGTTCAGTCCGGTATGCACCGCGCGGCGCCGGCAGACGGCGCGCGCGCACGCCCGCCACGGCGTCCACCCGGTACCGTCGGCGGCCATGGAGACCACCATCCGGACCTGGTCCCGCAGCGCGGCCCGCGACCTCCTCGGGCGGGCCCGCACCCGGCACGCCCTGGGCGCGGACGCACTGACGGAACGCGCCGCGGCACCCGAACGGGTACGAGCCGCCTACCGCGCCGCCCGTGACGCCACGGTGCTCGCGGAGCTCGCCGAGGTACCCACCGACCGGATCCGTGAGGTCAGCACCGGGCGCCTGCGGGTCGGCCCCGTCGAGGCCGCCGGGTTCCGCACCGTCGCCCAGGTGCTGGAGGCGACCACGCCGGAGCTGGAGGCCGTGGCCGGCGTCGGCCCGCGCACCGCACGGCTGCTCCAGGACGCCGCGCGGCAGATCTTCGACGCCGTCGACGCCGCGCTCACGTTCCGCATCGCCCACGCCCCCGCCGACCCGCTCGCCACCGGCCTGGTACGCGCCCTGCACGCCCACGAGCAGGTCGCCCGGTTCTTCGACGCCTGGGGCGAACGGCTCGACGTCGACGTGCCCCGGCTGGCCGACCTCGAGCAGGCCGGAGCCGTGCGCGGCACCCTGGTCCGGCGGCTGTTCGCCGGCCGCGACCGCACCGCGACGGCCGACGCCGCCCTGACCGACCTGGACCGGACCGTCGAGGGCCTCGACCGCTCCGGTGTCACCGACGCCCTGCGCCGCCTGGACCAGGCGCTGACCGGGACGCCGGACGAGGAGGTGTGGCGCGACTACGAGCTCCGCGCCGCCGCCTACTACACGACGCTCGGCGACCTGGTCGACCTCGGCGTCGACGTCGAGGCCGCGGAGGGCTACCTGCCCGAGGAGGTTGTCCACCAGGTCACGAACCAGGATCTGGACACGTCCCTGCTGACCGTCTCGCTGCGCGGGTACCAGGCGTTCGGCGCCCGCTACGCGCTGGTGCAGCGCCGCACGATCCTCGGCGACGAGATGGGGCTCGGCAAGACCGTCCAGGCCATCGCGACGATGGCGCACCTCGCCGCCCACCGCCGCCGGCACTTCCTCGTCGTCTGCCCCGCGAGCGTCGCGTCGAGCTGGGGCCGTGAGGTCGCGGCGCACTCCCGCCTGCCCGTGCGCGTGCTGCACGGCGAGGACCGGGACGACGGCATCCGCGCGTGGGTGGCCGACGGCGGCGTCGGCATCGTGACCTTTCCCCAGCTCGGGCACCTGCGCGCCGACGGGATGCCCCGGCCGGCGCTGCTCGTCGTGGACGAGGCGCACTACGTCAAGAACCCGCGGGCCCAGCGCTCGGAACGGGTCGCGGCCTGGTGCCGGACCGCCGAGCGGGTGCTGTTCATGACGGGCACGCCCATGGAGAACACGGTGGACGAGTTCCGCAGCCTCGTGCGCTACCTCAAGCCCGAGGTCGCGGAGTCGATCGACCCGGCGGCCGGCCTGGCGGGCGCCGCGGCTTTCCGGCGGTCGGTCGCCACCGTGTACCTGCGGCGCAACCAGGAGGACGTGCTCACGGAGCTGCCCGAGCTGGTGCAGGTGGACGAGTGGGAACGGTTCGGCAGGCACGACGGCGCCGCCTACCGGCGGGCGGTCCTGAAGCGCTCGTTCGCGGACATGCGCCGGGCGGCGTTCGTCGAGGCCCCCGAGCCGACCGCGAAGCTGGTGCGCCTGCGCGAGATCGTCGCCGAGGCCATGGACAACAACCGCAAGGTCGTCGTCTTCTCGTTCTTCCGGGACGTCATCGAGCGGGTGCTGGCCGAGCTCGGCCCGCTCGCCGTCGGCCCCATCACGGGCTCCGTGCCCGCGCGGCGGCGGCAGGAGCTGGTGGACGAGTTCACGCGCTCGCCCGAGCCCAAGGTGCTGGTGAGCCAGATCGAGGCGGGCGGCGTGGGCCTCAACATCCAGGCCGCGTCCGTGGTGATCCTGTGCGAGCCCCAGGTCAAGCCGACCGTCGAGGCACAGGCGATCGCCCGGGCGCACCGGATGGGTCAGGTCCGCACGGTGCAGGTGCACCGGCTGCTGGTCGAGAAGAGCGTGGACGAACGGCTCCTGGAGATCCTGGGCACCAAGGCCGAGCTGTTCGCCGAGTACGCGGGGCGGTCGACGGTGGCGGTGGCCCCGGGCGCCACCGACGTCGCCGACACCGAGATCGCCCGGCGGATCGTCGAGCAGGAGCGGGCACGGCTGGGCGAGGAACCGGCGGCCTGACCGACCGCTCTTTCCTCGCGGACCGGCTCGCCACCTGCTGAGATAGGGGCATGCCGGCCACCACTTTCACCCGGGGTCCCGTCCGCGCCGCCGAGCGCTCGCCCGCACCCGACCTGGCGCGCGGCTTCATGCTGCTGCTCATCGCGATCGCCAACACGCCCTACTACCTGTGGGCCAGCGAGATGAGCGCCGGCGCGTCCCACCCCAGCGACGGCTCGGTGATCGACAAGGTGGCCGACTTCCTCATCATCGTGCTCGTGGACCTGCGGACCTACCCCATGTTCGCGTTCCTGTTCGGCTACGGCATGATGCAGCTCTACAACCGCCAGACGGCCTCCGGCACCTCGCCGGACACGGCGCGGCGGCTCCTGCAGAAGCGCAACTGGCTGCTGCTCGCGTTCGGGTTCGTGCACGCGGCCCTGCTCTGGATGGGCGACGTGCTCGGCGCCTACGGCCTGGCCGGGCTGCTCATGGTGTGGCTCTTCTTCCAGGTCAAGGACCGCACCCTGCTCGTGTGGACGTGGGTGCTCGGCGGGCTGCTGACGATCGGCACCGCGTTCGCGGTGGTCGGGGCCTGGTTCACGGCGCAGCTCCCCGCGGACGACCCGGTCGCGCGTGAGCTGGCGGCAGGTTTCGCGACCTCCACGGGCGAGTCGATGACCACCACGTCGTACCTCGCCTCCATGGGCGAACGCCTGGCGTTCTGGGTCCTCGGGACGGTGGGCCAGGGTGTGCTCATGCTCGTGGTCCCGATGATGCTGCTGCTCGCCTTCTGGGCCGGCCGCCACCGCATCCTGGAGAACCCCGGTGACCACCTGCCGCTGCTGCGTCGCGTGGCCGTCGTGGGCCTCACGATCGGCTGGCTCGGGCCGCTGCCGTCGGCGCTCGACCATGTCGGCGCGTTCGGCGTGCCGGACCACGCGGCCTGGGTGTTCCTCCCCGTCCAAGTGCTCACGGGCTTCTTCGGCGGGCTCGGGTACGTCGCGCTGTTCGGCCTGATCGGCCACCGCGTGGCCCAGCGGCGAACCGGCACGCCGTCGCGGAACCTCTTCCTCACCGACGGACCGTTCACGGGCGCCGTCCAGGCGGTGGGCAAGCGGTCACTGACCTCCTACCTGCTCCAGTCCGTGCTGTGCGCCCCGGTCCTCGCCGCGTGGGGCCTGGGACTGGGCCAGCACCTCGGCTCGGCGAGCATGCTGCTGTACGCCGTCCTCGTGTGGACCCTGACCGTGGCGTTCGCCGTCTGGCAGGAACGCACCGGCCGGCGCGGCCCGGCCGAGGTCGCGCTGCGCCGGCTGATGTACGGCAGGCCCGCGCAGGCGCCCGCGGCGTGACACGCACCCGGCTGGACGAGCCTGCCGCCTGAGATCTTCACCCTTTTTCATCGCGACCCCCGCGCTGACCTGGTGTGATGTTCCCATGTCAACAACCGTCCTGATCAGGGGACCCGTCCAGGCCGCCGAGCGATCGCCCGCGCCGGACCTGGCCCGCGGCTTCATGCTGCTGCTGATCGCGATCGCCAACACGACGTACTACCTGTGGGGCTCGGAGATGAATCCCGGGACGTCACACCCCCGGGACGGCTCGTCGGTCGACAAGGTGGCCGACTTCCTGACCATCACGCTCGTGGACATGCGGACCTACCCCATGTTCGCGTTCCTGTTCGGCTACGGCATGATGCAGCTCTACCACCGCCAGGTCGCCTCAGGGACCCCGGACGCCACCGCCCGCGGCCTCCTGCAGAAGCGCAACGGGCTGCTCATCGCCTTCGGGTTCGTGCACGCCGCACTGCTCTGGATGGGTGACGTGCTGGGCGCCTACGGCCTCGCGGGCCTGCTGATGGTGGCATTCTTCTTCCGGGTGAGGGACCGCACGCTGATCGTGTGGACGTGGGTGCTCGGCGCACCGGCGGCGCTGCTCGTGGTGCTCTCGGCCGTCGCCGCGGGGTTCATCGCACAGCTCCCGGCCGACGACCCCACGGCACGACAGATGACGGCCGACTTCCTGCCCTCCGACAGCGAGTCGGTGTCCACCACGTCGTACCTCGCCTCGATCGGCTGGCGGCTGGCGTACTGGACCTTCGGCACGGTCGGGCAGGGTGTGCTCACGCTCGTGGTCCCGGTGATGCTGCTGCTCGCCTTCTGGGCCGGCCGCCGCCGCATCCTGAAGAACCCCGGTGACCACCTGCCGCTGCTGCGTCGCGTGGCCGTCGTGGGCCTCACCATCGGCTGGCTCGGACCCCTGCCCGCGGCCCTCGACCACATCGGCGCCATCGGCGTCCCCGACCACGCCGCCTGGGTCTTCATGCCCGTGCAGATCCTCACGGGCTTCTTCGGCGGGCTCGGTTACGTCGCGCTGTTCGGCCTGATCGGCCACCGCGTGGCCCAGCGGCGAACCGGCACGCCGTCCGGCAACCTGTTCCTCACCGACGGGCCGTTCGCGGGCGCCGTCCAGGCGGTCGGCAAGAGGTCACTGACCTCCTACCTGCTCCAGTCCGTGCTGTGCGCCCCGGTCCTCGCCGCGTGGGGGCTCGGGCTGGGCCAGCACCTCACGTCGTGGACCATGCTGGTCTACGCCGTGCTCGTGTGGGGGCTGACCGTGCTCTTCGCCGTCTGGCAGGAACGCACCGGCCGGCGCGGCCCGGCCGAGGTGGCCCTGCGCCGGCTGATGTACGGCCGCCCGGGCGTCACGACGACGTGAGGGCCGCGCCGACGTGAGGGCCGCGCCGACGTGAGGTGCACGGCGACGTGAGGGCCGCGACCACGTGAGGTGCGCTTCTACCCAGTCATTGCGCCCGGAAAACACACTTGGCGTGGGCGCAATGACTGGGTAGAAGCGCACTTCTGGGCGAGACGCCGACGGCGGAGCCGAGCCGGACGGCGACGGGTCAGGCGGCGTGGAGCCGGATCGGGCAGGGTGGAGCCCCGGACCAGGTCAGACCGGGAACGAGTCGACCGGCTCGTCCTCGCCGTCGCCGTCCGTGTCCACCGAGATGGTGCGCGTGCCACCGGCGGTCTCCATGACGACGTCGGGGCGTCCGTCGCCGTCGGTGTCGTACAGCTCGACGTCGGGCACGCCGTCGCCGTCGTAGTCCTCGAACTGGGCGTCCACCACGCCGTCACCGTCGGTGTCGGCGACCTCGACGTCGGTCACGCCGTCCCCGTCGAGGTCGAACTTGCCGGGCTTGTCGGCCAGGAACTCGGACACGTGCTTCTCCTTGCGCTGTGCTTGCTCGTCGTGTCGTCCACGTGGTCGTGGCCGCTCCCCCGATCATGCACCACGCGCGGCCCGAGCCGGGCGACCGGCAGACGTATCGAGAATTTCACCCTCTTCCCCTCGCGGGTGAAATACCAGGACGCATAGATTCACCCCATGCTGATCCAGGTACGCAAGACCCGTCGCCGTGGCGCCCTCCTGGCCGCCACCACCTGCGCGCTCCTGGTGGCCTCGGGCAGCGCCGTCGCGGCCGTCACCCCGGGCACCGCTTCCGACCCGGCCGCGCAGGCCTGGTCCGTCGACCTCGCCACCCTCACCGCCGACGACACCGGTGTGCGCCACTCCGACGGTGGCCTCCGCCTCTCCTCCCCCGCGGACGACGGCGCCGCTGCCCCTGCCGAGGACGGCGCCGCCACGCTCGCCGCCGATGCCCCCGCCACGGTGCCGGACGCCGGCACGCAAGCCACGACGCCGGACGCCGGCACGCAAGCCACCGGGCCCACCGAGCCCACCGAGCCCACCGGGCCCGCCGCCGCACCGTCCGCCACGGCGGACCAGGAGCACTCCGGACAGCTCGTCGCCCCGCCGGTGACCCTCGACGAGCCCGCCGGGAGCGTCACGGCCGAGGTCGACGCCACGACCCCGCACGGCACGTCGGTCCTGGTCGACGTGCGCGCCCGCCTCATCGAGCAGGGCCCCGACGCCTGGACCGAGTGGGTCCCGGCGGGCTCGACGCTGCCCGCGGCGTCCGGCACGGTGCAGGCACGGGTCACGCTCGTCGGCGCGCAGGCCGCGGGCCCGACGGTCCGCGAGGTGACGCTGACGCCCGTGTCGCCCCGGTCGCGGTCCCTCCAGGAGGTCGAGGCAGAGTCCGCGACGACGTCCGCCGCTGACGTGTACCGCGTCTTCGCCACCCGCGAGGGTCTCGTGGGCGGGACCACGGCGAACGGGCACGTCATCACCCAGCGCGACCACTTCGTGGCGCTGCCGTCGCGGCGCGGGCTGTCGGCGAACAGCTCGGGCAGCTACTCGGTGCGCGTGTGCGCGGCCAGCACGGGCCGGTGCGCGTACGCCCCCGTGTGGGACGTCGGCCCGTGGAACACCACCGACGACTACTGGAACGCGGCGAGCACCCGCCAGTCCTGGACGGACCTGCCGCAGGGCCGCCCTCAGTCGCAGGCCGCGTACGAGGACGGTTACAACGGCGGTCTCGACGGGTTCGGCCGCCGGGTCGCCAACCCGGCCGGCATCGACCTGGGCGACGGCACCTTCTGGGACGGCCTCGGCCTGACCGACAACGCGTGGACCACCGTGACCTATCTCTGGACGGGCAGCGGCCCGCGCGGGATCGTCCGCACCAGCGGCGGCCCCCTCACCGTCCGTTCCGGTCCCGGCACCGGCACCTCCGCGGTGGGGCTGGCGGGCAACCACGCGAACGTGGTGATCGAGTGCACGGCGACGGGTACCACCGTGACCGGCACCTACGGCACCACCAACGTGTGGAACCGCATCGGCCCGGGCAACTGGGTCTCGGACGCCTACGTCAACACCGGCTCGTCGGCCCCGGTCGCCCCGAGCTGCTGACCCGGGAACGGGGTCGTACCCGCCGGGGTACGACCCCGTTCCGTCGGCGCCTCAGCGCGGAGGCACGCCGGAGCAGCGCCGCGGGCGGGAGGGCGAGGGCGAAGGTCGCCACCGCGACCACCGCCGCGGCGAGCGGCGGGAGCGCCGCCACACCGCTCGCGGCGACGACGGCGGAGGCCAGCGCCGCGCCGACGGCGATCCCGCCGTTGAACAGCACCGGGATCAGGGCCCCGGCGAACGAGCGACGTTCCGGTCCGGCCAGCCGCAGGATCAGTGTCTGCGCGAACGGCGGCATCCCGCCCGACGCCACACCCCACGCCACGACCACCGCGACGCCGACCGCGGGGTGCACGTCCACGGCCCCCAGGCCCAGCAGGGTCAGCGCCGTGGCCCCCACGCTCACCACGAGGGCGGGCCCGCTCCGGTCGCCGAGCCGGCCTGCCAGGGCGACACCGACCGCCGACGCGATCCCGAAGACCAGCAGGAGGGTGCTCATCCCGCCCGGCAGCGCCTGGGCCGGCCCCTCCGTCAACCGGGTGACGTAGGTGTACGCGCCGTAGTGACCCACCAGCACCACCGCCACGAGCGCGGTCACCGCCAGCAGGGGTCCGGACCCGCTCCGCGTGCCGCCGACGGCGCGGCCGGCGGCGTCGACGTCCCGGACGCCGTCGTCCCCGGCGCCGCGGCCGGGCGTCGTCCCGGCGCTCGTGGTCCCGTGCCCCGTCGTCGCGGGGCCGCGTCCGGGCGTCCCTGCACCGTGCCCGGCCGGCTCCGCGGCCTCGTCGGGTGTCCCTGCGACCCGGTCGGGCGCGCCTGCGACCGCGAGCCGCACCGCCACCGCGGCCACCAGGCTCAGGACGGCCAGGGCCCAGAAGGCGGCCCGCCACCCCGCGGCGTCGGCCACGAACCGTGCCAGCGGCGTGCCCACCACCATGCCCAGGGTCGCGCCGCCGAGCACCACCGCGATCGCGCGCCCGAGCAGGCGGTCCGGGACCAGGTCGGCCACGTGGGCGTTGGTGGTCGCCCACAGCAGCCCGACGGCGGCCGCCCCCACGACCCGGGCGCCCACCGCGACCGGATAGGTCGGCGCGAGCGCCGTGAGCACGGACGACGCCGCGAGGACGGCCAGGCCCCCGGCGATCACGGTGCGCCGGTCCCATCCGCGCGTGAGCCGCACCAGCGGAAAGCTCAGCACCACGACGACGGCCGCCCACATCGAGACGAGCAGGCCGGTGCTCGACTCCGCGACGCCCAGTCCTGCGCTCATCTGCGCGAGCACTGCCGTGGGCAGCATCTCCGCGGTGACCATGAGGAGCGTCCCCGTACCGAGCACGAGGAGCGAGGGCCAGGGCAGACCGGCGGCGGGCGGTGCGAGGTCGGCCGGAAGGGTGTCGATGCTGGTGGGGGTGGCTGCAGTACGGCCTGTCGTGTCCATGCCCGCCACGCTAAAGTTTGACACTGGTGTCAATGTCAACCCCGGTGTCGATCCAGTGCGGAGGCAGGCCATGAAGATCGGTGAGCTCGCTGCGCGGACGGGCGTCACGACCCGTCTCATCAGGTACTACGAGCAGCAGGACCTTCTGGCGGCCGACCGAGCGCCCAACGGCTACCGCACCTACACGGAGGCCCACGTGGAGCGGGTGTCCCGGGTGGCCGGGCTCGTCCAGGCCGGCATCCCCACCCGGCTCGTCAAGGTGCTGCTCGACGCCGAGGCCGCCGCTGACCGCCAGGACCCGACCTGCCCGCGCGAGGTCGCCGAGCAGCTCGCGACGGAGCTGGTCGGGGTCGAGGCGCGCATCGACTGCCTGACCAGGAGCCGGGACGCGATCCGCGGATTCCTGACGGCCACCCGGCACGAGGTGCTGCTGCGCGAGGCGCAGGAGGCGGCGGTACCGGCCTGACCCACCCGTGCCGCAGCAGACCTGGGGCCAAGACAGAGAAGGGCCGGAGCGCTGATCAGCGCACCGGCCCTTCTCTTCCCGGCGTGGGTGGCCTACTCGACGCCGAGCAGGACCTCCACCGCGCGGCTCAGGAACGCGTCCACCGAGGCCTCGTCGTAGGCGTCCGCACCCCGGGCGCGGCCGAACGTGGCCGACCGGATGTCACCGGCCGTCAGCGGCTCCTGACGGTCGAAGTAGCCGATCAGACGGTCGCACATGTCGTCGACGTCGTCCTTGTCGTACCCCTGCGAGCCGCGGTCGGCGGGCGCGAACTTCTCGCCGTCGGGCCGGCCCAGCCGCCCGTAGAGCGAACGTGCCCGCTCCGCGAGGGCGTTCATCCACGCCTGCTGGCCGTGCGCCGCCGCGTACTCGGCACGCTGCCGGGCGATGAACGCCGCCTCGAGCCGGTCGAGCGCCGCGTCGACCTCGTGCGTGTTGTAGCCGCCCCGGGTCAGGTCGAACGTGGACGCCTGGATGTCCGCGCTCGTCAGCCTGTCCGCGGTGCGCCCCTCGTAGGCCTGCCGGGCGTGCTCGAAGAACTCGTCAACCTCGTCCTTGTCGTACCCCGTGCGCATCCGGGGAACGGTGTTGAACATCCCACTCACTCGTCGTCCTCCTCCGCCGCAAGCTGCCCGCAGGCGCCGTCGATATCGCTCCCGCGGGTATCACGGATCGTGGTCGGAATGCCGTGACCGCGCAATCGTGCCACAAACTCGTCCTCGACCTCACGGTCGCTCGCGGTCCAGATCGAGCCGGGCGTCGGGTTGAGCGGGATCGGGTTCACGTGCACCCAGCCGCGGCCGCGGGCGTTGAGCTTCTCGCCCAGCAGGTCGGCGCGCCAGCCGTGGTCGTTCATGTCCTTGATGAGGGCGTACTCGATGGACACGCGGCGCCCGGTCACCTCGAAGTACTCGCGCGCGGCGTCCAGGGCCTCGTCCACGCTCCACCGGGTGTTGATCGGCACCAGCTCGGAGCGGAGGTCGTCGTCCGGCGCGTGCAGCGACAGGGCGAGCGTCACGGGGATGCCCTCCTTGGTCAGCTTCTGCATCGCCGGGACCAGGCCCACGGTCGAGACCGTGATGTTGCGGGCCGACATGCCGAAGCCTTCCGGCTGCGGCGCGACCAGCGCGCGCACCGTCTCGATCACGGCCTTGTAGTTCGCCAGGGGCTCGCCCATCCCCATGAACACCAGGTTGTTCAGGCGGGTCGCGCCGCCCGGGATCTCGCCGTCGGCCAGGGTGCGGAAGGCCGCGCGGACCTGCTCCAGGATCTCTGCCGTGGACAGGTTGCGCGTGAGGCCGAGCTGCCCGGTGGCGCAGAACGGGCAGGCCATGCCGCAGCCGGCCTGGCTGGACACGCACAGCGTGGTGCGCTGCGGGTAGCGCATGAGCACCGACTCGACCTTGGCGTCGTCGAACAGGTGCCAGAGGGTCTTGACCGTGGTTCCGCCGTCGGCCTCGAGCGTGCGCGTGGGACGGATCAGGGACGGGAACATCGTCGTCGCCAGGTCCTCGCGGGTCCGCGCCGGGAGGTCCGTCATCTTCGCCGCGTCGCTCGTGTAGTGCGTGAAGTAGTGCGTCATGAGCTGCTTGGCGCGGAAGGCCGGCTCACCCGCCTCGACCACGGAGGCGACACGCTCCTCGGGCGTGAGGTCGGCGAAGTGCCGCGGCGGCTTGCCGCGACGGCGCGGGGCCATCTGCAGAGGGATCGCCGGGGTCTCGTCCGAGGGGCGGACGGTCGGCTGGGCAAGGGGAGTTTTCATCAGGCAACCACCGAGAGCACGAGGTAGACGAAGGGCGCTGTGATGACCAGCGAGTCGAGGCGGTCCAGCACGCCCCCGTGCCCCGGGAGCAATGAGCCCATGTCCTTCAATTCTAGGTCACGCTTGAGGAGCGACTCGGCGAGATCGCCCACCGTCGCTGTGATCGCGGTCATCACGCCGAGCGCGACGCCGAGCACCGGGCTCTGGCCCAGCCCGTACACCGCGCCGATCACCCCCACCGCCGTGGCCAGCACGATCGAGCCGGCCAGGCCCTCCCAGGACTTCTTGGGGCTGACGGTCGGGGCCAGCGGGTGCCGGCCGAGCAGGACGCCCGCGACGTACCCGCCGGTGTCGTTGGCGACCGCCAGGAGGATGAACAGCGCCACGCGGATCTCGCCGTCCGGCTGCGCGAGCATGAGCACCACGAAGCCCGCGAGGAACGGGAGGTAGGCCGCCGCGAAGATCGCCGCCGCCGAGTCGCGGACCGCGGCCAGCCCGGAGCCGTCCAGCGCACGCCACACGACCGTCGCCGCGACCGTCAGCACGAAGGCGACGAACAGCGCCTCCGCGCCGCCGCGGTAGGCGGACACGATCATGCCCGCGGCGCCCACGAACAGGGGCACCATGGGCAGCCGCAGCGCACGGCGCGCGAACGCCTGCCGCAGCTCCCAGAGCCCCGCGCAGAGCAGGACGATCACGAGGAGGACGAACGGCTCGGGCCGCCAGTACAGCGACGCGCCGACGCCGCCGAGCAGGCCCACGCCGACGAGGATCGCGGCGGGCAGGTTACGGCCCGCCCGCGACTGCTTGGAGGCCGGTACGGGCTCGGGGTCTGAGGTCACGTGGGTGTGCGCGTCGTCTCGCTCTGTTCTGTCTCGGGGCGGTGCGGACATCAGACCTCGAGCAGCTCGCTCTCCTTGCTGGCGAGCAGCTGGTCGATCTGCTCGACGTGGCTCTTGGTGAGCTTGTCCAGCTCCTTCTCGGCGCGCGTGACCTCGTCCTCGCCGGCCTCGCCGTCCTTGACGATGCGGTCCAGCTCCTCCTTGGCCTTGCGGCGGATGTTGCGCACCGAGACGCGCGACTCCTCCGCCTTGGCCTTGGCGAGCTTGACGTAGTCGCGCCGCCGCTCCTCCGTGAGCGAGGGCAGCACGATGCGCACGACGTTGCCGTCGGTCGCCGGGTTCACGCCCAGGTCGGAGTCGCGCAGCGCCTTCTCGACGGCGGGCAGCGAACCCTTGTCGAACGGCGCGACCATCACCGTGCGGGCGTCCGGGATGTTGAACGACGCGAGCTGCTGCAGCGGGGTCGGCGCACCGTAGTAGTCGACGGTGATCTTGCTGAACATCCCCGCGTTGGCACGACCGGTGCGGATACCCGCGAAGTCCTCCTTGGCGACCTCGATCGCCTTCTCCATCTTTTCCTCGGCTTCGAGGAGGGTCTCGTCGATCACCACTGCTCCTTCATTCGTCTACGGGTGGTGCCTGGGCCACTCTACGGACACTTTGCCCGGCTACCGAAAGCTTCGCGCGTCCGGCTCGGCCGGGGCGCGCGGTGCCGCGCGGTCAGCGCGCGGTGATCAGCGTGCCGATCGGCTCGCCGGCGAGCGCACGAGTCACGTTCCCCTCGCCCTCCATGCCGAAGACCCGCATCTGGACGTCGTTGTCGCGGCACATCGCCAGCGCCGTGTCGTCCATGACGCCGAGCCGGTTCACCAGGGCGTCCGTGTAGGTCAGGTGGTCGAGCTTCTTCGCGTCCGGGTTGCGGCGCGGGTCGGAGTCGTAGACGCCGTCGACCCCGTTCTTGCCCATGACCACCTGCTCGCAGCCCGTCTCCAGGGCGCGCTGCACCGCCACGGTGTCGGTCGAGAAGTACGGCATGCCGGCACCCGCGCCGAAGATGACGACGCGCCCCTTCTCCAGGTGCCGGATAGCGCGCAGCGGGATGTACGGCTCGGCGACCTGGCCCATCGTGATGGCGGTCTGCACGCGCGTCTTGACGCCGGCCTGCTCCAGGAAGTCCTGCAGGGCGAGGCAGTTCATGACCGTGCCGAGCATGCCCATGTAGTCCGCGCGGGCGCGGTCCATGCCGGCCACGCTCAGCTCGGCGCCGCGGAAGAAGTTCCCGCCGCCGACGACGATCGCGACCTGCACGCCGTCGCGCACGGCCACGCCGATCTCCTTCGCGATGCGGCGGACGACGTCGGCGTCCAGCCCCACGCTGCCCCCGCCGAACGCCTCGCCCGACAGCTTCAGCAGCACACGCCGAGCAGGGTTGCCTGCCGCGTCCACCGCCACGCCCTGGGTCGCCTCGTCACTCACTGGTCCGTCACCCTTCGTTCGACACTGCCGGGACGCTGCCCCTCCCGGAATACTGCCCGACTGACGGGCAACCCACCTCTGCGCAGGGGCACAGGCGTCCGGGCCGGTCACGACCGGCCCGCGTACAGGTCGGCCCGGCCCGCGCCGAAGCGCGGACCGGGCCGACCGGGATGCGTCAGGAACCGACGCGGAAACGCACGAACGAGTTCAGCGAGCCGTTCACGGAGGCGACGTGCTTGCCCACCGTGACCTTGGGGTCCTTGGCCAGCGGCTGGTCCACGAGCACGACCTCCTTGAAGAAGCCGTTCAGGCGACCCTCGACGATCTTGGGCAGCGCCGCCTCCGGCTTGCCCTCGTTCTTCGAGGTCTCCAGAGCGATCTCGCGCTCCTTCTCGACGACGTCCGCCGGGACGTCCTCGCGCGTGAGGTACTTCGGGGCCATCGCCGCGATGTGCTGCGCGACGTCCTTGGCCACGGCCGCACCGGCCTCGTCGGTGACGACGAGCACGCCGATCGACGGCGGCAGGTCCTTGGCCGTGCGGTGCAGGTAGGTCGTGACCTTCGGGCCCTCGACGCGCGCGACGCGGCGCAGGGCGAGCTTCTCGCCCAGCGTGGCGCCCTGCGCGGCGATGAACTCCGCGACGGTGCCCTCGGGGGCGGGCGCGGCGGCGGCCGCGACCTCGTCCGCGGCACCGGCGGCGGCAGCGGCCTCCAGGACGGCGTCGGCCAGCGCGATGAACTTCTCGTTCTTGACGACGAAGTCCGTCTCGGCGTTCAGCTCGATCATGGTGGCGACCTGGCCGGCGGCGGTGTCCTCGACCTTGACGGCCACGAGGCCCTCGGACGTGGCGTTGCCCTCGCGCTTGGCGGCGCGCGCCAGGCCCTTGGTGCGGATGATCTCGATGGCCTTGTCGGCGTCGCCGTCGGCAGCGTCCAGGGCCTTCTTGACGTCGAGCATGCCGGCGCCGGTGCGCTCGCGCAGCGCCTTGATGTCAGCGGCGGTGTAGTTCGCCATTGTTCTGGTCCTCCGTGCAGTCGTGTTGTTCGTGGGAGGTCGTGCGACCTGAGGGCCGGTGCGTCGCCCGGGCCCCCCCCGGGGGCCCGGGGCCCCCCCCCCGCCCCCGGGGGGGGGGGCCCCCCCCCCCGCCCCCGGCCCCCCCGGCCCCCGCCCCCCCCCCGGGGCCCACGGGGTGGTTGGGGGCTTTTGGGGGGGGGGGGGGGGGGGGGGGTGTGGGGGGGGGGGGGGGGGGGCGGGGGGGGGGGGGGGGGCGGGGGCCCCCGGGGGGGCCCCCGCCCCCCGCGACAGGTCACTTCTCGGTCTCGGCCTCAGCCTCGGCCGGAGCAGCCTCGGCAGCCGGAGCGGCCTCGGTCGCCTCGGCGGCGGGGGCGGCCTCGGCCTCGGGGGCGGCGGCCTCGGCGGGCGCGGCCTCAGCCGGGGCAGCAGCCTCGGCCGGAGCCTCGGAGCCGGCCAGGAGCTCGCGCTCCCACTCGGCCAGCGGCTCGGCGGCGGCCTCGGCCTCGGCACCGGTCTTGGCACCGCCCGAGTGGCGCTGCATGAGGCCCTCGGCGGCGGCGTCCGCGATCACGCGGGTGAGCAGCGTGACGGAGCGGATCGCGTCGTCGTTGCCCGGGATCGCGTAGTCGACCATGTCGGGGTCGCAGTTGGTGTCGAGGATCGCCACGACGGGGATGCCCAGCTTGCGGGCCTCGTCCACCGCGAGGTGCTCCTTGTTGGTGTCGACGATCCACACGGCCGAGGGGACCTTGGCCATGTCACGGATGCCGCCCAGCGTGCGCGAGAGCTTGTCCTTCTCGCGACGCAGGACCAGGAGCTCCTTCTTCGTGAGGCCCGAGGCGGCCACGTCGTCGAAGTCGATCTCCTCGAGCTCCTTGAGGCGCTGGAGACGCTTGTGCACGGTGGTGAAGTTCGTGAGCATGCCGCCGAGCCAGCGGTGGTTCACGTAGGGCATCCCGACGCGGGCGGCCTGCTCGGCCACCGGCTCCTGGGCCTGCTTCTTGGTGCCGACGAACAGGATCGAGCCGCCGTGGGCGACCGTCTCCTTGACGAAGTCGTAGGCGCTGTCGATGAAGTGCAGCGACTGCTGCAGGTCGACGATGTAGATGCCGTTGCGCTCCGTGAAGATGAAGCGCTTCATCTTCGGGTTCCAACGGCGGGTCTGGTGTCCGAAGTGGACACCGCTCTCGAGGAGCTGGCGCATGGACACGACGGCCATGACACGTCCTTTCGGTGCGGCCGGGATCGCCCCGGTGGTTCCGCACGCATTTCAGGCGGCGCGGGGCGATGCCCCAGGCCGCGGTCGGGTTGAATCGGCACCACTGCTGCTCTGGTGCCCCTGGCGTCACGACGTGCCCGACGCCGACCCTCTGGGCCGGACCGCTGCCGGGCGCGACTCGATGTGACGCGCGGTGTCGACCGGGTGCCCCTCGCCCCGGTGGGCCGCCGACCGAAGGCCGTGGGTCCACCGGACGGAAGTTCATGCCGGTCGCGGGAGGAAGTCTACCCGACCAGCCCTTGCGACGAGGACCCGGCGAACGGGTCGCGACTGTGACATCGCCCGCCGGCTCGCACAGGCACCGGCGGTGGCGCCGACAGGCACCGAGCGTGACCACAGGAGCGGTTCGAGCTGCACTGTGCACAGGCACGGGGAAAGGGCTGCGCACGGTGGCAGGCGGCGGGCGATGCTCACCGCATGACGACATTCTCCCGTGGCCCCGGTGTCCCTCCCCGTGCACCTCGTCCTGTCGGCTCGGCCGTGCTCGGCCACGTCGCGCCTGCCCGCGCCGAGAGGGCGATCGGAGTGCGGTGGGGCTTCGCCGCCCTCTCCGCCGTCGCGCGGACCGTGCTGATCGCCGTCCTGCTCGTCGGGTCGATGGCGGGCGCCCCCGCGGCGGCCCTGCGCGCTGGGCCCGACATGACGGTGCGCTCGGTACCCGACAGCTCCCCGACCGGGTACATGGCACCCGTCCCCGGTGTCGATCCACCGTCCGGCGTGGAGCGGTCGTTCGACCCGCCCGAGCACGAGTGGGGTCCCGGCCACCGGGGCGTGGATCTCACGGCGGCGGTCAGCGTCGACGTGGTGTCCCCTGGCCCGGGCGTCGTCACGTTCGCGGGGCCGGTGGCGCGACGCGGCGTCGTCGTGATCACGCACCCCGACGGCCTGCGCAGCAGCCTGGAACCGGTCACGGCGTCGGTAGCGGTCGGGACCGCCGTGGCGGCGGGGACCGTCATCGGCACCGTGGAAGGCGACGGCGGGGGCGACAACGTGTCGGCGAACCACTGTGCGCCGCGGTCGTGCGTGCACTGGGGCGTCCGGCGCGGCGAGCGGTACATCGATCCGCTCACGCTCCTGGACCGTCCGCCCATCGTGCTCCTCCCGGACCGGTGACGGTGAGCAGTGGGGACCCGGCCATCTCCGTGTGGCCGGCCTTGAGCGGCCATCTCCGTGCGGCCGGCTTCGTGCGGCCGGGTGGACGTCGAGGCGATCGGCGACCCGGTCAGGCGCGTGGGAATGCCTGGGCGTAGGTGCTGCGCAGGCGCTCGGCGTCGACGTGGGTGTAGCGCTGGGTCGTGGCGAGGTTGGCGTGCCCCAGCACCTCCTGCACGGCGCGCAGGTCCGAGCCGCCCTGCAGCAGGTGCGTCGCCGCCGAGTGCCGCAGCGCGTGGGGTGCCACGTCGTCGACCCCGGCCTGGGCCGCGAGGCGGTGGATCGCCTCGCGCACCTGCCGCTGCCCCCAGCGTCCGCCGCGCTCCCCCACGAGCAGCGCGTCGCCCGTCGTGGCGGTCACGAGCGCGGGTCGCCCGTCGGACAGCCAGGCCTCGACCGCACGCGCCGCCGGGATGCCGAACGGCACCACGCGTTCCTTGCCGCCCTTGCCGAGCACCCGCACGAGGCGGTCCCGGGCATCGACGTGCCCGACGTCGACGGACACCAGCTCGCCCACCCGGATCCCCGCGCCGTACAGCAGCTCGGCGGCGACCCACGACCGCAGTGCAGCGGGGCGTGTCGCCTCGTCGGCCTCGTCGGCCACTGCCCGGGCGCCGTCGAGCAGGCGGCCGGCGGCGTCCACGTCCAGCACGGTCGGCAGCGTGCGCGGGACCTTGGGGCTGGCCAGGCGCGACGACGGGTCCACGGGCACGAGCCCGGCGCGGTGCGCCCAGCGCAGGAACGCACGTGCGGAGGCCCCCCGGCGCGCGAGCGTCGAGCGGGCGAGCCCACGGTCGGACTGGGAGGCCAGCCAGCCGCGCAGCAGGGTGAGATCGATCGCGTCGAGGCGCGTGGTGCCGTGGCGCATCG
The DNA here is from genome assembly GCF_044456525.1 of Promicromonospora sp. NPDC050880. Taxonomy (NCBI): domain Bacteria; kingdom Bacillati; phylum Actinomycetota; class Actinomycetes; order Micrococcales; family Promicromonosporaceae; genus Promicromonospora; species Promicromonospora sp. NPDC050880. The sequence goes on from NZ_JBITFV010000012.1 coordinate 66,598, forward strand.
CGTAGCGCAGAAGGTCGGTCACGTCCGCCACGTAGGCGCGCCGCGTGTGGGCGGAGTGCCCGCGCTGCGCGTCGAGATAGCTGGCGAACCGGGACACGGCGTCGGACATCTGCTCGGGCAGCCGAGGCAAGCCGGACAGGTCGGTAAGGTCCACGTTTTCCAGTGTGCGCCTCGCCTGCCACCAGGCGACGAAGGCGCGCCGTCCGCACGCGGTGCCCCGCACCGCCCCGCACCCGCCCGCACCCGGGACACCGGCCGGCCCCCGGCCGATCTCACGCTCGGACACGAGCCACGGACGCTGTGCGACCGCCCTGGTCATCGTCGCCGCCAGCCACCGTCCTTCTGCTCGGCCAGTCCCATCAGCTCCAGCAGCCCCAGCGCACCCGTCGTCTCGCCCAGCGCCAGACCTGCCGCGCGGGCGACCGATCTCTCGTGGGCCGGTCTCCGTACGGGCAGCGCGTCGAGCACGGCCTTGCCGGCGGCGTCGAGGTCGTCCTCGGGGCGCGTCTCACCCCGGCGTGGCGGCGCGGTCTCCCCTGCGTCCCCGACCAGCTCAGCGGCCTCTGCGGCGTCCGTGACACACACCGCGGCGCCGCGGCGGAGCAGCTCGTGGCAGCCCGCCGACGCCATCGAGGTGACCGGCCCGGGGACCGCGCCGAGCGGCCGCAGCAGTCGCACGGCGTGGTTGGCGGTGGACAGCGCGCCGGAGCGCACGGACGCCTCGATCACCACCGTGCCGGACGTGAGCGCCGCGATCAGCCGGTTCCGCTTGAGGAAGCGCTGCTTGCCCGGCACCGAGCCCGGTGGCACCTCGCTCACCACGGCGCCACCCTGGTCGGCGGCCCGACGCAGCAGGTCGGTGCTGCTCGCCGGGTACAACCGGTCGACGCCGCCGGCCAGGAAGGCCACGGTCGGCGCACCGGAGACCAGCGCGCCCCGGTGGGCCTCCGCGTCGATGCCCGCGGCGCCCCCGGAGACCACGGTGAACCCGCGGTCGGCCAGGCCGCACGCGAGGGATCGTGTCACCCGGATGCCGTAGTCGGTGCATGCGCGCGACCCGACGAGCGACACCGAGCGCTCCGCGAGCCTGCCAAGCTCCGGTTCCCCGCGCACCCAGAGCGACAACGGCGCGATGGCACGCAGGGCACCCAGCGATACCGGCCAGCGCGGGTCCTCCGGGGTCAGGAAAGTGCCGCCGTACCGGTCGAGCACCGCGAGCTCACCGGCGGGATCGAGCCGCTCGAGCCGAGGTGCCCAGCGCCGAACGGTCGCCACGACGAGCTCCACTGCCCGCGCCCCGGAGGCCGCCGGCCCCTCCGTCGCCGACTTCTCCGTGGCCGGTCCTTCCGCCGCCAGTCCTTCCGCCGCCAGTCCTTGCGCCGGTCCTTCCGCGACCGGTCCGAGCAACCGCCCGGGTGCGTCCGCGGCCCCGCCGAACAGCGCCCGGCCACCCGCGATCCGATGGAGCACTGCCTGCGCCTGTTCCGGCGCACCGGCCGCGTCCATCAGCCAGCGGAGCGCATCCACCGGGCCGAGGCTGTCCACCAGGGCACCCGCCACGGGATCGCCCGGCTCGGCGAGGCGGCTCCATGCGGCCCGGGCCAGGACCGGGTCGTCGGCGTCGAACCGGAGGCCGGGTCCGGGCCGTCCGAAGAGCGCGTCAGGCATGGTCGCCTCCCGTACGCAGCAGCAGCGCGTTGCCGACGTCGGCCACGGTCGGCGCCGCACGGCCCGCGAGGTCCGCGACGGTCCAGGCGATCCGCAGCACCCGGTCCACCCCGCGCAGGCTCAACGTCCCGGCGGTCATCGCGCGGTCGATCGGGCCCAGCAACCCGGGGCGCGGCCGGAGCAGCTCGCGCAGGAATCGCCCGGGCATCTCGACGTTGGTCGACCAGGGTGTCTGGGCCAGCCGGGCGCGCGCCGCCTCGCGGGCGCCGAGCACCCGGGCCGCCACCGCCGCCGTCGGCTCGGAGGAGCCCTCGAGCCGCTCGACCCGGTCCACGCGCCGCACCTCGACCTGGACGTCGACGCGGTCCAGGAGCGGGCCGGACAGACGCGCGAGGTACCGGCGGCGCACGGTCGGCGAGCAGCTGCAGTCCAGCCCCTTGCCCACCGCCATCCCGCACGGGCAGGGGTTGGCCGCCAGGACGAGCTGGAAGCGGGCCGGGTAGCGGGCCGCACCGCCCGACCGATGGATCACGAGCTCGCCCTGCTCCAGCGGCTGGCGCAGCGTCTCCAGCACGTCGGACCGGAACTCCGGGGCCTCGTCCATGAACAGGATGCCCCGGTGTGCCCGCGACACCGCACCGGGACGCGGCACGCCGGACCCGCCGCCCACCACGGCCGCCGGCGTCGCCGTGTGGTGCGGGTCCTCGAACGGGGGCCGGCGGATCAGCCCGCCGCCCGGATCGAACGTGCCCGCCACGGAGTGCACGGCCGTGACCTCCACCGCCTCCTGGTCCGTCAGGTCGGGCAGGATCCCCGGCAGGCGGGACGCCAGCATCGTCTTGCCCGCACCCGGCGGCCCGACCAGGAACAGGTGGTGCCCGCCGGCGGCGGCCACCTCCAGGGCGAACCGCGGCCGGTCCTGGCCGAGCACGTCGGCGAGGTCACCGGGCAGCCGGGCGGGCGGCGCGGAGCGCTCCGGCCGGACCGTCACCACCTCGCGCACCAGCTCGGGCGGGCCACCGTGCAGCACCAGCACCTCGGCGAGGCTGGCGGCACCGACCACCCGCGCGCCGGGCACCAGGCGCGCCTCGTCGAGGTCCCCCGCGGCCACGACCACGTCCGGGAAGCCGGCGTCGACCGCGGCCGCGACCGACGGCAGCACTCCCCGCACGGGCCGCAGCCGCCCGTCGAGTCCCAGCTCGCCCAGGTGCACCGTCCGGGCCAGGCTCTCCTGGCGCAGCCCCGGCGACGCCGGGCCGTCGGCACCGGCCAGGACCGCCACGGCGATCGCCAGGTCGTAGGCACTGCCGCGCTTGCGGAGCGACGCGGGCGACAGGTTCACCGTGATCTTCCTGACCGGCCACGGCACCCCGGAGGAGGTCACCGCCGCACGCACCCGGTCCCGCGACTCGCTCAGCGCGGTGTCCGGAAGCCCGACCAGGGTGAAGCCCGGCACGGACGCCGCCAGGTGCGCCTGCACCTCCACGACGTGCCCCTGCATCCCGACGAGCGACACCGCCCGCGTGGTCGCCACCCCCATCAGGCCACCGCCTCGAGGTGCTCGACCACGGCCCGGCCACGCCGGGGCAGGGTCACGGCAACGACGTCGATCCGGATCGAGCCGAAGCTGGTCCGCGTGTCCGAGAGGACCGGCGCCGCGCCGGCAGACGCCCCGCCGGGAGCCCCGACCGGCATCCTGACCGACGCGGCCTCCTCGGCGAGCTGCGCCGCCACCGTCCGTTCCCGGAACGCGGTGAGCCACTGCCCGGTCAGCCGCTTGACCCGCGCCAGCTTGCGCGCCGTGACCGCCTCGGCCGGATGACCGTAGCCGAGTCCGGTCCGTGTCTTGACCTCGACCACCACCAGCACGTCGCCGTCGACCGCGACGATGTCGAGCTCACCGTCCTTGCCGCGCCAGTTGGTGTCGAGCACCGCCCAGCCGCGCTCCTCCAGGTACCGCCGCGCCACCCGCTCGCCGTACCGGCCCACGCCGTCCTTCTTCGCCATCGCGTCCACCTCCGTGACCAGCCTTGGTCACGACAGGGGGCGACGGCAGCGCCTGCGGGCTCACATGTGCACAGACCGACGATCCACAGGCTGGGCGTAACGCTCGCAGCCCCGGAACGGCGGCAGGAGGGTCCCTACCCGCACGGGACGAGTTTCAGAGGGCCAGCTCGGCCTTCGCCAGCTCCTCGACGTTCACGTCCTTGAACGTCACGACGCGCACCGACTTCACGAAGCGGGCGGAACGGTAGACGTCCCACACCCAGGCGTCCCCGAGCCGCAGCTCGAAGTACACCTCACCCGCCGCCGACCGCACCTGCAGGTCCACCTGGTTGGCCAGGTAGAAACGGCGTTCGGTCTCCACCACGTAGGAGAACAGGCCCACCACGTCGCGGTACTCGCGATAGAGCGCTAGCTCCATCTCCGTCTCGTAGTTCTCGAGGTCTTCGGCGCTCACGACGACATCATCCCACCGACGCCGCGGTTCCGGGCAGGTTCCAGGACCTGCGGTGCTGCGGTGTCGGGCCGTGCAGGCCGAGGGCGTCCATGTGTGCCTTGGCGCTGTAGCCCTTGTTCTGGTCCCACGCGTACTCGGGGTGCCGCTGGGCCAGCTCGACGAGGATCGCGTCGCGCTCGACCTTGGCCAGCACGCTGGCGGCGGCGACCGACGTGCACGTCATGTCGGCCTTGACCAGGGTGCGCACCGCGGGCTCGGGCACGTCGTCGTCCGGGATCTCCGACGCCGCGAACAGGTCGAGCGCCGGCCTGGACAGCCAGTCGTGCTTGCCGTCCAGCACCACCACGTCGACGTCTCCGCAGACCAGCCGCACCTGCGCGAGCGCTCGCCGGCCCGCGAGCCGGAGCGCCGCGATGATCCCGACCTCGTCGATCTCGGCCGGTCCCGCGTGTCCGACGCCCCAGGCCACCGCCCAGCGCCGCACGGCGGGAGCGATGGCCTCGCGCGCGGCGGGCGTCAGGAGCTTCGAGTCCGCCACGCCCTTCGGCCCGGTGCGGGTGGTGGCGTCCACCACCACGACGCCCACGCTGACCGGGCCCGCCAGGGCACCGCGCCCCACCTCGTCCATGCCCGCCACGAGGCGGGCGCCCGAGGCGAGGAGCGCGCGCTCCTGCCGCAGGGTCGGCACCGTCACCACGGCCTACTCCCCCGCGGGTGGCTCGTCGGGAACGTTCGCGAAGACGTCGGACGGGGTGCTGTGCCAGTTCAGCCGGTCCAGCGGCCACACGGTGGCGAACGCCGTGCCCACGACGTTCTCGACGGGGACGAACCCGCCGCCCGGCTTGCCGCGGTTGTACCGCGAGTCCTGCGAGTTCTGCCGGTTGTCGCCCATGACCCACAGCATGCCGTCGGGCACCGTGACCTCGAACGAGTCCTGGCTCGGGATCGACCCCGGCTTGATGTACGTCTCGTCGATCGGCGTGCCGTTCACCGAGACGCGCCCCTCGGCGTCGCAGCACTCCACCGTGTCGCCGGGCAGCCCGATCAGGCGCTTGATGAGGTGGTCACCGGTGTCCTGCGGCAGCAGGCCCACCGTGGTCAGGAACGACACGGCGGCGTCGCCGATCGGCCCGCGCTCCGGCGGCACGTACGGCGGGAGCCAGTCACCCGGGTCCACGAAGACGACGATGTCCCCGTGCTCCAGGTCGAACGGGCCGGGCGTCAGCCGCGACGCCATGACGCGGTCACCCTGCGTCAGCGTGTCCTCCATGGAGGCGCTCGGGATGTAGAACGGCTGCACCAGGAAGGTCTTGATCAGCCACGACAGCACCAGCGCGCTGACCACGATGATGCCGATCTCCCGCAGCATCGCGAGAACGCCCGACTGCTGCTTCGGCGCACGACCGTGCGCGGCCCCGTCCCGACGATGCGCCCCGCTGTTGCCCCACGGATCTGCTGCGCTCAACGGCGTCCCATCGGTAGGGGTGGGCGGTGCCACCCGGTCGAAACTCGTCACGAGGGTAACTCTGTCACCTCTCGGTGCCCGCGGCGAAACGGCCTCGCGAGCCCACACCGACCCCGTCTGATATCACCACAGAACGGGGCAGGCGCGGCATCGGCCGCCACCCTCCGACAGAGGGTGACGGCCGACACGGGAACGCTCGGAAGCGTCAGACCTCGCGCTTCTCGCGGATCTTCGCCTTCTTGCCGCGCAGCTCGCGCAGGTAGTACAGCTTCGCGCGACGCACGTCACCACGGGTGACGACCTCGATCGACTCGATGGTCGGCGCGTGCAGCGGGAACTTGCGCTCCACGCCCACACCGAAGCTGACCTTGCGAACCGCGAACGTCTCGCCGATTCCACCGCCGTGGCGGGAGATGACGACGCCCTGGAACGCCTGGACGCGAGAGCGGTTGCCCTCGACGACCTTGACGTTGACCTTGACGGTGTCACCGGCGCGGAACGCCGGGATGTCGGACCGCAGCGAGGCGGCGTCGATCATGTCGAGCTTCTGCATCGTTCTCTCCGGGCCTGCCACAGGTCAGGCGCGAATATCGTGGGCCCTGCCGCGGCCGTGCGGCCGCCAGGGTCCCGGAAGGGTGAGGATGATGGTGCGGCTTGACCCGGTCAGGGACGGTTGCCCGCCCCGGTCGTCCCCTGTGGCAGAGACCTGACCGGCGACGCACCAACGGCTCATTCTGCCACACATGCGTGTCCGCACCGACACGTACGTGTGTGATGTCAGGCCCGCACCAGCGCGTTCCCGTCGGGCCCGGGCACCCAGCCCAGCTCCGCCAGCAGCGCCAGGTCGTGCTTGTCCAGGCCCGCGGGGTCCAGGGCCGCGATCATGTCCGGCCGGCGCGCGGCGGTCCGCTCCAGGGCCCGGTCCCGGCGCCAGCGCTCGATCCGTGCGTGGTGCCCCGACAGCAGCACCTCCGGGATCTCCAGGTCCGCCCACGCCGGCGGCTTCGTGTACACGGGGTACTCGAGCAGGCCCGCGGCACCGTGCGACTCCTCGACCAGGGACTCCGGGTTGCCGACCATGCCGGGCACCAGCCGCGCGACGGCCTCGATCATCACGAGCGAGGCGACCTCGCCGCCGTTGAGCACGTAGTCGCCGATCGAGAGCTCCCGCACGGTGACCCCGGCGGCGCGGTAGTGCTCGGCGACGCGGGCGTCGATGCCCTCGTAGCGCCCGCACGCGAACACGAGCTGCTCGGCCGTCGCCAGCTCCTCGGCGTGCCGCTGGGTGAACACCTCGCCCGACGGCGTGGGGACGATGAGCTGCGCACCCGGCGTCAGCACGTCGTCCAGGGCGACGCCCCACACGTCGGGCCGCATGACCATGCCCGCTCCCCCGCCAAACGGTGTGTCGTCCACGGTGCGGTGCCGGTCGGTGGTCCAGTCCCGCAGGTCGTGCACCCGCAGGTCCAGCAGGCCCCGCTGCCGCGCCTTGCCGACCAGCGACAGGTCGAGCACCGACAGGTAGTCGGGAAAGATCGAGACGACGTCGACCCGCACGTCAGCCGTCCTCGCCGTCGACGTCGTCGGCCCGGTCCACGATCGCGGCGTCCGCGTCCCGCGCGAGCAGGCCGCCGGGCGGCGTGAGCACGACGCGACCGCCGGCGACGTCGACCACGGGCACGATCGCCATCACGAACGGCACCAGGGTGCGGGCCGTGCCGCCGTCGGGCAGCGTCTCCTCGACGAGCAGGGCCTCGTGTGCCGGCAGGTACTCCAGCGTGACGACGGTGCCCACCACGGTGCCGTCCTCCAGCTCGGCGCGCAGGCCCGCCAGCTCGTGCGGGTACCAGGCGTCCTCCTCGTCGGAGACGTCCGCCTCGACGACGAGCTCGACGCCCCGCAGCTCCTCGGCCGAGTTCCGGTCGGGCACCTCGGCGAACGTCACCAGCCACCGCCCCTGGTGCTGCCGGGCGTGCGTCACCGTGAGCGGACCCGCGTCGGCGGGCACCGTCTCCAGCCGCTCGCCGACGGCGAGCCGGACCTCCGGCTCGTCCGTGCGCAGGTCCAGGGCCACCTCGCCCTTGAGCCCGTGCGCCTTGGTGACGCGGGCCACGGTGAGCTGCATGTCTCTCCTCGAAGATGAGCGAGGCCCGGTCCACGTCCGGACCGGGCCTCGTCGTCGTGCTGGGTACCGAGCGGTCAGCGCCGGTCGACGTCCACGACGTCGACCCGCACCGGGCCGTCGGTGGCGAGCGCACCGATCACGGTGCGCAGGGCGCGCGCCGTGCGACCACCCCGGCCGATGACACGGCCCAGGTCGTCGGGGTGCACACGGACCTCGAGCAGGTCACCACGGCGCAGCGTCTTCGCGGAGACGCGTACGTCGTCCGGGTTGTCCACGATGCCGCGCACCAGGTGCTCGAGGGCCTCCGAGAGCATCAGGCCTCGTCGCCCTCGGCCGGCTCGGCCGGAGCCTCGGCGGCGGCAGCGGCAGCCTTCTCGGCAGCCTTGGCCTTGGCCTTCTCGGCGTCGGCGTGCACGGCCTCGATCGCGGCGGCGGCGTCGGCCTTCTCGCCCTTGACCTTCAGGGTGCCCTCGGCACCCGGCAGGCCCTTGAACTTCTGCCAGTCACCGGTCACCTTGAGGAGAGCGGCGACCTGCTCGGTCGGCTGAGCGCCGACGCCGAGCCAGTACTGCGCGCGCTCCGACTTGATCTCGATGAGCGACGGCTCCTCGGTCGGGTGGTACTTGCCGATCTCCTCGATCACGCGACCGTCGCGCTTGGTGCGCGAGTCGGCGACGACGACACGGTAGTACGGGGCCCGGATCTTGCCGAGGCGCTTGAGACGAATCTTGACGGCCACGAAGTGGTCACTCCTGGTTCTGAATGGGATGGCCCGTGCACCGCGACGTGGGGTGACGCAGTGGGTGGGACCGGGACACGACCTGACCGGGTGAGAGGGGTCCGGGCACGCCGAGTACCCGCATATTGTGCCAGACCGCGGAGGGCCTCACCAACCAGGCGTGCCTCACACCGCGCGGTCGCGACACGCCCGCGCGACCCGTCAGCCTGCGGCCGGGTAGACGACGCCGCGCAGCACCACCGCCGTGGGGTGCCGCAGCACCTCGATGTCCTCGCGCGGGTCGGCCGGGTACACCACGAGGTCCGCGCTGGAGCCCTCCACCACCGCCCCGAACCCCAGGTACTCGCGGGCCCGCCACGAGGCCATCGCCACGACCTCGGCCGGCGGGATCCCCGCCGCCACCAGCTCCGCGCACTCGTCGGCGATCCGGCCGTGCGAGATGGTGCCACCCGCGTCGGTGCCGACCAGGAGCCGCACCCCGGCGTCGTACAGGTTCCGCACGTGCTCGTACCGGCGGGCGTACATGGTGCGCATCCGCTCCGCGTACACGGGGTACTTGCCGTCCGCCTGCGCGGCGATGTTCTCGAACTGCCCGATCTGCAGCATCGTGGGCGTCACCGCGACACCGCGTTCCGCGGCGAGGGCCATGTGCTCGGCCGTCATGCCCGTACCGTGCTCGATGCAGTCGACGCCGGCCGCCAGCAGCCCGTCGATCGTCTCGGTGGCGAAGGCGTGCACGGTCACCCGCGAGGCCTCGGCGTGCGCCACCGCGACGGCCTCGGCCAGCAGCTCGTCCGACCAGAGCGGCCGCAGGTCGCCGTCGGCCCCCAGGGTGCGATCGATCCAGTCGCCCACGAGCTTGACCCAGCCGTCGCCGCGGCGCGCCTGCGTGCGGACGGCGTCGGGGAGCAGGTCCGGGGACTCCAGCTCCAGCCCGTAGTTGCGCAGGTACCGCTTGGGGCGCGCGAGGTGCGTGCCCGCGCGGAGCAGGTGCGGCAGGTCGGGACGGTCGTGCACCCAGGCGGTGTCCAGCGGCGAGCCCGCGTCCCGGACCAGGAGCACGCCCGAGTCACGGTCCGCGACCGCCTGCTTCTCCGCCTCCTCGACCGGCACGGCGCCGTCGGCGGCCAGCCCGATGTGGCAGTGCACGTCCACCAGACCGGGCAGGGCCCAGCCCTCCAGCACCCGCATGTTGGTGCCCTGCGCCGACGGCCGCGTGAGGCTCACCCGGCCCGAGCGGACCCAGATCTCCTCGGCCTCGCGGTCGTCACCGAGCAGGATGTGCCCACGGATCGCCGCGGTCGGACCTTCCAGCGCAGACATGCGGCTCCTTCGCTCTCCCCGATTCACCCTGTGGACACGCCCCGCACCGCACCACCGTCGGCCCGCCCGCCGGAACCACCCGGCGGACGGCGCGCACCGCCGACCTCACCGACCCAGGAACTTCTCCAGGCCCGGCGGCAGCTCGAGGTTGCTCAGGTCGGGCGTCTCGTCCTTCTTCGGGGCGACGCCGAAGGCCGAACCCGCCGGCGCGGACGAGACGGACGTGGCCGGCCCGCCGCCGAGCGCACGCTGCATCGCTTCCTTCTCCTGCTGGGCACGCTTGGCCGGGTTCCCGGACTTGCCCTTCTTGGCCTTCTTGGGCGGCTGGGTCTTGCCGCGCGACTTCTTGCCCATGCCCATGCCGGGGCCACCCGGCATGGCGGGCATCCCGCCCGGGCCCAGGCCGCCGCCCTTGGACATCTGGCGCATCATCTTCTGCGCGTTCTCGAACCGCTCCAGGAGCTGGTTGATGGCCGTCGTGGTGGTGCCGGAACCCTTGGCGATGCGCGCGCGGCGCGAACCGTTGATGATCTTCGGGTTGTCGCGCTCGGCGGGCGTCATCGAGTGGATGATCGCCTCGATGCGGCCCACCTCGCGCTCGTCGAACTGGTCGAGCTGGTCCCGCATCTGCGCCATGCCCGGCAGCATGCCGAGCATCTTCTTCATCGAGCCCATGTTCTTCAGCTGCTGCATCTGCACCAGGAAGTCCGCGAGCGTGAAGTCCTGGCCGCTGGCGAGCTTGCCGGCCATCTTCTCGGCCTGCTCGGCGTCGAACGCCTTCTCGGCCTGCTCGATCAGGGTGAGCACGTCACCCATGTCGAGGATGCGGCTCGCCATGCGGTCGGGGTGGAAGACCTCGAAGTCCGTCAGCTTCTCGCCGGTGGACGCGAACATGATGGGCCGGCCGGTCACCTTCGCGACCGACAGCGCGGCACCACCGCGCGCGTCGCCGTCCAGCTTGGACAGGACGACGCCGGTGAAGTCGACGCCGTCGGCGAACGCCTTGGCGGTGTTCACCGCGTCCTGACCGATCATCGCGTCGATGACGAACAGGACCTCGTCCGGGTTCACCGCGGCACGGATGTCCGCGGCCTGCTGCATGAGCACCTGGTCGATGCCGAGGCGTCCGGCGGTGTCCACGATCACGACGTCGTGCTGGCGCTCCTTGGCGAACGCGACACCGTCGCGGGCCACGCCGACCGGGTCGCCGATCAGGGGCGCGTCGGCGGCCGGGTCGTCGGCGTCCGAGGTGTTGCCGGGGTGCGGCGCGAAGACGGGCACGCCCGCCCGCTCGGCCACCACGGAGAGCTGGGTCACGGCGTTCGGGCGCTGGAGGTCGGCGGCGACCAGCAGCGGCGTGTGCCCCTGCCCCTTGAGCGCGTGCGCGAGCTTGCCGGCCAGGGTGGTCTTACCGGCACCCTGCAGACCCGCGAGCATGATCACGGTGGGCGGCGTCTTGGCGAGCGTCAGCGGCCGGGTGGCGCCGCCGAGGATGTCGACGAGCTCCTCGTTGACGATCTTGACGACCTGCTGCGCCGGGTTCAGCGCACCCGAGACCTCCGAGGAGAGCGCCCGCTCGCGCACCGCGGCGGTGAACTCCCGCACCACGGGCACCGCGACGTCCGCGTCCAGGAGGGCGCGGCGGATCTCCCGCACGGTCGCGTCGATGTCCGCCTCGGAGAGACGGCCGCGCGTGCGCAGGTTCTTGAACGTCGAGGTGAGCCGGTCGGACAGGGAGTTGAACACGGACACAGCCTAATCCAGCATGCACCACAATCGGATTCGTTTGTGAGGCACCGCCCTTCTCGGGCGTCCAGGTCTCAGGCCGCGGGTGCGGTCTGGCTGGTTCCTACGTCGTCCAGTCCCTTGCCGCCGCGGCCACGAGAGCCGGGCTGGGTAGGGGTGCGCTGTCGGTAGGCGTTGGTGACGGGGCCGGCTGCTTGACGGTCCCCGACCCGGGCAGCACCACGCCCCGCACCGTCGGTGACAGTTCGGGTGTGGTTCTCGGCCCAGGCGGCGAGATTCACTGCGGCATTCAGGTCCCGGTCCATGACCAGCCCGCACTGGCGGCACCCGAAGGTGCGGTCCTTGAGCGTGAGGCCCTTGTGGAGGGTGCCGCAGGCCGAGCACGTCTTGGACGACGGGAACCACCGGTCCACGACCAGGACCTGCCCACCACGCCAGGCCTGCTTGTAGGCGATCTGCCGGGCCAGCTCACCCCAGGCAGCGTCCGAGACGGCGCGGGAGAGCTTGCGGTTGCTCGTCATGCCGGTGATGTTCAGGTCTTCCAGGACCAGCAGGGCGTGGTTCTTGACCAGCTGGTTCGAGACCTGGTGCAGCGTGTGGTGGCGGCGGTCACGGATCCGGGCATGCTGCCGCCCCAGACGCACGGCAGCCTTCTGGCGGTTCTTCGATCCCTTCTTCTTGCGCGACACGGCCCGGGACAGGTGGCGCAGCCGCGGCAGACCGTGCCGTAGGGCACGCAGATTGGTGACCCGCAGGACCTCGACGCCATCAGCCGAGCCCGCGACAGCCAGGGCGTGCAGACCACGATCCACACCCACCCAGTCGTCGGCCCTCACCTGCGGGGACGACTCAGCAGACTGAGGCAGGTGCCGCACCGCGGGGTGCAGGTCAGCGGCCTCCACGGTGATCGATATCCACCATCGGCTCACCCCACGGGATACCGTCACATGCAGGACCCGCGCCCTGCCCCTGGAGATCATCCTGCGCAACCGCCGGGTGTCCTCCCGCACCCGCAGAACGCCGATCTTCGGCAATCTCACCGACCGGGCGTGACCTCCATCCCCGAAACGGATGCTGGCCCGACCCTTCCTGGCCTTGTTTCGAATCCGGAACGACCCACCGGTCAGGCTCTTCCTCCTGAACCGCGGGAACCCGACCTTCGGCCCCCTCCTGGCACCGGTCCGGGAGTCGTTCCACGCTTTCAGCCCGCGGCCGAGATCGACGGTGGCTTCCTCGAACACCTCGGACGACACCTGATCCCGCCACGCCAGGCCGGCCACCTCCACGCGCACAATCCCGCTCGGTTCAACGAGGAACCGGCGTCCAGCGGCCTCGGACCTTTTCCAGGCGTTGAACACGTTGATGAGGTCGAACCCCGTCCACGGCACCCGACCAACACGCGGGCCGTCGCCGTTCCCGGGGTCGCCGTCCGACCCCACCCCGGGTGTCTGCCCGCGCTGGGCAGCGGCGTAAGCATCCTTGTGCAAGCGCAGGGCCTGGTTGTACGCAAACCTCGCCGCTCCCACGTGCCGGGACAGCACACGTTCCTGCTCGACCGACAGATCGAGACAGAACCGGAACGACGTGTGTCTTGCCACGCACATGATCCTGTCACGAGCCCTCCCGACATCGCACACCCGTTCTATGCGTCAGGAAGAGCCCGGGTCAGCCGCCGGACCAATGCGATACCAAAGGTCTGACTCACCGGGTGAGCACGAGGCGCGCCCGCTCGGTCAGCCCGTCCACGAGCTGCGCTCGCCACTCCGTCCAGGTCTTCGGCCCCAGCGACGTCGTGTCCGCCTCGGTCAGGGCCCGCAGCACGTCGAGCAGGTCGCGGCGGTGGTCCACGGCGTCCAGCAGCCGCGTCACCGTCTCCGGGTCGTCGGGGTCGGCCCGCGTGGCCAGGTCGGCGAGCGTGAGGTGGTGCCGCACGAGCCGCGTGACGTCGTCGACCACCTCGGGCGCGAAGCCCGCCCGGGCCAGGATGGCCGGCACCCGCGCGGCACCCTCCACGGAGTGGTCGGCGGCGCCCCGCACCTTGCCGATGTCGTGCAGCAGCGCGGCGAGCAGCAGCAGGTCGCCCGACGTCGCACCACCGTGGGACCCCACCTCCGGCAACCGCCGCCGCAGCTTCGCCGCCACCGCCGCGGTCTCCACGAGGTGCCGGTCCACGGTGTGCCGGTGGATGGCCGCGCGCTGCGGCCGGTTGCGCACGTCCGCCCACTCCGGGAACCAGGAGGTGACCACGCCGGCGAGGTCGAGGGCCTCCCAGACGGGCACCTGCGCGGGCCCGGCACCCAGGAGCGCCAGCAGGCTCTCGCGGGCGGCGGGCGGCCACGGCTGCGGCAGGGGCGGGCACTGCTCCAGGCTGCGGATCGTCACCGGGGACAGCACGAGGCCCGTCCGGGCAGCCGTCGCGGCGGCCCGCAGGGGCAGCAGCGGGTCCGAGGCCGGGCGGGTGCCGACACCGAGCACCAGCTCGCCGTCGTGCTCCACCAGGCCGTCACCCACCGAGCGCAGGCGCGGCGGCGTGCGCCGCCCGCGCACCATGAGCGGCTTGCCCACGCCCACCGGACGGGCCAGCGCCTGGCGCGCCCGCCGGATGGTCATGTCCAGCGCGTAGGAGATGACGCGGCCCGACTCGGCCAGGGCCGCCAGGAGCTCGTCGCCGTCGTCGTGACCGGTCCGCTCGGCGACCTCCTCGAGGTCCGCCAGCAGCAGGCGGCTGGTGCGCCGCCGGGTGACCACCTGGAGCGTGTCGCGCACGTCGAGCAGCTGCGTGTACGCGGCGTCGACCGCGCCGTGCGGGCGGTCGGTGAGCCAGGTCGCGGCCAGCGCGGAGAGCAGCACGGCGTCCCGCATGCCGCCCCGGGCCTCCTTGAGGTCGGGTTCGATGAGGTAGGCGAGCTCCCCCGCACGCTGCGCGCGGTCGCGCGTGGACGAGATGAGCTCGGGCAGGCGCCGCCGCGCGGCGGCGCGCCAGTCGGTCAGCACCGCCGACGCCGCCCGGTGCACGACGACGGCGTCCCCCGCCACGGGCCGCACGCTCAGCCAGCCGATCACGGCGGGCAGGTCGCTCGCGGCCACCTGGCGGGACTGGCTCAGGGACCGTACGGCGTGGTCGATGTCCACGCCCGAGTCCCACAGCGGGTACCAGAGCCGTTCGGCGACCTGCTTCAGCTCGTCGGCGCCGTGGGTGCGGCCGTCGTGCACCAGCACGAGGTCGAGGTCGCTGAGGGGGCCGAGCTCCCCACGCCCGAGGCTGCCGACGGCCGCCAGGGCGATGCCCGACGGGTCGACGCCGTCCGTCGCCTCCGCGAACAGCGCGCCGAGGCGTTCGGTCGCCCGCTGGCCGACGGCGGAGCGCCGGGCCAGGCCGGAGCGACCCGGACCGGTCAGGTCGGTGGCGATGGTGAGGAGCTCGTCACGGAGGCCCCGCACCCCTGCGGTGGGGTGCGGGGCCTCCGCCTGCTCCCGGGCGCCCTCGGACGCCGGGTCAGTGGTCATGCGACGTCGGACACTCCCCGTCAGAGGGCGGCGTCGCCGTGCTCGCCGGTGCGGACGCGAGCCACGTCCTCGACGGGCACGACCCACACCTTGCCGTCACCGATCTTGCCGGTCTGGGCCGCGCCGACCACCGCGTCCGTGACCGCCGCGACGTCCGCGTCGGTGACGAGGACCTCGATGCGGACCTTGGGCACCAGGTCGACGGTGTACTCGGCACCGCGGTACACCTCGGTGTGGCCCTTCTGCCGGCCGTAGCCGCTGGCCTCGCTCACGGTCATGCCGCGAACCCCGACACCTTCCAACGCCGTCTTCACGTCATCCAGCCGGTGCGGCTGGAGGACCGCCGTGACAAGCTTCATGCGCTGCCTCCTAAGCAGTCTGGTCGCTGCACCGTAGTACGGTCAGCGCACCTCGGTGATGGTGGAACCGGAGTTCTCGTACGCCGTCTCGCCGTGGACGGCGAGGTCGATACCGCTGACCTCGGCCTCCTCGGAGATCCGCCAGCCCATCGTCGCCTTGAGGGCGTAGGCGATGACCGCCGTGACCACGAAGCTGTAGACGACGGCGATCAGCGCGGCGACGATCTGCGTGATCAGCTGCGTGACGCCACCACCGTAGAAGAGGCCGTTGAGCGAGCCCTCGAAGTAGAACGAGTCGTAGCGGCCGTTGGTGGCGAAGAAGCCGATCAGGACCGTACCGACGAGGCCACCGACCAGGTGGACGCCCACGACGTCGAGCGAGTCGTCGTAGCCGAACTTGTACTTGAGGCCCACCGCGAGGGAGCACAGGACACCGGCGACCAGGCCGATGACGATGGCGCCCCAGCTGTCCACCGTGCCGGCGGCCGGGGTGATCGCGACCAGACCGGCGACGACGCCGGACGCGGCGCCGAGCGAGGTGGCCGCACCGTCGCGGAACTTCTCCGTGACCATCCAGCCGAGCATGGCGACACCGGTCGCCACGAGGGTGTTGACCCAGGCGCGGCCCGCGGTGCCGTCGGCGGCGAGCTCCGAGCCCGCGTTGAAGCCGAACCAGCCGAACCACAGGAGCGCGGCGCCGAGCATGACGAACGGCAGGTTGTGGGGGCGCATGGCCTCCGTGCCGAAGCCCTTGCGCTTGCCGAGGATGAGCGCCAGGGCGAGCGCGGCGGCACCGGCGTTGATGTGCACCACGGTGCCGCCGGCGAAGTCGATGGGCAGCGAGAGCGCCGAGGCGAGCCAGCCGTCGGCGCCGAACATGCCGCCGCCCCAGACCCAGTGGGCCAGCGGCGTGTAGACGATCGTGACCCAGATCGCCGTGAAGACGACCCAGGTGCCGAACTTGGCGCGATCCGCGATGGCACCCGAGATGAGCGCCACGGTGATGATGGCGAAGGTCGCCTGGAAGCCCGCGAAGACGAGAGCCGGGATGCCCATGGCCGTCGTGGGGCTGGCGGCGTTGTCCACGGTCAGGCCGATCAGGCCGGCCGGGTTGCCGATGAAGCCGCCGAGGTCCGGGCCGAACGCGAGCCCGTAGCCGTAGACGACCCACACGAGTCCCGCGACGCCGATCGACGCGAAGCTCATCATCATCATGTTCAGAACGCTCTTGCCACGCACCATGCCGCCGTAGAAGAACGCCAGGCCCGGCGTCATCAGCAGCACGAGCGAGGAGGCGGTAATCAGCCAGGCAGTGTTGCCACTGTCCAGTTCGAATTCCATCGGTTGCCTCTCTCCCCGGACCGGTCCTTGGTGACTCGGCCCACCGCGGACTACCGTCCCGGGAAGGCGTTACACGCGGCCCGCATCGAGGTTACGGATGCGTGACGCAGGGCCGAGGCATGTAAACGTCTCATTTCGCGAGCGAAATGGGCGAAATTATTCAATCGACCGTGATGGGATCGTGATTCCTGCGCTATCCGCCGGAAACACACCGTTCTCGCATGGTGGACACAAGGCAATCCGACGACAATTCACGCCGCATTCAGTAGGCGGCCCGCATTCAGCCGAGAATGCCGTCCACGAACTCCTCGACGTCGAACGGCGCCAGGTCGTCCGGCCCCTCGCCCAGGCCGATCAGCTTGACCGGCACGCCGAGCTCCCGCTGCACCTGCACCACGATGCCGCCCTTGGCCGTGCCGTCCAGCTTGGTCAGCACGATGCCCGTCACGCCGGCGACCTCCGCGAACACCCGGGCCTGCGACAGCCCGTTCTGACCGGTGGTCGCGTCGAGCACCAGCAGCACCTCGCTCGGCGGCACCACCTTGCTCGAGACGCGCACGATCTTGCCGAGCTCGTCCATGAGCCCCGCCTTGTTCTGCAGGCGCCCGGCGGTGTCCACGAGCACCACGTCGATCTTCTCGTCGCGCCCGCGCGCCACCGCCTCGAAGGCGACCGACGCCGGGTCGGCACCCTCGCGGTCCGACCGCACGGTCGGCACGCCCACGCGGTTGCCCCACGTGGTGAGCTGGTCGGCGGCCGCCGCCCGGAACGTGTCGGCGGCACCGAGCACCACGCTGCGGCCGTCGGCCACCAGCACCCGGGCGAGCTTGCCCACCGTGGTGGTCTTGCCTGTGCCGTTGACGCCCACCACGAGGGTCACGGCGGGCAGGTGGGTGCCGTCGTCCGCCGTGGTCGGCTCGGTGCGCAGTGTCCGGTCCAGGCTCGGGTCGAGCAGCGTGACGAGCTCGGACCGCAGCAGCTCACGCACTGCCTCGGGCTCGCGGACACCGAGCACCCGCACCTTGGTGCGCAACGCGTCCAGGAGCTCCGTGGTGGGGCCCGCGCCGACGTCCGCGAGGAGCAGCTCCTCCTCGATCTCGTCCCAGTCGTCCTCGGTCAGCGCGTCCCGGGACAGGACCGACAGCAACCGGGCCCCGAGCGGCGACCCGGAGCGGGCGAGCCGGTCGCGCAGGCGCACGAGGCGGCCGGCGGTCGGGGCGGGCGTCTCCACCGCCGGGGCCGCCGGCTCGGGTGCGACGTCGGGCTCCGGCCGGGTGGCGGTGGCGGTGCCGCCCGCCGCAGGCTCCGCGGTGGCCTGGGCCGACGTCCCGGGCTCACGCTCCAGGGTGGTCGTGCCGCCGCCCCGTTCCTGGTCGTGCCGACGACGGCGCGCCACCAGCAGGCCGGCGACGCCACCGCCACCCGCGAGGACGACGACGGCGGAGATGATCTCGATCCAGGGAAGCTCGTTCACGCCCCAGATTCTTTCATCCCGCGCGGGGCGGTGCGGAAGCACCCTCGCGGGCGGTGCGGAAGCACCCTCGCGGGCAGGTCGGCCCGCACCCGCGGCCCGGCACCGCTGACTCGTTCGGTCAGTTGCCCGCCCAGTTCCCGCGAGCTCGGTCCCTTGCCCCGAGACCGGTAGATCGATGGACCGAAGTCAGGGCACCGGACCGAACATCGAGCCGGACGTCACGCTGTTGACCGAAGTCGCTGCACGCACCGGCCGCGCGACCGGGCGCACGTCCTCTAGCCTCGGCTGTCACACCGCGGAACGGGCGAGCGCCCCCGCGGCCGGCTAGCTGGCGGCCTGGGCCGGGCCCTGGTCCGCCGGCGGCTCCTGCGGGATCTTCTGCACGCTGCGCACCGGGCGCACCGCACGGAGCTGGCCGGGCACGAGGTTGGCCGGCTTGAGCGGCACCGTGCCCAGCGGCACGTGGAGCGTCTTCTGCGCCTGGTCCCGCGCACGGTTCAGCACGTCGGTGAGCTCCTCCGCGTCGACGTACCCCGGCTTGGACTCGATGGTCGCGGCGAAGAACTCGGACATCCCCATGTCGACCGGGGACGTGTCGGGCTTGAGCACGGGCGGCTTGCCGACCCAGACGGACGGAGCACCCACCGCGTGCGTCGCCACGGCGGACGCGCCGTGCCGGCGACCGTCCCGGCGACGCGAGTGATCACCCCGCAGACGCGCGAGACCCGACCGGAACCACTGGAGGAACGAGAAGTCCTCGGCCTTGTTCGAGGGCGCGTCCATCTGGCTGGCGACGACGAACACGCCGACCGCCAGGACCAGGCACACCACGAGCAGAATGACCGACCACCACATAGCCCTATTGTGTCGTGTCTTGTCCGGTCGCGCCGTGCGGACCGCCGCGACACGCCGGACGACACGCACGAACGTGCCGGGAGAATTCGCTCACACCCGAACGTTCCTGGCCGGGCACGCGAGAAATTCACCCGCTCGGGCTCAGGCGGTGACCGTCTCCCGGTCGCCCATGCGCTGGCTGATCAGCGTCGTGACGCCGTCGCCCCGCATGGTCACGCCGTACAGGGCGTCCGCGACCTCCATGGTGCGCTTCTGGTGCGTGATCACGATGAGCTGGCTGTCCTTCTGCAGCTCCTTGAAGATCTCGATGAGACGCCCGAGGTTCACGTCGTCGAGCGCCGCCTCGACCTCGTCCATGATGTAGAACGGGCTGGGCCGGGCCTTGAAGATCGACACGAGGAACGCGACCGCCGCGAGCGAGCGCTCGCCGCCCGACAGCAGCGAGAGCCGCTTGACCTTCTTGCCCGCGGGCCGCGCCTCGACCTCGATGCCGGTGGTCAGCAGACTCTCCGGCTCCGTGAGCGTGAGCTTGCCCTCGCCACCCGGGAACAGCCGCGGGAAGATCTCCAGGAACTTGGCCGCCGTGTCCTGGAACGCCTCGGCGAACACCTGCTGCACGCGCTCGTCGATGTCGTCGACGATCTGGAGCAGGTCCTCCCGCGACTTCTTCAGGTCCGCGAGCTGGTCGGTGAGGAACTGGTGCCGCTCCTCCAGGGCCGCGAACTCCTCCAGCGCGAGCGGGTTCACGGCGCCGATCCGCGACAGCGCCTTCTCGGCCTTGGCCAGCCGCGCCTCCTGCTCCTCGCGGACGTACGGGACCATCCGGTCGGGCTTCGGCTCGGCCGGTGCGGCCTCCTCGACCCCCGCCTCGCCGTCCGGCGCCGGCTCCTCGGCGGGTTCCGCCCCGGCCGCCGCGACGACCACCGCGGTCGCCGCCGGGTCGTCGGGCCGCAGGCCCGCCTCGTGCAGGGCACGCGTCCGCGCGATGAGCGCGTCCTCGCGCGCGGCGGCGCCGCGCGGCAGCGGCGGGTCACCCGCGTACCGGATGGGGTTGCCCTCCTCGTCCCGCTCGACGACGGCGCGTCGCTTGCGGCCCCGGACCGCGACGTCCCCCTCGTAGACGGGCACCATCTGGTGCGGGCCGAACTCCTCCACGAGCACGTCGGGGTCGGTGCCCAGCTCCTCGGTCGCGCGGGTCTGGAGCTGCTCCAGGCGGAGCATCTGCTGCGCGCGGGCCACCTCGTCGCGGTGCGCCACGTCGGTCAGCTCGCGCAGCTCGGCGGTGAGCGACTCGACGCTCCCGCGCACGGCCAGGAGCTGCTCCGAGCCGGCGGCGCGGGCCTCCTCGGCGGCGGCCTTCTCGGCCGTCGCCCGGTCGAGCGACCGCGCGATGGCCTCCAGCGCCACGGCGACGCCCTGCTGGACCTCCAGCGCCCGCGCCGCGTCGCGCCGTCGGGCCTCCTCGCGCTCGGCCGCGCGGGCGCGGGCCTCCCGTTCCTGCTCGGCCGCCGCGACCAGCGCCTGCGCGCGGCCGGACACCGCGCGGGCCCGCTCCTCCGCCGTGCGCAGGGCCAGCCGCGCCTCGGTCTCGCGCCCGCGCGCGGCGGTCGCGGCCTCGGCGGCGGCGTCCCGCTGGGCCTGCAGCTCGTCGACGGAGCCCTCGCCGTCGTCGGGCTCCTCCTCGGCGATCGTCATGCGCTCGACGAGCGCCTCCAGCTCGAGCTCGTCCTCCGCGCGGCGCGTCTGCGCCTGCTCCAGCGCGGCGCGGTGCCGGTCGGCCTCGGCCCGGGCGGCCCGGGCAGCGGCGCCCAGGGACCCGAGCTGCTCGGCGGCGGCGGCGCGCGCGGCGTCCGCCTCCCCGAGGCGGGCCAGCGTCTCGTCGTAGCGTTCCTGGGCCGCGGCGCGCTCGGCGCGGGCACGCTCCAGGTGCACCGAGCCGTCGGCCTCCCGGGCCGCCGCCTCGTCGCGCGCCGCCTTCGCCTCGTCGAGCGCCGACTGCAGGTGCAGCACGCTGGGCGCGGCCGCCGACCCGCCCCAGGCACGCGTGGCACCCAGCAGGTCGCCGGCCCGGGTGACCGCGACCACGGGCTGGTCACGCACGAGCACACGGGCACGCGCCAGGTCGTCCACCACGACGACGTCGCGCAGGATCGTCCGCAGCGCGGCCGACGCCGGGCCCGCGACCTGCACCACGTCCGTGGCCCAGCGGGCGCCCGCGGGCAGCTCGACGTCGGGGCGGCCGGCCTCCGCGGCGGCGCCGCCCACGACCAGGCTGGCGCGGCCGGCGTCCTGGTCCCGGAGCAGCCGCAGCGCGTCCACGGCCTCGTCGACGCCCGCCACGGCCACGGCGTCCGCCACCGGGCCGAGCGCGGCGGCCACCGCGTCCTCGAAACCGGCCTCGATGCCCAGGAGCGCCGCGACCGAGCCGAGCACGCCTGCGTGGTCGGCGGCCAGCAGGGTGCCCGCGCCGTCCTTGCGGTCCAGGCTCAGCTCCAGTGCCTCCACCTTGGCGGCCGCCGCGCTGCGGTCCCGTTCCGCCGTGGTGACCTGCTCCTGGAGGTGGCGCACCTCGGCCTTGGCGAGCTCCAGCACCTCGGACGCCGCCTCGTGCGCGACGTCGAGCCCCTCCACGCCGTCCTCGCCGCCCCCGCCGACCTCGGCCTCGAGGGCGCCGAGCTCGCGCGAGGTCTCCTCGACCCGCTGCTCGGCCTCCAGCAGTGCCTCCCGCAGGCGGTCCAGCTCGGACTGCGCTGCCTCGACGCGGCTGCGGCGTGCGGCAACCTGGCCGGCCAGGCGCGCCAGGCCCTCGCGCCGGTCCGCGGCGGCACGCAGCAGCGCCGCGTGCGACCGCTCGGCAGCCTGCGCGGCCGCCTCGGCCTCCGCCCGGGCGTCGACGGCGGTCTCCACGACCTCGCGGGCCATCTCGACCTCGGTGACCAGCTCCTCCTCGCTGGCGCGGGCGCGGGCCGCCTGGGCCTCGAGGTCGTCGGGGTCCTGGCCCTGGTGCGCGGGCTCGGCGGTGCCGAGCAGGCGGGCGCGCTCCCCGGCCAGGGACTGCAGGCTGCGCAGCCGCTCACGCGTCTGGGACAGCGCGAAGACGGTGTCCCCGGCCTGGCTGACCTGCTGCGACTCGGCCGACATCGCGGCCTCCAGCCGGGCCAGGGTGCCACGGGCCTCGGTGAGCGCGGCCTCCGTCTCGGCCTGCCGCTGCTTGAGCGACCGCTCGTCGGCGAGCTCCTGCTCGAGCTGGGCGGTGAGCTGGGCCAGGTCGTCGGCGAGCAGGCGGGCCTTGGCGTCGCGCAGGTCGCGCTGCACGGTCTGGGCCTTGCGCGCGGCCTCGGCCTGCCGGCCGAGCGGGCCGAGCTGGCGCCGCAGCTCGGCGGTCAGGTCGCCCAGGCGCGCGAGGTTGCCCTGCATCGCGTCGAGCTTGCGCAGCGCCTTCTCCTTGCGCTTGCGGTGCTTGAGCACCCCGGCGGCCTCCTCGATGAAGCCTCGCCGTTCCTCGGGGGTGGCACGCAGGACGGCGTCGAGCTGTCCCTGCCCCACCACGACGTGCATCTCGCGGCCGATGCCGGAGTCGCTCAGCAGCTCCTGGATGTCCAGCAGGCGGCAGCTGTTGCCGTTGATCGCGTACTCGGAACCGCCGCTGCGGAACAGCGTGCGCGAGATCGTCACCTCGGTGTAGTCGATCGGCAGCGCGCCGTCGGTGTTGTCGATCGTGAGGGAGACCTCGGCACGGCCCAGGGGCGCGCGGCCGGACGTGCCGGCGAAGATGACGTCGTCCATCTTGCCGCCGCGCAGCGACTTGGCGCCCTGCTCACCCATGACCCAGGCCAGGGCGTCGACCACGTTCGACTTGCCGGAGCCGTTGGGGCCCACCACGCAGGTGATGCCCGGCTCCAGCTCAAGGGTGGTCGCCGACGCGAAGGACTTGAATCCCCGGAGCGTGAGCGTCTTGAGGTGCACTGGGTGAGCCTAACTGTGGATACGGGTTGAACGTCGGACATACGGCGGATGTACGCCGAAGCAGAGCGTCCGTCCGGGACGCGCGGACGACGCCGCGCACGTCCCGGACGGACGCTCTGCTCCTACGGTCCGACAGGTCAGCGGCCGCGCCGTCCTGCGGGATCTCAGCCCAGCTCGGGGAACCAGAGGGCGATCTCGCGGGCGGCGGACTCGGCCGAGTCCGAACCGTGCACCAGGTTCTGCTGCACCTTCGTGCCCCAGTCGCGGCCCAGGTCGCCGCGGATCGTGCCGGGGAGGGCGTCGGTCGGGTTGGTGGCGCCGGCCAGGGAACGGAAGCCCGGGATCACGCCCTCGCCCTCGGCCACGACGGCCAGGACCGGGCCCGACATCATGAACTCGACCAGGGGGCCGTAGAACGGCTTGCCCTCGTGCTCGGCGTAGTGCGCGGCCAGCAGCTCGGCGGTGGCGTCCTTGAGCTGCACGGCGCGCAGCGTGTAGCCCTTGGCCTCGATGCGGCGCAGGACCTCCCCCGACAGGCCACGGCGCACGCCGTCCGGCTTGACGAGGACGAGGGTGCGCTCGGCCACGGGCTGCGTCGAGGCCTCCGTGGGCAGGGTCTTCTCTGCGACGTCGGTCATGGCGCCCACCTTATCGGGCTGCAGAGGTGCGGACGCCCCCGTCACCAGGGTGACGGGGGCGTCCGGGGGCAGGAGGCGTTCGGGGTCAGGAGGCGTTCGGTGCCGTCTCCGGGTGGGCGGCGTCGTACTCCGCCCGCTCGCGGTCCACGCGCGCGCCCAGGCGCAGCGCGTAGACCCACAGGACCACGAAGATGCCGCCGACGAGGAACATCATCGGCACCAGCAGGCCCATGGCGAGCACGGGCACCTGGGCGACCGTCCCGGCCGCCCGGCCGGCCGGCGTTCCCTGCGCCCGGGACAGGACGAGCAGCACCAGGACCAGGACGCCGCCCAGCACCCAGATCGCCGCGCTCGACTCGATGCGCAGGGGCCCGCGCCCGAAGTCCGAGTCGCGCAGGCCCCACACCGCGAGCGTCGCGAACAGCACGAGGAACACCTCGAGCAGCAGCGTGGTGGACGTGAACTGCACCAGTGCGGACTTCTTGGGCCTGATGCGGTCGCCGGGGGCGGGTCGGTCCTTGCTCACCGGTCCAGGATATCCGTCTCCTTGCGACCGGGGACCGGGTCCGCCCCGGGCTCGGCGACGGCGACCGTGTCGGCATCGGTCACGACGTCGGCCGCGGGCGTGCCCGCACCCTCCACGACCGCCTCGCCGCGGGCGACCATGCCGGCCTCGTTGGAGAGCTTGACCTCCTTGAGGAACAGCGCGAGCACCAGGCCCACCACGACCAGCGGCACCAGGTACCAGAACGCCGGGGCGAGCGAGTCGGCGAACGCGTCGACGACGCCGCTGCGCAGGGGCTCGGGGAGCTGCTCCACGAGTGCCGGCGTCAGGCCGGAGCCGCCGCCCGCCGGTGCGGCCCCCTCGGGCAGCCCCGCGAAGACCTCACCCAGGTTGTCCGTCAGGCGCGAGGTGAACACCGTGGTGAACGCAGCCGTACCGACGGCGGCACCGATCTCGCGGAAGAAGTTGTTCGACGACGTCGCCGTGCCCAGCTCGTGCGGGTCCACCGAGTTCTGCACCGCGAGCACGATGGTCTGCATGATCAGGCCCATGCCGGCGCCGAGCACGAAGATCATCGCGCCGAAGAGCCACAGCGACATGCCGCCTTCGAGGCGGGTCAGCCAGATCATGCCGAGGATCGTGACGGCGAGGCCGACCACGGGGTACATCTTGTAGCGGCCCGTCTTGGAGATGGCGAAGCCGGAGAGGATCGAGGTCAGCATCACGCCGGCCATCATCGGGAGCATCAGCAGGCCGGACTCCGTGACGCCCGCGCCCGCGGACATCTGCAGGAACGTCGGCAGCATCGCCATGGCGGAGAACATGCCCATGCCGAGCACCAGGCCGATGAGCGTGGTGATGGTGAAGGTGCGGTTCTTGAACAGCCGCAGCGGGATGAGCGGCTCCGCCACCCGGTTCTCGATGAGGATGAACAGGCCGACCATGACGGCGGTGCCGAGCAGCACGCCCAGCAGCGTCGGGTCGGACCAGTCGTAGCCGTCGTGGCCGAGCGACTCCCAGCTCGTCAGCAGCACGATGCCGGTGGTGCCGAGCGCCATGGTGAGAATGCCGCCCCAGTCGGTGGGCCGACCCGAGCGGTGCGAGGGCAGCTTGAGCGCGAAGTAGGCGATGAACCAGGCGGCGATGCCGATCGGCACGTTGATCCAGAAGGTCCAGCGCCAGCCGGGGCCGTCGGTGAGCCAGCCGCCGAGCAGCGGGCCGGCGACGGCGGAGATGCCGAACAGGGCACCCATCGGGCCCATGTACTTGCCGCGGTCGGACGCCGGGATGATGTCGGCGATGATCGCCTGCGACAGGATCATCAGGCCACCGCCGCCGAGGCCCTGCACGGCGCGCCAGGCCACGAGGGCCTCGAAGGACTGCGCCATGCCGCCGCCGAGGGAGGCGACCACGAACAGGCCGACCGCCACGAGGAACGGCCAGCGCCGGCCGTACAGGTCACCGAACTTGCCGTACAGCGGCATCGCGACGGCGATCGCCAGGATGTAGGCCGTGATGACCCAGCCCTGGTGCTCCACACCGTTGAGCTCGCCCACGATGGTGGGCATGGCGGTACCGACGATGGTCTGGTCCAGGGAGGACAGGAACATGGAGGCCATCAGGGCCCCGAAGATCAGCCAGATCGTGCGCTGGTTCAGGACGACCAGCGGCTTGTCCGGCGCCGTGGCGACGGCGTGGCTCATGGGTGACGCCTTTCTGGGGATCAGGTCGTGCGAGGTGCGGGACGAGGAGGAGGTTCAGTCGAGGTCGCGTGCGACGACGTCGACGAGCTGCGCGACGGCGCCGGGCAGGTGGTCGGCCGGGCTGCCGGCGTAGCCGGCGTGCTCCCAGGCGACGAGCGAGGTGCGCAGGAGGAGCAGGACGAGCATCGTCAGCAGCTCGGTGTCGGTGCTGAACGGGGTGTGCGCCCGCCGGGCCTCGAAGAGCTCGACGAGCTGGTTCTTGTGCCGGTCCATCCAGACCACGTGGCGGCGCAGGAGACGCGGCTCGTGCTGCATCAGGTCCATGGCCCGCTTCACCCGGTCGTGGGCCTCGTCGGCCGTGGCGAGCAGGGCGGCGACCAGGGCCTCGAGGTCGGACAGCAGACGGCCGGTGGGCCCGCCCTCCACGAACGTCCGGACGACGGCCTCCGGCAGCCCGGCGTCCTCCGCGCCGATCACGGCGTCGTCCTTCGACTCGAAGTAGTTGAAGAAGGTGCGCGGCGAGACGCCTGCCTCCGCGCTGATCATCTCGACGGTGACGGCGTCGAAGCCGTGCTCCGCGACGAGCTCCTGCGCGGCGTCGATCAGGGCCAGGCGGCGCGCCCGCTTCTTGCGCTCACGCAGCCCCTGTTCGGCCGGCGACCCCTCGAGCGCCCCGGCGAGCTCGCGCAGGCCGGGGCCCGACGTGTCCGCGGGCGCGACGGACTCGCGCGAGGAGGTGGGAACCATGCCTCAATTCTTGCACCCCGCGCAAAAATTCATCAACTGCAAAAAGATGAGACGGGCGTCACACCTCGCCGAAGCCTCCGTCGATCATGTCGACCACCGTGGCCACCGCCTCGGCCGCGCGCTCCCCCGTGGCCTCCACCCGCAGCTCGCGCCCCTGCGTGGCGCCGAGCGCCATGAGCTGCAGCACGCTGGAGGCGTCCACGCCGTCGACGGTCACGGCCGCACCGAGCTCGGCCACCTTGCGCGACACGAGCGCCGCCGGCCGCGCGTGCAGGCCCAGCGGGTTGCGCACCGTCACGGTGCGCGACGTGGCGCTCTCCGCGTCCGGCGCACCGGCCGGCTGCGGCGCCTGCGCCGCCTCGATCGCCGCGAACATCGACGCCGACGCGGTGGCCGACTCCAGCACGGCGGCCCGGTCCGCACCGCCGTGCGCCGTCACCGCTGCCGCGACCGCGCCCTCCACGAACGGGGCCCGCGCCAGCACCACGTGCTCGGCCAGGGTGTCGTCCAGCTCCAGGGCCGCCTCCACCGTGAGCACCGACGACCCGAGGTCCCCGAGCACGACGACGCCGCCCCCGCCCGGCGCCGCGGCGTCGTCCAGGGCCGTCAGGATCTCCGCCAGCGCCTTCTGCACCGCGTCGAGCGAGGTGCCCAGGCCGCCGTCGGGGCCGCCGCCCACGCCACGCACCAGCACGTCGGGCGCCATCTGCCCGGCGAGCTCCGCGGCGCCGCGGGCCAGGTCCGCGGAGTGGGAGACGAGCAGCAGGGCCACGCGCGCCGTCATGCGACGTCGTGGGGGTCGGCGGGCGCGGCATCCGGGGCGGACAGGGCCGCGGCCATCGCGGCGCCCAGCACCAGCGCGGTGGACCGGGCACCGGGGTCCTCGTGCCCCGCGCTGCGCTCACCCAGGTACGAGGCACGGCCCTTGGTCGCGATCATGGGGATGGTGCCGGTCGCCGCCGAGTCGGCGGCCTCCGCCGCCGCCCGCAGCACGTCCACCTCGGAACCGCCGCCGCCCGCCGCGGCCTCGGCCGCCTCGACGGCCGCGTGCCACGCGTCCACCATCGTCTTCTCCCCCACCGTCGCCTTGCCGCGCGAGGTCACGCCCTCAAGCGCGGCCTCCAGCACCGCGACGACCACGGGCGGGTCGATCCGCGGCCGGCCCGACACCTTCGCCGCGCGCAGGTACGCCGTCCCGTACAGCGGGCCCGACGCACCGCCCACGGTGGACATCAGCGTGGTCGCCACGAGCTTGAGCACGTCGCCGACCGTCCGCTCGTCACCGGCGCCCTGGTCGGCCGCGGCGTCGTCCAGACGCGCCACCACCGCCTGGAAGCCGCGGTGCATGTTCTCGCCGTGGTCGCCGTCGCCGATCTGCCGGTCGAGCTCGGTGAGCTCGTCCTTCGCGTCCGCCACGGCATCCGCCGTGCGGCGGACCCATCGCTCCGCCCAGTCCGCGTCCAACGCCATGTCCGCCAGCCCTTTCCTGTCTCACCACCGAAGTGCCGCAGTGTTCACCGGCGCGTCCCAGAGAGCCTCCAGCTCGTCGTCCAGCCGGAGCACCGTGACCGACGCCCCCTGCATCTCGAGCGACGTCACGTAGTTGCCCACGAGCGACCGGGCGACCGTCACGCCGCGCTCCTCGAGAAGGCGCCGCGCTCGACCATAGACCACGTACAGCTCCGAGAGCGGGGTGCCGCCCATACCGTTGACGAACAGCAACACTCGCTCGCCGCTCGTCAGGCCCAGGTCGTCGGCCACGGGCGTGAGGAGCATCTCGGTGACCTCGTCGGCGCTCGCCGCGGGCACCCGGTGCCGTCCCGGCTCGCCGTGGATGCCGATGCCCACCTCGATCTCGTCGTCGCCCAGGTCGAAGCTGGGCCGGCCCACGTGCGGCACGACGGGCGCGGCCAGGGCCACGCCCATGGAGCGCACGTTCGCCACGACGCGCTCGGCGACGGCCTTCACGGTCGCCAGGTCGGCGCCCCGGTCGGCGGCCGCCCCCGCGATCTTCTCGACGGCGAGCGTGCCGGCCACACCGCGCCGGCCGGCGGTGTACAGGGAGTCCTCGACGGCGACGTCGTCGTTGACCAGCACCGAGGCCACCTCGACGTCCTCCGCCTCGGCGAGCTCCACGGCGGTCTCGAAGTTGAGCACGTCGCCCGTGTAGTTCTTGACGATCGTGAGCACCCCGGCCCCGCCGTCCGCGGCCTGGATCGCGGGCAGGATCTGGTCGGGCGTCGGCGAGGTGAACACGGCGCCCGGCACGGCGGCGTCGAGCATGCCTGCGCCCACGAACCCCGCGTGCAGGGGCTCGTGCCCCGAGCCCCCACCGCTGACCAGGCCCACCTTGCCGGTCACCGCGCCCCCGGCACGGCTGACGAACACGGGTGACGTGCTCACCTGGACCAGGTCGGCATGCGCGAGCGCGAAGCCGGCCAGGGAGTCGGCGACGGCGTCAGCAGGATCGTTCAGCAGCTTCTTCACGGCGACCTCCTCGTGGGCTGCGCGACCCGGCGACGGCGCCGGGCCGGCGGACGCGTCCCATGGTTCTCATGTAACACCACACCGGCCCGGGTCGTACAGGACACCGGGTGCCGGACGGACAGGTCACCCGGGTGACCTGTCCGTCCGGCAGGGCCGTGGCGGACGGCCCGGTCGGGCGCGGCGGACGGCGCGGTCAGCCGCGGCCGACCAGGATCCGCGTGTCGGCCACGGTCACCACGGAGCCGGTGACGAGCACGCCGGAGCCGAGCCCGGTGCTGCTCGTGTTGTCCGCCTCGGCGAGGTCCGTCGCCACCTGCAGCGCCTCGTCCAGCCGCGCGGCCACGTGCACGCGCTCCTCGCCGAAGACCTCGCGCGCCACCTCGGCCAGGTCCTCCGGGTCGGCGGACCGTTCCGACGAGTTCCGCGTGACCACGATCTCCGCGACGGCCGGCTCCAGGACGGACAGGAGACCCTCGGCGTCCTTGTCCGCCATGACCGCGACGACGGCGACGACGCGCTCCAGGTTGAACGACTCCTCCAGCGCGTCCACCAGGGCCTCCGCGCCGGCGGGGTTGTGCGCGACGTCGACCAGCACCGTCGGGCTGGTCCGCACGAGCTCGAGGCGGCCGGGCACCTCGACGTCCGCGAAGCCCGCCTCGACGATCTCCGCCCCCAGGGCGCGCCCGCCGGTGATCAGGGCCTCGGTGGCCGCGAGCGCCAGCAGCGCGTTGTGCGCCTGGTGGGCCCCGTGCAGCGGCACGAAGATCTCCGTGTACACGCCGGCGGGCGTGCGCAGGTCGACGAGCTGCCCGCCGACGGCGATGCGCCGGTCCACGACCTCGAGGTCGATGCCCTCACGGACCAGGTGGGCGCCCACCTTCTCGGCGCCCTCGAGGATGGGGCCGAGCGCGGCGTCGGTCTGCTCGGCGATGACGGCGGTCGCGCCGTCCTTGATGATGCCGGCCTTCTCGGTGGCGATCTCCTCGACGGTGGAGCCGAGCCAGCGCTCGTGGTCCAGGGCGACGGGCGTGATGACGGCGACCTCGCCGTCCACCACGTTGGTGGAGTCCCACGTGCCGCCCATGCCGACCTCGACGACGGCGACGTCCACGGGCGCGTCCGCGAACGCGGCGAACGCCATGACCGTGAGCACCTCGAAGAAGCTGAGACGGGGCCCGCCCTGCTCCTGCGACTCGCGGTCGACGACGCCGATGTAGGGCGCGACGTCCTCGAACACCTCGACGAACCGTTCCTGGCTGAGGGGCTCGCCGTCGACGGAGATGCGCTCGGTGACGCTGGTCAGGTGCGGAGAGGTGAACCGTCCGGTGCGCAGGCCGTGCTCCCGCACGAGGCGCTCGATCATGCGAGCCGTCGAGGACTTGCCGTTGGTGCCGGTGATGTGGACGGTGCGGTAGGCGCGGTGGGGGTCGCCGAGGAGCTCGAGGACGCGCTGCACTCGGGCCATGGTGGGGTCGATGTCGATCTCGGGGGCTCGCGATGCGATCTCGCGGCGTACTGCTTCAAAGGCTTCGTCCACGGGACGAGGATAGGGTTCCGGCATCAAGGTTGCCGATCTCGCGCGGAGGCTCAGCAGGTGTCGGACGAGCAGCAGACGTCGAGCGCAACCCACGACATACCGACCCTCAGCCTGGACTTCGAGCGTGTCTTCAGCGCCAACCAGTACGCGGGCGAGGGCTCGTCGTGGCCGTCTTCGGTCGCCGACCATGTGGCGGAACCGACACCCGGGCTGTTCGAGATCATCGGATCCACTCGCCCCCGTGTCGTGGTGACGGCACCGCACGCCACCAATCACGAGCGTGCGGGTTCGACCAAGGTGGCGGACCGCGGCACGGGTGGCCTCGCCGTCCTGCTCGCGCACCTGACCGGCTGTACCGCGCTCGTCGCGCTGGGCGCTCCCGGGGACGCCAACTTCGACGGGGAGCACCCGCTCAAGGACAGACTGGCGGAGCTCCGGCCGACGATCGTGATCGACCTGCACGGGATGCGCACGCGGGTCGAGTCCGATGTGGACCTGGGCACGGGCGCCGGCCTGGTTCCGTCAGCCGTCTCGACCCTGGCCGAGGACAGCGACCTGCGGGTCACGGTCAATCAGGTCTTCGACGCGATGCGCCCCACGACGGTCACGGCGTTCGCCCAGGAACTCGGCATCCCGGCGGTACAGGTGGAGATCGGCGCACACCTGCGGCCGCCCCTGGGGACGCCAAAGGCTGTCACCCGCCTCGTCGCTCTGCTGACCCACCTGGTCGAGGCGCCCGTCGTACCACCCACCACGGACCTGGTGACCATTCCGGTGCGGATCGCGTCAGGTCTACCGACCGCCGTCGTACACCCGGACCTGCTGTCCGGGATCGATGGACCTGTGCCGATCACCGTCCTCACCGATGTGCGACAGACCATCGCATGGGCGTGGAGCGCGACGGCGGACGGCGTGCCGGAGTCCGCAGAGGCGCTGTCACCAGGCCGGATCGGGGTGAGCCGCCGCCTGCGATCGGAGCTGGGCGACGCACGATCGGTCGCGGTCCGGGTACCGCCGCTCATGAAGCTCCGCACCGTCGCGGCGCTCGTCGACGACATGCCGGGCGTCGACGAGGTACACGTCAACCCCGCGGACGTCAGGCCAGGGACCTACCTGTTGATGCAGCGCGGCGTCACGGCGTGGGTGCGAGCCGTGGGACGCGACCATGTGCTGTCCGGCACCGTCCGGCTCGCGTACCAGCTCCGTCTGCTCACTGCTTCCGACGGAGACGGACCCGACCCGGGCGTGCTCCTCGTCGCGGCCGCACCCCAGGTGATCGCCCGGAGCAGCGCGATCGGCCGGTTCCGGCGAGTCCGCAACTCGGTGGACAACGCACTGGAGCACCTGTGGCGCGCACTGTTCCGCGCACCCGAGTTCTCTGCGCGGGTCGTCCAGGCACACGCGGGCGACGACGGGTCGGCAGTTGTCACCCTCCACCCTGCGGTCTTCGACCGCCTCGGGATCGTCTCGGGACAGCAGGTGCTCGTCCGGTGGGGTGGGCGCGAGGTGGTCGCGCTCGCCGTGGCCGATCACGATCCTCCGGTCGCGGCAGCGCAGTCGGCGTCGATGAGACGCGTGCAACGGGTGAACCGGTTGTGGCCGGACCTTCCCGACGGGATGTCGCCCCACGTGACCGTGCGCGTCTCGACGCGTCTGCGCGAGGAGCTCCGGGCGCCGGTGGCGACGGTCGTCACGATGCGCCGGCGATTGCGGCCGGTGCTGGTGCAGAACCTCAACGCCCTGGTGGTGCCGCTGGCCAGCCTGGTGCTCGCCGGGGCCGCCCTGCCCGATCCGCACTGGCCGACCCTGGGTCTCGGCACCGCGCTGATGTCCCTGTTCGCGATGGCCCGGCTGCGCATCCCGCAGCCCCGGAGCGGTGCTCGCGTGGACCGTGAGTGGGTCGAGCACATGGCTGGGCCGGACCGGATGAACGAACCTGAGGCCCTCCAGACCGGTGAGAGGCTAGGCCGGTGACCGCTCAGCACCTTCCCGGAGATGTCGCCTTCTTCGACGAGTGGCGCAACAAGCAGCCCGGCACGCACCGGTCCCTGGACCGCGCGCGCGCCGTGGGCGAGGCCATGGGCACATGGGAGCGGACGCCACCGGTCCTCGTCGTCGTCGGATCCAAGGGCAAGGGGACCACCGCCGTGCACGCGGCCGCAACGCTGTCCGCAGCCTTGGTGGGTACCCGTCCGGCGCACGTGGGACTCGTGACCTCGCCCGGGCTGCGCACCAACCGCGAACGGATCCGCTTGGACGGTGCCGCCATCACGCCCCGCGAGTACGACGAACTGGCGAGCACGCTCGAACGGGCCCGCGCATCGGTCCCGTCGACGGACGACGGGTACCTCTCCCCCACGGGCGCCTTCACGGTCACCGGCGCAGCGTGGGCCGCCGCGCGTGGTGCCGACGCGCTGGTCCTCGAGGAGGGCCTCGGCGGACGCTCCGACGAGGTCAGCCTGTTCGCACCGCTCGTCGTCGCGGTGACACGCGTGTTCTACGAGCACGGCGAGCAGCTCGGTCCCACGCTGGACGACGTGGCACGCGACCTGCTGGGCGTCGTCGGTCCGACGACGCGGACGATCGTCACGGTCGAGCAGGACGCCGAGGTGACGGCGATCATCGAGGAGACCGCGGCGGCGGTGGGAGCCCGAGTCGTCACCGTCACGACGTCCTCACCGTCGTCGGCCCCCACAGCCCTGGCGCCCCTGACGCGGCTGAACGCCACCGCCGGTGAAGCTGCCGGCCGAGCCCTGGCCGCGGTGGCGGGCTGGACGGTGGGCGACGAGGTCCTTGCAGCCTTGGCGAGCGTCCACGTGCCGGGTCGGCTGAGCCGGCACGTCCTCGACGAGGTACCCGTGCTCGTCGACGGCGCGATCTCGCCCGACGGCGTCTCCGCCGCCGTGACGGAGTACCTCGCCTGGCGCGGCAGGCTGGACACAGTGGTGGCGAGCTTCCCCGACACGAAGGACGTCGAGGCATGCTTCGACGAGCTGCGTGGATTCGACCGGGTCATCGCGGCACGCGCGGACGACTACCTCTCGTTCTCCCGGGCCGAGGCATCGCAGGGCAAGGTCCTGGATGCCCGGACCGCGCTCGTGCAGAGTGTTGGGACCGCACACGACGAGGGCGGTGGATGCCTGATCATCGGGACGCAGTCGTACGTAGGGATCGCGCTGGACGTGCTGGGTGTGGAGACAGAGCGGGCCTTCACCCCGCCGTCAGGCTGACGTACGAGACCACCTGACACCTCGGCCTCGTCCCCACCACACGCCCCTGTTGCACGTTTTCACCCCGTGAAGAACGATGACACCCGCAACGCCGGGTCGGCGCTGCTCGAGTCGGTTCGGGGGGACGACGATGAGACGACACAGCTCTGTCCGGCGGACGATGATCGTCGGGGCCATGGCACTGGCAGCGGTCCTCGCCGCCCCGGCGGCGGCCATGACCGGCACACCGGTGCGCGGCGGCGTCGTCGGCCCGGTGGAGGCGGCCGGGACTGCCCGGACGCTCCCGGCGGACGACACCGCCGGCACCCACACGCGGGCCACCGACGCCCGCGAGGCCACCGACGCCCGCGAGGCCACCGACGCCCGCGAGGCCGCCGTCGACCGCACCGCCGCCACCGCCACGGCGCTCGCCGGGGTGCCCGGCTACGCCGGGGTGGCCGTCGACTACGACGCCGCCACGGTGACCGTCTCGTGGAAGGGTCATGCCCCGGCGCAGGTCAGCAGGCTGCTGCAGCAGGCCCCGGTGAACGTCGAGGTGCGGCGCACCGTCTTCAGCGAGGCCGAGCTGCGTGCCGCGAGCACGCGGCTGCTCGACGGTCAGCGCGCGGCGCACGGGCCGGACGCCGTGCTAGCCGTGCTCCCCGCCGCCGACTACGCGGGGCTGGTCGCCGAGGTCAGCCGGGACTCTGCCGTCGCGGCCCGGCCCGACCTGACGGAGCACCTGGAGCGCGCGGCCGGCGTACCCGTGCGGGCCACCCTGGTCGACGGCGGCGTCCAGTCCACTGCCGGGAGCCGCCGTGACGACCAGGCTCCGTGGCACGCGGGTGGCGCGATCGCGACCGCGGACGGGACCGACTACTGCTCGACCGGCTTCTCCATCGTCACGCCCGAGGGGCACCGCCTGGTCACCGCGGCGCACTGCAACGAGCGGGTCGGCGACGTCGTGCGCGACGGCACGGGCCAGCGCCTCGGTACGGTCACCGACCGCGCGCTGCACCTCGACGCGCAGCTCATCGACCCGGTCGGCGGCCCCAAGACGGCCGCGGCCGTGTTCGGCGGCCCGTGGGACGCGGCTCCCGGGGACAAGAGCTACTCGTTCCCGGTCACGAAGGTGCAGCGGCCCGCCGTCGGGCAGAACATCTGCAGCTCGGGTGCGGTCACCGGGGAGCACTGTGCCACCATCCGGGCCACCGACATCGCCTGGACCTGCGGCGACGAGACGTGTCACGGGTTCCGCGCGAGCCGGGACGACGGCGGCGTCACGGTCGGCGGGGGCGACAGCGGCGGGCCCATGTACATCGTCATCGGCGGTGAGGCGTACGCCCGCGGGATGATCGACGGCGGCTCGAACCGCCGCAGCTGCGGCCGCACGTCCCTGCCGACGCAGTGCTTCTCGTACGTCTACGGCATCCCGATGGTCGACATCCTGGAGCACTGGGACGCTCGCATCGACACCTGATCCAGGGCGCGGACACGGCGGGAGGGGCGAGGCCGGCGGCACCGGTCTCGCCCCTCCCGTCCTCAGGCTCTCAGGCCTTGGCCACCGACACCGCGCGCTCGGCGCCGGCCGTGACCGTGAGCGCCGTCGCCAGCGTCTCCCGCGTCACCAGCTCGCGGTGCTGCTCCACGGCCGCCACCCACTCGGCCGGGACCGTCAGGTCCAGCGCGATCCGGTCCGCCACCTGCAGGCCGGCGGCCTTGCGGGCGTCCTGCACGTCGCGGACGACGTCGCGGGCGTACCCCTCGGCACGCAGCGCGTCGTCGAGCGCCAGGTCGAGCACCACGAAACCGCCGCCGGTGAGCACCGCGGCCGCGACGTCCGCCGAGTCCGCGTCACCGGCCACCACGGTGGTCAGCTCGTACTCGCTCTCGAGCAGCTCGACGTCGCCGTCCGCCGTCGTGACCACCACGGCACCCGAGGGGGCCACGGACCAGTCGCCCGCCTTCGCGCCCTTGATCACGGCCTGCACGCCGCGCCCGAGGCGCGGACCGGCGGCACGTGCGTTGACCGCGAGCCGCTCGGTGACGCCGAAGGATGCCGCCACCTCGGGCGAGAACTCGACCAGGCGCACCTCCTTGACGTTCAGCTCGGTCTCCAGCAGGCCGGTGAACGGCGCGACGCCGTCCGGGTCCGCGACCGCCACGACGAGCGACCGCAGCGGCTGCCGCACGCGCAGCTTGTTCGCCTTGCGCAGCGCCAGCGTCTGCGACACCACGGCCCGCGCGGACTCGACGGCGGCGACGAGTGCGTCGTCGGCCACGAGCACGGAGCCCTCCGTGGAGTCGAGCGACGGCCAGTCGGTCAGGTGCACCGAGCGGCCGC
Organism: Promicromonospora sp. NPDC050880; assembly: GCF_044456525.1. Lineage (NCBI taxonomy): Bacteria > Bacillati > Actinomycetota > Actinomycetes > Micrococcales > Promicromonosporaceae > Promicromonospora > Promicromonospora sp. NPDC050880. Next base: position 102,797 of record NZ_JBITFV010000012.1, read on the forward strand.
CCGTCAGGCCCCGCCAGACCTCCTCCGTGAGCAGCGGCGCGAGCGGCGCCATGACCCGGGTGAGCGTCTCCAGCGCGGTGTGCAGGGTGTCGAACGCGTCGGCGTCCTCGGCCCAGAAGCGGTCGCGCTGCGTGCGCACGTACCAGTTGGTCAGCGCGTCCAGGTACTGGCGCACCGAGTCGCAGGCACCGGCGATGTCGTAGACGTCGAGCTGCTCGGTCACGTCGGCCAGCAGGCCGCGCGTGCGGGCCAGCAGGTAGCGGTCCATGACGGGCAGCCCGGAGACCCGCTCGGGCGTGAGCGGCTGCGCGGAGTAGCCCGCGCCGTCGTTCGCGGCGTTGGCGTACAGCGTGAAGAAGTAGTAGGTGCTCCACAGCGGCAGCAGCACCTGGCGGACGGCGTCACGGATGCCGTCCTCGGTGACGATGAGGTTGCCGCCGCGCAGGATCGGCGAGGCCATGAGGAACCAGCGCATCGCGTCGGACCCGTCACGGTCGAAGACCTCGTTGACGTCCGGGTAGTTCTTCAGCGACTTGCTCATCTTGCGGCCGTCGGAGCCCAGCACGATGCCGTGCGAGACCGCCGTCTTGAACGCGGGCCGGTCGAACAGCGCCGTGGACAGCACGTGCATCATGTAGAACCAGCCGCGCGTCTGCCCGATGTACTCCACGATGAAGTCGCCCGGGAAGTGGTGCTCGAACCAGTCGCTGTTCTCGAACGGGTAGTGCACCTGGCCGTAGGGCATCGAGCCGGAGTCGAACCAGACGTCCAGCACGTCCTCGACACGGCGCATCGTGGACTTCCCGGTCGGGTCGTCCGGGTTGGGCCGGGTCAGGTCGTCGACGAACGGCCGGTGCAGGTTCGGCTTGCCCTCGTGGTCGAGGGGCAGCCGCCCGAAGTCGCGCTCCAGCTCCGCGAACGAGCCGTACACGTCGACGCGCGGGTACTGCGGGTCATCCGACTTCCAGACCGGCACGGGCGAGCCCCAGAACCGGTTGCGCGTGATGGACCAGTCGCGGGCGTTCTCCAGCCACTTGCCGAACTGGCCGTCCTTGATGTGCTCCGGCACCCAGGTGATCTCCTGGTTGAGCTCGCCCATGCGGTCCTTGAACTTCGTCACCTCGACGAACCACGAGGACACGCCCATGTAGATCAGCGGGTTGCGGCAGCGCCAGCAGTGCGGGTAGGAGTGCGCGTACTGCTCGCGGCGCAGCAGCACGGTGCCCGACGTCGTCCGCCCCGCCTCGCCGTCGGCCGGGCCGCGCGTGCGGGCCTTGAGGTGGTCCATGATCGGCGCGTTCGCGTCGAAGACCTGCAGGCCCACGTACTCCTCGACCGGGAAGGTGAAGCGGCCGTCGGCGCCCACCGGGATCACCGGGTCCACGCCCTCGCGGTCGGTGACCTGCTTGTCCTCCTCACCGAAGGCGCCGGCGTTGTGCACCAGGCCGGTGCCGTCGGTCGTGGTGACGAAGTCGGCCTCGACCACGCGGTGCGCACCCGGGTGCCCCTCGAAGTAGTCGAACGGCGGCTCGTAGGCCGCGCCCAGCAGGTCGCTCCCCGTCAGGCGCCCGACGACGGTCGGCTCCTCGTTGCCCTCGTCCGTCAGCTCGCGGGCGTACGCCGCCACGCGCGCCTCGGCCAGCACGTAGCGCTGCGGGGTACCCGTGAAGGACGACTCGACGATCACGTAGTCGACGTCGGGGCCCACCATGACCAGCAGGTTGGAGGGCAGGGTCCACGGCGTCGTCGTCCAGATGAGCAGGTGGTCGCCGGCGCGGAGCACGTCGGCGCCGTCGGGCACCTCGGTGATCCGGAAGCCGACCGTCACCGCCGGGTCCTGACGCTGCTGGTAGACGTCGTCGTCCATGCGCAGCTCGTGGTTGCTCAGGGGGGTCTGGTCGTTCCAGCAGTAGGGCAGCACGCGGAAGCCCTCGTAGATCAGGCCCTTGTCGAACAGCGACTTGAAGGCCCAGACCACGCTCTCCATGAAGGTCGGGTCCAGCGTCTTGTAGTCGTCCTCGAAGTCCACCCAGCGGGCCTGGCGCGTCACGTAGGTGCGCCACTCGTCGGTGTACTTGAGCACGCTGGAACGGCACGCGGCGTTGAACTTGTCGATGCCCAGCTCGACGATCTCCTCCTTGGTCTTGATGCCGAGCTGGCTCATCGCCTCCAGCTCCGCCGGCAGACCGTGGGTGTCCCAGCCGAAGCGGCGCTCGACGCGCTGGCCCTGCATGGTCCGGTAGCGCGGCACCACGTCCTTCGCGTACCCGGTCAGCAGGTGGCCGTAGTGCGGCAGGCCGTTGGCGAACGGCGGGCCGTCGTAGAAGACGAACTCGTTGCTGCCGTTCTCGCCGGCCGGACGGGCCTCGACGGACGCACGGAAGGTGTCGTCCTTCTCCCAGTAGGCGAGGACGTCGCGCTCGAGGTCGGGCAGGCTGGGGGACGCGGGGACGGCGCCCTCGGCGTCGCTGGGACGGTGCAGCGGATAGGCCATGGTTCTTCTGGCTCCTGGCGGGTTCAGCGGTTCGGCAGCAGGTGGACTTCGGTGGTGCTCTGCTGCGAGGACGCCGCACCTGGGTGCGCCGCGGTACCACCCCGCTTGCCGCCCGCTTGCGCACGCGACCGCTCGTTGACGGCTGTGACGGGCCTACCCGTCCGGTTCTACTGGGGCGGCCCGCTGGGCACCCGTTCTTCCGGAGGCTCACCGGTGATAGCCGGGTCGATGCCTGTGGACCCATCGTAGCGGGACCGGGCAACCGGGGCGGGCCGCCGCACACCGCCGGCCGCGGCGGCGCCGGCTCCGACGCCAGCTCCGACGACCATGCGGTTGCTGCCAGGACCGGCCCGTTCCTGGCAGCAACCGCATGGTGTCCTGTGGATGACGACGGACGTCACGCAACGCCCTTCGATCTAATCGTGGTGTGCCCGCCAAGGAACCAGTCCCGACCAGCCTCCTGCACCTCGCACGGCAGCAGTGCGGGCTGCTGCCCTCCCAGCAGTGCGACGCGGCTGGAGTCGGGCCGTCCCGGAGGCGCAACCTGGTCGCGCGAGGCGGGTGGCGACGCGTGACCCGCTGCGTGCTCGACACGGGCGCGACACCCGAGGGGCTGCACGTCTACGACATCGAACGGCGGCGAGCCGCATGGACGGCCCTGCTCGCCAACCCGCGGGCGATCGCCGTCGGGTGCTGCGCGCTGGCTCTGCACGGCGTCGCGGGGCTCCCTCGCCGGATCGTCCCGGAGGCGGCACTCCCCCGAGGCACCGCACGCAAGGCCAGGGACGGGATCGCCTTCCGGCAGTACGCCACCGAACAAGAGACCGTCGAGATCGAGGGCAGGACGGTCGTCACCGTACGCCGGGCGCTGGTGCAGGCACTGCCCACGCTCAGCCGCGACGAGGCGGTCGCATGCCTGGACAGCGCACTCCATCAGGGCCTGATCACGCCTGGGGACCTGCGGACCATCCGACGTGATCTCTTGCGCCGGAGGGGTTCGGCGCGGGTCATCCCGTGGCTGGACCGGGCCGACGGGCGCGCCGAGTCCCCTCCCGAGAGCCACGCCCGGCTGCGGGCCGAGGACGCAGGGTTCGCCCCCGACGACGTCCAGCGCGACTTCTTCGACGTCAGGGGCCGCTTTCTCGGCCGAGCCGACCTGGCCTGGCACCTCGGTGGCGACAGGTGGCTCGTCGTCGAGATCGACTCCCAGGCGTTCCACGGGGCCGAGCGTCAGGTACGCCGGGATGCGCTCCGCCAGAACGATCTGGTGCGCGAGGGGCGGAACCTGGTCATGCGGTTCTTCCCGGGTCAGGTCACGGGCGGCGACTTCGCCGGCGACGTGGCCCGCGTCCTCGACCGCGAGGGCTGGCGGCCCGACCAGGAGCTGCCACCCCGCCCGACGAGACGACGACCCACAGCACGAAGGCGGTGACCATGCGGTTGCTGCCAGGACCGGCCCGATTTTGGCAGCAACCGCATGGTCACATGCCCCCTCGACAAGATGAGTGAGCCAGATCACATACTGATCGGAAATAGTTGGTGCTGTGCAAATCATTGATGCTGGAGGCCGCATCGGCCGATCGACCGATCTCCAGGAGGACCTCCACCATGGCAACACTGCTGCACATCGACGCGAGCATCCAGGGTGACAGCTCCGTCAGCAGGCAGCTGAGCGCCCGTGCTGCCGACGCCTGGCGCGCTGCGCACCCGGACGGGACGGTCACGTACCGTGACCTCGCTGCCGACCCGGTACCCCACTTCGACGCGGCGGCCAACACCAGCCGCGGCGTGCCCCAGGACCAGCACACGCCGGACCAGGCCCGCTCCTGGTCCCGCATGGAGCAGCTCACGGGCGAGATCGCGGCTGCGGACACCGTGCTGCTCGGGCTGCCCATCTACAACTTCGGACCGCCGAGCACCGTCAAGGCGTGGCTGGACCACCTCGTCGCGCCGGGTCTGGGCTTCGACCCCGAGACCCGGGAGGGGCTGCTGGGCCGCTGCAACTTCGTCGTCGTGGTCTCGCGCGGCGGCGGGTACGCCGAGGGCACCCCGCGGCACGGCTGGGACCACGCCTCCGCCTGGCTGCCGCACGGCCTGTCACTGGTGGGGATCGAGCCGCGGTTCATCACCGCGGAGCTCACGCTGGCGGCGTCGACCCCCGCGATGTCCGGCCTGGTGCCGCTCGCCGAGGAGAGCCGCCGGCAGGCCGAGGCCGAGATCGACAGCCTCTGGGCACCGGCCACCACCACGGCCTGATCCGGCGACGCTCGCCGCATAATTGCGCACGTCACGCCCCCGCACCGCCGTAGAGTGGTGGCGCGGGGGCGCGACGACGAGGGAGATGCCGTGGACGAGCAGCAGGTCATGGAGCAGTCCCTGAACCGGTCCGGCGCGCTGATCGACTACCTGGCGCGGCACCTGCGCCGCCGGTCCGAGTCCGCGCTCACCCCGCTCGGTCTGCGCACCCGGCACCTCGTGGCTCTGACCGTGCTGCGGGAGCGGGGCGAGATCACCCAGCAGGACCTCGCGGCGGCCCTCGTGCTCGACAGCACCAACGTCGTGGGCCTGCTCAACGAGCTGGAGCGGCGCGGCCTGGCCGAGCGGCGCCGCTCGGCCCAGGACAGGCGCCGGCACGTCGTGTCCCTGACCGACGACGGCGTGGCGCTGCTCTGCCAGGCGGAGCTCGCGCTGTCGGTCGTGGAGGACGAGGTCTTCGCCGCCCTGGACCGTCCGCAGCGCGAACAGCTCCACGAGCTGCTCGTCGCCGCCACGTCGTCGGCGTCCGCCCCCTTCTGCTGAGGGCTGCCGGCGGGCGGCGTCAGCCCACCGAGACCTGCACCGTGTGCCAGCCCGTGGCGCCGTCGGGCGCGGGCGGGGCCTCGGCCTCGGTCTGGACCAGGCCGTCGGCGTCCGTGGCCCGGACCGTCAGCGTGTGGTCGCCCTCGGCGAGGTCGAGCGAGGCGTGCCACTGGCGCCAGGTGTCGGGCCCGACGGTCTCGGCGAGCTCGGCCGTGACCCACTCGCCGTCGTCGGCCCGGACCTCGACCGCGCCGATGCCGGTGTGCTGCGCCCACGCGACCCCGGCCACGGTGACGGCGCCCGGTGCCGCGGAACCCCGCGGCACGTCGATGCGGGACTGCACCTTGACCGGCCCCAGCGCGGACCAGCCGCGCGGCGTCCAGTAGCCCTGGTCGGCCTCGAAGGTGGTGACCTCCAGCGACGTCACCCACTTGGTGGCCGAGACGTAGCCGTACAGGCCCGGCACCACGAGCCGCGCCGGGAAGCCGTGCTCCACCGGCAGCGGCTCGCCGTTCATGCCGATCGCGAGCAGGCTGTCCCGGTTCGGGTCCAGCAGCACCTCGAGCGGGGTGCCGGCGGTGAACCCGTCGTCGCTCCGGGAGAGCACCATGTCGGCACCGGCCCGCGGCCTGGCCCGCTCCAGCAGGGCGCGGATCGGGTAGCCCAGCCACAGGGCGTTGCCGATCAGGTCGCCGCCCACGGTGTTGCTGACGCAGGCGAGCGTCACGTGGTGCTCCTCCAGCGGCAGCGCGAGCAGCTCGTCCCACGTGATCGTGAACGGCTCCTCCACCATGCCGCGCACCTCCAGGGACCAGTCCGCCGGGTCGAGCTGCGGCACCCGCAGGGCCGTGTCGATCCGGTAGAAGTCCAGGTTCGGGGTGACGTAGGGGGTCAGGCCGTCGAGCCCCAGGTCGGCGCCCGAAGGGACGGGGGCGGCCGCCCGGCGCGCGGCCGGCAACCGGATCTTGTCCCGCACCACGCTCACCGCGGCCGACCCCGCCGACAGCGCCCGCGAGCCCGCCAGCGCCAGCACCGCGACGCCCGCGGCGATCCCGGTGGCGGCGAGGAAACCGCGCCGGTCCACCACGCCGGCCCCCGGGGACCGCAGGTCCGGCTCCGGCCGCAGGCGTGCCACGGCCGCGCGCAGCGCGAGCACGGCGCCGCCGATCCCGATCAGGCTGGGCAGCGCCCACAGCGGCGTCGCCTCCGGGCGCAGCACCGCGACGATCGCGCCGATGACGCCCACGCCGCCGATGAGCTGGGACCCCAGGGGCGGACGGCGCAGCTCGGCCCAGCCCGCGAGCGCCGCGCCGGCGGCGAGCACCACTCCCATCGTGCCGAGCAGCACCGCCTTGTCGGCGGTGCCGAACCACTGCACCGCGAGATCCTTGAGCCAGCCGGGCACGGCGTCGACCACGGCGGCGCCGCCCGCGAACAGGGTGCTGGAGCCGGGCGCGACGAGCGCGGCCACGAGCTCAGCGACGGCCAGCCCCGCGCCCCCGGCGACGACGCCGGCGAGGGCCGCCCACCACCCGTCGTGCGGCGGACGGTCGGTCCGCGAGGTCGCCGGGGTGTCGGTTGCCTGGGTCATGTGCCCAGCCTGGCACGCCGATCCACGCTTGCGCGGGGACGAGGGCGGACCGTCACGACTCCGTAAGGCCCGCCCGTCAGACGCCCGTGCCGCGGACGATCTTCGAGTTGTGGGCCTGGGCCCGGGGGCGGATCGTCACGAGGTCGATGTTCACGTGGTGCGGGCGGGAAAGGGTCCAGGCGATGGTGTCGGCGACGTCGTCGGCGACCAGGGGCGTGTAGCCCTCGTAGACGGCGGCGGCCTTCTCGGCGTCCCCGCCGAAGCGCACCAGCGAGAACTCCTCCGTGGCGACGGCGCCCGGCGCGATCTCGATGACGCGCAGGGGTTCGCCCGCGGTCTCCCAGCGCAGCGTCTGGGACAGCATGTGCTCGGCGTGCTTGGCGCCGGTGTAGCCGGCACCGCCCTCGTAGGCGCCCTGGGCGGCGGTGGAGGTCACGTTCACGACGTCGGCCACGCCCCTGGCCGCGCCCGCGGCCCGCAGCAGGGGCAGCACGGCCTGGGTGACGCGGAGCGTGCCGAGCACGTTGATCTCGTACATGCGGCGCCAGCCGTCGATGTCGGCGTCCTCGACGCGGTCCAGGCCGAAGGCCCCGCCGGCGTTGTTGACCACGGCGTCGAGGCCGCCGGTGGCGCCGAGGTGGCCGGCGAGCGCGGCCACGGCGTCGCCGTCGGTCAGGTCGACGGCGTAGACCTCGCAGCCCGTCTCCGCGGCGAGCGCCTCCAGCCGGTCCGCGCGGCGGGCGGCGGCCACGACGGTCCAGCCGTCGGCGCGCAGGCGGCGCACGGTCGCGGCGCCGATGCCCGACGACGCCCCGGTCACCAGGGCGCGGCGGGTCGGGATGGTCTCGGGGGTGGCGGTCTCGGGGGCGGTGCTGTCGCTCATGGCCGCACTGTAGCCGCCGGCTCAGCGGAGCAGCCCGGCGGCGTAGCCCGCGAAGAGGGCGACGACCAGCCCCGCCAGGCACGGGCGTGGTCCGGTCGCTCGCGGACGGCGCCGCGGCCGGGCCGCCGGCGACACGACCCCGCGGGGCCGGCACCCCACGCCCGACGCTCACAGCGAAAACCGCACCGGCCGTGTCTCTCCCCCGGTGTATCGTGGCGGCGGGTCGCGGGCCCTCCTCTGGCCCGCCGACGCGGCTCTCGCTGTGAGCCGCTTCCCACCCCGGACGCGAGATGGCGCGTCGCTGCTCGCCCACGGTCCTGCGGTCGTGGGCCGTTCGCCGACCCCTGGAGCCATCCGTGCACCCCCACCGTGTCCGACCTGCCCGCCCGTCCCTGCCCAGCGGGGCGGACAGCGCCCGCCGCGCCCTGTCCGCCGTCCGCTCGCGCGGGCGGTACGCCCTGCCCGCCGTGACCGCGGCCGCGGCTCTCGCCCTGGCCGCCTGCTCGGCCACGGCCGCCGACGAGCCCGACGCCGCGGCGTCGGCGTCGGGCGCCTTTCCCGTGACCCTCGACAACTGCGGGTTCGAGACCACCGTCGAGGCGCCACCGGAGCGCGTGGTGACGATCAAGTCGTCGACGACGGAGATGCTGCTGGCCCTGGGGCTGGGCGACCGGATCGTCGGGTCGGCGTTCCTCGACGGGCCCGTGCCGGACTCCCTGGAGACGGTTCCCGCCGTCGAGGAGCCGTTCGCGGACGAGGCGCCGGGTTCCGAGGCGACGCTGGCCCTCGAGCCGGACCTGGTCTACGCGGGCTGGGAGTCCAACCTCACGGCCGAGACGGCGGGCGACCGCGCGACGCTCGCGGGTCTCGGCGTCACCACGTACGTCTCCCCCGCCGCCTGCAAGGCGGAGGGCTACATGCCGGACCCGCTGACGTTCGACACGGTCTTCGACGAGATCACGGAGGTGGGCACCCTGTTCAACGCCGAGGAGGCCGCCGCGGCCCTGGTCGAGGAGCAGCGTGCGGCGCTGGACGCGATCGAGCCGGACGACCGGGGGCTGACGGCCCTGTGGTGGTCCTCGGGTGACGACACCCCGTACGTGGGGGCAGGCATCGGCGCCCCGCAGATGATCATGGAGGCCGCGGGGCTCACGAACGTCGCGGCCGATGTCCACGACACCTGGACCTCCCTGGGCTGGGAGAGCATCGTGGAGGCGGACCCGGACGTCGTCGTGCTGGTGGACGCCGCCTGGAACCCCGCGGACGCGAAGATCGAGGCCCTGGAGTCGAACCCGGCCACGCGGGAGATGACGGCGGTCAAGGAGGAGCGGTACGTGGTGGTGCCGTTCCCGGCGACCGAGGCGGGCGTCCGCAACGTCGACGCCGTGGCCTCGGTGGTGGACCAGCTGGCGGACCTCGACCGGTGAGCGCACGCGGTACGGCGGGACGGACGGGCCCGGGCAGAGCCGGGCTCGCCCTGCCCGGCGCGGCCGTGGTGCTCGTGCTGAGCGTGGGCGTGGCGGTCACGATCGGTCCCGCGGACCTGGCGCTGTCCGAGGTGTGGCGGTCGGTGGCCAGCCACCTCGGGCTGGGCGGACCGCTCGGCCTGGAGCCGCTCACCGCGCTGCGCGACGGCATGGTGTGGCAGCTGCGCATGCCGCGGATCCTCACGGCGGCGGCCGTGGGCGCGGGCCTCGCGCTGTGCGGTGCCGTGATGCAGTCGCTCACCCGCAACCCGCTCGCCGACCCGTACCTGCTGGGCCTGTCGTCGGGCGCGTCGCTCGGCGCCGTGCTGGTGCTGCTCGTGGGCGTGCCGCTCCTGCTGCCGGTGGCGGCATTCGCCGGCGCGGTCGGCGCACTGGCCCTCGCGCTGACGCTGGCCGGTGCGCTCGGGACGATCACGCCCACCCGCACGGTGCTCGCAGGGCTCGCGATCAGCCAGCTCTGCGCGGCGGCGGTCTCGTTCGTGATCTTCTGGTCGGCCACGGGCGACGCCTTCCGGGAGGTGCTGTCGTGGCTGATGGGCTCCGTCGCGTCGGCGACGTGGACGTCGGTGGCCGTCGCGGGCGGTGCCGTGCTCCTGGTCGGTGTGCCGCTCGCGCTGAGCGGCTCGGTGCTCGACGCGTTCACGTTCGGGGACACGGCCGCGGCCGCCCTGGGGGTGTCCGTGCAGCGGACGCGCTGGGTGCTGCTGGTCGGCGTCGCCCTGCTGACGGGCGCGCTCGTGTCGCAGAGCGGGTCCATCGGGTTCGTCGGGCTGATCCTGCCGCACGCGGTGCGGCTGCTGACCGGCGCGCGGCACCGCCTGCTGCTGCCCCTGTCGGCGCTGGCCGGGGCCTCGTTCCTGGTCTGGGCGGACACGCTGGCCCGCACCGTGTTCGAGCCCCGGGAGCTGCCGGTGGGCATCGTCACCGCGGCGATCGGTGCCCCCGTCTTCGCGTTCCTGCTCTGGAAGGGAGCCCGGCGATGAGCGCGGGACCCTCGGTGGACCCCCGGCCGGCGACGCAGGAGGCGACCGGCGCGGGCCTCGCGGCCGCCGCCGTCACCTGGCAGATCGACGGCCGGCTGATCCTGGACGACGTGGGCGTCCTGGCCCCGCCCGGCGCCGTCACGGGGCTGCTGGGCCCCAACGGGTCCGGCAAGTCGACGCTGCTGCGGGTCCTGGCCGGGGTGCAGCAGGCGGGACGGAGCGGGGCGCCGTCGGGCGGGGCGCCCTCGGACCCGGTGCCCGCGACGTTCGGCGGCACGGACCTGGCCGCGCTCTCCCGGCGCGAGCGCGCCCGCGTGCTCGCCCTGGTGGAGCAGGACGCCACCACCGACCTGCCCCTGTCGGTACTGGACGCCGTGCTGCTGGGCCGCATCCCGCACCGCGCCCTGCTCGCCGGCGACTCCGACGCCGACCGCGCCGCCGCGCGCGCCGCCCTGGCCACGGCCGGGGCCGAGGGCCTGGCCGGCCGGGAGATCGCCACGCTGTCGGGCGGCGAGCGCCAACGCGTGCACATGGCCCGGGCGCTGGCCCAGCAGCCGCGGCTGCTGCTGCTCGACGAACCGACCAACCACCTGGACATCGCCGCACAGCTCGACGCCATGCGGGTGCTGCGCGACCTCGCGGCGGACGGCGTGACCGTCGTGACCGCCCTGCACGACCTCAACCTCGCGGCGGCGACCTGCGACCACGTGGTGCTGCTGGCCCGCGGCCGGGTCGTGGCGGCGGGGCCGGTCGGCGAGGTGCTGGTGCCGGCGGTGCTGGAACCCGTCTACGGGGTGCGGGTCGACGTGCTGACCCATCCGCGGACGGGCCGTCCCGTGCTGTCCTTCGAGCGACGGCCGGGGACCGGGTCCGGCTCAGGCTGACGGATCGCCGCTCCTGAACCATGATGGGGGCCATGGCCGCACCCGAGATCGTCGTCCAGGCAGGCAAGGTCCTCAACCCGTGGATGCTCCGCATCGCCGGTCACGTCCCGCCGTGGGTCGTGCTGCACCACGTGGGGCGCAGGTCCGGCACGGAGTACGCCACCCCGCTGGTCGCGTTCGCGGCCCAGCCGCAGGAGCAGGTCGTGGCCGTGCTGCCGCTCCCGTGGGGTCCGGGCACCGACTGGGCCCGCAACACGATGAGCTCCGGCACGGTGCGGCTGACGCGCGGCGGAGACGAGTTCGAGGTGCGCGACGTGCGCCTGGTGCCCGCCGCGGAGGCGGTCGGCTGGCTCGCCCCCGTGCCGGCGCGTGCCCTGTCGACGGTCGGCGTCAAGGAGTGCCTGGTCGGCACGCTGCACCGCGCCTGACACCTGCCCGGGGCCCGCTGTCCCCCGGCCGCCTGGCGCGGGAGTATCTTGCGCGTCGTGAACTTGCGTACAGCCACGCTGTCCGACGCCGCCGCGGTCGCCCGGGTGCACCACACCACCTGGGTCACCACCTACGGGTCCGTCCTGCCGCCCGAGTTCTGGGTCACCGCCACCCTGGAGCGCCGCGTGGCGACGTGGGAACGATGGCTGGGCAACGGTGCTGCCCCGGTGGTCGCGGAGGTCGCCGGCGAGGTGGTCGGCATCGCGATGGCCGGCGAGTCCGTGGAGCAGGACGACGTGCTGCCCGTGCGCGACCAGCAGCTCTACCTCCTGTACGTCCTGGCGGCCCACCACGGGACCGGCGTCGGGCAGGCGCTGCTGGACGCCGTCGTGCCGCCCGGGACCGCCGCCCAGCTCTGGGTCGCCGAGGACAACCCGCGCGCCCGGCGCTTCTACGAGCGCAACGGCTTCGCCATGGAGGGCGCGCGCGTGCTCGACACGAACGCCGCCGACCTGGCGGAGGTCCGGATGGTCAGGTAGTCGGGTTACCGTTCCACCCATGTCAGATTTCCACGTCCGCGCCTCGACCCCGGACGACGCCGTCGGCATCGCCGCGGTGCACTGGACCACGCGGCGGGCGGTCTTCGGCGACCTGCTGCCGCCCGCGCACTGGGAGACCGAGACGCTCGGCACCCGCACCGAGGGCTGGATGCGCATCCTCGCCGCCGGCAACAAGGCACTGGTCGCCGAGGTGGGCGACAAGATCGTCGGCTTCGCGATGAAGAACCCGTCCGGCCCCCACCTGGGCCACCCGCCCGTCCGGGCGGTCGAGCTCCACGAGCTGTACGTCGACCCGAGCTACCACGGCACCAACGTGGGCCACGCCCTGCTGGAGAACGCCCTCCCGCCCGGCACCGCGGCCCAGATCTGGACGTTCGCGTCCAACCCCCGCGCCCGCAAGTTCTTCCAGCGCGCAGGTTTCCTGCCCGACGGCGTCACGGCGACCGACCCGGACACGGACGTGCTGGAGGTACGGCTGATCCGCTGACGCCGGAGTGCGGCGGCAGTGCGGGGCGGCAGTGCGGGGCGGCAGTGCGGGGCGCCGGCTGCACGACGGGCTCGATCCGGCGCGGGCGGCGTGTCAGGATCTGGCGCATGAGCAGCGAGGTGAGCAGCGGGTACCACGTCGAGCTGCACGACGACCCGGCGACGGTGCTGGCCGTCGCCGGCGATCTGCTGGCCGCCGACCCGGTGGTGTGGAGCGTCGTCGCCTCGGTGACGCACCACGCCGCGCGGACGCTCCCGGCCGGCGGTCGGCCCACCTCTCCGATGTGGTGGGCGGTCGTCCGGGACGCGCGCGGCGTCGTCGTCGGCGTGGCGATGCGGACCATGCCGTACGCGCCGCACACGGTCTGGGTGCCCGCCCTGCCGGACGACGCGGCGCGGCTGCTGGCCCGCACCGCCCTGGACCACACCGCCCGGGCCGGCGAACCGGCGCTGACCTCGGCGAACGGTGCCCGGTCCGCCGTCCGCGCGTACACGGACGAGGTGCTGCGGGCCACGGGCGGTACCGTGCACGAGGGCCGGCCGGACCGCCTCTGGGAGGCCCGGACGGTCACGCGCCCCGAGCCCGCGCCGCCGGGCCGCGCACGCCGGGCCACGCTCGCCGACCTCGCCCTGGTCGAGGAGTGGTTCGCCGTCTTCCACGCCGACGCGGACGCCCAGGCCGGACGCGCGCCCGAGGCAGAACCGCTGCGGATCGGCGGCGCCCGCGGCCGGATCCTGGACGGCGACATCTGGTTGTGGGACGTCGGCGACGAGAGCGTGCAGCTCACGGCCGCGCGGCCGCCGTCGTTCGGTGTGGTGCGGATCGGGCCGGTCTACACGCCCGCGGCGCACCGCGGGCGTGGCTACGCCCGGGCGCTCGTCGCCGACGTCGCCCAGCGGGTGCTCGACGCCGGCGACCGGGTCTGCCTCTACACCGACCGGGACAACCCCGTGTCGAACCGGACGTACGCCGCGATCGGCTTCGAGCCGGTGCTCGACCAGGTCAACCTGGCGATCGACCCCGCACCGGCCGCCGTGCCGGGACGAGCGAAGGAGAGCTGATGGGACGCAGGGCGATCATCTTCCACGGGACGAACGCCGACCCGGCGTGGATCTGGTACCCGTGGCTCGCGGACCGGCTGCGGGCACGCGGGTACGACGTCGAGACGCCGCACCACCCCGGCACGAACGTCGAGCCGATCACCACGTTCCTGCCCACGGTGCTGGACGCGCACACGTTCGACGAGGACACGGTGCTGGTGGGGCACTCGGGCGGGGCGGCGCTGCTGCTCGCGCTCCTGGAGCACCTGGACGTCACCGTGGCGCAGGCGGTGCTGGTGGGCGGCTACTCGACCAACCCGAGCCCCGGGCCGGAGCCGGTCCTCCAGGAGTCCTACGACTGGGACGCCATCCGGGCGCACGCCCGCGACCTCGTCTTCCTCAACTCGGTGACCGACGAGTTCGGCTGCGACGCCGAGCAGGGGCGCGCCATGTTCGACCGCCTGGGCGGCACGCTCGTGGTGCGCGACGACGGGCACTTCACGACGGACACGCTGGAGATCGCGGACCGGCTGATCCCCTGAGTGCGGGGCCGGGCCGGTGGGTCACAATGGGCTCATGGCTACCGAGCTCTGGATCACCGGCGACCCCGACACGGACCGGCTGCTCAGCGACGACCCGTTCGCACTGCTGGTCGGCATGCTGCTTGATCAACAGTTCCCGATGGAACATGCCTTCGCCGGCCCCGGCAAGATCCGCGACCGCATGGGCTCCTTCGACGTGCGCGCCATCGCGGAGGCGGACCCCGACGAGTTCGTGGCCCTGGCGACGACGCCACCGGCCATCCACCGTTACGGCCGGTCCATGGCGGGCCGCGTCCTGGAGCTCGCGCACACCGTGGTGGACGAGTACGACGGCGACGCCTCCCGGATCTGGACCGACCCCGGGGCCGACGGCGGCGCTCCCACCGGCCGCGAGGTGCTCCGCCGGCTCAACGCGCTGCCGGGGTACGGGGAGCGCAAGGCCAAGATCTTCCTGGCGCTGCTCGGCAAGCAGCGCGGCGTGCGGCCGGAGGACTGGCGCGAGGCGGCGGGCGAGTTCGGCGAGGAGGGCTCGCGCCGCTCGATCGCGGACGTGACCAGCGCCGAGACGCTGCAGGAGGTCCGGGCGTTCAAGAAGGCGCAGAAGGCGGCGGCCAAGGCCACGGGCTGACGCGGGCGTTCTGCGCCGCCGGCGGCTCCCCACCGGTCAGGAGCCCGGGACCAGCCGGTGCACCTGGTCCGCCCGGTCCAGCACCGACGCCCGGTTGCTCACCACCACCAGCACGCTGCCGCGCGACCGGGACAGCAGGTTGTCCAGCAGCAGCCGCTCGGTCTCGACGTCGAGCGACGCCGAGAGGTCGTCGATCAGCAGCACGTCCGCGGGGTGGGCCAGCATCCGCGCGGCCGCGAGACGGTGCAGCTGACCGCTGAAGACGTGGGGTGCCTGCGGCGTCAGCGACATGAGCGGGGGCGCCATGGCCACGCCGGGCGGCAGCGTCAGCCCGCGCACGGCCACGCTGCCGCCGTCCCGCGGGAGCGTTCCCTGCAGCACGCGCAGCAGCGTCGCCCCGCCGACATCGGCACAACCCCGTCCTTGACAAGCGCCTTCGCGCGGCGCAACACTGTGACAGATATCGTCGCAGTGTCACAAGGGGAACCATGGTCGACGGCGAACAGCGCCGGGACGCCCTGCTCGAGGCCGCCACCGGCGTGCTGCTGAGCCGCGGCTACGACAAGCTGACCATGGTGGACGTCGCCGAGGCGGCGGGCCTGAGCCGCACGATCGTCTACCGGCACTTCGCCTCGAAGCGCGAGCTGGTCGACGCCGTCGCCGCCCGTGCCCTCGCCGGCTACGCCGTCCGCTGGCGCACGGCCCTGTCCGCGGAGCCCCGGCCGGGCACGCCGGGCAGCATCTACCGCGCCGGCTTCCGGGTGGTGGCGGGCGACCCGCTGCTCACGGCGATCGCCACCCGCGACCCGCAGGTGTTCGGGCGCTACCTGCGCGACCCGGAGGCGACCATGCCCGGCCCCGCCGGACCGGAGTTCCTCGGCCTCTTCCTGCGCCGTCAGCAGGAGGCGGGCGTCGTCCGGCCGGGCGTCGACATCGCGTCGGTGGCCGCCGTCCTGGAGGCCCTCACGGCCGCGATCATGCGCGCCGTCCAGGAGCACCAGGGCCGCCCCGGCAGCCCCTCGCCCGACGCCCTGATCGACACCGTCACCGAGATGATCGACCGGATGCTGACGCCACCGGACGTGGACACCGAGGCGGCCCTGGCGCTGCTCGACGGTGTCCTCGATGCGGGCGCCGGGACACCGGCCCAGGCCTGACCCGCGCACGTCGGAAGGATTCCCATGCAGATCACCCTCCTCACGGCCGGCTCGCGCGGCGACGTCGAGCCGCTGTTCAGCCTGGCCCTCGCGCTCCGCGACCAGGGCCACGACCCGACGGTGGTCGGTTCACCGGACTTCGCCGGCCTGGCCGCGTCGTACGGCGTGGACTTCGACGCGTTCGGCCCGACCCTGCCCCGGTACGCCGACAACCCGGAGCTCGTGGAGCTGGTCGAGTCGGGCAACATGCTGCGGTTCATGGCCTACGGCGCCAGGAACCGCAAGCAGATGCTGCCGCAGGTCATCAGCGACATCTGGCGCGTCACGAAGAACAGCGAGGCGATGCTCTACAAGGGCCCCACCGCGCTCTACGGCTACAGCGTGGCCGAGAAGCTCGGCATCCCGTGCGCCGACCTGCAGTTCTTTCCCGTCACGCCCACCCGCGAGTTCCCGCCGTTCCTCCTCGGCGACGGGCGCCGGCACGGCGCCCTGCGCGACCGGGCCGCCTGGTGGGCCGCGGACCAGATGACCTGGCGCGCGATGCAGCAGCCGGGGGTGAACCGCCAGCGCCGGGAGGTCCTCGGGCTGCCGCCGCTGCGGACGAACGCGCGCCTGCTCCAGGACCGGCAGGGCATGCCGCTGTACTACGCGTACAGCCCGCTGGTGCTGCCCCGTCCCGCCGACTGGCACCCCCGCATCCAGGTCACGGGCTACCTGCCGACCAGCAGGCCCGCCGGGTGGGAGCCGCCCGCCGAGCTGGCGCGGTTCCTCGACGCGGGCGAGCCACCCGTCTCGTTCGGCCTGGGCAGCGTGCCGACGGCGCACCCCGGGCGGCTCGTCGACGCGTTCCTGGAAGCCCTGGACCGCACCGGGCGCCGCGGCATCCTGATCAGCGGCTGGGCCGACCTCGGCCGCGACCGCGAGCTCCCGGAGCACGTGCTGCGCATCGACTCCGCGCCGTACGACTGGCTGTTCCCCCGCCTCGCCGCGGCCGTGCACCACGGAGGCGCCGGGACGACGGCGGCCGGGCTGCGCGCCGGCATCCCGTCGATCGTCACGCCGGTGGCCGTGGACCAGTTCAGCTGGGGCCGCCGGGTGGCCGAGCTCGGCGTCGGTCCCGACCCGGTCCCGGTGAAGCAGCTCGACGCCGACCGCCTCGCCGGGGCGATCACCCGGGCGACCACCGACGAGGCGATGCGCGAGCGCGCCGCCGACCTGGGCGAGCGCCTGCGGCAGGAGGACGGCGCCGGGCGGACGGCCGAGCTGTTCACGCAGTACCTGCGCACGACGGGGGCACGGGCGGCGCGCTGAGCTCGCCACCCGGCCCGTCCGACGGTGGTCGCCGCCCCGCGCCGGACGGGCCGGCACCGGGCGGCGACCCGTGGCTCAGCCGGTGACGACGAGGCCCTCGGCCGGCTGACCGGGGACCGTCGGGACGGGCCTCGGCTCACCCTGGTCCGAGGGAGCAGTCCGGGGAGCGGCCGGCGCGGGCGACGGCTCGCCCCGTCCGGAGGTCGCGGGCTCCCCGGGCACCGTGGGCACGGGCGACGGCTCGGCCGGGTCGGCCGGTGCGGCCTCACCCGGAGCCGCCTCGTCCGGCGCGACCGGGACCGGCGACGCCTCGGACGCGGCGTCGGCCCCGGTGTCGCGGGGTCCGGCCTCGGCGGGCGCGGGAGCCTTCGGGTGCTGCGCCGCCTCGGCGGGGACGGTCGGCGCGGGCGCCGTGTCCTCGGCCGCGGCGGCCTGCGTGCAGGCCGTGGCCAGCAGCGCCACGGCGAGCGCGCCGCCCGCGGCGGCGACCCCGCGGGCCACCGGACCCCGCAGGGCACGCCGACGCCGGGACGCGTTGGTGGTGGACGGGACAGGAGTGTTGGATGCGTTGAGAGTCACGTGGTGGTCAGTGTGCGCCGGAACGCTCCCCATGACGGCCCGGCCGTGTGACGTGGTCCACACCGGGCCGGCTGTCATGGACGAGGCGCTGCCGGACACCGACCCCTGTGCAGACCCGCGCCCACCGACCCGACACCTGCCCGACGCCGCACGACGCCGCCCGACCTGGAGACCACGCTGACCACCGACACCGAGCCGCGCGAACCCGCCCCGGCCCCGCTCACCCCGGAGCAGACCGAGTCGCTCTTCGCCGAGCACGCGCACGCCGTGCACCGGTACGCCCGGACGCGGCTCGGGGCCGCCGAGGCGGAGGACGTCGTGGCCGAGGTGTTCGCCATCGCCTGGCGCAAGGGGGCGGTCCCCGACGAGCCGCGCGCCTGGTTGCTCGCGGTGGCCCGGCGGGTGCTGGCCAACCAGGTGCGGGCCGAACGACGGCGGACCGCGCTCGCCGAACGGGCCGGGCGGCACCCTGCGGCCCCCGGCGGGGACGACGCGCGGCTGGTCGACGAGCTCGACGTCCTGCACCGGGCCCTGGACCTCCTGCGGCCCGCGGACCGCGAGGTGGTCGAGCTGCTGGCGGCCGCGGAGCTGAGCACCGCCGAGATCGCACGCGTGCTGGGCTGCTCCACGCCGTCCGCCGCCACCCGTGTGTACCGGGCCCGACGCCGCCTGCGTGCCGCCTACCGCACCGTGACCGAAGGGCAGGAGAACTGAGATGGGACGAAGGGACGATGCCCTGACCCGCGCCCGGCGGGCCCTGAGCGAGGTCGACGGCGAGCTGGACCTGGCCCGCACGCGGGCCGACGCGCTCGCGCGGGCACGGTCCGGCCCCGGCGTGCTCCCCGACGACGGCGGAGCGCCCGTGACGGAGGTCGAGATCCTCCGGCACGGTCAACGCCCCACGCTCCCGCGCGTACGCACGCGGGTCTGGGCCCTGGCGGCCGCGCTGGCACTGCTCGGCGGCGCCGCGACCGGCGTCGCCGCGTCGTGGCCGGAGCCGGAGCGGGCCGTACCCGGCGGGACGGTCTCGCCTGCACCCGCACCCGACCTGCCCGCGACTCCCGGGACGGGATCGACGTCCGGGCCGGGCGAATGCCTGCCGCCGGGGACGGCCGTGCCCACCCCGGCGGGCTCCACACGGCCCACCGGCCAGCCCCGGCTGTCGGAGAGCTGCCCCACCGACCCCGCCCCGCTCCCGTCGCCGGCCGGCTGACGGCGCCCGCCGGCTGACGGCGCCCGGCTCAGCGCCGCCGGTAGGCGGTGGCCAGCACCGAGACGGTGACCTGCCCGGGCAGGTCGTCGTCGGACAGCTCGGCCGCCGTCACGTGACGTGCGCTGGGTGTCATGAGCACCAGGTCGAGCGCCTCCTGTCGGGTCAGCGGGGTCACGTACTCGACCTCGCGCGTGCGCACCGCCTCGAACCACGGGTCGAGCGCGTCGTGCAGGCGCCGCTCCTTGTCGGGGTCGACGGCCACCATCCGCGCGACCTGGCGGCGCAGCTCGGCCAGGTGCCCGCCGAACGGCCGTACCACCACGAGCACGCCACCCGGGCGCAGCACCCGGTGGAACTCGGCCGGGTTGCGCGGGGCGAACACGTCCAGCACCACGTCGACCTGCTCCGTCGCGACCGGGAACGGCCGGAACACGTCCCAGGTCGCCGCGGCGGCCCGGGCGTGGGCCTTCGCCGCCACGCGCAACGCGTGCGCGGACGTGTCCAGCCCGAGGCCGACGGAGCCCGGGAGGGCGTCCAGCACACCGGCGAGGTAGTAGCCGGTGCCGCACCCGACGTCGAGCACGGTCGCGGCCCGATCGACCGGGCCGGCCTCGCCGGCCAGGTCGGCCACGGCGTCGCGCACCGGCGCGTACCTGCCCGCAGCCAGGAAGTCGCGTCGCGCCCGCGCCATGGGGCCGTCGTCCCCGCTGGTCGCGCGTGCGCCGGTCAGCAGGCCGGCGTACCCGTGCCGGGCCACGTCGAAGCTGTGCCGCCGCGGGCAGCGCAGTGCGCCGTCACCGGGCGACAGGTCGGCACCGCAGGCGGGGCAGCGCAGCACCGGCAGGATCAGGTCGAGGGCGGGCGGCAGGGGGACGGACACTGTGAGGGCTCCTGGCAGGCGACGGGCGACGGCGGGACGGACGGGACGGGTCAGACGCGGTCCTCGGGCACCGGGTTGGCCGCCCGCCCCTCGGTCGACAGGAGCAGCACGACGGCGTCGGACCGCAGGCCGATGGCCCGGCGCCACCCGGCCTGGCCCAGCACGAGGCGCGCGGCGGCGAGGCTCGCCGCGCCGCACGGCCCGGAGTCGACGCCGAGCCGCGCGAGGTCGTCCACGGCGCCGGCCGCCTGGTCGTCGGAGACGGTGACGGCGCCGTCCAGGCCGTCGCGCAGCACCGGCCACGCGAGCGCCGAGACGGTGCCGCACGCCAGGCCGGTCATGATCGTCTCGCCGGCCGGCACGGTCACCGGCTCGCCGGCGCGCAGCGACGCCACCAGCGGGGCCGCACGGTCGGGTTCGACGGCCAGCAGCGTGCCCCCGGCGCCCGCGGCGCGGTAGTGGCCCACCACCGCCTGGGCGAGCGATCCGACGCCGACCGGCACCACCACCAGGTCGGGCGCCCCGAGGCCGAGCGCGGCGAGCTGGTCGTCGGTCTCGTGGCAGAGGGTCGCGTAGCCGTCGACGATCCAGCGCGGGATCTCCGTGTAGCCGGCCCAGGCGGTGTCCTGCACCAGCACGGCCGCCGGGTCGGCGTCCGCGTCGGCGGCGGCTCGGGCCACGGCGGCGTCGTAGTCGCCGTCGACCACCACGGTCCGGGCGCCCTCGCCGGCGATCGCCGTGCGGGCCTCCTGCGTGACCCCCGGCGGGTGGTAGACGGTGGCGGCGGCACCCACGAGGGACGCGACGTGCGCGACGGCGCGGCCGTGGTTGCCGTCCGTGGCGGCGTACAGCCGCACGTCCCGGCCGCGGACGGCGGCGCGCACCGCGTCCAGCGTGAGCGCCGCCGCGCCGAATCGCCGGGCCAGTGCGCGCACCGTCGCGTACGACGCACCGAGCACCTTGAACGACGGCAGCCCGAACCGCCCGGCCTCCTCCTTGACGAGCACCCGCCCGACGCCCAGCTCGGTGGCGAGCCGGGGCAGGTCGCGCAGCGGCGTCGGCGCGTATCCGGGCAGGGTGCGGTGGAAGTCGATGGCGGGCACGTGCTCGATTGTCCCCGACCGGCGCGGCCCCGGCCGACCGGTCAGACCAGGGCGACCGCCGCGAGCGCCGTCGCCGCCACCCCGCAGGCCGTGCGCACGTGGTTCCAGCGCGTCCAGGGCCGCCACGTGGCACGCCAGCCGGCGGCCTTGTCGGGGGCCGCGAGGAGGCGGTTGTTGAGGGGCACGTTCCCGGCCATGGTCACACCGAAGGTGCCGACGAGGTAGACGGCGGCCGCCGCGAGGACCCATCCGCCGCCGTCGTGCCCGTCGACCAGGCCCCAGATACCGGTGACGCCGGGAACCAGCAGGGCGCCGAAGAAGACGCTCATGAACGCGGGCAGCACCGCGGACTCGTTGATGCCGTTCATCGCGGCGCCCGCGGCGTCGTCGGAGGCGCGCGCGAGGCCGCTCATGACGAACGACGAGAACCCGAAGAACACGCCCGCGGACAGCCCCAGCAGTACCACCGAGGCCACGGCGAAGATCGTCCAGAGCATCCAAGCCTCCCGGTCGGCGCACCAGTGCGGTGAACGGCAGCAACTCTCGCAGAACGGGCCTGGATGGTCCAACCTGGGTGCCGGTCGTGAGACGGCATCCGGGTCGGACCGTCCGGGGCGGGCCGGGCACGGTGCGCGACGGTCCGGTAACAGATCGGGCACACCGGACACTTTCACCACACGGAGTGTCAGTGTGCCGTGGAACACTTCGGGTCATGCTCGAACTTGCCACCGGAACCGGGCTCGCGCTGTCGGCGGGCCTCAACGCATGGATCCCGCTCATCTTCCTCGGCGTGCTCTCGCGCTTCACGGACCTCGTGGAGCTGCCCGGCACGTGGGCGTGGCTGGAGAACGGCTGGGTGCTGGCGATCCTGTCGGTGCTCCTGGTGCTCGAGTTCGCCGCGGACAAGATCCCCGTGCTGGACTCGGTGAACGACGTGGTCCAGACCGTGGTGCGCCCCACCGCGGGCGGCATCGCCTTCGGGGCGGGCTCCATGTCGGAGACCGCGACCGTCACCGACCCGAGCGCCTTCGTGCAGTCCGGGCAGTGGATCCCGATCGTCGCGGGCATCGTCCTGGCCCTGGGCACGCACGCCGCCAAGGCGGGCGGGCGCGTGGTGGCGAACACGGTCTCGGGTGGCACGGCGGCGCCCGTGGTCAGCGCCGCGGAGGACGTCACCAGCGTCGGCCTCGGCTTCCTGTCCGTGCTCGCCCCGCTCGCGATCGTCCCCGTGATGATCCTGTTCGTGATCGGTGCGATCCTGCTGATCAGGAGTCTGATCAAGCATCGCCGCGCCCGCGCGGCGGGACACGGCGGCGAGGATGCCTACTACGTCTGAGGTCCGCGCCCTCCAGCAGGCCCGGCTCACCGCGGTGGGCCTCGGCGCGCTGCGGGAGGGCGACGGTGCCGACCTGCCCGCGGTCGTCCGCGGGCTCGGCGCCGTGCAGGCGCAGGAGCCGCACTCCTCCGCCTGGGGCCTCGCGCAGCGGCTGACCGCCCCGGTCACGCTCGCCGGGGTGCAGACCGCTCTGGCCGAGGGGACGGTGCTGCGCACGCACGTGCTGCGACCCACCTGGCACTACGTGACGCCCGAGGACCTGGCCCCGCTCATGACGGCCACGGCGCCCCGGGTGCGCCGGGCGATGCTCTCGGCGGAGCGGCCCCGGGGCTTCGACCACGCACTGCTCCCGCGCCGGCACGGCGTGGTCGCCGACGCGCTGGCCGGCGGGCCGCTCACCCGCAAGGAGATCGGCGCCGTGCTGGCCGAGGCGGAGGGCGAGCCCCTGGACGCGTGGCACCTGGGCCAGGTCATGATGCACGCGGAGCTCGACCTCCTCGTCGCGAGCGGTCCGATGCGGGGCAAGCAGCCCACCTACCGGCTGCTGCCCGAGCAGAAGACCTGGGACGAGGAGGCTGCCCGTGTGCACCTGGCTCGCGCGTACGTGCGGGGGCACGGCCCGTGCCGCGCCGAGGACGTGGCCTGGTGGGGCACCCTGACCAAGGGCGCGGCGCGCGCCGCGGTGGCGGACGCCGGGCTCACCCGGCACGAGGTCGCCGGCCTGACGCTCTGGGCCGACGGCGACCTGCCCGACCCCGCGCCGCCGGGTACCGTCCGGCTGCTGTCGGTGTACGACGAGCTCTTCTGCCACGACTTCAAGGGCTGGCCCGCACTGACCCGCCTCGCGATGCCGAGCCGGTGGCTCTACACGGGCCTGGTGGTGGTGGACGGGATGATCGCGGGCGGCTGGGCCCGGGTGCTCAAGACCCGCAGCGTGGAGATCACGGTCGAGCTCACGGACGAGCCGACCGCGGCGGTGTGGGCGTCCCTGGAGGCGGAGGCCGCACGCTACGGCGCGTTCTGCGAGCTGGAGCCCACGCTGCGCCGCGGTGCGGTGGGCAAGGGCACGATCGGCTGACCGGTACCCGGCCGCCCCCGGGCGTGCCGGGTGGCGCGGGGCCGGGCGCAGTCGGCAGACTCCCCACATGACTCGCATCGCCGTCGAAGGCCAGGCCACGCGCACGCACGCCGCCGAACGTGGCACCGTCCACCTGCACGTCGCGTTCTCCGGGACCCTCCGCAACGACGTGGTCGAGCAGGTGGCCCGCACCCACACCGTGCTCGTGGACCAGGCCAAGGCGCACGTCGCCGACGGCGTCGCGGAGCGGTGGGACTCGGAGTCGGTGCACTCCTACGTCTACGACGACCGGGTGCGCAGCTCGCAGTCGGGCGGCAAGCAGCGGGTCCGCCGGTTCCGCGCGTCGGCCCGCCTGTCCGTCACGTTCCGCGACTTCGAGATCCTGTCCACCTGGCTCGCCGACATCATGGACGTCGACGGCGTCGAGATCGACCGGCTCAGCTGGACGCTGACCGACGAGACGCGCAAGGCCCTGCTCGCCGAGGCCCGCATCGAGGCGGCCGAGGAGACGGCGCTGCGCGCGCAGGCGTACGCGGACGCGCTGGGCCTCGGCCCCGTCGCACCCGTCGCGATCTACGAGGCGGGCCTGCGCGGCGGCGGTGACGGCGGCGGCCACGTGCCCATGTACGCCATGCGGGCGGGCGCCATGGCCGAGCCCGGGGGCGGCGCGCACGTCGAGCTCCAGCCGCAGGACATCGACGTGGCGGTCACGCTGTCCGCGGACTACGAGGCCGGCCCCGCCGCCCAGGGCTGACCCGGCCGGCCGGCGGCGAGCACGCCCGCGTCGCGCAGCCGGCGCAGCACCAGCTCGTGGGGCACCGCGGTCGCCGTCCCCCGGTGCCCCACGGTCGTGGTGGCCGTGAGCACCGAGTTCAGCAGCGCCTCCTCCACGGCGTCCATCGTGGCGGCGAACAGCGGGTCCAGGTCGCCGTCGGCTACCTCGGCCGCACGCGGCACCCCCTCGGCCGACGCCGCGCCCGGGGTGCTGAACGCAAGGGCGTAGTCGCCGCTGCCGCCGGTGAAGTCGGAACCCACCCGCCCCATGGCGAAGACCGCCCGGCGCGCGACGCGCCCGAGCTGCCGGGCGTCGAGGGGCGCGTCGGTCGCGACGACGATCATGCAGGAGTTGCCCTCCGGCTCCGGCCCTCCGGTGCCCGGCCGGTCCGTCCCGGCCCGCACAGCGCCGTCGTCGGCCGGGATCGGCACGCCGCGCACGGTGAGCGTCCCCGAGAAGTTGGACTGGACCAGCGCACCCACCGTCCAGTCGCCCACCAGGCGCGACGACGTGCCGATGCCACCCTTGAACCCGAGCGCCATGGTGCCGGTCCCGGCACCGACGCACCCCTCGGCCACCGCGCCCGCGGTCGCGCCGTCCAGCGCGGCGAGCACGTGCGCCTCCGTGACGGGACGCGCGCGGATGTCACTGAGCCGCCCGTCGTTGGTCTCGCCCACCACGGGGTTGAGCGTGCGGGTGGTCTCGTGACCGGGGCTCGCGAGCACATAGGTGACCAGGGCGTCCGCGGCCCGGAACGCGCTGAGGGTCGCGGTGAGCAGGATCGGCGTCTCGAGGGCACCGAGCTCCGCGACCTGCGTGGCCCCGATCAGCTTGCCGAACCCGTTCCCGACGAACAGCCCGCACGGCAGGCTGCGGCGGTCGGGGCCAAGGGCGTCGGGGACGATCGCGGTCACGCCGGTGTGCAGCCGCGGCGGGTCCACGATGGTGGTGTGCCCCACCCGCACGCCGGGCACGTCGGTCAGGGCGTTGTGCACCCCGGTGGGCAGGGCGCCCACGACGATCCCGAGGTCGCGGGCGCGTCGGGCGGTGAGCTCGTCGTCGGTCATGACACCAGGATCGCCGACGACGACGCCGGTCAGCTCACCGTGAGCTGCTCGTCCCCGAAGTCCGCGACCAGGTGCAGCGTGCCACCGAGTGCCGTGACGTACCGCCGCAGCCCCCGGCGCAGAATGGACCACGTGCGCCTCGACGTCGACACCTGCCGCACCCGATTCGGGGCGGCCCGGCACGCCTACCTCGCCACGGCCGGCGACGACGGCGTGCCGCACCTCGTGCCGGTGACGTTCGCGCTGATCAGCGAGCCGGGCGCCGACGGGCCGCGCGACGCCGTGGTCATCGCCGTCGACCACAAGCCGAAGACGACGCGGGACCTGCGGCGCCTGCGCAACGTCGCGGAGAACCCGTACACCAGCCTCCTCGCCGACCGGTACGACGACGACTGGGCGCAGCTGTGGTGGGTGCGGGCGGACGGCCTCGCCGCCGTCGAGCACGACGGCGAGGCGCGCGCGGCGGCGCTGGACGCGCTCGCCGCACGGTACCCGCAGTACCGCGAGCACCGGCCGGACGGCCCGGTGCTCCGGGTCCGGGTGACCCGATGGTCCGGCTGGGCCCACGGCTGATCCGCCTGGCGAGGGGGCCTCGACGGGCGGAGCCGGTCAGGTCAGACCCACTGGACGAGCTGCCAGACGATCCCGTTCGGGTCCGCGAACTGGCAGTAGCGCTCGCCCCACGGCTCGGTCTCCGGTGGCGTGACGACCTCGGCCCCCGCCGCGGAGATGCGCGCGAACTCCGCATCCAGGTCGTCCACGACGAACGCGATCAGCAGACCCTGACCCGCCGGGCCGGCGATGCGCTCGGGCTTGAAGGTGCCGAGCCCGACCCGCAGGAACACGATGTTGACGCCGGCGGTCGGGTGGGTGAGCGAGACGAAGCCGTCGTCGGACATGGCCTCGGTGAACCCGAGGTGCCGCCGGGCGAACTCGGCGGACGCCGCGACGTCGGGCACGTTGAGGGACAGGGCGGTGGCGGTGATGTGCACGCGGGCTCCTTGCAGGTCAGGGCATCGATCAGAACCTTGTACGGCGTACAACGTAAGATGGTTGCAGAATGTTCCCGGCCCGTCACCCGATTTCTGGAGACCCATGCCCCGCGAGCTGATCGACCTGCTCTGGCGCGACCACCCGGCCGCGCCGCAGGGCGGCGCACGCGGCCCTCGGTCCCGCGTCACCACGAGCGCGGTGGTCGACGCCGCCTGCACCCTGGCCGACGCCGAGGGCCTCGCCGCCGTCTCGGTACGCCGCCTGGGCGAGGCGCTGGGCATCTCGACGATGTCGGTCTACACCCACGTCAACGGCCGCGACGACCTGCTGGTGCTGATGGCTGACACCACCTACGCGCGCATGGCGCGGCCCGACCACGGCGACGCCGGCTGGCGGGACCGGGTGCGCCGGGTGGCCGGGGCGAACCTCGCCCTGCTGCTGGAGCACCCGTGGCTCCTGGAGATCGACGACGAGCGCACGGCGTTCGGCCCGGGCACCATCGCCAGGTACGACCACGAGCTGCACGCGCTGGACCCGCTCGGCCTGGACGACGTGGCCCGCGACGCGGCACTCACCTTCGTGCTCGACTTCGTGCGCGGCGCCGCGCGGGCCAGGCGCCGGGCGCCGCAGGCCGACGAGATGCCGCAGGCGTGGGCCCGGTGGGCGGGCCGGCTCGCGGAGTATCTCGGGGACGCGCACCCGCTCGCGCAGCGGGTGGGCAGCGCCGCGGGCGAGGCGATGAATGCGCCGTCCAGCCCCGCCCACGCGTGGGAGTTCGGCCTGGCCCGCGTGCTCGACGCCCTGGGCGCCCTGGAGGAGCCGGACGCCTGAGCGTCCACCCCGCCGCAGAGCACGTCAGGGCTGGTGGGGGTCCTCGTTGCGCAGACGCGGCTCCGTGCGGTTCTTCGGCTTGACGCCTGACTTGTCGGCGTAGAAGGCGCGGATCGTGTCCATGTCGGAACGGACGTCGCCCGTGAGCTCGATGCTCGGCCCGAGGCCCGCGACCTTCGCGACGCCGTCGACGTAACCAAGCGTCACGGGAAGGCCCGCCTTGAGCGCGATCCGGTAGAAGCCCGACTTCCAGTACCCGGACCCGGCGCCGCGCGTACCCTCCGGCGTCACGACGAGATGGAACTCCTCGCCGCGCGCCACGGCGTCGAGGATCTCGTCCACGATGCTCGCCGGGTCCTTCCGGTCGACCGGGATGCCGCCGAGCGAGCGCATGACGGCGCCCATCGGCCCCTTGAACCAGGAGTCCTTGATGAGGAACCGGATCCTGAGGTCCATGTCGAACGCGATGGCCAGCATGAGGAAGAAGTCGGTGTTCGACGTGTGCGGGGCGCCGATGAAGACCGTGGGCCGGGTCGGGGCCGGTTCGGAGCGCATCCGGTAGCCGGTGACGGCCCAGATCAGTCGCGCGACGGCCCGGCGGATGGTGCGTGACATCGTCGTCCTCGAGTCGGGGGTGGATCGGTGGAGACCTGCTGAAAAAGGCAGAATCTCAATTCTGACAGACCCTGCGAGAGGTCAACGACCCGCCCGCGCCACCCGTTCCCGGCCCCGCAGCAGGGGACGCAGGCTACTCCCGGCCAGGCGCAGCAGCCCGCGCGAGCCGGCCGACTGCTCGTCGAACAGCATGAGCGCCACGTGCGCCATCGCCTCGTCCGACGCCGCCACCGCACGGGTCGCGATGCCCGCCCAGAGCCGGGAGCTCATGAGCCGCTGCGCCAGGTAGCACTCCCGGTAGTGCCGGGCGAACCGGCGCTGGTGCGCCCGCTCGAAACCGGCCAGCGCGGCCGGCAGCCGTTCCCCGCGCCAGTGCTGGCCCGCGCGGTCGAGCGCCCCGAGGTGCTCCGCGAGCTGTACACCCGCCGCCATGCCGTAGAAGATGCCCTCACCGCTCAGCGGGTTGATCGTCGCGGCGGCGTCACCGAGCAGCACCGCGGCGCGCCCCGGCGCCGTCATCGGGGTGCGGGCCGCGGCGTGCGGCAGCTGGTGCGTCGCGATCCCCTCCAGCCCGGACACCTCGAAGCCACGCCGGCGCAGGTCCTCGACGTACAGGTCGAACAGGTCGCGCAGGGTGCGGCCGTGCCGCTCGGTCTGCCGCCGCAGGTGCTCCACCGGGAGGCCGACGCCGATGTTGGCACGGTCCCCGGGCAGCGGGAAGACCCAGCCGTAGACCGGCAGGAGGGACTCCAGGAAGTCGAACCGCAGCGTGTCGCTCACCGGCTTCTCCGGGTGCGTCACCGTGCCGTAGGCGCGCATCGCGACGTGCGTGTGCCGCATCGGGGGACGCTCGACGCCGAGGGTCCGCCGCACCGCGGAGTAGGCGCCGTCCGCCCCGATCACCAGGTCGAACGTCGCGTCGCCGTCGGGCAGCGGGACCAGCTCCGCGCCCGCCACCGGCGTCATGCCCGGGAACGCGACACCCTCGCGGACCTCTGCGCCCGCGTCGCGGGCCGCCCCCAGCAGCAGGTCGTCCAGCACCAGCCGTGGCGTGACGTACCCGGCCAGGTCGTGACCGTCCATGAACGGGCCGCGCGCGAACGCCTCCACACCGCCCGGGCCGCTGATGGCCACGGACATCGGCATGTGGAAGCGGTCCAGCAGGCCCGACAGGCCCAGCCCGTCGAGCACGCGCCGCGCACCCGGGCCGAGACCGTCGCCGCAGGTCTTGTCGCGCGGGAACGTCGCTTTGTCGATCACCGTGACGTGCGCGCCGGGCAGCTCGCGCCGCACGGCCACCGCGGTTGCGGCCCCGGTGGGACCACCGCCCACGACCAGGATCCGGGGTGCGTTGTCGCCGACCACGCCGTCGACCCTAGTCCCGCGCCCGCCGCCGGGCCAGGGCGGGCACGGCGCCGACCGGCCGGGCGACCGGCACCTCGGCGGGCCGGCTCAGCGCCGTGACCTGCGGTCGGTGACGTCCTCGGCCGTCCCCGGGATCGTCTTTCCCGACGGCGCGGAGCCCGGGCGCCGGGCGTCCGACGACCCGCCGCCCGGCGCCGCGCCGTCCGCCGGGGCGTTGCCGCCCTGGGGGGACGTGCCGGTCGTGCCCGGGTCCGTGCGGTGCCTGCGGAAGCGCTGCACCGCCTTGAAGAGCGTGACCCCGGCGATGACGATCGCGATCGCGTCGTCGCCCAGGCCGAGCGGCCCCAGCACACCCTCCGGCAGCAGGTCGATCGGGCTCGCCACGTACCCCGCGCCCGCGATGAACGTGAGGATCTCCTGCCAGGTGAACTTCCTGGGATCCTTGCCCCGCTTGTTTTCCTCGCCCATGCCCCGGAACGTAACGGAGAACGGGGCGACTCGCCAGGGATGTACGAATCATCCGGTTCGTGACGTCCGACTCAGACGTCGATCGGGCGTCTGTCCTCCACCAGGCGCGACGTGTACCCCGCGCCCACCAGCCGGTCGAACGACCCCAGCACCTCGTCCGGCACGTCCTCCTCGTGCGCGATGAAGCCGAGCTCGGCGTAGAGGGTGAGCCGCTGCGTCTCACCGACGAGCATGTCGACCACCCGGTCGGCGTCACCGATGGTCTCGACGTACGCGTCGAGCCCGAGGGGCCGCGAGACGCACAGCACGTCGACCTCCGGCCAGACCACCCGGCACGTCGCGAACGCACGCCGCTGCTGGTACGGGTGGGAGACGAGGAGCACGGAGGACGGCTCGATGTCGTGCTCCGCGAGCACCTTGCGGCTGTACTCCAGGTTCTCGCTGGTGTTCGTGGCCGCCGGCTCCACGAGCACCGCGCCGGCGGGCACGCCACGGGCCACCGCGTGGTCACGGTAGCCGAAGGCCTCCCCCTCCGGGAAGGCGTCGACCGTGGTGGGCGCGTTCGCCCCAGTGAAGACGATCTGCTGGAACAGACCCTCGAGGTAGAGGTCGGCGGTGTAGTCGGCGACCCCCAGGTCGTGACCGCCCAGGCCGATGCAGACGTCGACGGCGCGCGGCTCGTGCCGCAGGTCGTGGAACGCCCACAGCGTCTCTACGTCCTCCCGCACCGCGGCGGGGATCATGACGTTCGGCATATGACGACCATATTGCTCGGTGGAACGACGGGCACGACGAGACCTCCCCTACGGAGACAAGGTAGCGGACCTGGACGAAACCGCCCCTACCGGCCGGATTCGTCCGCGGCCGCGTCCTCGTCCTTCGCGGCAGCGACCACGTGGTCCTCGAGCTTGCCCGTGAAGAGGTCGTAGTACTGCACGTGCAGGTGGTACCCGGCGCCGAGGGCGATGCGGCGGATCATCCCCAGCGTGGGCTCGACCTGCCCGGACTCGATACGGCTGATCGTGGACGTGGGGACGCCCGCCAGCACCGCCAGGGAACTCATGCTGAGCTTTCGCTCGGCACGGATCCTGACAACGATCTGGGCTGCGGTCGTGAGCAAGGCGCCCTCCCGTCGACGCTCGGACATCAAGAACGTGCCATGACGCACGACAGGGCTCGCCGGAAAGTGAAGATCTGTTTTCCGGCAAGCCCTGTGCGTCCGACTCTATACGTCTATTCCCGTCGCGGCTCATCGACAGCGGCCCGTGTCGCATGTTTCGTGCGGGGGTGCCGTACCGACACGTTCGCCTACTACTCTCAGCGCCCATGGGTACTGCGAGCTCACCGGGCGACGACCCCGCGCCCCGGCAGGCCGCCGCGCACGGGACGGGGCGCCGCGGTCAGGCGGCACGCGCCGTCCGCGCCCTCCTCCAGGAGCACCCCGCGTGGGTGCTGCTGCGGTCCAGGAACGCCGCGGCAGCCGTCGTCCTGCTGGACCGCAACCTCGGCGCCACCCGCCGCCGGCTGCCCGTGGAGCAGCTCGCCGACCGTGTCGACGACGACCTGCCCGAGCTCCGGCGTGCCGGGTTCGAGCTGCCCTACTCCGGCTGGTTCTACGTGTCCGAGTGGATCGACGAGGGTGTGCTGGTACGCCGCCGCGGCCCGCAGGGCCCGGGCGACGCCGGCACCGAGACCGTCGAGCTGTCCGACGGCGCCCTGCTCGCCATCCGCTTCGTCTCCCGGCTGAGCAGACCCCATCCCGCGGTCACCCCCTCCCGGCTCGGCGCGGTGCTGGGCGGCCTGCACGCCCTGGCCGACGAGGCCGACCCCGACCCCGAGGCACGCCTGGCCTCCCTGCTGGAGCAGCGAGCCGAGCTCGACGCACGGATCGAGCGCGCCCGCCGCGGCGACTCGGCGCCCCTGCCGCCGGCCGACGCCGCCGAGCGCGCCCGTGAGCTGCTCGCGCTCGCCGGTGACATCCCCGCCGACCTGGCCCGGGTCCGCACCGAGCTGGAACGCACCGACCGCGAGCTGCGCCGCCGGCTGCTGGAGTCCGACGGCTCGCGGGACGCGTTCCTGGACGACATCTACCGCGGCGTCGACCACCTCGCCGAGTCCGAGGCGGGCCGCGGCCTGGTCGCCTTCCGCGACCTGCTGCGCCAGGCCGAGCACACGGCGCAGGACGACGTCGGGCGCGTGCTCGACACGGTCCACCTGGCACCCGCCGAGGCGTCGGCCCTGCGCCGGCTGCTGCCCACGCTCCAGGACGCCGCCGACGAGCTCACCGACACCATGGCGAACCTGCGCCGCGCGCTCCAGCGGATGGTGCGCTCCGGCGAGCTCCCGGCGGAACGCGCCCTGCGGCGTCTGCTCGGCGAGGCGCAGGACGCCGCCCTCGCCGCCGCGGCCGACGTCGCACCCGGCACCGAGATGCGCCTCGCGCTGCCCCTGGGCAGCGTCGCGCCGCGGTCCGTGGGCGGGCTCGCCCCGCACAACCCCGGGGTCGAGGACGCCGAGGCACCACAGGCCGCGCCCGCGCCACCACCCCGTGCCGTCTCGCTCACCGCGCTGCGCGCCATGGCCCGCGACTCCGAGATCGACGTCGACGAGCTGCGCGGGCACGTGAACGACGTGATCGACCGGGCGGAGCGCGCCACCGTCGCCTCGGTGCTGGCCGCGCACCCGGCCACCCAGGGCGCGGCGAGCGTGGTCGGGCTGCTCACGCTCGCCGAGGAGCACGGCACGACCACGGGCGGCACCGAGGACGTGAGCTGGCGGTCCGCGCGCGGCGTCACCCGCCGGACCGTCCTTCCCCAGCACCAGTTCGAGGAGCGTGTCCCGTGACAGAACCCGACCTGCCCGGACCCGCCCGGGCCGACCTCCGCGCGGCACGCCCGGGCCGGCCGGCCGGCACGACGTCGTCCGCGCCGCCAGCCGGTCGCACTGGCCGGGAGCCCGACGACGCGGGGACGGCGGGCCGCCTGTGGCCCGACGACCACGGCACCCTGCCCGCTCCTGCCCGCCGCGCGCTGGCGCGGCTCGTGCGCGGTCCCTACCTCGCGGCCGAGAACGACCCCGACACGTGGCGCGCGCTGCTGACCAACGAGGACGTGGTCCGCGAGCGCCTCGCCGACCAGTACCTCGACCTGGTGGTGGACGCCGACGCGCAGGTCGCGTTCGTGCGCGACGTGCCGGCGCCGGACGCCCCGCGCGTGGTGCGCGAGGTGGCCCTCACGTTCCTGGACACGGCGCTCCTGCTGCACCTGCGCGGTCTGCTGCTGGACTCGCCGGACGGCCGGGTGGCGATCAGCCGGGACGAGGCCGCCGACCACCTGGGCGCATACCGGCGGCGTGGGGGTGCCTCCCCGATGGACTTCTCCCGGCAGCTTGACGCGACGTGGGCGCGGCTGGTCGAGTCGGGCATGCTGGAGCCGCTCGGCGGCGACCGCGCGGCCGTGTCGCCGGTGCTGCGGACCGTGTTCGGCGCGGACCAGGTGGCGGCCCTGAGCACCGAGTACGCCCGACTGGCGAAGGAGAGCTGATGACGTCGCCGCACCCCGGACAGTGGCGCCTGGCGCGCATCGAGCTGGTGAACTGGGGCACGTTCTCCGGGCACCACGTGGTGCCGGTGCCGCGCGAGGGCTTTCTCCTGACGGGCCACTCGGGCTCGGGCAAGTCGTCGGTGGTCGACGCCGTGGCCGCCGTCCTGACGCCGCCGGAGCACCTGCGGTTCAACGCCGCCGCGGCGGGCACCGGCGCCACGGAGCGCGAGGCGGGCGACCGCGACGTCGTCTCGTACGTACGTGGCGCGTGGCGGCACCGGACGGACGAGAGCACCGGCGAGGTGGTACCCGACCACCTGCGCCCGGGGGCCACGTGGTCGGGTGTGCTGCTGCGCTACTCCTCGGGGACGGACGCGCCCGGCTCCGTGGTGACGCTGGTGCGCCTGTTCCACCTGACGCGCGGCTCGTCGACGCCGTCCACGCTGCACGTGGTCGTGCCGGGCGAGGCCGGCCTGCTGGACTTCGAGCGGTACGTCCGCTCCGGCCCCGACGTCGCCGGGGTGACGGCGGCATGGCCGGAGGCGACGGTGAGCGAACGGCACGGACCGTTCGCAGCGGCGTTCACGCAGGCGCTGGGCATCGGCTCCGAACAGGCGCTGGTGCTGCTGCACCGGACGCAGTCGGCGAAGAACCTGGGCAGCCTGGACGACCTGTTCCGGGGGCACATGCTGGACGAGCCCGGCACGTTCGGCCTGGCGACCGAGGCCGTGGAGCAGTTCGCGGACGTGGCGCGCGCGTACGCCGACATCGAGACGTCGCGCCGCCAGATCGAGCACCTGAGCCGCCTGGCGGCCCTGACCAAGGCGTACGACGAGGGGTCGGCGGCCGGGGTGCGCGCCGCGACGCTGCGCGGGTCGCTGGAGACGTTCAAGGACGCCTGGAAGCTGGACCTGGCCCACGGCGCGCTGGCCGAGGCGAAGGCGGCCGAGGAGCGCGCGCAGCACCACCGCAAGGCCGCGGACACCGAGGTCGAGGTGGCCGCCAACACGCACCAGCAGGCGGTGAACGTGCTGGGCGCCCGCGGCGGGCAGGCGCTGGCCACGCAGGCCGACCGGCTGCAGCGGGCGGGCGAGATCGCGGCGCTGGTCCGCACGCGACGCGGAGAGCTGGCCACGGACCTGGAGTCCGTCGGCATGACCATGCCCGAGACGTTCGCCGAGTTCGCGGCGCTCAAGGAGAAGGCCCGGTGGGAGCTGGGCGGCACGCGCCCGCCGGCCACAGGGACGGTGCCGACGCTGACGGGCGCGGTGCCCGCCGTCACGACGGGCGCGACCCCTGCGGTGGCCACGGGGGCCACGGGGGCCACGCCCACGGTCGGTACCGGCGCCACCCCGGCGGTGACGGGAGCCGTCGCCACCGTGAGCCGGCAGCGGGCGCCCGAGGCGCTCGACGCGGGCATCCGGGAGGCGCTGGCCGCACGCTCCGCCGTCGGGCTGCGGCACGAGGCCGTGGCGCAGCGGATCCAGGCGGTGCGGCAGACCCAGACGAACGTGCCGGCGGAGCTGGCCGCCGCGCGGCGGGCCGTGGCCGATCAGGCGGGCCTCGACGTCTCCGCGCTGCCGTTCGCGGCCGAGCTGCTGCGCGTGCGGGAGGAGGACGAGCAGTGGCGCCCCGTGATCGAGGCAGTGCTTCGGCCGTTGGCCACGCTCGTCCTGGTGGCCCCGGCCCACCGGGCCGCCGTGGCCGGCGCCGTCGCGGCGGGACCCGGCCTGCGCTACCGCGTGGTCGGTGTGCGCAACGACGCACCCCGGTCCGCCGACGACGCCTCGCTGGTGCACAAGGTCGAGGTGGCCGACGGCCCGATGGCGGGCTGGCTGCACCGGCGCCTGTCCGAGCAGTACGACTACCTGTGCGTCGACGACCCCTCGGGGCTCGACCTGCACGAGCGTGCCGTGACCCGGGACGGCCTGGTCAAGCACGGACCCGAGGAGATCGAGCAGCCGGAGCTGCCCGGGGTGGAGGACTGGGCGCTCGGCTGGGACGCCGACGACCGGCTCGACCAGCTCCTGGAGCTCGCCCGCGAGACCCAGGCGCGCCTCGCGCAGGCCGACGCCGCGGTGGCCGACGCCGTCGCCGAGCAGCGGGAGGCCGTGCGACGTCAGCTCACGCTGCGGCACGTGGCCCGGCGCGAGTGGCGCGAGGTGGACATCGAGACCGCCGAGGCCGACCTGACCGACGCGCAGGCGTCGTTCGACCGGCTGCTCGACGGCACGATGGACCTGCTCCAGGCCTCGCAGGACGTCGCGGCGGCGGAGACCCGGCTGGACCAGGCACGGGCGGCCGCCGCCGAGGCCGCCGACGCCCTCGCCGAGGCCCGCGCCCACCGCCGGTCCCTGGAGCGCGTGGTGGCGGAGCTCGGGGACGCCCCGACCACCGCGATCCCGCTCGCGCACCGTGAGGAGCTCGAGAAGCGCTACGCGGCCGTGCGCCAGACGGTGACGCACGAGGTGATCGACGACGTCTCCCTGTCGGTGTCCCGCACGCTGGACGCGGAGCGGGAGGCCGGGCTGCGCTCGTCGGCCGCGGCCGAGCGGGAGATCGTCGGGCTGCTGTCGGAGTTCCGCCGCCGCTGGCCCGCCATCACCCGCGACCTCACCGCGCAGGTGGGTGACCGTTCGCGGTACCTCGAGGTGCTCGAACGCATCCGCACCTCCCGGCTGCCCGAGCAGGAGGCGCGGTTCGCCGACCTGCTCACCGACCAGGCCCGCCGCGCGCTGCGCAAGCTCGCGGCGGAGATCCGGCAGGCGCCCGCCACCATCCGCGAGCGGATCGTCGGCGTCAACGCCTCGCTGCGCCGCTCCCCGTTCGACACGGACCGGTACCTGGAGATCCGGGTCAAGGAGCGCCGTCCCGCGGCCGTCGAGGAGTTCCTGGCCACCCTCGACACGCTCACCGCGGAGGCCGAGCCCGAGTACGAGGTGCTGGAGCGCCTGGTCCGGCGGCTCGGGTCGAGCGACCCCGCCGACCGCGCCTGGCGCGCGCTGTGCCTCGACACCCGCCGGCACGTGCACTTCACGGGTGTCGAGGTCACGGCCGGCGGCATCGCCCTGGCCGTGCACGACTCGTCCGCCGGCCTGTCGGGCGGGCAACGCCAGAAGCTCGTGGTGTTCTGCCTGGCCGCGGCGCTGCGCTACCAGCTCGCCGGGGCATCCGACTCGGCCGCGCCCGCCTACGGGTCGATCCTGCTGGACGAGGCGTTCGACAAGGCCGACACGGCGTTCACCCGCACCGCCATGGACACGTTCGCGGCGTTCGGGTTCCACATGATCCTGGCCACGCCGCTCAAGCTGCTCCAGACCCTGGAGGACCACGTGGGCGGCATCGGCCTGGCCACGTGCCGCGAGATGCGCGAGTCGCGGGTGGACGTGGTGCTGCTGGAGACGCCGCTGCCGGACGTCGAGCCGGTCCCCTCGGCGACCCGGGGCGGGTCGGGCGGGGGGTCTGGTGCGGCGGGCGGTGGTGCGGCGGGCGGTGTCGCGGGCGGTGGTGTCGCGGGGACCGGGACCGGTTCGGGGTCCGGCGTCGAGCCGGAGGCTTCGGGAGCGGGCCCGGTGCCCGCGTCCGCGGAGGCCGCAGCAGCCACCCCGCCGCGCGGGCTCCCGGCCGTCCCGCCCCCGCCTCCCCCACCGCCGCCGGCGCCCGGGCCTGACGGGACGTCCGTGCCACGGCAGGAACCGCTGTCCGTGCCGACACCACGACGGGCTCCGGCCAACCCGGGGTCGGCGGCGGCCGCACCCGGTGCGGCACCGGCGCCCGGGCCGGCCACCCCGGTCCCGGCCCCCGGACCGGTCGGCCCGACGTCGGTCTCCGCGCCGTCGGCTCCGCCGGCCGGGCCCACGCCGGCCGGGCCCACGCCGGCCACCCCCACGCCAGCCACCCCCGCGCCGGCCGACCCCGCGCCAACCGACCCGGCGCCAACCGACCCCGCGTCGGCGTCCGTCACCGAGGCGAACCCCGCGCCGGTGACGGAGACCGGGGCCGACGGCGAGCCGGAGCCCGACTGGTCCGTCACGGTCACGCCGTCGGACCCGGAAGGCCCGCCCGCACCCCGCATGATGTCGCGCCGCCCGACCCTCTGACGCAACGCCGGGTCCACGCACCAGCCGTCCGGCTCGCCGCACCAGCGAGCCGGGTCGGGCGGCTGACCGGACCCGGCTCGCTCGCCGCCGGACGCGCCAGACCACCGGACCCGCAAGACCGCAGGACCCGCAAGACTGCCGGGACGTCAGCCGCCGGCCCGGTCGCCGGCCCGGCCGGCCTGCCCGTCCGCCACCCCGCGGGCGTAGGCCTCCGCCGACCCCTCGCGGAACAAGTCGTCGGCGCTGCCGCGCACCAGCACGCGCGCGCCGGGGCCGTCGTCGTCGGTCACGTGGTGCGCCATGCCGCGCACGACGGCGACCGCGCGCCCGCTCGCCTTGCCGCGGACCAGCTCCGACGCGGCGGCGATCTCGTCGACGACGGCGGTGACGGTCACGTTCAGCGGGCGACCGTGGCTGTCGGTGCTGCCGCGCAGGTCGTCGGTGGGCGCGATCCCCGCGCAGCCGATGGCGATGTCCACCAGCGCGTCGCGCCAGGGGCGCCCGGCCGTGTCGGTGACAACCACGCCGAGGCGCCGCAGGCCGAGCCGCTGGGTGAGGGCCGCCCGGATGGTCCGGGCCGAGGCGTCCGGGTCCACGGGGAGGAGCAGCACCGTGCCCTCCGGGGTGTTGCTCGCGTCCACCCCTGCCGCGGCCATCACGAGGCCGAGCTTGTTCTCCACGATCCGCAGCGGGGCCTGCCCGGGCCGTTCGCGCCGGGCCACCACCCGCACGGTCTCGGCGGTGATGGCCGCCTCCCGGTCGTCGGCGGCGACCACCCGGCCTTCCGCCTTGGACACGATCTTGGAGGTCACGACGACGACGTCACCGTCGCGCGGCCGGTCCTGGTCGTCGAGGCCGGCGAGGACGCCGGCGACGAGTGCGCCGAGGTCGTCGCCGGGCCGGATCTCGGGCAGGCCGTCGGGGGCCCAGACACTGAGTCGTTCCACGGGACCATCCTCACACCAGCGACGGCGGGGACCGGTGCGATATCGTTCCCGGGCAAAAGCCGAATATGTCCGGTTCGCGGGATCTCTCGCGTCGACCGTGACCGACAGGGGGAACGTTCGTGGTGCAGGATCCGCCCCGGCGGACCTCGTCGATGCCCGAGCCCGCGGCGCTCCGGTCCGGCGAGCCACGCACGATCGGCCCGTTCCGTGTCCGGGCCCGCCTGGGCAGTGGTGGTATGGGCGACGTCTACCTCGGCACCGGCCGGCGCGGCCGGCAGGTCGCCATCAAGCTGATCCGGGGCGCCGCCCTGCACGACGACGAGTTCCGCGCCCGCTTCCGGCGCGAGGTACG
This sequence comes from Promicromonospora sp. NPDC050880, assembly GCF_044456525.1. Lineage (NCBI taxonomy): Bacteria > Bacillati > Actinomycetota > Actinomycetes > Micrococcales > Promicromonosporaceae > Promicromonospora > Promicromonospora sp. NPDC050880. The sequence continues at coordinate 141,316 of NZ_JBITFV010000012.1, forward strand.
CGCTGTCGGCACGGTCCGCAGCCGGCACATCGCCAACCTGGTGGACGCCGACCCCGACGCCGAGCTGCCGTGGCTCGCCACCGAGTACGTCCCCGGGCCGACGCTCTCCCAGTCGCTCGCCGCGGACGGTCCCCTCGCCGAGGCCGCGGTCCTGGAGCTGGTCCGCGGCGTGGCCGAGGCGCTGCTGGCGATCCACCGCGCGAACCTGGTGCACCGCGACGTCAAGCCGGGCAACGTGATCCTCGGCCCCGAGGGGCCGCGGCTGATCGACCTGGGCGTGGTCGCCACGACCGACGCGACGCGGGTGACGATGACCGGGCAACCCGTCGGCACCCCCATGTACATGGCCCCCGAGCAGGCGGCGGGCGACCGCGCGACGTCGGCCGCCGACGTCTGGGCGCTGGGCGCGCTGGCGTACTACGCGGCGACGGGCCACCACCTCTACGAGGGTGACCACCCCGCCGTGGTCCTGTACCGCGTGTCGGCGCAGGACCCGTCGTACGACGACGCGCCCGGGTACCTCCGCCCGTTCCTCGACGCGTGCCTGGTCCGCGAGCCGGAGCGCCGGCCGTCGCTGGACGCGATCCTGCGCTCGCTCGGGGTGCCCGACCAGTCGGCCCTGGCCACCCTGCCCGTGCTGGGACCCGGCCTCCTGCCGTCCACGCGGCGGGACGGCCCGCGGCGCCGTCCCCGGTGGTCGCGCGTCGCACTGACCGCCGGGGCCGTGACGGCGGTGCTCCTGGGCGGGACCGTCGCCGGCGTCTGGTACTCGCTGGCCGACGACGTGCACGACGGCCCGGGCACGACCGTGACCGACGACGCCGCGCCACCCCCGCAGAGCACGTCGCCCCTGCCGTCGCAGCAGCCCGTGCCGGGCGGCGAGAGCGTGGCGATCACCGACGGGAGCCTGGACCACCCGTGGCCGCAGGGTCACACCCTGCGGCTCGGCGACGGCTCGTGCTGGGTCGCGGGCGTGGCCGGGGTGCGGGGCCGGCAGGTCACGCTCTCGATCGCATGCGACCGGACCGGCTCGGACAGGTGGGGCCATCCTGCGCCGCACGAGTGGTTGCGCGTCGGCGCGGTCGGGCTGGACGGGACCGTCGCGGAGGCCGTCGCCGGGAACGCGACGGCCCAGGACACGTTCTGGACGCGCGGTCCGCTGGCGGACCGGTCAGCCGTCGCGGTCACCGTCACGCTGCCCGACGTCGGGCCGCTCGCCGCCGTCGAGCTGCGGCACAAGGACGGCTACGGCGGGTACTGGTCCGCCACGGTGTGACCGTGCGGCGAGGCCAGCTCACCGCACCAGCTTGGGCAGCACCTCGCGGCCGAACGTCTCGATCCACTCGCGCTGGTTGCGCCCCACGTTGTGCAGGTAGATGCGGTCGAAGCCCAGGTCCACGTAGCGCTGGAGCGAGGCCCGGTGCTCGTCCGGGTCGGCCGACACCAGCACCCGCCCCTCGAAGTCCTCAGGGCGCACCATCCGGGCGAGCTGAGCGAAGTCGTGCGGCGACCGGATGTCGGACCGCGGGAACCGCATGCCGCCCACCGGCCACTCCGTCAGCGCGTTGGCGACGGCCTCCTCGTGCGTGGGTGCCCAGGACAGGTGGAGCTGGAGCGCCTTGGGCATCCGCGCCGGGTCACGGCCCGCCTCGCGGGCGCCGTCGGCGAACCGGCTGAGCAGGGTGGACATCCGTTCCAGCGGCGCGGCCTGCGTGATCAGCCCGTCCGCCGTCCGCCCGGCGCGACGGGCCGTGACCGGGCCCGCCGTGGCGACGAGGATCTCGGGGGCGGCGTCCGGCATGGTCCACAGGCGCGTCGACTCCAGCTTGAAGTAGGTGCCCGCGTGCTTCACGTCCCGCCCGGCCAGCGAGCCGGTGAACAGCTTCCGGATGATCTCGACGGCCTCGAACATGCGGTTGATGCGTTCCGCTGCCTCGGGCCAGTAACCGCCCACGACGTGCTCGTTGAGGGCCTCCCCCGAGCCCACGCCGAGCCAGTGCCGGCCCGGGTTCATCGCCGCCAGGGTCGCCGACGCCTGGGCCACCACGGCGGGGTGCCAGCGGAACGTCGGCGCCGTCACGGGCCCGAGGTCGCCCGTCGTGTGCTCGGCCGCCGCGGCCAGCACGTTCCACACGAAGCCCGCCTGACCCTGCTGCGGGGTCCAGGGCTGGAAGTGGTCGGCGGCCATGACGCCGGAGAAGCCGTGCGCCTCCGCGAACGCCGCCAGCTCGACCGCCTCGCGCGGCGCGAACTGCTCCAGCATCGCGGCATACCCGATGTTCACCACACGCCCAGCCTATGCGGCACCCCGGGCGCCCCGGCCTCGGGCTGCGCACCGGACACCGCCGTGTCGGGCGCCCAGGTCACGTCCGTGACCCGGGCGTCCGGCACGGGGTCACAGCCGGCCGTGCAGCCGGAGCGTCTGCAGGGCACCGAGCGTGACGATGCCGCGCCACTCCACGGACTGCCCCGGTGACCAGTGCAGGAAGTCGAAGTCCCAGCCACCGTCGGCGAGCTGTTCCCTCTCGATCCGCTCCAGCTCCCCGGCGATCTGCGCCTCGGTGAACAGGGCACGGCTGGGTGTGCCGGGGCGGGGCGAGATGATCAGCGGCGTGAGCTGCTCGTCGTCCTGCCCGCCCTCCACGGGGATCGTCCCGTCCTCGCGCAGGGCCGGGCGCAGCCGCTCGACGGCGGCCGCGGCCCGGTCCGGCTCGGGCACGGCGTCCAGGAAGTCGACGGCGAACTTGACCGTGTAGCCGCCCACCGGTGCGTCGCCGTCGAGCTGCCCCCAGCACCACGCCGTGGCCGCGTCGAGCCACTCGTGCTCCACCCCCAGCTCCCAGAGGTGCGCGGCGACGGCGAACGTCAGCATGCCGCCGTCGTTCGGTTGCATCCACGGCGCCGCGGGATAGGCGGCGGCGGTCGGCAGCACGTGCGGCACGCGGCCGTCCGCGAGCGCGACGCCGGCCAGCCAGTCCGCGGTCTCGGTGGCCAGGCGTGCCACCTCGGGGTCGGCGGCGACGCCCAGCTCGGCCAGCACCGCCAGCGCGGACATCGCGCCGGAGACCTGGCTGTCGGGCCCCCGCAGATCGGGTTCGAGGGCATGGCCCCAGCCGCCGTCGTCGTTCCGGTAGGGGCGCAGGGCGTCCAGGACAGGGGCGGCCGGCGCGCCGTCGAACAGCGTGGCGAGACGGTGCCGCTCCAGGAGCCGGGCGTCCGCGTAGACGAACCGCCGGGCCGCGTCGATGTCGATCGTCGTCGGTGTGCTCATGGTGCCGACGCTAGGCGGCGGTCAGCACGGCGTCTTCCAGGAATCGGACCGCCGTGAAGCCTGTCAGACGACGCACCTCGTCGCTCATGTGCGCCTGACTGGCGTATCCGGCCGCGAGCGCCCGCTCCGCCAGGGGCGCCGGCCCGCCGCCGATCAGCCGGCGCAGGCGGGCCACCCGCCCGAGCGTCTTGGGTCCGTACCCGACGGCGTCCACGGTGCGGCGGTGCAGGTGCCGCTCGCTGACCCCGAGGTCGGCGGCGACGCCGGAGATGCGCGCGCCGGGCAGTCCGAGCCGGCGTGCGGCGGCCGCGACCAGGCCGTCCCGTTCCGCCTTGCGCCGCAGCACCGCGCGTGCGAGCAGGTCGAGCCGGCCGCCGGGGTCCGCCGCGTCGAGCGCCTCGGCGAGTGCCGCACCGGCGCCGGGCCAGACCTGGGCGAGCGGGACGCGCTGGTCATGCACCTCCGAGGCCGGGATGCCGAGGACGGCGCCCGCCGCTCCGGGCCGGAGCCGGATGCCACTGGTGCGCGACGCCGCCCGGTCGGCGGCCGCGGCGACGACGACGGGACCGGTGTCGGCGCCGACGACCACCAGCTCGCCGTCGAGCCGGACCAGGTCCACGCAGCCGTCCGGGATGACGCGCTGCTCGTGGCCCGGCGGCACGTCGTGCTCCCAGAGGCAGGCCACGACCGGCAGGAGGCCGGTCGGCGGCGCGAGCTCACGGTATGCGGTCATGGGTGCCACGCTACGCGGCACCACCGACATCCTGCTCGGGGCTGGTCGATCGCCGCGGGGCGGACCGGCGCACACGGCGGGCTCGCTGTGCACGGGGACTCCTCATGGGCGCGGCCGGGGTGAATGTCAGTGGCGGGTGGCAAGGTCGTGCCATGCCCCGCCTCCCGGCTCGTCCGAGCCGCCGAACCCGCCTGCCTCGCGGCCGGCGCCACGCACCGTGGCGCCGGCGTGCGCTGCGGGTCGCCGCCGTCGCGGTCCCGGCCGCACTGCTGGCGGCCGGGGCCTCGGCGTACGCGGCGGTGGTCACGGGGCGCATGGCGGCGGACCCGGCACGGGACACCCTGATCGTCCTCGCGGTGGTCAGCGCGGCCGTCGTCGTGCTGGACGCGGTGACGTGGCTGGTGGTGCAGCGGGCCGCGGCCCGCGCCGAGGCCACGCTGCGCACCGACCTCGCCGCGGCTGCCCTGGGACAGCCCCTGCCCGCGCTGGAGGAGCAGGCGGTGGGCGAGCTCCTGGACCGGGTCAACGGCGATCCCGAGCGGCTGACGCGGGCGATCAGCGGGATCGGCATCACGCTCGGCCAGGCAGGCATCAGCCTCGTGGTCGGCTGGGTCACCGCGGGCCTCGTCTGGTGGCCGGCGTGGATCGCCTTCCCCCTGGTCGCGGCACTGGTGCTGCTGCTCGCCCGGCGTTCGGCACGGCCTCTGCGAGAGCTGAGCCGCCGCAGCTCGGAGGCCGGCTCCGACCACATGGCGCAGTTCGAGGAGGCGGTGGCCGCGCGGGACGACCTGCGCACGGCCCACGGCCAGCGGTACGTGCTGCGCCGGTACGCCGAGCTGGCCGCCCGCCAGATCAGGTTGCGGGAGGAGTGGTCGGTCACGTTCTCCCGGGTGCGGCTGCGCACGGAGCTGCCGCTCGACGCCCTGGTCGGAGCGGTGCTCGTGGGCGGGGTGTGGGCGGTCTCCGGGGGTGCGCTCGACATCGCCCGCCTGGTCACGCTGTGGCTGCTGGTCACGGGGTTCGTGGGCCGGGTGGACGTCCTGGGCCGGCTCCTGCCGCGCGTCGAGGAGGCGATCGGCACCTTCCAGCGGGTCCGCGACCTCCTGGCCGTACCGCAGGAGCCCTCGGGTGGTGCGGGGTTCCCCGTCCGGGAGGGCGGGGTCGACGTGGAGCTGCGCGACCTGACCTTCGCATACGGCGAGGGCTTCACGCTCGGTCCGTTGAACCTGACCGTCCCGGCAGGTACCACCTGCGCCCTGGTCGGCCGCACGGGTGCGGGCAAGACCACGCTGACCAAGACGCTGAGCCGCGCTGTCGAGCCGCCCGGCGGGACAGTGCTGCTGCACGGCCAGGACGTCACGGGCCTGGACCTGGGCGAGCTGCGTACCCGTGTGGGGGTCGTCGGGCAGCGCACCGAGATACTGGCCGCGACGCTCTCCGACAACATCACGCTCTGGGGGCCCGTCCCGCCGGAACGGGTCGAGCGGGCGATGCAGGCGCTCGGCCTGACCTCATGGGTGGCGTCGCTCCCCGACGGCCTCGACACCCGCCTGGGGCCGGACGGCGTCAGCCTGTCCGCCGGCGAGGAACAGCTCGTCGCCTTCGCCCGGCTCCTGGTGCGCGACGTCGAGGTGGTCGTGCTCGACGAGGCCACCGCACGCATGGACCCGGCGACGGCGGAACGGGTCACCCTGGCGTCACGGGCGCTCCTGTCCGGGCGCACGGCGATCGTCGTGGCGCACCGGCTGGCCACCGCACGGCACGCCGACGCCGTGGCGGTGCTCGACGCCGGCCGGATCGTGGAGCACGGACCCTGGGACACGCTGGCGGCCTCCGGCGGCGCCTTCGCACGGTTGCTGACAGCGGCGGGGACCGGCGGGGGCGGAGCAGCGGACGACACGGCGACGGACGACACAACGGCGAACACGGCGGCGAGGGGCACGGTTCCGGCACCCGCCACGCCCCTCCGCTCGGTGCAGGACATGCCGCCGGAGGGAGCGGCGCCAGCGGCCGCCGACCGTGCACCGTCCCGCACGCCCCGGGAGCGGTCGCACCTCCCCCGCCGTCCGCTGGGCCGCGCCGTGTGGAGCACGTTGCGCGCGCGGCCGGCCGGCCTGCTGCTCCCTGCCGTGGTGTGGGAGCTGACGGACTACCTCACCTCGACCGGCCTGGTCGTCGGGTGGCTGTGGGCGGCCCTCGTGGTCGACCTCGAGCAGGGCTCCGCGCCCTGGCTGCTGGCGTGCGCCGTCCTCGCGGCGGTCCTGGCCAACACCCTGCTGCCCTGGACCGTCCGGCTGACGAGCGCCCGGTGGTGGGCCGACTCGCGGCTGAGGCTGCGGCTGTCCCTGTTGCGGGGGCAGACGGCCCAGCGGCGCACCGTCCGCGACGCTCCCGGCGAGATCGCCGCGCGCGCCCAGGAGGAGTACCGCCTGACGGGACACACCCAGGCCTGGCGGGAGCTGCTCACGGCGCCGTTCACGCTGGCCCTGCTCGTCATGCTCAGCGACAGCCTGCTGGCCGGGGCGATCGGGCTGGCGATGGCGGCGGTGATGTTCGCCACCCAGGTCCTGGGCAGCCGCTACGTCGCGGCCGCGGCCCGGCAGGCGGGCGACGCGGCCGCCGAGCTCGGCCGGCTGCTGGGATCGGCCCTGGAGGCCGTGCGCACCGTCAAGCTCACGGCGGCCACGGACGGCGTGCTCGGTCAGGTGGCCCGCGTGGACGGCCGGCGCGTGGAGTCGTCGCTGCGCGAGGAACGCACCGGATTCCTCGTCGGGCTGGCCCCGTCCGTGCTGAGCCGGGCCGCCACCGTCCTGGCGTGGACGCTGCACCTGGGCGGTACGTGGTCCCTGGCCACGACGCTCCTGGTCAGCACGTCGATCGGAACGTTCAGCTGGATCGGGTACGGGCTGGGTCAGCTCGTCACGAGCGGTGCGGCCGCACGCCGCTGGGTGGACGTCACGGCCCGGTACGCCGGCACGGCACGCCTCGCGGACGTACCCGGCGACGTCGACCTGTTCACCGGCACCGTCGTGCCGGGCGGCACGCACCCCGCCCCCGTGCCGGACCGCGCCGCTCCCCTGCACGAGCTGCGCCTCCACGACGTGAGCGCCGTCCACGACGACGGCACGGTGGGCGTGCGCGGCGTGGACCTGACCGTGCGCCGCGGCGAGCTGGTGCTGGTGGTCGGACGCGTCGGCGCGGGCAAGTCGTCGCTGCTGGGGGCGCTGTCCGGTCTGGTCGACGTCGACGGACGGGTGACCTGGAACGGCACCGTCGTGGACGACCCGGAGACGTTCCTGCGCCCGCCGCGAGTGGCGCACGTCGCGCAGGTGCCGCACGTCGTCTCCGGCACGCTGGCGGACAACGTGCGGCTCGACCACGACCGGCCCCTCGACGGCCCGCTCCGGTCGGCGGGACTCGACCGGGACGTCGCCGAGGCGGGCGGCACCGGGACCGTCGTGGGGCACCGCGGCCTGCGGCTCTCGGGCGGTCAGGTCCAGCGCCTCGGCCTCGCGCGGGCGCTGGCCACCGGCTCCGACCTGCTGCTCGTGGACGACGTCTCCTCGGCCCTCGACGCCGTCACCGAGGCCGAGGTGTGGGCGGGCCTGCGCCGGGCCGGCGCCACGGTGCTGGGCACGACATCACGCGCGGCGACCCTCGCCGCGGCCGACCGGGTCGTGGTGGTCGACGGCGGCCGGATGGTCGCCGTCGGGCCCTGGGCCGACCTGGCCCCGCGGTGGTCGCACCTGGCCGGCTGAGCGAGCGCCCGAGCCCGGTCGAGGAGGCCTGCGCGAGCCCTCGTCTGCCCCCGCCTGACCTGTGGACGACGTGCCGCTCGGCTTGCTCGGATCTGGGACACTGGTGCGCATGAGCATTCCCGCCTCCTCCGGGCCGACGGACCCGGCTGCGACCACACCCGCACCTGACACGACACCGACCCACGCCGCCACCGCGGTACCGGGCAGCGACGTCGTACGCGCGGTGGTCAAGGCGGTACCGGACAAGGTCAGCACGGACGGCCTGGAGACGAAGTTCGACGAGCGGTGGAGCGCCGAGCGCACCTTCGCGTTCGACCGCACCAGGACCCGCGACGAGATCTACTCGATCGACACCCCGCCGCCCACGGCGTCCGGCTCCCTGCACGTGGGACACGTGTTCAGCTACACGCACACCGACATCGTGGCGCGCTACAAGCGCATGCGCGGGCTCGAGGTCTTCTACCCCATGGGCTGGGACGACAACGGCCTGCCGACCGAGCGCCGCGTGCAGAACTACTACGGCGTGCGCGTGGACCTGTCGCTGCCGTACGACCCGGACTTCACGCCGCCGTTCGAGGGCACGGACAAGAACGTCAAGGCCGCGGACCAGGTGCCGGTGAGCCGGCGCAACTTCGTCGAGCTGTGCGAGCGCCTGACGGCCGAGGACGAGAAGCAGTTCGAGGAGCTGTGGCGGCGCCTCGGCATCTCGGTGGACTGGGCCCAGACGTACCAGACCATCGGTGACTCCTCCCGTGCCACCGCGCAGCGGGCGTTCGTGCGCAACCTCCAGCGCGGCGAGGCCTACCAGGCCGAGGCCCCCGGCCTGTGGGACGTCACGTTCCAGACCGCGGTGGCGCAGGCCGAGCTGGAGGCACGCGACTACCCGGGCCACTTCCACAAGGTCGCGTTCCACAAGGCCGACGGCGAGCCCGTCTACATCGAGACCACGCGGCCGGAGCTCATCCCCGCGGCCGTCGCCCTCATCGCCCACCCGGACGACGAGCGCTACCAGCACCTGTTCGGCACCACGGTGACCTCACCGCTGTTCGGCGTCGAGGTCCCGGTGCTCGCACACCACCTGGCCGAGCCCGACAAGGGCGCCGGCATCGCGATGTGCTGCACCTTCGGCGACCTGACCGACGTCCAGTGGTGGCGCGAGCTGCAGCTCCCGACGCGGTCGATCATCAACCGCGACGGCCGCATCACGCGCGAGGTGCCGGAGTGGCTCCCCGAGGGTCCCGGCGTCGAGCTCTTCGAGACCGAGGTGGCCGGCAAGACCACGTTCAGCGCCCGCAAGGCGATCGTCGAGGCCCTTGCCGCCTCGGGCGACATGCCGACGGAGCCGGTCGCCACGCAGCGCAAGGCCAACTTCTTCGAGAAGGGCGACAAGCCCCTCGAGATCGTGACCTCGCGCCAGTGGTACATCCGCAACGGCGGCCGCGACGAGGCGCTCCGCGAGGAGCTGCTGGGCCGTGGCAAGGAGCTCGACTTCCACCCCGACTTCATGCGGGTGCGGTACGAGAACTGGGTCAACGGCCTCAACGGCGACTGGCTGGTCAGCCGCCAGCGGTTCTTCGGCGTCGCGATCCCGCTGTGGTACCCGGTGACCGCGAACGGTGAGGTCGACTACGACCACCCGATCGTGCCCGCCGAGGAGACCCTCCCGGTCGACCCGACGTCGCAGGCGCCTGCCGGGTACACCGAGGAGCAGCGCGGCCAGGCCGGGGGCTTCGTCGGCGACGCCGACGTCATGGACACCTGGGCCACGTCCTCCCTGACGCCGCAGATCGTGTCAGGCTGGGAGCGCGACAACGACCTCTTCGAGCGCGTCTACCCGATGGACCTGCGCCCGCAGGGGCAGGACATCATCCGCACCTGGCTGTTCTCCACCGTGGTGCGCTCGCACCTGGAGAACAAGGTGCTGCCCTGGAAGAACGCGACCATCAGCGGTTGGATCCTCGACCCGGACCGCAAGAAGATGTCGAAGTCCAAGGGCAACGTGGTCACGCCCATGGACCTGCTCGTGGAGCACGGCTCCGACGCGGTGCGGTACTGGGCGGCCTCGGCGCGCCTGGGCACCGACGCGGCGTTCGAGATCGGCCAGATGAAGATCGGCCGCCGCCTGGCGATCAAGGTCCTCAACGCCTCGAAGTTCGCGCTGTCGTTCGGCGGCGGCGCGGGCAGCGAGATCACGCTCGACCCGGCAGCGGTCACGGTCTCCCTGGACCGCTCGATGCTCGCGGGTCTGGCCGGCGTGGTCGAGCAGGCCACGGCCGCGCTCGAGACCTACGACCACACCCGGGCGCTGGAGCTCACGGAGACGTTCTTCTGGACGTTCTGCGACGACTACCTCGAGCTCGTCAAGGACCGCGCGTACGGCGCGGGCGCGGACGCGGCGGACGTCTCCGCGGAGACGACGTCGGCCCGCACGGCGCTGGCGATCGCGCTCGACACCATGCTGCGTCTGCTGGCGCCCTACCTCCCGTTCGCCACGGAGGAGGTCTGGTCCTGGTGGCGCGAGGGTTCGGTGCACCGCGCCCCGTGGCCCGTGGCCGAGCCGCTGCGTGCGGCAGGCGGCGACGCCGACCCGGCCGACCTCGCCGCCGCAGGGCACGCCCTCGCGGCGCTGCGCAAGGTGAAGTCCGAGGCCAAGGCATCCATGCGCACGCCGATCGTGGCCGCGTCGCTGGCCGTGCCGGCCGCGTCGCTGGCCGCCGTCGAGACGGCGGTCGAGGACGTCAAGGCTGCGGGACGCGTCACCGGCCCGCTCGAGCTGGTGACCGCGACGGAGGGCCAGGGCGACCCGGCCGTCCAGGGTGGCATGGTCGTGACCTCCAGCGAGCTCGGCGAGGCTCCGCCCCGCAACAAGGGCTGATCCCCAGGCGGCACCAGACGGTGCCGAAGGAGAATTGTGGCGAGACAGAACGGGGGGGGGGGGCCCCGCGGCGGGCCCGGCCCCGGCGGGGTAGGCCCCGGGGTGTGGGGGGCCCCCCAG